>JAOPVP010000060.1 GCA_025966135.1 Frankiales bacterium
GCCGGCGAGCAACCAGCCATGACCGGTGAAGTCAGCGTCGGCGGAGTCGATCCGTACACCCTGAGCTACGAGGAGCGCAGCGGCTACCTCACCCTCGTCGAGGCGGACAGCGGCGTCTTGAGCGGCACCATCGAGGACAACCTACGCCTGGCCAGTCCCGCGGCCACCGGAGCCGAGCTCGACGACGCCCTGCGCGTGGTTGTCCTCTCGGGATTCGTCGAGCGCTCGACCCAGGTCGGACCAGGAGGCAGCTTCCTGTCCGGAGGGCAGCGCCGCCGACTCGCGCTGGCCCAGGCCTACCTTCGCCGTCCGCGACTCATGTTGCTTGACGAGCCGACGGAGGGCCTTGACGAAGCGACCGCCGTTCAGATGCTGGCCAATCTTCGGGCGGCGCTTCCGGGCACGACGATCGTGGCCGCACTTCACGGGCGCAATGCCGGCGACCTGATCGCGCACACCGCTCGAGTGATTCAGCTGACCGACGGTCAGGTCGTCGGTGATCAGGTCAGGTGAGTCAGGGTCACGAGGCGAGTTCGCGCGGCTTTGCGATGACGTCCACCAGCGCGCCGTTGCGCCAGACAGTGACCTCGATCGGCCGGCCGATTGCGGCCTCGACCATGAGCTGCTGCAGTGCGGTGCTGGTGTTCACCGGGGATCCGTCGACCGCCACCACGATGTCGCCGCGCATAAGCCCTGCCTGGGCGGCCGGACTTCCCTCGATCACCTGAGCTACGTGCAGTCCCGCACGACGCCCGAGCCGCTCTCGCAGCGGCGGCGGCAGCGCCCCTTGCGCGCCTGCCACGCCCAGCCAGGCCCGTCGTACCCTCCCCGTCGTCATGAGCGTCTGGACAATGGAACGAGTGGTGGCGTTCACGGGGATGGCTAGGCCGAGACCGACGCCGGCGACCGCGGTGTTGACCCCGACCATTCGTCCGACGCTATCGGCGAGCACTCCCCCGCTGTTGCCCGGGTTCAGTGCTGCGTCGGTCTGGATGACCTCGTCGATAACCCGTCCCGACCGGGTCGGCAGGGAACGACCCAGTGCCGAGACGATGCCTGCGGTCACACTGCCAGCCAACCCGAACGGGTTGCCGAGCGCGATGACAACCTGACCCACCCGCAGTTGCGAGGCGTCTCCCAGGGTGACCGGCACCGGGACGTCGTCGCGTGCCCGCAAAACCGCCAAGTCCGACAACGGGTCCCGGCCGACGACGTCGGCGAGGACCTCCTGGCCGTCCTGAAAGGTCGCGGTGGCTCGGTCGGCGCCCTCGACGACGTGGCTGCTGGTGAGCAGGAACCCGTCCGAGGTCAGGACGCTCGCGCTGCCAGATCCGCTTCCGCGCGAGGTGGTGACCAGCAGGCTCGCGACGCTCGGCAGGACCTGCTCGGCGACATGGATGACCGCCTCCGAGTAGGAGTCGAGTAGCCCCGCGTCGTCAAGAGGGTCGTTCATGCCATGCACAACGGTCTTGGCGTGCTCGCACCTTCCAGTGTTCTTCGACAGCGAACGCCCGTCCCGTCACAGTGCCGATCCCACCGTGTTCCCCCAGTACGACGGTGCTTCGACCGGCCGGACCGCGGGACCTGTGGTTCGTCGAGGGGGCGCGTTCCGCCACATCGCAGGCATACCGGCACGGCCTCCGTGACTCTCCGTCGTCGGCATGAGTCCGTTGCGTGACTGTCCCAACGTGGTACACCACCGGACTTCGAGAAGGACGTGTCATGAACTCGTACCCGACGAGGCGCGCACCGCCCCGCGCGCGGACCAGAGGAAGGATCAGGGAGCCTGATTGTGACCAGATGTCTTGTACCCGCGATTCAAAGACGCCGTCACTCCTGGCCGAACCGAGGCCGCGAACTCGACCTGCGGACGCCCTCCGGGCGACCCCTGCCCTACTGACCCGATGCCCGACCGGCTCGTTCCGGCCATCGCACTACCTCCCCCTCTTCCACAACCTTCCGTTCAGGAGGCACATCATGTGCCACCACCGCCCGAAGTGCCCGACTGCACGCGCAAGCGACCGCCTGGCCGCCGCCGTCATCACCGCACGCCACGAACAAGGCTGGAGCCTGCTGTGCAACGGCGTGATCATCTTCGATGACGAGGGCGCCCTGCTGCCGGACGGAAACGCCATCGACCAGCCACCGGTACGGCTCGACTCCAGGGTCAGTGCTTAGTTGCGACGCTTCGGCGTGTCGAACAAGTGCTCTGCCGACTCGAGTGGTGCTGCTCAGATCGTGGAGATGCCGTAGCTCTTGAGCTTGCGGTACAGCGATGACCGCGCGATCCCGAGGTCGGCGGCCGCCTGCACCCTGTTGCCACCTGCATCATGCAGGGCCTTGACGATCGCATCCCGCTCGATGGACTCCAAGCCAGTGAGCTGGTGGCGGGCCGAGTTGTGGCAGTAGCCCGGCAGGTCCTCGGGCTGCAGCTCTCCGACCGGCCGTTTGAGAAGTGCGGCGCGCAGTGCCTCCTCCAGCTGGTGGATGTTGCGCGGCCATGAGTAGCGGCAGATGACCCGCATGGCTGCCGGACTGACACGCGTGGCACGCGAGCCGGAGAGCTTGCCCAGCACTTGGGTGACCACTGTGGGGATGTCGTCAAGGCGATGGCGCAGGGGCGGCACCGTCACGGCCGTCACGAAGTGGACGAGCAGATCTCGGAAGGGCAGCTCTGAGTCAACCTCCGCGTCCGAGACGGTTGCAGCAGCGAAGGCTCGGCCATCGCTGTCCGCCAGGGCCATCAGGAAGGTGTTCAGTCGTTCCACGCCATCGGTGGACAGCGCATCGATGTTGCGGAAGATGTAGAGCGTCGGAAGCACAGTGGCCTCCATCACCTCTTCCGCGTTCCCGTACGAGTCCCCGGCGATACTCGCAGCCTCGATGACCACACTTCGACCGCCTGGCGTGACGCGGTGATACATCTCGGTCACGAGCGATAGCTTGCCGGCGCCGGTCTCTCCCATGACAAGCAGCGCGTTGCGTTGCTCCAGCGCCCTGGCGATGTCGGAGCAGGCTTTCCTCCACAGCAGCGACTGCCCGCTGCTGCTGAGCTTCTTGAGCTCGAACACACCCTTGAGGTCGGAGCTCATTGCGGGAACGGCGGGCCGAGGCACCACGCGCAGCTCTGGGGGCTGCCCGAGCGGCAGCGGCGTCGGGCTCTCCTCACTGCACAACTTGAGCTCGAGGACGACACCGGCCGTGTCCTGACCGGCAAGGACGCGAGTGGTCCGGATGCGGACCACCTTGCCGGTGGTGAGCTCAATCTCCTCGATAGCTGGATCGATGCGCGGCATGCGGTAGTTGGCGTGATCCTGGATCGTCCGCAGCTCTGCAGGATCAAACAGGCTCTGCGCCAGGGTGTTGGACATGGCGATGCTTCCACTCACGGCCATGACAGCACCTCGGGCCCGTCCTTCGGCACGGACGAACGCCTCGAACAGGGCCTGCTGCCCCAGACTGCGGTCGAGCAGCAGATTGCGCTCGATATCCAGCGCTGCGGAGCGGGTCAGAGATTGCATGATGGGGCTGGCGTGTTGGGCCAAGCAGCTGATGTCCAGCACCCCCTCGATACGTCCGGTGAGGGGGTTTCGGATCGGGGCGCCAGCGCAGGAGAACGGCTGCAGCTCCTCGTGATAGTGCTCCGGACCATTGATCTGGACGGACTTCCCCAACTCGAACACGGTGCCCACACCGTTGGTGCCGACGTTTCCCTCGGCGTAGTCGAACCCGGGCGCGAAGGACACCTTGTCCAGCAGCTGCGCCGCGTCCCGACCGGTGTCGACACGGGTCAGGATCTGAGCCTTGCTGTCAGTCAGGGCGATGCTCAGCGGAAGCGCCGCCGTCTCCTGGCGAAGTCGTTCGATGATCGGCTGCGAGCAACGCACCAATCGCGATGACGTGTCGAGGTCGTTGTGATAGGCGACCTGCATGCTCTGTGCATCGACGCCGGCGGTGAGAGAACGACGCCACGAGGCCGCGACAACGTGAGGGACGCTCGCGTCCTCGGCAGAGCCGGATGCAAAGAACTCGGCACGGGCACCGGCGGTGCCCCGTCGCCCGTCGGCCTCATCCACCGGTCTGACCTTGTCTCTCGGCTGCTGCCCTCATCTTCCCCCGTCATACCGGTCCGGGATAGGGCTTGGAACCCCCTAACCTCCAACTCACCGGTGCCTTGAACGTGATGGTCTTGCCGCGCGCATGTCTTCCACGCGGACCCGCCATGTCCGACAAAGACCGTGAAGCCGTGCATCGAGGAAGCCTTCTCCGTCTCCAGGACCGTGGTCATCAGAACACCCAGCGCAAAGGCCCCGCGCGGTTGCTCGGCACGACGGCGGGGCGTCGGGCGAGGCCCGACTACCACGGAGCTGACCTGCTCAGCGCCGCCGTCTGGCCCGCGAGCTGATCAGGTTAGTGCTGTTGACGGGTGTGAGCTGCTCGACGATCTGACAGGTGCTGCTGATCGGATCGAGTTCGCTGGTCCGGGGCACGAGGCGGTGCAACAGTGCGCGAAACGTCTGAGCGTCGGCGCCCAGAGGGCCCAGGATGTGCTGCTCGACGTGCCGCATTGCCTGCTGTCGTTGTAAGAGCAGCGACCGCCCCTGGTCGGTGGCGACGACAAGACGACTGCGCCGGTCACTGGGGTCCGGGTGCCGCTCGACCAGACCCACCTGTTCGAGGTCGTCGACGAGATACGTCAGGACGGTCCGGTCGATACCCAGTTGCTGGGCGAGACTTCCCTGGTTGCCGACCGGATCCTCGGCCGCCGAAGCGAGCACCTGATAACCCCTCGGCCCACCGGGCAGGTCGCAGACGACAGCTTCCACAGCC
>JAOPVP010000082.1 GCA_025966135.1 Frankiales bacterium
GACAAGCTCAAGCTGTCGGATGCCGCGCTGGTCTACGATCCGGAGACATCCGTGGCTCTCGGTTTCGGTTTCCGCTGCGGATTCCTCAGCCTGCTGCATCTCGAGATTGTGACCGAACGGCTCGACCGCGAGTTCGGGCTCGACCTCATCACGACCGCGCCGTCCGTGCCGTACGAGGTGACGACCGACGACAAGAAGGTCGTCACGGTCACGAACCCGTCGGAGTTCCCGGGCGGCAAGATCGCGTCCGTCGCCGAGCCCATGGTCAAGTGCGCCATCCTCGCGCCGAAGGACTACGTCGGCGTGATCATGGAGCTGTGCCAGCAGCGCCGCGGAACACTCCTCGGCATGGAGTACCTCGGCGAGGACCGCGTCGAAATCCGGTACCGGATGCCGCTCGGTGAGATCGTCTTCGACTTCTTCGACAACCTGAAGAGCCGCACCGCTGGCTACGGATCACTGGACTACGAGCCGGACGGCCAGGCGGACGCAGACCTGGTCAAGGTCGACATCCTGCTCCAGGGCGAACAGGTAGATGCGTTCTCCGCCATCGTGCACCGCGACAAGGCGCAGCCATACGGCGCACTAATGACCGAGCGCCTGCGCAAGCTCATCCCGCGGCAGCAGTTTGAGGTGCCCATCCAGGCGGCGATCGGCGCACGGATCATCGCGCGCGAGAGCATCCGCGCCGTTCGCAAGGACGTCCTCGCCAAGTGCTACGGCGGTGACATCACCCGCAAGCGCAAACTCCTCGAGAAGCAGAAGGAGGGCAAGAAGCGCATGAAGATGGTCGGACGCGTGGAGGTCCCTCAGGAGGCGTTCATCGCCGCGCTCTCGACGGGCGAGGAGAAGGCCAAGTAGTTCTGCGCTCTTGACCCCCGGCGGTGGGGCGGGGAGTCTTGTCCCGTTAAGGCCGGTTATGGGGGACCGCGGTGATCGTGGGCAAGGGTGTTCGCCTCCACGTCCTGCTCCTTGCCGGCCTCTGCGTGGCGGTCGTCGGGGTCGGCACCCAGATGACCGCTCCGCTCGAGCTGGTGCCGCAAGCGGCGTCGACCCTCACCCCCGTCGCCGACGGCTACGTCGTCAGCACCTCACCCAGCACCAGCTACGGAACGGCCTCGACGCTGCGCACGGACGCCTCGCCGGTCACCCGGTCCTACCTGCGTTTCACCGTCAGCGGTGTGGGCTCCCAGAGCGTGACGTTCGCGACCCTGCGCGTCTGGGCCAACAGCGCCCAGTCGGCGGGCTACGTCGCCCACCGGCTCGCCAGCACGACCTGGACCGAGGCGGGGCTGACGTATGCGACGGCACCCGCCCTCGGCAGCGCGTTGGGGTCGTCGGGCGCGACCGTCGCGGGCACCTGGGCCACCGCGAACGTCACGGCCGCTGTGACCGCCGACGGAGCCGTCGCCTTCGGGTTGGACACGACGTCGAGCACCGCGCTGAGCCTGTCCTCCCGCGAGGGGGCGCACCCTCCGCAGCTGGTGGTGCAGACCAGCGGCCCGACGCCGACCCCGACCCCGACGGGATGGCCGGTGATCGCGGCGGCGGGGGACATCGCCTGCGACCCAGCGGACTCCGCCTTCAACGGGGGTCTCGGCACAGGCAGCACGTGCCGGCAGAAGTCGGTGTCCGACGTCATCGTGGGGCGCGGCGTCGCCAGGGTCCTGGCCCTCGGTGACAACCAGTACTACTGCGGCGGCTACGACGCCTGGCTGGGGTCGTACGACAAGAGCTGGGGACGGTTCAAGAGCCTCACAGCCCCTGTGGCGGGCAACCACGAGTACCTCACACAGGCGGGGTCGTCGGGTGCCACCGGTTGCGACAGCACCAACGCCGGGGCAGCGGGCTACTTCCGCTACTTCGGAGCTCGCGCGGGCCCGTCCGGCCAGGGCTGGTACAGCTTCGACGTGGGCGCATGGCACCTGGTCGCCCTGAACTCGCAGTGCTCAGCCATCGGTGGCTGCTCGGCCACGTCGCCGCAGGGCCAGTGGCTCGCCGCCGATCTCGCGGCCCACAAGAACACCTGCACCCTTGCGTTCTGGCACATCCCGCTGTTCAGCTCCGGCGGTCGGGCCGCCTCCAACAGCAAAGCCTTCTGGCAGCTCCTGTACGACGCCAACGCCGAGGTGGTCCTCAACGGTCACGACCACACCTACGAGCGGTTCGCACCGCAGACCGCTGCCGGAGTCGCCGACAGCGCGCGGGGGCTGCGGGAGTTCGTGGTCGGCACGGGCGGCGCGAACCACACCGCTCTCGTCACGGTGGCCCCGAACAGCGTCGTGCGGGACAGCACCACCTTCGGTGTCTTGTTGCTCACGCTGAAACCGACGAGCTACAGCTGGGTCTTCGTCCCCGCGGCGGGTAGCGGCACCTTCAGCGACTCCGGCTCGGCCAGCTGCCACTGACGACTCCCCGGGCGCGGGTCTGGCGTGGTAGGACGGCCTGATGGACTTCGCTGACCTCGACGCCTCTCAGGCCATCCCTCGGCTCAGCGGCCTGGCTCTGAGCCCTGACGGCACCAGGCTCGTCACCAGCGTCGCGACGCTCGATGCGAAGAAGCAGAAGTGGGTCACCGCGTTGTGGGAGGTCGACGCCACCGGGCAGCGGCCGGCCCGGCGCCTGACGCGCAGCGCCAAGGGCGAGGGCAGCCCGGTGTTCACCGACGCCGGCGACGTGCTGTTCACCTCCAGCCGGCACGACCCCGAGAGCACCGAGGACGACGAGCAGGCAGCGCTGTGGCTGCTGCCCGCGGCCGGGGGAGAGGCCCGCTCGGTCGGCACCCGCCCGGGTGGCATTGCGAGACCGAGGACGGCCGGTGAGGTGGTCGTGGTCACGAGCGACACCCTGCCTGGATCGAGCGACGGCGAGGACGACGCTGCGCGCCGCAAGGCCCGCAAGGACAGGAACGTCAGCGCGATCGTGCACCGCGGCTACCCGGTGCGCTTCTGGGACCGCGACCTCGGTCCGGGCGCGCCCCGTCTGCTGGTGGGATCGGTCGCGCAGGACGACCAGATCAGCTGGACCGACCTGACACCCACGCCGGAGCGGGCGCTCGACGACACCTCCTACGACCTGACGCCGGACGGGTCGCAGGTCGTGGTCACCTGGACGGTCTCGGAACCGCGCGGCTCACGTCGTACGACCTTGGTTGTGGTGGACGCGGGGACGGGCAGCCGGCGGGTTCTCGCAGACCACCAGGGATACGAGTACGGCGACCCGACGGTGTCCCCAGACGGAACCCGGGTGGCGTGCATCCGCTGGACGAGAAGCACGCCCCTCGACCCGGGAGACTGCATGCTCGTGGTTCTCGATCTCGACGGGGAGTCCGAGCAGGTGGTGGCCGGTTGGGACCGCTGGCCGACCGGGCTGCGCTGGACCCCGGACGGCACCGCGCTGCTGGTCACCGCCGACGAGGGCGGCCGCGCCCCGGTGTTCCGGGTGGAGCTCGCGGACCTGAGCGTGACGCGGCTGACGACCGATGACGGGGCCTACTCCGACCTGTGCGTGGCCCGGGACGGGGCAGCGGTCTACGCGCTGAGGGCCGGGTACGACGGTCCACCGACCCCGGTGCGGATCGACCCGCAGGAGCCCGGTGTCCCGGTCCGGTTGCCGTCCCCTGCCCCGGCACTGGACCTGCCGGGCAGGCTGACCGAGGTCAGCACGTCGGTGCCGGACGGGCGCGAGGTGCGAGCCTGGCTGGCGCTCCCCGAGGGGGCCGGTCCGCACCCGCTGGTGCTGTGGATCCACGGTGGACCGCTGTCGTCCTGGAACTCCTGGTCCTGGCGGTGGTGCCCCTGGCTGCTCACGGCCCGCGGGTACGCGGTGCTCCTGCCTGACCCGGCGCTGTCCACCGGGTACGGCTTGGAGCACGTGGCACGGGGCTGGGGGGACTGGGGCAGCGCCCCCTACGAGGACCTCATGCACATCACCGACGCCGCCCTCGAGCGGCCGGACCTCGACGCCTCCCGGACCGCCGCCATGGGCGGGAGCTTCGGCGGCTACATGGCGAACTGGGTCGCCGGTCACACCGGCCGCTTCCAGGCGATCGTCACCCACGCCTCGCTGTGGGCACTCGACCACTTCGGGGCGACGACGGACGTCGCGTGGTACTGGGCCCGCGAGATGACCCCTGAGATGGTGGCCAAGAACGACCCTTCGCAGTTCGCCGACAACATCGCGACCCCGATGCTCGTCGTGCACGGCGACAAGGACTACCGGGTGCCGATCGGAGAAGGGCTGCGGCTGTGGTGGGACCTGTGCTCTCGGGCAGAGGACCCCCAGGGGATGCCCCACGAGTTCCTGTACTTCCCGGACGAGAACCACTGGGTGCTCACACCGAACCACGCCGTTGCCTGGTACGAGGCGGTGCTGGCGTTCCTCGGCCGACACATCCTCGGCCGTGACACCGTGCTCCCTGACTGGCTCCGTTAGCCGGTTACCACGCAGGTCGTACGAGGCACGGCACGGCGCTGCTCCCTGGGGCGCAGGACCGTTGTCGTCCCCGGTGCGATGACGTCGTCGCGTGCCGGGCCGTACGGTCGACCGGTGATCGCCGTCCTGCGTGTGCTCGTGCTCGCCGCCTTCCAGGTCGGGGCAAGCCTCGCTGCGGCCCAGCACCAGTCGGATCATCGCGGGATCGACGCACTCGGTGTCGGCCTGCTCATCGTGGGGCCGCTCTCGCTCCTCGCTCTGCCGCGCCAGCCCTGGGTCGCCCTGGGCGTGCCCCTGGCGGCCGCGGTGACGTGGTTCGAACTCGACTACCCCGGTGGCCCGGTGCCGGCGGCTTTCGGGATCGCCCTCGTGATCTGCGCGGTCACCGGCCGCCGTACCCAAGCGTGGGTCGCTGTGGGCGCTGCGCTGCTGAGCATCTGGACGGGGTGGTTGTTCGACGGTGTTCCGTTGGGGGCGGCCCTCGGCTCTACGGCCTGGTTGCTGGTGCTGGTGGCGGTCGGCGAGCAGACACGGGCGCGCCGTGAGAAGGGGGTCGAGAGCCGGCACGCGCGGGTCGAGGAGGAACGCCGCCGGGCCAGTGACGAGCGGCTGCGCATCGCCCGCGAGCTGCACGACGTGCTGGCACACAACATGTCGCTGATCAGCGTGCAGGCGGGCGTGGCGCTGCACCTGATGGACACCCGGCCTGACCAGGTGCGCACCTCGTTGGAGACGATCCGGGACGCCAGCCGCAACACGTTGGCCGAGCTGCGGGCCACGGTCGGGGCGCTGCGGTCGGCAGAGGAGGACGCACCACTCCGGCCACTGCCTGGACTGGACGAGCTGGGAGCGCTGACCCGGGGCGTGTCCGCCGCCGGTGTCGAGGTGCGTACGACGGTCACCGGGGACCGGCGGTCGCTGCCCGCGGGTGTGGACCTGGCCGCCTACCGGATCGTGCAGGAGGCGCTCACCAACGTCACCCGCCATGCGGGTACGTCGATGGCGGACGTGCACGTCGACTACGGGCCCTCGCTGCTGACGGTCCGGGTGACGGATGCCGGCGCCGGTAGGTGGCCGGTGACACCGGGCAACGGGCTGACGGGAATGCGCGAGCGGGCGACCGCCTTGGGCGGGCGGCTGGTGGCCGGTCCGCGCCCTGAGGGCGGCTTCGCGGTCGAAGCCGAGCTGCCGGTGGGCCCGTGATCCGGGTCCTGCTGGCCGACGACCAGGGCTTGGTGCGCGCCGGTTTCCGCGCGCTGCTCGACGCCTCAGACGGCATCGAGGTCGTGGGGGAGGCGGGGAACGGCGTCGAGGCCGTGCGCGCGGCCGTGGACCTGCTACCAGACGTGGTGCTCATGGACGTCCGGATGCCGGAGGTGGACGGGCTCGAGGCGACCCGGCGGATCGCCGCCGACCCGCGGCTGGCGGCCGTGCGGGTCGTCATCCTGACGACCTTCGAGCTGGACGAGTACGTCTTCGAGGCGCTGCGCTGCGGCGCGTCGGGCTTCCTGCTCAAGGACACCGATCCGGTGGAGCTGCTGCGCGCGATCGCTGTGGTGGCAGACGGGGACGCGCTCCTCTCACCCAGGGTGACCCGGCGGCTGGTCGAGGAGTTCGCGTCTCGATCGCGGTCCACGCCGGACACCACGGCGCTCGACCGTCTCACCGACCGTGAGCGGGAGGTGGTCGCGCTCGCCGCCGAGGGGCTCACGAACGACGAGATCGCCGTACGACTGGTGGTTTCTCCTGCCACGGCGAAGACGCACGTGTCGCGGGCGATGGTGAAGCTCGGGATGCGGGATCGGGCGCAGCTGGTCGTGCTCGCCTACGAGACCGGGCTCGTGAAGCCGGGATGGTTGTAAGCCCTGGGGCGTAGGCGAAGTCGCTCCCCGTGGGTGACGTCTGGAGGTGGGTGTCTCGAAAGGCTGGTGACACCCGAGTCCAGGAGGAGCCAAGATGCCCCAACCCGTGGTGGTCACTGACCGCCTGACCAAGCGCTACGGCACGCGCACCGCCGTCGACGAGCTCGACATGGAGGTGCCGACCGGTGTCGTCGCCGGCTTCATCGGCGCCAACGGCGCCGGCAAGACCACGACCCTGCGGATGCTGCTGGGTCTCGTCCGTCCCACGTCGGGTACGGCGACAGTCCTCGGGCAGCCGCTGTCCGACCCGTCGGCCTACCTGCCCAAGGTGGGAGCCCTCATCGAGAGCCCGGCCTTCTATCCGGGGTTGTCGGGGGAGCGGAACCTGCGGGTGCAGACGACGCTCGCGGGCCTGCCCGCCTCGCGGATCCCGGCTGTGCTGGAGGTCGTGGGTCTGGCCGACCGCGGGGGTGATGCCTACAAGAGCTACTCCCTCGGCATGAAGCAAAGACTGGGCATTGCCTCCGCTCTGCTGGGGGAGCCGGAGCTGCTCGTGCTCGATGAGCCGACCAACGGGCTCGACCCGACAGGCATTCGGGAGATGCGCGAGCTGCTCCGGCGGGTCGCCGACGGTGGGCTCACGGTCCTCGTCTCCTCGCACCAGCTGACCGAGCTGCAGCAGGTCTGCGACCACCTGGTCATGGTCGACCAGGGGCGTCGCGTCTTCCAGGGCGCGACCTCCGAGCTGCTTGCGGCCGGGACCGACCGGGTGGTCGTCGCCACTGAGCACCCACGCGACCTGGACCGATTGCTGCGGATCGTGTTGGCTCGCGTGCCTGCGGCCTCACGACAGGGCAGGCAGGTCCATGTGCCGCTCGACGGCGTCGAGGACGTGACCGGCTTCCTCGCGGAGCTCAACCGCAGCGCCATGGAGGAAGCCATCACACTGGTCGAGATGTCCGTCGGCGCAGGCACTCTCGAAGACCGCTACGCCTCTCTCATGGGTGCCCTGTGAGCCGCCAGTCGAACGACCTGTCCGCGCGGCGTGGCGGAGCCGTGGCCGGGGCGTTCCGCTCGGAGCTGGTGAAGCTGGGGCGGCGCTCGACTCTCTACACGGCCGGAGCGGTGTTGCCGCTGCTGGCCCTACTCGCCACGACCCTGCTGTTCGTCAACGCAGGGACGGTGGCGACCACGGGGCCTGACGCCCGGTTCGCGCCGACCCTGGGCGTGCTGGCACAGCCCGGGGGCTTGACGGCCGGGTTCAACGGCGCCAACGGCTTCCTGGGGATCTTGGTGTTCGTGCTGTTCCTCACCAGCTTCAGTAGCGAGTACTCACAGGGGACTTTGCGCACGCTGCTCGTCCGCGAGCCGCGTCGCGGGCGGCTGATGCTCGGCAAGCTCGCGGCGATCGTGCTGCTCGTCGCAGCAAGCCTGCTCGCGGCCGAGGTCGTGAGTGGCGGGCTGTCGCTGGTGCTTGCCTCGGTGCGTGACGTGCCCACATCCCACTGGTTCACCGGGACCGGTGTGCAGCAGGCGCTGGCGGACTACGCCAACGCGCTGGTCGCGGCGACCTTCTTCGGTGTCCTCGGTGCGGCGCTGGGCGTCCTCGTCCGCTCGACCGCAGTGGGCCTGGCGATCGGCCTGGCATGGCTGATGCCGCTCGAGCACATCATCGAGAACGCCTGGGCCGATGCGGCCAAGTGGTTCCCGGGGCTGCTGTTCGACGCGGTGTCTGCCGGGGGCACGCAGGTGACGTCGTACGACCGGGCGCTGCTGATGGGTGGTGCATTCGCCGTTCTGGCCCTGGCGGTCGGCGCGGTGTCCTTCGTGCGGCGGGACGTCAGCGGGTGAGCAGGTCGCGGACATGGCCGGTCTCGTTGAGGCTGACGATGCCGCGCCGCCCGTCCCGTGCAGCCCCGATGCGCGTGACCGAGGCGTAGGCGGGCGCGAACCACAGCGCCCGGTCCTGGCTCGTCACGTGGCCGGTGTAGGCGTTGATGGTGCCGGAGTGGCTGAACAGCACCGCCCGGCCGCCGGGGTGGCGCTGGGCGATCGCCTCGACAGCGGCCACCACCCGGTCGCGGAAGGCGACCGGGTCGACGTCCGCGTGGTACAGGTCGCCCTTCACCAGCAGGTGCCAGCGGGGGTCATCAGCCGCGCGCAGCTCCTCGACGGGGACGTACGAGCTGTGCGCCACGTCGAACTCCGCGATCCCGGGCTCGATCGTGAGGGGGAGGCCGAGCTTCTCGACCAGCGGGGCGGCGGTCTCCAGAGCCCGCTTGGCGGGGCTGCTGTACAGGTGCGTGATCTCGTCGCCGGTCAGCGCCTCGACGACGCGGCGGGCCTGCTGGTGGCCGAGCTCTGCCAGTCCCGGGTCGGCCGGGCTCCCGTCGTCGGTGGCATCGATGCGCACCGGCAGCGCGTGGCGGACCAGGACCAGCTCCATGACCGTCCACCGTATCGGCCCGCCCCTTGCCCGCCGATCATGGGGTTTGTGCGCAGTGCGCACGCTCAGGCCCCGGGCAACAACTCCATGATCAGCGGGGAAGGGGCGGGTCAGGGAGGTGGGGTGGGGTGGGGTGGTCAGGGGAGGAGCAGGCAGCTGTCGCCGAACTCGTGCCAGAGGAACCCGCGGGCCTGCGCCTCGGCGTAGGCCCGGGCCACGAGCTCGGGTCCGGCGACGGACTCGAGCAGCTTCACGTGGCTGGCGCCAGGGTCGTGCCATCCCGTGATGAGCCCGTCCACGACGCGAGCCGGCCGTTCGGGAGTCAGGACGAGGTCGGTCCAGCCGGACCCAGCTTCGCCGCCCGTGGTCTCCAGGGCCCGCGTCACGGTGGTGCCGACCGCCACGACCCGACCGCCCTGCCGCTTGACGTGCTGCACGAGGGACGCCGTCGCGGCAGGTACCCGGAACCGCTCGGTCGACGGTGGCTCACCGAGCTCGGCCGACGACACGCCGGTGTGCAGCAGGATCGGGGTGACGAGCACGCCGCGACGCGCGAGGTCGGTCACGACGGCCGGTGTGAAGGGCCTGCCGGCGCTCGGCATCTCAGCGCTTCCGGGTTCGACCGCGAAAAGGGTCTGGTAGTCCGCAAGCGGCCACCGCTCGGGCACATAGCCGTAGGCGATGGGCCGCCCCCGCCGCTCCAGCAGCGCGGTGACAGGACCTTCCAGCGCGACGCTCACGCGATGCAGGCGCACCTGCCCGGGTCGGGTCTCGAGCACCTCGAGCCAGGCTCCGGCGGGCAGGGAGATGCGCTCGCCGACACGGATGTCTGCGACCGGACCGAAGGACGGCGCGGGCGGCCGTACCTCGACGATCCAGGTCCTGTCGTCGAGCTCGGTCGCGAAGTGCACGACCACGTCGCTGCGATCCTCGCGCTGCCCGTCGAGGGCCGCCGGGAGGGTGGCGCTGGTGTTGACGACGACGAGGTCACCGGCCTTGAGAAACGAGGGCAGGCCGCGGAAGAGGGTGTCTGTCAGGCCCGACGGGGTGGCCACGAGCAGGCGCACTTCGTCGCGGGCCAGCCCGCGCACCTCGGGCGGGACGCTGGCGTTGTTGGTCGTGGCGAAGCTCATCGGGAGACCGTCGGTAACAGCTCCGAGGCGCGGTAACGCCCGCTCGACAGGTCGAGCAGCGCCAGCATCGCGGGCACCACGGTCTCAGGCAGCGGCCGGTCGGAGATGTCCTCTCCCGGGAACGCCTCCCGCTGCATCTGGGTCCGCATGTCCCCAGGATCGAAGGCGAGGACCCGGAGCTGCGGCTGCTCCAGCGCGAGGACCGCGGTGAGCTGGTCGAGGGCCGCCTTGGCTGAGCCGTACCCGCCCCAGCCCGCATAGGCCTCGGTCCCCGCATCCGAGCTGACGTTGACAATCGTGCCGTGGCGCAACAACGGCAGGAGCAGCTGGACCAGAGCGAGCGGAGCGAAGACGTCCACCTCGTAGACCCGGCGCAGCTCGGCCAGCGGGTACTGCCGAAGCAGTGGCTGGGGAGAGGGGCCCAGGTAGCTGGCGTTGTTGACCAGCAGGTCAAGACGTCCGTGGGCCGCGACGGCCTCGAGCAGCTGCTGGCGGTGCTCAGGGTCGGTGACATCCCCTGGTATGACGACAGCCTCGGCGGGCGCCGCCCTACGCAGGTCCTGGTCGTGACGAGCATCGAGGACGAGGGACCAGCCCTCTCCTGCCAGGGCGCGCCCCAAGGCCAGGCCGAGACCACGGGACGCGCCGGTGATGAGTGCGAGGGGCATGAACGGCCTCCTTGACGTTGACGTGTGACCATCGTCATAGTTGAAGTCAACTTCATGTCAAGGGAGCTTCTCGGTGGGACCCGGAGACCTGCTCACGGTCGGCGATGTGGCGCGCCGCAGCGGCTTCGCCGCCTCTGCGCTGAGGTACTACGAGAGAGAGGGTTTGCTGGCCACCACGCGAACCGTCGGGGGGCAGCGCCGCTACGAGCGGAGCGCCCTGCGTCGACTCGCCTTCATCCGGGCGGCCCGCAACATCGGCTTGTCTCTCGAGGAGGTGCGCGAAGCCCTCCATCGGCTACCGGACGGCCGCACCCCCACCAAGGCGGACTGGGCCGCGCTGTCGAAGTCCTGGCGGTCGCGCCTTGACGAGCAGATCGCGGCCCTGCAGGCACTTCGGGACGGACTTGACTCCTGCATCGGGTGCGGCTGCCTGTCGTTGAAGCGCTGCGCGATCTCCAACCCGGGCGACGTCGCGGGCGCCGGCGCCAGCGGCGCGGTTTACCTGCCGCGGCCGCTCACCGTGGACATCTGAGGGCGACCGCCCTCAGGCGACCTTGCGGTAGGACCGGACGGACAGGTAGCTGAAGACGACGAGGACGCCGAGGATCCACGACAGCGAGATGAGCAGGGGCCGCTGCAACGGCAGGCCGTCGTTGAGCATCGCGCGCACCGCGTCGCAGGTCGGCGTGACCGGCGTGGCCTTGGCGAAGGCCTGCAGCCAGCCCGGCATGGACTGCAGCGGCACGAACGCGGAGGACGCGAAGGTCAGCGGGAAGAGCCAGACGAAGCCGGCCACGTTGGCTGTCTCGACGTCCTTCACCATCAGACCGATCCAGGCCGAGATCCACGAGAACGCGAAGCCGAAGAGCGCGGTCAGCGCGATCGCCCCGAGGAGCCCGAGCGTGGACGACGGACGCAGACCCACGGCCACCCCGACGACAGCCATGATGAGCACGACGCCGACCATGCGGACGAGGTCACCGAGCGTGCGGCCGGCAAGGACGGCCGAGCGCGAGATCGGCAGGGAGCGGAGCCGGTCGACGATGCCCTTGCTCAGGTCCTCGGCCAGGCCGACGCCGGTCGAGGTGGAGGCGAAAGCGGTGGTCTGCACAAAGATGCCGGCCATCAGGTAGTTCACGTACGAGATGGGCCCGGTGTTGATCGCACCGCCGAAGACATAGCGGAACAGCAGCACGAACAGGACGGGCTGCACCGTCGAGAAGACGAGCAGCTCCGGCTGCCGCGTGGTGTGGCGCAGGGCTCGCCCGGCAAGGACGAGGGTGTCCTGGACGGCGTACCGCAAGCCTCCGCCGGGAACGGTGTCGAGGGCGGTCATGGGGTCTCGTCCTCCACATCGGAGCTCTCGGCCAGGTGGCCGGTGAGGGTCAGGAACACGTCGTCGAGGGTGGGCCGCCGCAACCCCAGCTCGCTGACCTCGAGGCCAGCGGTGGTGAGAGCCCGGGCCGCCTTCGCCACCAGCGCGATGCCGGTCGCCGGAACCGCGAGCTCGCCGGTGGCCAGCCGCTTCACCTCACCTGTCTTCAGCGCGGCGAGGACGGAGGCGACGGTATCGGCGTCGTCGGGCGACGACGGTCGGGCCACCAGGACGGACCCGCCGACCTTGTCCTTGAGCTCGTCGGAGGTGCCTTCGGCAATGACCCGGCCACCGTCGACGACGGCGATCCGATCCGCGAGCCGGTCGGCCTCTTCGAGGTACTGGGTGGTCAGCAGCAGGGTCGTGCCGTCTCGGACGAGGTCCTCGATGACCTCCCAGAGCGCCAGGCGGGACCGTGGGTCCAGGCCGGTGGTGGGTTCGTCGAGGAACAGCACCTTCGGCCGGTTGACGAGCGAGGCCGCGAGGTCGAGCCGGCGTCGCATGCCGCCGGAGTACGTCTTCACGACCCGGTTCGCGGCCTGGGTCAGCTCGAACCGCTCCAGGAGCGCGTCTGCCCGGGACAGCACCTCGGCCTTGGGGAGGTGGTAGAGCCGCCCGACGAGCCGGAGGTTCTCCATCCCGGTGAGCTTCTCGTCGACCGCGGCGTACTGCCCTGCGAGCCCGATCACCCGCCGCACCTGCTCGGCCTGCTTCACCGCGTCGAGGCCGAGCACGCTCGCCCGCCCGCTGTCGGGCGCGAGCAGTGTGGCCAGGACCCGGACGGTCGTTGTCTTGCCGGCCCCGTTGGGGCCGAGCAGGCCGAGCACCGTGCCTTCCGGCAAGGAGAACGAGACCCCGTCGAGGGCCTTGGTCTTGCCGAACGTCTTGACGAGCTCCTCGACGACGACGGCGTCGGACATTCCACCTCCAGGGTGATCGCTCCCACCGTAACCGCGACCAGCGACAGCGTCGAAGGCGTTTAGCGTGGGGTGGTGCCCGGTCAGCTGCCCGACGGAGAGCCCGCCCCGAGCGACGGGTCGTTGCCGGAGCCCGCGCTGCGACGCCTGGGCGAGCGGCCGTTCGGCGTCTACGTGCACGTCCCGTTCTGTCGCACGCGCTGTGGCTACTGCGACTTCAACACCTACACCGACCTGGGTTCCCTCCAAGGCTCGTACGGCGACACCGTCGTGCGGGAGATCCGGTTGGCCCGCCAGGTCCTCGGCAAGCCGCCCCCGGTGCAGACCGTGTTCGTCGGCGGGGGCACACCCACCCTGCTGCCCAGCCGCGACCTGGCCAAGGTCCTCCGGGCCATCGACGACGAGCTCGGCCTGGCTCCGGGCGCCGAGGTCACGACGGAGGCCAACCCCGACTCGGTCGACGCCCGGTCGCTGGCCGAGTTGCGCGCGGCCGGCTTCACACGGGTCAGCTTTGGCATGCAGTCCGCCGTACCGCATGTGCTCGAGGTGCTGGACCGGACACACACGCCGGGACGGCCGCAGGAGGCCGTCCTCGAGGCGAAGGCTGCCGGCTTCGAGCAGGTGTCGCTGGACCTCATCTACGGTGCACCGGGAGAGTCCGACGGCGACTGGCAGACCTCCCTCGATGCGGCTCTTGCCGCCGAGCCCACGCACGTCTCCGCCTACGCGCTCATCGTGGAGGAGGGCACCAAGCTCGGCGCTCAGGTCCGGCGCGGCGAGGTCCCCATGCCTGACGACGACGTGCTCGCCGACCGCTATCTCATGGCGGAGGAGACCCTCGGGGCCCTGGGTTGGTACGAGGTCTCCAACTGGGGTGAGCCGTGCCGTCACAACCTGGCGTACTGGCAGGGCGGCGACTGGTGGGGTGCGGGTCCGGGAGCGCACAGTCACGTCGCCGGGGTGCGTTGGTGGAACGCCAAGCACCCCACGGCGTACGCGCAGCGGCTGGGCGACGGCCTGAGCCCGGCGTTGGCCGGGGAGGTGCTCAGCGAGGAGGACCGGCGCGTGGAGCGGGTCCTGCTGGAGGTCCGCTTACGGGACGGGCTGCCGTTGGAGGTGCTGCGACCGGCCGGGCTCGCGGCTGCGGCACGGTTCCTCGACGACGGGTTGCTGGAGCTGCTGCCGTACCAGCAGGGGAAAGCGGTCCTGACGCTGCGTGGGCGACTGCTCGCCGACGCCGTCGTGCGCGAGCTCGTCGATTAACGCACGAAGCGGATGGTGAGCGGGTACCTGTAGAGCTGGCGCTTGGCCGCCGCGACGGTCGCGATGATCGCCAGCACCGCAGCGCCGACGGCGATCGCCAGCAGCAGGACGAGGCCGATCACGACCGATCAAGATGGCGCTCACCACGGCGGCGATGAGCAACGTGAGGTGGGAATCGAGAGCCTCGGCGGCATGGTGGCGGGTGAACTGCTTGTTCGGGTCGTCCTTGCTGATCAGGTAGATGACCAGCGGACCCCTGCGGTGACGCAGGGCACAGGAGGGAAAACCGGCCGCACCCAACGCGCACCGGTAGGCTGATCGCCAGGACGTCAGTCCTCACCAGTCGGGCACCCTGCCCGCACGGTCGCTCGTGTGTCGTGCTTCGTCCCTCCGGGACCCCGCCGCTTGAGCACTCTCGCGGCCCGAACGCGTTGCACCACGAGCCTCACGGAGTCTTTGTCTTGCCTGGCTATGCCAATCCCCGTCGTCCCCGCACGTCCTCGAACGGTCGTTCCCGCACCTCCCGTCCGGCGCCCCAGCCGGTGAAGAGCGAGCTCGAGGTCGGCCTCGACGCCGCCGCCGAGCTCTCGGTCGCCGCGGCCGGCGAGCCGGTGCCGTCCTTCGCCTCCCTCGGGCTTCCCGAGAAGCTGATCAACGCGTTGTCGCGGCGTGGCGTGACGGAGCCGTTCGCCATCCAGGCCCGCGCCCTGCCGGATGCAGTCGCCGGTCGCGACATCCTCGGTCGCGGCCAGACCGGGTCCGGTAAGACCCTCGCCTTCGGCCTGCCGCTGCTGACGCGGCTCCTCGGCGGACCGCGCGCACCCCGCACCCCGCGCGGCCTCGTGCTCGTGCCGACCCGTGAGCTCGCGCAGCAGGTGCACGACGCGCTCGCCCCCCTGGGTCAGGCGCTCGACCTCAAGCTCATGACCATCTACGGCGGTGCCTCGATGGGTCGTCAGATCGACCAGCTCCGCCGCGGCGTCGACATCGTCGTCGCCACCCCCGGTCGCCTGCAGGACCTCATCGACCAGCGCGAGTGCGACCTCTCGCAGGTCGTCATCACGGTCCTCGACGAGGCTGACCACATGGCCGACCTCGGCTTCATGCCCGCTGTCACCGCGCTGCTCGACCTCACACCGTCCAACGGCCAGCGGATGCTGTTCTCCGCGACGCTCGACCGCGGCGTCGACAAGCTGGCGCGGGCCTACCTCAAGACCCCGGCGATGCACGCCGTCGCCCCGGCCGCGTCGCCGGTCGACACGATGGACCACCTGGCCTTCGCCGTGCAGCGCGATGCCAAGGTCGCCGTCGCCACCGAGATCGCCTCCCGCCCGGCACGGACGCTGTTCTTCGTCCGCACCAAGCACGGCGCCGACCGCCTCGCGATGCAGCTCAGCACCTCCGGCGTGAACGCCATGGCGATCCACGGCAACCTCACTCAGAACGCCCGCAAGCGCGCCCTGGAGGGCTTTGCCCACGGCCATGCCCGGGTGCTCGTCGCCACGGACGTCGCGGCGCGCGGCATCCACGTCGACGACGTCGACCTGGTCGTGCACTACGACCCGCCGGCCGACCACAAGGACTACCTGCACCGTTCCGGCCGCACAGCGCGCGCCGGTGCCCGTGGCACCGTCGTCTCGCTGCTGCTCTCCGACGAGGTCCGCGACAACCAGCGCCTGCGTGAGCGCGCCGGTGTCGAGGTCAGCGCCCAGTCAGTGGTTCCCGGCCACCCTGCGGTGCGGGCGATCGCCGAGTCCGGCGAACCGGTCGTCGTGACGACGCCTGCGCGCATGGCCTACTCGGACCGTCCCGGCCGCACAGGTGGTCCACGCCGCAGCTACAGCGACCGCGCGGGTCGTCCCCAGGGCGACCGCACCGGCCGTCCGCAAAGTGACCGCCCGGCCCGGCGCAGCCCGAGCAGCTCGCGCTAGTTCCGCCGGGTGACCGCGAAGCGGTAGCCCTGTACCAGAACGGCCAGCAGCAGGCTCAAGGCGATCCCGGACCGGGTCGCCTTGAGCGGCGTCTGCCGGTACGACGAGGGGCGGGCCCGGCCGTCCGGCGACAGCTCCACCGCGATGGTGGTGCCTACCCGCGGGAGGGGAGCCACGTGCAGCACGACCTCCTTGCCCGATGCGTCGGCGAGGACGCCCTTGTCGGACTGCCCGGTCACGGTGGCGACCGTCGTACGCGCGCCTGACCAGCTCGAGCGGTCGGCGAGCAGGAGCACCATCCCGAGGGCGACGCCGACGACCGCGGCGAGCACGAGGACGACGAGCTGGGTCGTGACCCCCGAGCGTCGAGGGTGGGTGCGGGCGGTCAGGTCGATCAGGGCCACCGCCTCATCCTGCCAGGCAGCCGTGGCACCGGTGGAGCCCGTGCGGCCCTGCTATGCCGCCACAGGGGTGAGCACGGTCCGCAGCCCGCGCAGCAGCTCGCGCTCGTTGCGCAGGTCCTGCCGCAGCCGCGCACTGTCGGTGTGCCGGATCTCGGTGGAGATGTTGCCGAGCCTGCGCTCGACCAGGTCCACCAGAGCTTCGCCTTGCTGCCGATCGATCTCGATGTTCATCAGCCGTCCTCCGACGACAAGCGTTCTCTTCTCGGGGCACCTCGTCCAGCGATAGCGCCGCGACAACGGCTGGTCGCCGCACACCGACCCTCTCGCCGAGTAGTCTTTGGCACTCACCTGAGACGAGTGCCAGGAGGTGCCGCAGCGTGCTGGACGACCGCAAGCTCGAGGTGCTCCGTGCGATCGTCGAGGACTTCGTCTCCACCAACGAGCCGGTGGGCTCCAAGGCTCTCGCCGAGCGGCACGGACTCGGGGTGAGCCCCGCCACCGTGCGCAACGACATGGCGACGCTCGAGGACGAGGGCTTCATCACCCACCCGCACACCAGCGCCGGACGGATCCCGACCGACAAGGGGTACCGGTTGTTCGTCGACCGGCTCTCCACCGTCAAGCCGCTGTCGGGCGCGGAGCGGCGGGCCATCCAGACCTTCCTCGAGGGCGCCGTCGACCTCGACGACGTGGTGCGCCGGAGTGTCCGGCTGCTCTCCCAGCTGACCCAGCAGGTGGCGGTGGTGCAGTACCCGTCGCTGAGCCGCTCTGAGGTGAGGCACCTCGAGATCGTTCACCTGGCGCCGAACCGCCTGTTGCTGGTGCTCATCACCGACAGCGGCCGGGTCGAGCAGCGGGTGCTCGAGCTCCCCACGGTCGTGGCCGCCGAGGAGGTGAGCCAGCTGCGTCAGGTCTTCGGGCCGCGGTTGCACGGCGCCAAGCTGATCGACGCGGCGAAGGCCCTCGAGGACCTGCCCAACGCGGCGCCGCACTCACTGCGCCCGGTGCTCACCAGCGTCCTGTCGGTCGTGCTCTCGACGTTGGTCGAGCGGCCGGAGGAGCGGATCGCGATCGGCGGCACCGCCAACCTGACACGGAACGCCCTCGACTTCCCCCAGACGCTGCGGCCCGTGCTCGAGGCCCTGGAGGAGCAGGTCGTGCTGCTCAGGCTCATCGGTGAGGTCAACGACCCCACCACCGTGCACGTGAAGATCGGCGAGGAGAACAGCGTGGAGGGACTGCGGTCCACCTCCGTGGTGACGGTCGGGTACGGGCTCTCAGGTCAACAACCGGTTGGCGGCCTGGGTGTCGTCGGCCCGACCCGGATGGACTACGCGGGCAACATCAGCAGCGTGCGTGCGGTCGCCCGGTACGTCGGCGACCTGCTGGCCGGAGCCTAGGAAGCAAGGGACTGTGGCGACCGACTACTACGGCCTGCTCGGCGTCGACCAGGGGGCGACTGACGACCAGCTCAAGAAGGCCTACCGCAGGCTGGCCCGTGAGCTGCACCCGGACGTCAACCCCGACCCCGCCGCGCAGGAGAAGTTCAAGCAGGTCACGGCCGCCTACGAGGTCCTGTCGGACCCGCAGAAGCGCCAGATCGTCGACCTGGGAGGCGATCCGCTCTCGCCAGGTGGTGGCGGTCAGGGCAACCCGTTCGCGCAGGGTGGTTTCGGTGGCCTTGGCGACATCATGGACGCCTTCTTCGGCGGGGGAGGGTCGCGCGGGCCGCGCAGCCGTTCGCGGCAGGGCGCGGATGCTCTCATCCGCATCGACTGCGACCTGTCCGACACGGCCTTCGGCACGCAGCGCGAGCTGACCATCGAGACTGCCGTCCTCTGCGGCACCTGCGAGGGCCAGGGCACCGCGTCGGGCACGCTGCCGACCACGTGCGAGACCTGTCGCGGGCGCGGCGAGGTGCAGCAGGTGCAGCGGTCCTTCCTGGGCCAGGTCATGACGACCCGCGTCTGCCCGCGCTGCACCGGCACCGGCACCGTCATCGAGCACCCGTGTGGCGAGTGCCATGGCGACGGCCGGGTCCGCGCCCGCCGCACCCTGACGGTGAAGGTCCCTGCCGGCGTCGAGGACGGCATGCGCATCCGGCTGGCCGGGGAGGGAGAGGTCGGCCCGGGCGGCGGCCCTCCCGGGGACCTGTTCGTCGAGGTGCACGAGAAGCAGCACCCGGTCTTCACCCGCGAGCACGACGACCTGCACTGCACCGTGACACTGCCCATGACGGCAGCGGCGCTCGGTACGTCGCTGCCCTTGCAGACCCTGGACGGGGAGGAGCAGCTCGACGTCCCGGCCGGAACCCAACCCGACGAGGTGTTCACATTGCGCGCCCGCGGCGTCCCGCACCTGCGGGGGACCGGCCGCGGTGATCTGCACGTGCACATCGACGTACAGGTCCCGACCAAGCTCGATGAGAAGCAGATCGACCTGCTGCGCGAACTCGCCACCCAGCGCGGCGAGGAGCGGCCAGGGATGGCGGCCAAGGCCGGCAACGGGCTGTTCGGCCGGCTCCGCGACGCCTTCGACGGTCGGTGAGCAACCCGGTCTTCCTGTGCCCCGACCTCTCGGGGGACCGGGTCGTCGTGGACGGCCCCGAAGGGCGGCACGCGGCCACGGTGAGGCGGATCCGGGTCGGTGAAGTGCTCGACCTGGTCGACGGCGTGGGCACCCGGTGCACCGGAACGGTCGTTGCGGCGACCAAGGACAGCCTGACGGTGGACGTCCTCGAGCGGGCCGTGGAGGCCGCGCCCGCACCCCGGATCACGCTGGTGCAGGCGCTCGCCAAGGGTGACCGCGGCGAGCTGGCCGTCGAGCTGGCCACCGAGGTCGGCATCGACACCGTCGTGCCCTGGGCAGCCGCGCGCTGCATCGTCTCGTGGTCCGGCGAGCGGGGCGCGAAGGCCCTCGACAGGTGGCGCTCGACCGCCCGCGAGGCCGGCAAGCAGTCGAGGCGCGCATGGTTCCCCGTCGTCACCGAGCCGCTGCGCACGGCAGAGGTCGCGGCGCTGTCGGGGCAGCTGCTGGTGCTTCACGAGGAGGCGGTCGAGCGCCTGTCGGCGGTGGACCTCGACGGCGACGTCGTGCTCGTCGTGGGTCCCGAGGGGGGCATCGCACCCGAGGAGCTCGCCGTGCTGGTCGCGGCAGGAGGTCGTGCGGTGCGGCTGGGGGCCTCGGTGCTGCGGACGTCCACCGCAGGGGCGGCCGCCGCAGCGGTGGTCAGCGCACGGACAGGTCGTTGGTAGTCCGCTTCTCGCGGCGCTTGCGCACGAAGTGGACGGCCACGGCCAGGACCACGACGGCCGCGATCAGGTAGCCGAAGCCGGAGACGAAGCGGCCCACGACGTCACCGACGACGTAGCCGCCGTAGACGCAGGCGACGGCCCAGATCGTCCCGCCGAGGGCGTTCCAAAGGGCGAAGGTGTGGTAGGGGATCTTGGCCATCCCGGCCGCGCTGGGGACCATCGCCCGCAGCAGCGCAGTCCACCGGCCGAAGAACACAGCAGGCCCGCCGCGCCGTTGCAGGAACTGCTCCGTCGTGCTCCAACGCGCGTCGCCGATCTTCTGGCCGAGGCGACTGGCCTGCAGGCCCGCGCCGTAACGGCGGCCGATCGCATACCCGACAGCGTCACCGGTGATCGCGCCGACCACGGCCAGCACCAGCACTCCGGCGACGCTGACCTTGCCCTGAGAGGCAAGGACCCCGCCGAACACCAGCGCTGTCTCGCCGGGGAACACGAAGCCGAGGAAGACCGAGGCCTCGAGGAACGGGAGCCCGAACACCGTGAGGTAGATGACCCAGTGCGGGACGCTGCTCAGAAGGTCCTGCACGAGAGCAGCCATACCTCGAATCCTAGGTCAGGGTTGCTCACCAGTCGGGGGCGCGCACCCCGTTCGTCGGCAGCCGCGTGAGGCGACCGTCGGCGTAGCGCGCGACGGTCCCGTCCTTGAGCCACACCAGCACCTGACCGGCGTGCGTGGTGATGCTTCTCGGCGCGGCCATGCTGCTCACCGTCGGCCCGGTCGAGGCGCGGGCGCCACGATCGGTGAAGCGCACGAGGCGGCTGTCGGCCCGGCAGGTCTCGAACGCGACCGGCGTGCTGCCGTCGAACGCTGCCCCTCCGGCGAGGTAGCAGCCAGGCGCGGGGGTGAGCGGTCGGACCCCGTGGAGGTTCAGTGCCCCGGCAGGGACGACTCCGAGCGTCCCCGCGTCGGTGCCGGCTGCGTCGTTGAGGTGCACGAGCAGGGCTCCGCCGTCGCGCACGTCGAGGACCACCGCAGCAGTCCCGCTGGGTACCGTCAGGGTCCGGTTCGGCGCACCACCACCGGACACGACGATGCTCGCCGCGTCCCCGTTGCAGGGGGTCTGGAGCCACGCCAGCCAACCAGCGCTGGGGGAGAGCTGCGGCGTCCCGAGATGGGCGGTCCCGGCCTGCACCACGGTGGTGGCTGCGCCGTGGTCCAGGCGGACAAGCTCGTCGGCACAGCCGGTCTGGCGGCTGCGGACCCACGAGAGCGAGCCGCCCGCCCACGTCGCACCCGTGTCGACCTTGCCGGCCGGCGGATACGTCAGCTGCTTGACGACCTTGCCGGTGGTGGCGTCGAACAGCGAAACGTGCCCATCGACCAGCCCGACGAAGGACGAGCTCGTACTCGCCCCGGTGGCACGAGAGACCGGGAGGACGACCAGCCGGTTGAGGGTGCCGTCCTTGGCCGACGCCGTGGTGCCGACGATCGCAGCGCTCGTCCAGGACGTGTCCGACCACGTCAGCGTGCCCTGCCAGGGAACGGCCGAGCCAGCGGGTGCGCCGGACTCGGCGATCTTGGTGCCATCGGGTGTGACCAGGCGCAGCAGCACGTTCTCGTCGACTCCGGTGATACGGCCGCTCACGGATGTCGGGCTGGTGATCGCGGCGCCCGCAGCCGGGTGGGTGACGGTGAGGTCGCCGCCGTCCACTGAGACGACGCTGAAGACCCGGTTGCCACGAGCGGTGGTGAAGTGGGCCAGCGCGACCTCGGCAGCCTTGCGCCCTGCAGCAGTACGGAGCTCGACGACCTCGCAGGACACGCAGGTCTGCACCGCGGTCAACCCGGTCAGCTGCAGGTGGTCGCTGACGAAGTGCTTGGTGACCTCCAGACTGTCCTGGGCCCAGGGGTAGCTGCCGCCCGGCGTCCACGCGCGCGCCTGGGCGTGGGACGTGAACGGCCACACCGCCGGGCCGGTGTAGTCACCCGGCACGATCCGACCTGGTGTGACCGAGGGCTTCGGGGTGGGGGCGGCCGGGCTCGGGGACTGACCGCCGGGCTGCTGGACGAGGGTGTGCCTGTCGTCCGTGCCGCCCAGCAGGAAGAAGGCGGCCGTCGCGCCCGCGGTCGCCAGCGCGGCCGCCGGTACGAGCAGGGTGCGCCTACGGCGCCGCCGTACCAGGCGTTGCTGGATCTTGGCGAGACCGTCGCCGGCAGGCGTGATCGTCGCGACCTCGTGACGGAGCAGCTCGCGCAGCCGCTCCTCGGGGGTGGTCATCGCGCCTCCTCCAGCAGTGGTCGCAGCGCGGTCATCGCGCGTGAGGTGTGGCTCTTGACGGCACCGACGCTGCAACCCATCGCGGCAGCGGTCTGGGCCTCGGTCAGGTCGCCGTAGTAGCGCAGGACGACGGCCTCGCGCTGCCGTCGGGGGAGCGCGTGCAGAGCGTCGAGGACCGCCTCGCGCCGGACGATCTCGAGGGCGCTCGCCTCGGCACTGGCCGCGTCGCGTAGCGGCTCCGGGCGGTGCTTGGCCGCCACTTGCCTGCGCCGCAGCCGCGACCGGCACAGGTTCACGACGGCCGTGCGCAGGTACGCCTCCGCCTTGTCGACCTCCCGAACGCCGCGCCACGAGCCGTGCACCTTCACGTACGCGTCCTGGACGACTTCCTCGGCCCCGTCCCTGTCGCCGGTGAGGAACGCCGCGAGGCGCACCAGCTCGCGGTAGTGGGAGGTGTACAACGTCGTGAGCAGGTCCAGGGTGGGGGCGTTCGCAGTCACAGGACCACCCCCTGATCGCACGCCGGTTGCGCTCATGCTGCACTCACAGCCACGACGACGCGCGGCTGCCCGAGAAGGTTGTCACCCCGGCCAGGGAAAGCCTCGTAGCATGCGGGGATGCCGTCTGCCCGGGTGCGCGCCTTCGTCGCTCTTGCGGCGTTCGTCACGCTTGCGGTCCTCGGTCTGTCCGAGGTGGGTACGGCGAGGGCAGCGAGCGTGGCCAGTCCCTCGCCGACCGCGACCGCGGCATCTCCAACGCCGGGTTGTCTGCTCCTCACCTGCCCCAGCGCGACCCCTTCGCCAACCCCGGTAGCGACGAAGACCCGCACGCCGAGCCCCACGCCCAGCCCGACGCCGCAGCGCACCCAGACTCCCCGGCCGACCTACAGCCCCCCGGTCGAGGCCACCGTCACCACACCCGCGACCTTCGCGAGCACCGCGAACCCGGTCGCGAGCAGCATCGTCCTCGAGACCGCGACGATCCCTCCTGCGACACCGACAGCCGCCACCGTCGTGACCAAGCCGGCCGCGAGAACCAGCGGTGTCGGCAGCAAGCTGGTCGCGCTGGTGGTCGGCGCGTCGGCCCTTCTCGGGCTCGGCGGCGCCGCAGGCCTCTACGTGACGAGGCACCGGCATGAGTGATTGCTTGTTCTGCGGGATCGTGGCGGGCCGGATCCCATCCACGAAGGTCCTGGAGACCGACCGCACCTACGCTTTCCGCGACCTTCACCCCCAGGCGCCCTCGCACGTGCTGGTGGTGCCCAAGGACCACTACGTGGACCTGGCGGACCTGGCGGCGACGGACCCGACGTACCTGGGTGAGGTCTTTGCCGCGGCGGTGGAGGTGGCCCGGATGGAGAAGCTCACAGGGGGGCACCGGATCATCGCCAACACCGGTCCGGACAGCGGTCAGACGGTGTTCCACCTGCACGTCCACGTGCTCGGCGGCAGAAACCTGGGTGTGCTCGCCGGATAGGCTGTCGGGGTCACGCATTGAGGAGAAAAGTGGACACCCCCGAGCACGAAGCTGTGACGACCAAGATCGTCGTGCCTGACTCCCAGTCGATGGTGGCTCTGCTCGGCAGCCGCGACGAGCTGCTGAAGGTCATCGAGAAAGCCCTGGTCAGTGACGTGCACGTCCGGGGCAACGAGATCACGATCACCGGGGGCGCCGCCGACAACGCCCTCGCGACCCGGCTCTTCGACGCCCTTCTCAGCCTGCTCGAGAAGGGCCAGCCGCTGTCGGCGGACGCGGTCGAGCGCAGTCTCGCGATGCTCACCGGTGGTGGTGAGGACCGGCCGGCCGACGTCCTGACCCTCAACATCGTCAGCAACCGTGGTCGCACGATCCGCCCCAAGACGGTCAATCAGAAGCGCTACGTCGAGGCGATCGACGAGCACACGATCGTGTTCGGGATCGGTCCTGCGGGTACCGGCAAGACCTACCTGGCGATGGCCAAGGCGGTCCAGGCGCTGCAGGCCAAGCAGGTCAACCGCATCATCCTCACGCGGCCGGCGGTCGAGGCGGGGGAGCGGCTAGGTTTCCTGCCCGGCACGCTGTTCGACAAGATCGACCCCTACCTGCGGCCGTTGTACGACGCGCTGCACGACATGCTCGACCCGGACTCGATCCCGAGGCTCATGGCGGCCGGCACCATCGAGGTCGCGCCGCTGGCCTACATGCGCGGCCGCACCCTCAACGACGCGTTCATCATCCTGGACGAGGCCCAGAACACCTCGGCTGAGCAGATGAAGATGTTCCTGACCCGTCTCGGCTTCGGATCGAAGATCGTCGTCACCGGTGACGTGACCCAGGTCGACCTCCCCGGCGGCACGATCAGCGGCCTGCGCGTCGTGCGGGACATCCTGGACGGGGTGGAGGACGTGCACTTCTCGACCCTCTCCAGTGAGGACGTCGTTCGCCACCGCCTCGTCGGCCGCATCGTCGACGCCTACGCGCAGTACGACGCCGAGCTCGAGCAGGCCCGCGGTCCGGTCCGCGGCCCAGGCCGCCGGGATGACTCCAGGAGGGGTTCTCGATGAGCATCGAGATCCTCAACGAGTCGAACTTCGACGTCGACGAGGCGTCCCTGATGCGGGTCGCCCGGCACGTCCTCGACGCGATGGGGGTCTCGCCGCTGGCGGAGCTGTCGATCCTGGTGGCCGATGTCGAGCTGATGACCGAGCTGCACGTGCAGTACATGAACGAGCCGGGACCCACGGACGTCCTGGCCTTTCCCATGGACGAGCTGGACCTGCGCGGCTCCCGCGGCGCCGGCCACGGGCACGAGGAAGGGCCCGACGAGCAGGGGCCGATGATGCTCGGTGACGTCATCTTGTGTCCGCCGTTCATCGAGGAGCAGGCCGTCGAGGCCGGTCACAGCACCGACGACGAGCTCCAGCTGCTCACCACGCACGGTGTCCTGCACCTGCTGGGCTTCGACCACCACGAGCCCGAGGAGCACGCGGAGATGTTCGGCCTGCAGGCCAAGCTGCTCGCCTCCTGGAAGGCGTCTCGAGGCGCGTGAGCCCCACCACCCAGCTGGTCCCGCTCGTCGTGGCCGCCCTGTTCGTCGTCGTGGCGGCGGCCATTGCGTGCGCCGAGGTCGCTCTCGCGCGCATCTCCCGCGTAGCGGTCGAGGAGCTCGTGTCCGACGGGCGGCACGGCGCCTTGCGCCTTCAGACGCTGCTGCGCGAGGGCCCGCGTTCGCTGAACCTGCTGCTTCTGCTGCGCCTGGTATGCGAGATCGCCGCGGTCGGGATCGTCACGTCGTACTGCATCGACCGGGTCCACGGCTCCTCGGCCGTCGTCATGGCGGTCGCCGTCATGACGGTCGTCAGTTACGTCTTCATCGGTGTCGCGCCGCGCACCATCGGCCGTCAGCAGGCCGAGCGGGTCGCGCTCCTGAGCGCCGGCCCGGTGATGGCGCTGACGAGGGTCTTCGGCCCGTTGCCGTCGCTGCTGATCCTGCTGGGCAACGCCCTCACCCCGGGCAAGGGCTTCCGCGAGGGGCCGTTCGCCTCGGAGGCGGAGCTGCGCGACCTGGTCGAACGGGCGCAGCAGCGCGGCGTCGTGGAGCAGTCCGAGCGGGACATGATCCAGTCGGTGTTCGAGCTCGGCGACACCATCGTGCGTGAGGTCATGGTCCCTCGCACCGACATCGTGGTGATCGAGCGCAACAAGACGGTCAAGCAGGCCCTCAATCTCTTGCTGCGCAGCGGTTTCAGCCGTGTCCCGGTGGTCGGCGAGAACACCGACGACGTGGTGGGAGTGGCCTATCTGCGCGACCTCGTCAAGAAGGAGCGCACCGAGGGCGGTGGCCTGGTCAAGGTCGAGGAGGTCATGCGGCCGGCCGTGTTCGTGCCCGAGAGCAAGCCCATCGACGAGCTCCTGCGCGAGATGCAGACCGAGCTGGGCCACATCGCCATCGTCGTCGACGAGTACGGCGGCACTGCCGGGTTGGTCACCCTCGAGGACATCGTCGAGGAGGTCGTGGGCGAGATCACCGACGAGTACGACCGCGAGGCCCCGCCGGTCGAGCCCTTGAACGACGGAAGCGTGCGCATCACCGCGCGCCTGCCGGTCGAGGACCTCGAGGAGCTGTACGGCGTGGAGCTGCCGCACGAGGACGTGGAGACCGTCGGTGGTTTGATGGCAAGCCTGCTCGGCAGGGTGCCCATCCCCGGTGCCACCGTGGAGGTGGACGGCCTCGTGCTCGTCGCGGAGAGCGCGAAAGGCCGCCGTAACCAGATCGGCACGGTCCTGGTCCGTCGTAAGAAGGAAAAGGAAGAGGAACAAGCGCAGTGACTGAGCTCGGCGCGGAGGACGGCAAGATCCTGACCCTGGCCCGGGGTGCCCGCCTGCGCGCTCACGTGCCCCACACGGGGGTGGCCGAGGGGGCTGCGGTCCGCGACACGGACGGTCGCACCTATGCGGCCGCGACCGTGGAGAACTCCGACCCGGGCCTCACGACGTCTGCGTTGAGGGCGGCCATCGCCGCCGCTGCCTCGAGTGGCGCGCGGTCCTTCGAGGCCGCGGTTGTCGTGACCGAGTCCTTGGTCTCCGATGCGGACCTCGCCCTGCTGCGGGAGTTCGGCGTCGGCACCCCACTGCTGGTGGCCGGCCCCGACGGCGAGCTCCGCGAGCGACGGCACAGCTGATGTTCAAGTCGGGTTTCGCGTGCTTCGTGGGCCGTCCGAACGCGGGGAAGTCGACGCTGACCAACGCCCTCATCGGGCAGAAGGTCGCGATCACCTCCTCGCGCCCGCAGACCACCCGGCACGCGATCCGCGGCATCGTGCACCGCGACGACGCCCAGCTGGTGCTCGTCGACACCCCGGGGCTGCACAAGCCACGGACGCTGCTGGGGGAGCGCCTCAACGACCTGGTGCGCGAGACCTACGCGGGCGTTGACGTCATCTGCTTCTGCGTCACCGCCGACGACAAGATCGGGCCGGGGGACCGGTTCATCGCGGCCGAGCTGTCCCAGGTCTCGACGCCGGTCATCGCGGTCGTGACCAAGACGGACCTGGCCACCAAGGACCGGGTCGGCGAGCAGCTGCTCGCCGTCAGCGCCCTCGCCGACTGGGCCGACGTGGTGCCGACCAGCGCTGTCGACGGCTTCCAGGTGCAGCTGCTGGCCGACCTGCTGGTCAGCCGGCTGCCCGAGGGGCCGGCGCTCTACCCGGACGGTGAGCTCACCGACGAGCCCGAGCAGGTCCTCGCCGCCGAGATGATCCGCGAGGCCACCCTCGAGGGCGTGCGTGACGAGCTGCCGCACTCCATCGCCGTCACCATCGAGGAGATGCTGCCCCGCACCGAGCGGCCGCCGGACAAGCCGCTGCTCGACGTCTACGCGACGATCCACGTCGAGCGCGACAGTCAGAAGGCCATCATCCTGGGCAAGGGCGGCAGCCGCCTCCGGGACGTGGGCATCACAGCCCGCAAGCAGATCGAGACCCTGCTCGGGACGCCGATCTACCTGGACCTTCGGGTGACCGTGGCCAAGGACTGGCAGCGCGATCCGAAGCAGCTCAAGAAGCTCGGCTTCTAGCCATGCCGCTGGGCCACCTCGGGATCAACGTGCCGGATCTGACCGCGGCGAGGGCCTACTACGACGTCGTGATGCCGGCCGTTGACTACCAGCCCTTCTTCGCGACCGAGGAACAGTTCTCCTACCAGCCGGTCGACGGCACCTCCGGGGCGATGGTGTTCTTCTACCGGACTGCCGAGCCGCGGGTGCACTCGCCGACGGCGACAGGCGTGCAGCACCTGGCCTTCACCCTTTCGACCCGGGAAGCTGTGCAGGCTGTGCGCGACCTGGTGGCGGGGCTGGGCAGCGTCGTGGTCCACGAGCCGCAGGAGTTCCCGCAGTACCACGCCGGTTACTACGCGACGTTCTGGCAGGACCCGTTCGGCCTGGTGCTGGAGGCGGTCTGCCACCAGGCCTAGGTCGCGCGTGCCGACCGGCGTGCGGGAGGCTCGAGGACTAGCGTGGAGCTGTGAGCCTCTACCGCGACGAGGGCGTCGTGCTCCGCGTGCAGAAGCTCGGTGAGGCCGACCGGATCATCACCCTCCTGACGCGTCGGCACGGCCGGATCAGGGCGGTCGCCAAAGGGGTTCGCCGTACCCGGTCGAAGTTCGGTGCCTCCGTCGAGCCCTTCAGCCACGTCGATGTGCAGCTGTACGCCGGTCGCAACCTCGACATCGTCACGCAAGCCGAGAGCCTCACTGCCTACGGCGAGCAGCTGGTGGGCGACTACAGCCGCTACACAGCCGGGACGGCGGTGCTGGAGACGGCCGAGCGGCTGACCGCTGAGGAGCGCGAGCCGGCGCTGCGGCTGTTCCTCCTGGTGATCGGCGCCCTGCGGACGCTGACCGAGCGCGACCCCTCGCTGGTGCTGGACGCCTTCCTGCTGCGTGCCATGTCGGTCTCCGGCTACGCGCCCGCACTGCTGGACTGCGCGCGCTGTGGTGCCGCCGGCCCGCACCGGGCGTTCTCCGTCCCCGCGGGAGGGGTCGTCTGCGCGGCCTGCCGCCCGGCGGGTGCGGCATCGCCTCCTCCCGCGACGCTGGCCCTCATGGCTGACCTGATGGCTGGGGAGTGGGAGGCTGCCGAAGCGACCGAGACCCGTACCCGCCGTGACGCCAGCGGCCTGGTCGCCGCGCACCTGCAGTGGCACCTGGAGCGAGGGTTGCGGTCGCTGCCGCTGGTGGAGCGCCGGTGAGGAAGCGCACGCAGCACGCCCGGCCTGCCCCCCACCCGTCCGGAGCGGTGCCGCCGCCCATTCCGCCCGATCTGGTGCCGCGGCACGTCGCCATCGTCATGGACGGCAACGGCCGGTGGGCCAAGGACCGCGGGCAGCCGCGGACCGCCGGCCACGAGGCCGGCGAGGCGGCGCTGTTCGACGTGGTCGAGGGGGCGATCGAGCTCGGGGTCGGGTGGGTGTCGGCCTACGCCTTCTCCACCGAGAACTGGAAGCGCAGCCCCGATGAGGTCCGCTTCCTGATGGGCTTCAACCGTGACGTCATCCGGCGCCGTCGCGACGAGATGCACGCCCTCGGTGTCCGGGTCCGTTGGGCCGGGCGGCGGCCGCGGTTGTGGAAGTCGGTGATCGACGAGCTGGAGGCTGCCGAGGAGCTGACCCGGCACAACGACGTGTGCACGCTGACGATGTGCGTCAACTACGGCGGACGGGCCGAGATCGCCGACGCCGCAAGGGCTTTGGCGCACGACGTCGCGTCTGGCAGGGTCAAGCCGGACAAGGTCGACGAGCGGCTGCTGGCGCGGTACCTCGACGAGCCGGACATGCCCGACGTCGACCTGTTCCTGCGGACGTCGGGGGAGCAGCGCACGTCCAACTTCCTGCTGTGGCAGTCGGCGTACGCCGAGATGGTCTTCGTCCCGGAGCTGTGGCCGGACGTCGACCGCCGCGTGCTCTGGCGTGCCTGCGAGCAGTACGCCAGCCGCGACCGCCGGTACGGCGGGGCTGTCCCGAACGAGGTGCGCTCGCCTAAATTGGCACCGTGACCAGGATCCACCACGTCAACGTGGTCGTGCCCCCTGGTCGGACTGATGCGGTGGTGCCGTTCTACGAGCTGCTCGGTCTGACACGGGTGGCCAAGCCCGAGGAGGCGCCGGCGCCCGAAGGGGCTTGGTTCGACCTCCCCGGTGGGACGACGCAGGTGCACGTGTCTGAGCGCGACGGGGAGAAGCACCCGTCGCAGCACTTCGCGCTCGCGGTCGACGACCTCGACGCCGTCGTCCTCGACCTCCGGCACGCGGGGCACCCGTGGAAGCCGTCCGCGGTCCTGCTGGGCGCCCGTCGCGGCATGACGGCCGACCCGGAGGGCAACGTCGTGGAACTCGTCGAAGCCGTCGGTCCTTTCGCCTGACGGACGTGCCGCCCCTCCCTGGGTGCCATCTTCAGGGAAGTTCCACCGTCGCCAAGCGCGGTCGAGCTTCCGCAAACCCGTGCCAGGCACGGCAGCGGAGCTCAGAGCAGGAAGAGCACCGCGCGGACGACGAGGGCGGCCACCACCGCTGAGCGGAGCGCCCGGGCCTGGGTGTTGAGCGCGGGCCAACCCAACAGCAGCAGGAGCCCGAGCAACCCAGACAGCACGAGCAGCAGCAGAGCGCCCACTGCACCGCGGGTCAGCAACCCGCCCACGAGGAGTGCCGCAACGAGGAGGAAGGGGACGATCCGGGGCAACCGGGCCAGCAGGATGACAGCAGGACCGGCCTGGACCTCGACGCGGCGACGAAACGTGCTCACCGGTCTAGCCTGCCACGTGTGCTCGTGGTGACCCGTTTCGACATCCCCGAAGGGGAGGCCCCCGCCTTCCTGCCGAAGGCCCAGGTGGCCCTCGCGGCGTTCGCAGCCTGCCCCGGTTTCGTGCGGGGCCGCGTCGGCCGAGCTGCGGACGACCCGACCGCCTGGGTGCTCACCACCGAGTGGGACGGCGTCGGTGCCTACCGGCGCAGCCTGTCCGCGTACGACGTCAAGGTCGACGCCGCCCCGCTCCTCGGGCTCGGGCGCGACGAGCCCAGCGCGTTCGAGGTCCTGCTCTCCGAGGATCTCGCGCGGCCAGGCGTGGCGCTGCCCAGCCGGCGGGCGGCGGACGCCGGCAGCACCCGGATCGGTGAGAGCTCCGGGCCTGCTGTCAGCGACCTGTGACGGGATCCGGCTGCAGCGCTGTGAGGTTGAGGCCGTAAGGTCATCATCCACCCGCCGACCGCCAGCCGGACTGGAGCACTCATGGCAAAGTCGCCTGACCGCATGGAGACCATCGTCAGCCTCAGCAAGCGCCGAGGCCTGGTGTTCCCGTCCTCCGAGATCTACGGCGGTCTGCGGGCCTCGTGGGACTACGGCCCGCTCGGGGTGGAGCTCAAGAACAACGTCAAGCGCCAGTGGTGGAAGTCCATGGTGCAGGGCCGTGACGATGTCGTCGGTCTTGACTCCTGCGTGATCCTCGCCCGCGAGGTCTGGGAGACGTCCGGCCATGTGGCGACGTTCACGGACCCGCTGACCGAGTGCACCTCGTGCCACAAGCGGTTCCGGGCCGACCACCTCGAGGAGGCGCAGCCGGGCAAGTCGCTGGCCGAGATCGCGTGCCCCAACTGCGGCAACCGCGGCACGTTCACCGACCCGAAGAACTTCAGCGGTCTGCTCAAGACCTACCTGGGTCCGGTGGAGGACGAGAGCGGCCTGGCCTACCTGCGGCCCGAGACGGCGCAGGGCATCTTCATCAACTATCTCAACGTCCAACAGTCCGCGCGCAAGAAGCCGCCGTTCGGCATCGGGCAGATCGGCAAGAGCTTCCGCAACGAGATCACGCCCGGCAACTTCATCTTCCGCACCCGTGAGTTCGAGCAGATGGAGATGGAGTTCTTCGTCAAGCCGGGTGAGGACACGCAGTGGCACCAGTACTGGATCGACACCCGGCTGAGCTGGTTCACCGACCTGGGTGTCAACCCGGACAACTTGCGGCTCTTCGAGCACCCGTCGGAGAAGCGCAGCCACTACTCCACGCGCACGGTCGACATCGAGTACAGGTTCAACTTCACGGGCAACGAGTGGGGTGAGCTCGAGGGCATTGCCAACCGCACCGACTACGACCTCACCGTGCACAGCAAGGCGAGCGGCGCGGACCTGTCCTACTTCGACCAGGAGAGCGGTGAGCGCTACACGCCGTACGTCATCGAGCCTGCGGTGGGTGTGGACCGGAGCGCTCTGGTGTTCCTGCTCGACGCGTACTCCGAGGACGAGGCACCCAACGCCAAGGGCGTCATGGACAAGCGCGTCGTCCTCAAGCTCGACCCGCGCCTGGCGCCCGTGAAGGCGGCGGTGCTCCCGCTGTCACGCAACGCCGACCTCAGCCCGGTCGCCCGCGACTTGTCGGCGTCGCTGCGCAAGCACTGGAACGTCGACTTCGACGACGCCGGTGCGATCGGCCGCCGGTACAGGCGGCAGGACGAGATCGGTACGCCGTTCTGCGTGACGGTCGACTTCGACTCCCTCGAGGACCAGGCCGTCACGGTCCGGTCGCGCGACACGATGTCGCAGGACCGAGTCGCCCTCGACCAGGTCGAGAGGTACCTGAACGACAAGCTCGGGCCTCTGTAAGGCTGCGTATCACGGGGCTGTAACACTTTCGTTCAGGGTTCAGAGGAGGCTGCGTGACCAAGTACGTCTACGACTTCGCCGAGGGCAGCCGGGACATGAAGGACCTGCTCGGCGGGAAGGGCGCCAACCTGTCCGAGATGACCAATCTCGGTCTTCCCGTGCCTCCTGGGTTCGTCATCACGACCGAGGCGTGCACCGCCTACCTGGTGAACGGCGACGTGCCGGCCGAGCTCGCGGCAGAGGTGACGCAGCACCTGGACGCCCTCCAGGCGAAGATGGGCAAGAAGCTCGGGGACGCCGACGACCCGCTGCTGGTCAGCGTCCGGTCCGGTGCGAAGTTCTCGATGCCGGGGATGATGGACACCGTTCTCAACATCGGGCTCAACGACGCTTCGGTGGAGGGGCTCGCCCGGCAGGGCAACGAGCGGTTCGCCTGGGACTCCTACCGCAGGCTGGTCCAGATGTTCGGCAAGACGGTGCTGGGCGTCGACGGCGAGCTGTTCGAGCACGCCCTGGAGGCGGCCAAGAAGGCCAAGGGCACGGTCCACGACCTGGACCTCGATGCCCGCGACCTGCATGGGCTGGTCGACGAGTTCAAGGCGATCGTCCTGAAGGCGACGGGTGCTGAGTTCCCGCAGGACCCGCGCGAGCAGATGGAGCTCGCGACCAAGGCGGTCTTCGACTCCTGGAACGGCGAGCGCGCCCGGCTCTACCGACGGCAGGAACGGATCCCCTCCGACCTGGGCACCGCCGTCAACGTCTGCACGATGGTGTTCGGCAACCTCGGCATGGACTCCGGCACCGGGGTGGCCTTCACCCGTGACCCGGGCAGCGGCGCCCAGGGCGTTTACGGCGACTACCTGCAGAACGCCCAAGGGGAGGACGTCGTCGCGGGTATCCGCAACACCCTGCAGCTGCAGGAGCTGGAGGGCATCGACAAGCCCGCCTACGACGAGCTCATGACCATCATGGCGACGCTGGAGCACCACTACCGCGACCTGTGCGACATCGAGTTCACGATCGAGCGCGGCAAGCTCTGGATGCTGCAGACCCGGGTGGGCAAGCGCACCGCAGGGGCAGCCTTCCGCATCGCGACGCAGCTCGTCGACGAGGGCCTGATCAGCGAGGACGAGGCGCTGCTGCGGGTCACCGGCGCTCAGCTGATGCAGCTGATGTTCCCCAAGTTCGGCGACACGTCCCAGGCACGGAAGCTCACCAAGGGCATGGGTGCCTCACCGGGAGCCGCCGTCGGCAAGGCCGTCTTCACCAGCGAGGTCGCGGTCCAGTGGGCTGCCCGGGGCGAGGACGTGGTGCTGGTGCGCCGCGAGACCAACCCCGACGACCTGTCCGGCATGATCGCTGCCCGAGGCATCCTCACGAGCCGTGGCGGCAAGACTTCGCACGCCGCGGTGGTCGCGCGTGGCATGGGCAAGACGTGCGTCTGCGGTGCCGAGGAGCTGGAGATCGACACCGCCGAGCGCACGATCACGCTGCGAGACGGCACCGTCGTCGGCGAGGGTGATCTGCTGTCCATCGACGGGACCACCGGTGAGGTTTTCGCCGGCGAGGTCGCGGTCACACCGAGCCCGGTCGTGCAGTACTTCGAGGGCTCGCTGGCCTCGGAGGACGGCGACGACCTCGTCCAGGCCGTGCACCGGCTCATCAGGCACGCCGACGGGGTCCGCCGGCTGAAGGTACGGACCAACGCCGACACCGGCGAGGACGCCGCCCGGGCCCGACGCTTCGGCGCCGAGGGCATCGGTCTGTGCCGCACCGAGCACATGTTCCTGGGCGAGCGGCGCAAGCTCGTCGAGACGCTGATCATCAGCGACACCGAGTCGGAGCAGCAGGCGGCGCTCGCCGCGCTGTTGCCGCCCCAGCGTGATGACTTCGTCGAGATCCTGCGCGCGATGGACGGTCAGCCGGTGACGGTGCGTCTGATCGACCCGCCACTCCACGAGTTCCTGCCCGACCTCACCGAGCTCACGGTCGAGATCGCGGTGGCCGAGGCCAAGGGGGAGACGCCGGAGCCGGTCCGGGTACGGCTGCTCGAGGAGGTGCGTCGCCTCCACGAGATGAACCCGATGCTCGGGCTGCGCGGCGTCCGGCTCGGCCTGGTCATCCCGGGCCTGTTCGCACTCCAGGTGCGCGCCCTCGCCGAGGCGGCCAAGCTCCTCAAGGACGACGGCCTCGATCCGCGCCCCGAGGTCATGGTGCCGCTGGTGGGTGCCGTGCAGGAGCTCGAGCTGGTCCGCGAGGAGGCCGAACGGATCCTGGCCGAGGTCGGCGTGACAGCCCCGATCGGGACGATGATCGAGCTGCCGCGAGCCGCTATGACGGCCGGCCAGATCGCCGAGGCCGCGGAGTTCTTCTCCTTCGGCACCAACGACCTGACCCAGACCACGTGGGGGTTCTCGCGCGACGACGTCGAGGCCTCGTTCTTCAGCCGCTACCTCGACCTGGGCATCTTCGGGGTCAGCCCGTTCGAGTCCATCGACCGTGACGGCGTCGGGCGGCTGGTCCGGACCGCGGTCGACGAGGGCCGGGCCACCCGCAGTGACCTGCACCTCGGTGTCTGCGGTGAGCACGGCGGAGACCCCGACTCCGTGCACTTCTTCCACGAGGCCGGCCTCGACTACGTCAGCTGCTCGCCCTTCCGGGTGCCAGTGGCCCGTCTCGAGGCCGGTCGTGCCTCGCTCGAGGCCACGGCGAGCGACACCCGGTAGTCGTGTTCCTGCTGCTGTTCTCCAAGACGGTCCGGCGCATCCTCGCCTCGATCGTGCTCGCACTGGTGGCCGTCGTGCTCGGCACGGCCGGCCGGGTCTGGTACGTCGCCCGCCAGGACAGCCGCCCGCGCTCCGACACCATCGTCGTACTCGGTGCGTCGCAGTTCGACGGACGGCCCAGCGCCGTCTTCAAGGCCCGGCTCGACCACGCCAAGCAGCTGTACGACGAGCACGTCGCCTCGCGGATCGTGACGGTGGGCGGCGGAGCCCCGGGCGACCGGTTCACGGAGGCGCAGGCCGGGGCCGCGTACCTGAAGACGCACGGCGTGGCGGCGGTCGTGGCGATCGGTGTGGGCCGCGACACGCTGCAGTCCATGAAGGCGCTGAAGGGCGAGTTCGCCAAGCAGGGCTGGACGTCGGCCGTCCTTGTCACCGACCCGTGGCACTCAATGCGGTCGCGTCGGATGGCCACCGACCTCGGCATCACCGCCTTCACGTCGCCAGTCCGGACCGGCCCGGCCGTCGCGGCCACAGGAACCGAGCTGCGGTACGTCGGCCGGGAGACCGCGGCCTACCTCTACTACCGACTGTTCGACTGACCCGTCGGCAGCAGGAGATCGCCGGTCAGTGACGAATCTGGCGCGCATGACCCGACGTCTGCCGACCCCCCTCGTGTTGACGACGGCCATCTGCCTCGTCGGCGTGGGGATCCCCCTCCTCACGCCGGCGCAGGCGGCCACGGCGCCGCTCACGTTTCGCCGTACCGTCCTGCAGGACCAGAAGGCGTACGGCGAGCCGTCACTGGCGCTGTCGGCCGATGGCAAGCACATCGCTGTCTGCGTCCCCGGCGGCGCGGGGGAGACGAGCGACTGGTACTCCAACGACGACGGGCACACCTTCGGGACGTCGCACACCAACAGCACGAACGGCGGCGGGGACTGCGAGCTGGACTACCTGCCGAACGGGACCCTGCTCAACGCCGACCTGGAGATCACCGACTCCGCGATCCGGTACTCCCAGGACTACGGGAAGACCTGGCAGGGCACCCAGACCGCGGGAGTCGAGCAGGACCGGCAGTGGTTTGCGCACTCCAAGGACGGCAAGACGGCCTACCTCGTCTACCACGACTTCGCGGCCGAAGGTGAGTTCTACGCCCAGAGCAACGACGGGGGCCTGACCTGGCCGACCACGCTCGCCGCGCAACCGGTGAACGGACCCGACCAGCTCGCCCTGCCCGGAACCGGTGCGGGACGACCCGGCGACCCCGCCTCGCTGGTCGACCAGGGCGGCAACACCTTCAGCGGTCCGATGCTCGTCAGCCCCGACAACAAGGACCTCTACGTCGTGTACTCGGTCTCGGACGCGCAGACCAACGCGACGAGCTCCACCCCGCCGTACGGCCAGACCCGAGGCATCGTGGTGGCGCACAAGGGACCGGGGGCGTCCAGCTTCAGCAACCGGTACGCGGTGGCGAGCGACGGCCTGAGCACCACCGGGGCCATCTTTCCCTGGGGCACGATCGACAAGGCCGGCAACGTCTACGTGCTGTTCAACTCCGACAAGGGCTCGAAGGGTCACTTCCACACCTACTACGTGGTGTCCACGGACAAGGCGAAGACCTGGAGCGGGCCGGTCAAGGTCGACGACAACCCGCTCGCCGCGGGAGCGCAGATCTACGCCACCGGAGCAGCCGGGGCCGCCGGGGTGCTCGACATCGCCTGGTATGGCGCGGCCGCCGGCGGTGGACCGGCCGACAAGGCCTCGGTGTGGGACATCCACTTCGCCCAGGTGCGCAACGCGACCTCAGCGCACCCGACCATCACGCGCGCCCTTGTGGCGCCGGGGAACCCCATCCACCGAGGCGACATCTGCCTCAACGGCTTGCTCTGCATCCTGGGCGGCGACCGGAGCCTGGCCGACTTCATGGAGCTTGCCATCGGCAAGGACGGCATGGCGCAGATCGCGTACTCCGACAACACCGGCTTCACGAGCGGGAGCAAGGGGCGGGTGGTCTGGGCGAAGCAGGTCGGCGGTCAGTCGGCCCTGGCCCCAACGGCCTCCGCGGCGTCGGCGCGGGTTGCTGCGTCGGCTGCGGAGCCGGTGACCCAGCCGGTGACGTTGCCGAGGACCGGCGGTGGGACGGGCGGCGTCCTGGCCGCCACCGGACTCGACCAGGCCCTCCCCGGGGCCGCCCTGCTGCTGCTTCTGGGTGCGGCGGTCGTACGGCGTCGCCGTACCGGGCTGTCACCGGCTGAGGGCAACCTTCGACGCCGGCAGGTCGTCACGCGCAGGCGAAAGTAGTTGGATGCAAGGTGTGGTCTACGACGAGGCGTCCCGTGAGAGGCGCGTGGACGAACCGGAGCACCGCAAGGGACGCACGGCGTTCCAGCGCGACCGGGCTCGGGTGCTGCACAGCGGGGCGCTGCGCCGCCTGGCGGGCAAGACCCAGGTCGTCGAACCTGCCGGCATGCAGGCGCTGGTCCCGCGGACGCGGCTCACGCACTCACTGGAGTGCAGCCAGGTCGGCCGCGAGCTCGGGGCGTCGCTCGGAGCGGACCCTGACCTCGTGGACGCCGCCTGTCTCGCCCACGACCTGGGCCACCCACCCTTCGGCCACAACGGCGAGATCGCCCTGGACGTCGCGGCCGAGAAGGCAGGGGGCTTCGAGGGCAACGCGCAGTCCTTCCGGCTGCTCACCCGGCTCGAGGTCAAGCTCATGGGAGCCGGGCTGAACCTCACCCGGGCGGCGCTGGACGCGGCCACGAAGTACCCGTGGACCAGGGACGACCGCAAGAAATACGGCGTGTACGACGATGACCGCGAGGCCTTCGCGTGGGTCAGGGAGGGGATCGAGGGGGAGCAGCGGTGCCTCGAGAGCCAGGTCATGGACTGGTCCGATGACGTCGCCTACTCCGTGCATGACCTCGAGGACGGCATTGTCGGCGGGCTCATCGAGCTGCCCGAGCTGCGCGATCCCGACGAGCGGTACGCGGTCGCGGAGCTGGCGGCACAGCACTACTCCGAGATCCCCGTCGCGGAGCTGGTGGGCATCTACATCTCGTTGCTGGACGAGCCGTGGTGGCCGGGCGACTACAGGGGCAGCGCGCGGGACCAGGCAGAGCTCAAGACCGCGACCAGCACCCTGATCGGACGGTTCTGCCGGGCCGCCGAGGTGGCCACACGCGACCGCTTCGGCGACGAGGACCTCTGCCGCTATGCCGCGGACCTCGTCGTTCCGGCGCTGGAGCAGGCGGAGTGCGCGCTGCTGAAGGCGGTCACGATGAGATACGTGATGGGCCGCCCCGAGGCGGCGGCCATCCAGGCGCGCGAACGCGAGGTCGTGGAGGAGCTGGTCGCGCTGCTCGCGGACCGTGCGCCGGCGGAGCTGGAGCCGTTCTTCCGGGAGCAGTGGCAACAGGCAGCGGACGACCGCGCCCGGCTGCGGGTGGTGATCGACCAGGTGGCCGCGCTCACCGACGCGGCGGCTCTGGGTGTGCACACCCGGCTGACGGCTGGGCCGCGGACCTAGACTGCCCACGTGGCAGGCCGCATCCGGGACGAGAGCATCCAGCTCGTCCGTGAGCGTGCCGCGATCGACCAGGTGATCGCCGAAGCCGGCGTGTCCCTGCGGAACGCCGGCGCTGGGCGGCTGAAGGGCCTGTGCCCCTTCCACGACGAGAAGACGCCGTCGTTCAACGTCAACCCGTCCAACGGCTACTACATGTGCTTTGGCTGCGGCGAGTCCGGCAACGTGATCAGCTTCGTCACCAAGCACGACCACATGTCCTTCCCCGAGGCTGTCGAGCACCTCGCCCGTCGTTACGGCGTTGACCTGCAGTACGAGGAGGGCGGGCAGGCGGCGCGGAGCAGCACCAGCCAGCGCACCAGGCTGTTGCAGGCCCACAAGGTCGCCGCGGCCTTCTACGTGGAGCAGCTCGGCAGCCCGGAGGCGGTGGTGGGCCGGCAGTTCCTCGCCGAGCGCGGCTTCGACCAGGCGGCGGCGCAGACCTACGGCGTGGGGTTCGCACCCTCTGGCTGGGACAGCCTCACCAAGCACCTGCAGAGCAAGGGCTTCACGCGCGAGGAGCTGCTCGCCGGCGGGCTCTCGGGACAGAGCAGCAAGGGCTCGCTGATCGACAAGTTCCGGTTCCGGCTGCTGTGGCCGATCCGGGACATCGGCGGCGAGGTGATCGGCTTCGGTGCACGCAAGCTCTCGACCGACCCGGCGGACACCAGCCCCAAGTACCTCAACACCTCCGAGACCCCGATCTACAAGAAGTCGAGCGTGCTGTACGGCCTCGACGTCGCCAAGAAGGAGATCGCCCGTCGGCGGCAGGCGGTCGTGGTCGAGGGCTACACCGACGTGATGGCCTGCCACCTTGCGGGCGTGCCCACTGCGATCGCCACCTGCGGTACGGCGTTCGGTGCCGACCACATCGCCGTGATCCGGCGGCTGCTCATGGACCAGGACGAGTTCCGCGGCGAGGTGATCTTCACCTTCGACGGCGACGCGGCCGGGCAGAAGGCGGCCCTTAAGGCGTTCGGCGACGACCAACGCTTCGTCACGCAGACCTTCATCGCGGTGAGCCCCGGCGGCATGGACCCCTGCGAGCTCCGGCTCGCCAAGGGCGACAACGCAGTGAGCGACCTCGTCACGGCACGGGTGCCGCTGGTGGAGTTCGCGGTCAAGGCCGGGCTCGCCCGCTTCGACCTCGAGACGGCTGAGGGCCGGGTGCAGGCGCTCCACCACGCGGCCCCGCTGGTCGCCAAGATCAAGGACCGGTCGCTGCGGCCGGAGTACGCGCGCCGACTGGCCGGCTGGCTCGGCATGGAGGTGGAGCCGGTCGTGAGCAAGGTCGGCGAGCTCTCCGGCGACCGGACCACCGGTCAGCGCCGGGTGGCGCCTCGGCCGACGGCCGATGCCGCGCTGGTCCAGCTCGAACGGGAGACCCTCAAGCTCGCCGTACAAGCACCGGTGACGGTCGCACCCATCTTCGACGAGCTCGACGACGAGGTCTTCCAGGTCGAGACGCACAAGCAGGTGCAGGAGGCGATCCGCAAGGCCGGCGGGGTGGCGTCGGCGGCTGGGGGAGAGGCCTGGGTCGGGCAGCTGCTGGAGGCAGCGCTGGACGACGCTGTCCGCAGCGCCCTGATGGCGCTGGCGGTCGAGGCCCCGCTCACCGACTGGGAGCTGCCGCGCTACGCCCAGGCCACCCTCACGCAGCTGCAGATGCACTCCGCCACCCGGCGTGCGACGGAGCTCAAGAGCCGGTTGCAGCGCGTCAACCCGGTGGAGGAGACCGAGCTCTACAACCGCACCTACGCCGAGCTCATCGCGCTCGAGAAGACCGTGCGGGCCTTCCGTGAGGCCGGTATCAACGGGCTGTGAGGTTCCGTCGCAGCGCTGTTCCCGATGCCGTCCGCTCGCTGGCCACCGATGAGCGTCGGTTGGCCTGGGGGCTGACCGACTCAGGTCTCCCCTTGGTCGCGACGGCCTCGAGCTTGTACGTCGGGGACGAGAGGTTGCCCTGGACCAGGGTGGAGCGCGTCGTGTGGCGGCCGTCGACCCTCACCTTGATCGAGACCTCTGAGGTCGAGGGGGCCGGCCGTACCCGGAGCTGGGAGCTGGTGGAGGACGGGCGGCTCGCGGAGACGGTACGAACGCGGGTCACCTCCAGCATCGGCTGGTCGGACCGGCGCGCGCTCCAGCCCAAGGGGGCGGTCAGGCTGGTCGGGCGCAGGGTGCCGGGCGAGGACCTGCTGGAGTGGCAGCTGGTGTTCGAGCAGGGGACCGACCCGAGGGACCCGGCGCTGCGAGCCCAGGCCGAGCAGATGCTCGACGGGTTGCGTCGGACCATCGGCTGACGTTGCCGTGGTCGTCGCGAAAAGCGACGGTGCCCTAACGCCCCGGAGGTGCCTGGACGCTGTCGACGAAGGCTGCCAGACGCTAGTCGGGCGCACCGACGGCAAACACCCGCGGCTGGAGGGCAAGCGTGGAGTAGTACCCCACGAGGGTGGACAGCTCGAACACCTCACGCGTTCCGAGCGCGTTCACGGTGTCGCTGTAGGTGGGGTCGTCCAGGTTCCCCCCTGCAAGAAGAACCGTCACGAGCTGGAAAGCGGCGGCTTCGGGTGGGTCGACGAAGCCGGGGTCGACCCCGGACGACAGGGCGGCGATCTCCTGGTGGGACAGACCGGCGGCTCCGGCAAGCGGCTCGTGCGCGTAGCGCTCGAAGGCGCTGTCCCAGGCGGATGCCACAGCGAGGACCGCCATTTCGCGAACGCGTGGGGAGAGGCTGGTCGAGTGGCGAAGGGCGGAGCCGAGCGCCTGCAGCGCCGCACCGACCGGCGGCGACAGCAGCATCGCGTTGAAGGGCCCGTTGAGGCCGCCCTCCGGGTCGGTGAGGGCGAACAACTGCGGGACGGCAGCTCGTCGTCCCTGGGCGATCTCCCGGTACAGGGTCAGCTGGTCGGGGTCGAGGGAAGCCGGTGACGGTCGTGGGAGCCGAGACAAGGGCGTTTCCTTTCTGGTTGGTGCACGCCAGATGATCCACCCTCAGCTCGCTGTGAGTCCTGGGCCACGTAGAACCTCGGTCCGTTCGGTGCAGGTAACGCGTGCTGGCCCGCGAAAGTCGTACGCGGCCTAGTCCTGTTCGATGAGGGAACGCCAAGCCCCCCCTGCTGGGCCCCGTCGAGGTCACTCAGCGGCGCAGACACGAGCGTCCAGGGGGTCCGACAGGGGCCCTCATGATCGGCGGGTTCGCAGATCACCTCGCCGCCCCGGTCGGTGATGGCTTCGTCCGTAGTCTGAACCAAGACGTGATGGCAGAACCACGATGAGGGAGCGACCCATGAAGGCCATGACCTGCAAGCAGTTGGGTGGACCGTGCGACTTCTTGCTCGAGGGAACCACGGCGGACGAGGTCATCAAGGCGCAGGACCGTCACCTCAACGACGCTGTCGCCGCGGGTGACGACACGCACGAGAGCGCGCTGAAGGACATGAAGGGCAGATGGAAGCACCCCATCTCAGGGATGGGGTGGTACAAGAAGGTCAAGCGCGACTACGCCGCGCTTCCCGAAGCCTGAGTGAGCCCGGATCCGCCGTTGAAGTAGCTCGAAGGGGCGGGTCGTAATCCGCGGGTTACGGCCCGCCCTCAAGAACGACGAACACGCTGGATCCGGGCCTCAGTACAAGCAGGAGCCCCGGCGATATCCACCTCGTCCTCAAGGACTGCGCTGGTCACGCCATGATCGCTGAGCTGCCGTACGGCTCGTGCGTCCCGGCCAGCAGTCGCTGGCGTGGCAGCATCGCGACCGCCCGCGCCACCTTCAGCCGCAGCGACATGGGCAGCACGAACACCGCGAAGCGTGCCCACCGGTTCGCCCGGCCGGACTTGGCGTACTACCAATCCGACCGTCGCGCGGCCTGCGGCACAAGGCCCGGTTGTCGATCACCGCCCGGCCGCTTCCGCCTGTCCGCAAGGCGATCGACGCGATCCCCGCGGATGCGTGGAGCCGATCAGGTACACCAACGCCAGCTACGACGAGGTTCAGCAGCTGGATCAGCGCTGCCCCCTGTCGCGCCGCGGCCAGCTGCCCGGCTACGGCCAGCTAGGACACCGTGAAGTGACCGACCAGCTCGGTGAGCTCAGCGCTCATGGCGAGCAACTCGTCGGCAGCCCGGCGGGTCTCCAGGACGGCGGCCGTGGTTGTGGCGGCCGCGGAGGCGACGCCCTCGATGCTGTCGGCGATCTGGCTGGATCCGTCGGCGGCCTCTCTGACGGACCGGCTCATCTCGTTGGTGGTCGCCGTCTGCTCCTCGACGGCACTCGCGATCGTCGTCTGGTAGTCGTTGATCTGGTCGATGACCATGGAGATCTGGCCGATCGCCTCGACAGCCCCGGTGGTGTAGCCCTGGATGGCCTCGATCTTGGCGGAGATGCTGTCGGTTGCCCGGGCTGTCTCGCGTGCGAGTTCCTTGACCTCGCCGGCCACCACCGCGAAGCCCTTGCCCGCCTCGCCGGCCCGAGCCGCCTCGATGGTGGCGTTCAGTGCGAGCAGGTTGGTCTGCTCAGCGATGCTGGTGATGAGCTTCACGACGTCGCCGATCTCGACGCTGGCCGCCCCGAGCCGGGCAACCGTGTCGTTGACACTTCTGGCCGCCTCGACGGCACTTCCTGCGACCCGCGCGGCTTCGTTCGTGTTCTGGGCGATCTCGCGAATGGAGGCTCCCATCTCCTCGGCACCGCCGGCCACGGTCTGCACGCTGCCAGAGACCTGGCTGGCAGCTGCGGACGCCTCTTCCGCCTGATGGTTGGCCTGCTCGGCCGACTCTCCTAGGTCGTGGGCCACCGTGGTCAGGTCCTGGCTCGATCGGTTCAGCGACGCCGCATTGCGGGTGACGGTCTCGATCGTGGTCCGAAGCGTGTTGATGGCCCCGTTCACAGCCACGCCCATCTGACCGATCTCGTCGCTGGAGCGGACGTCGACCTGCCCGGTGAGGTCCTGCTGCTCGACGCGGCGCAGGACCTCCATGACAGCCCGTACCGGACGCGACACGCTGCGAGCCACCAGCAGCCCGAGGGCTGCCGCGCCCAGGCCGCCGACGATCAGCAGTATCAGGATCAGGCGACGACCGGCCTGGTAGCTCGCTTCGGCCGCTGACTTCTGCGCCTTCGCCGCCACGTCCTCCTGCGTCAGCAGGTCGTCCATCGGCTGACTCATGGCGTCCTCAGCTGCCTGGAGCGCGCCGTTCAGCAGCGCACGAGCCCCGGCGAGGTCACCACGGTCGACCATCGGAAGCAGTCCGGTGTCGCGGACCTGCCGGAACGCCACCAGCTTGGCCTGAAAGGTCGCCATCAGGCTCTGACGGGCACCGAGCTGGACTCTCCCCTGCGCCAGGAAGTCCTGGATGTCGCCGTCCAGCTGGCGATCGGTGTTTGCCATCTGGCTCCGTTGGGAGGCCCGCTGCTGGGGATCGGAGGCGAGCAGGTAGTCGCGGATCGCGACGCGCGTGTCACCCTCCATGTCCCTGAGGTCGGCCAACTGCCCGTACGGCCGCACGGAGTGGTCGTAGAGCCCGCCCGCGCGCGAGTTCACAGCCTGCAGCGCCTGCTCCCCGCAGACGCCGACGACCAACAGCGCCAGCACGCCGGCAAGTACCGCGGACTGCACCTTCAACGCGATGGGCAAGTTCCGCACGGACCACGTCCTACTGGTCAACTTGGGCTCCTGAGATATTTGAGCGTTCTGCTCATGCAGAGAGCCATCGGCAGGGCAGCCGGAACTTCAAGAACAACAGCAGACCCACGAGCAGGCCTACGGGGAGCGGTCTTCCGTCTCCCAGGCGTGGTCCAGGACGTGCCAGGCGATGCGACGGCAGGCGTACCTCAGCGGCCAGGCACCCGTCGTCGTGCCGGCTTCCACGCTCTTGACGAGCGCCTTGCGCTGTTCCGCCCAGGGCGTCCGTGGCGGCACACGGAGATCGAGCTTGCGGGCGTAGGACCGCTCCGCCTCGCGCACGTGGTCGACCATCTTGTCGCGGTCCCGACCCCCGCCGCGAGGACCCTTACGGAGCTCCGCTGGAGACTGGGCGACAACCTCGTCGTAGGTCTGCCAGCAGCGCGTGAGCACGTCGGCCAGGTGAGAGCGCTCAGCCGCGGACACCGGCTCGGAGTCCCAAGGACCGATCGCATCCGGTGCACCGAAGTCGGTGGTCATCGTGCCCGGCAGGCGACCGACGACCTGCAGCTCGCCGACCTCGACGGGACCGACGGGACCGACGGCGTCGCGGTACCGGTCGGCGTAGTCGAGGAGGGCCTCGAGGGCGGCCTCCTCACCCTTGCCGCGTCGACACCAGCCAGGCAGGTCGATCGCGCAGGCGAAGACCCAGGTCTTCCCGACCTCGAGGTAGACACGTGTCACCGGGCCGTCAGTCCTCGACGATCTGCTGGCGCTCGGTCCCAGTATCGAAGAACGCGTCCAGGTACTCGTCCGGCTCGAGCCGGCTCGACCGCATCAGCGAGAAGACCTCGGCGCCGTGCTTCGGCCCGTCGTCGAGCTGGTAGGCCTGACAGATCTCCAGGTACTCGTCCGTGTCGTCGGCGTAGTCGAGCGCATCCGCCTCGGCCAGTGCGATCGCCTCCTCGAGCGACGTTGCCTGCCAGAGCGTGATGCGCTCCTCGTACAACTGCTCGCCCGGCGTCACGCCGTCCGGCGTCTCGGTCCACATCGAACGGAAGACACAGCGGACGGCGTACCAGGAAGTCTGCATGAGGCGAGGGTCTCGCACCTCGGTGACCTGTCAACGTCGCGTCAGGGTGGGCCGCGCTGCCACAGCACCTGTCCCGGCTAGCAGGATCAGTAGGCCCGCAACGGCGGCCAGCGGCCGCGGGATCTGGTCGGGCGTCGCCGCCCGCACCGCCTGGGGAACGGCCGCCGGCGACGCGCTCGACGACGGCTTCGACGGCGGTACGGCGACGACGGAGGGCGTGGCTGCCGGCTTCGGCGTGGGCGGAGTCCAGACCGGGGGTCGGGGGGTGGGCGGCAGCGCGTGAGGTGGGGTGCGGTGGACCTGCACGACCGGCCGGGAGCTGGGCTTGGGGCTTGCGGTCATGACGTCCAGTGCGGCCTTCGCGTCGACAAGGCCCGAGCCGGCGCCGGCCAGCGGGTGGGCGGTCCCGGTGATCCGGTCCATCACGTTCTGCCGTGGGCGGTGGGGGTCCTGGCCGAACAGCAGGGCCGCGAGGCCGCTCACTTGGGGAGCGGCCATCGAGGTACCGGCAGCGACGGCGTAGCGCCGCCCTGGGTACAGGGACGTGATGCAGATGGCCTGAGTACAGGAGTCGCTGGGCCCGGGTTGGCCGCCAGGGGCAGCGACGGAGACACCGGCCCCGTGCTGGCTGTAGCTCGCCAGCCGGCCGTTGCGCGCGGTGGCCGCCACGACCAGCGCGTCCGAGCCGTAGGACTGCGCGACGGGCAGATCGGCGTTGCCGGCCGAGAACACGACCACCGCACCGGCGGCGGCGGCTTCGTGGACGGCTGTGGGGATCGCGCTCGACGATGCGAGGCCAGGGACATCCGGGCCGAGCGAGAGGTTCAGGACCTTGGCGCCGTGCGCCACCGCGTAGCGGATACCAGCGGCGACGTCGTCCGGCGTCCCAGTGCACTCGCCCTTGCTGTCGGCGGTGAGCACCTGGACGGGCAACAGGATGGCCTTGCGGGCGACACCGAACGAGGAGGAGGCCACCGTTCCTGCCACGTGCGTGCCGTGCGTGCAGGAGTCGCGAGTCTGGCCTTCGCGGCAGGCGCCCCCCACGCAGTCAACCGCCGCCCGGGCGCGGCCTTCGAAGTCTGGGTGGCTGACGTCTATCCAGCTGTCGAGCACGGCCACGATCACCCCGGCGCCGTCCCGACCGGTGGCCTGCGCGTCGTACAGGTGGATCTGGCTGCCATGCCAGGTGACGTCCTGGGGCCGCCCAGCCGCGGAGGCCGTGGGGACGAAGAGAAGGCCTGCGAGCAGGGCAGCCAGCCATGCCAGCCGAGGGAACGTCACGCGCCCACGGTAGGGGGTGTGCGTGGAAGATCGGCGGATCGGCTGGCCAGGGCCTGTGTCGCAGACGCCCGGAGCAGGTTCCGCACCGCCGCCTGCACGCCGCCCTGCGTGGCGGGCGCAGCCGGATGGTCAGAGGTCGTCGGGGTCAACCGGGTGCATAGCTGCTTCCTCGGCGGAGTACCCGCCGAGGTCAGTGCCGACGTCCCAGGCGATCAGGTCCTTCTCGGTGTCCTCGTGGCTGCCTTCGTCCGGCTCGACGAGACGCCCGATCCCTTGGCCGGCGCGCTCGGCGAAGGGCTCGTCTGGGATGACGGCGTGCGGCAGGTCGGGCAGCTCGCGCCGCAGGCGGATGTCCAGGGGCTCCCCGTGGTGCTGCTCCTCGGCCGTGGTGCCGTACTCGTCTGCGGCGATGGGCTCATCGTGGGGCGGTTCGAGGTACCCCTCGTCCTGACCCGTCGCGCGCTGCTCCGGCGTCAGCCCGATCTGGTCGGGGACGCCTTCGTCCTCGAGCGGACTCGGCGGCTCGGGGATGCGGCCGCTCACGGCGTCACCCTCATGGTGGAGGGCTCCTGGGCGGGCGTCTTGTCGGTGAGGTCGACGGTCTTGCTCGTGACCTTGTCGACCTCCTCGTGCACAGCCTCCCTGGCCTTGCCCACGAGGTCGCTGGCGGTGTGCTGAAATGCTCTGGTCGCCTGCTGCACCTCCGGGCGGCCCATGAGGTCGTCGGCCAGTCTCTTGATCTGCTGGTAGCGCTCCTGGCCTGCCTTGGCGCCCAGCACATAGCCAAGGCCAAGACCGGCGAGCAGCGTGAACTTCTTGATCACGGAACCTCCCAGGTCGTCCCTCGTGTTCCCCTACCCGGAAGCTGGGAGGGCTACCGGTGCCTTGCGCTATCGTCTTCAGGCCGGTTCACCGGCGATTCCCGCATAGCTCAATTGGCAGAGCATTCGACTGTTAATCGAACGGTTCCTGGTTCGAGTCCAGGTGCGGGAGCAAGCAACGCCGCAGGTCAGACGGTACGGTCGCCGCCCGGTCTGGGCGGGCACCCCAGTTGTCTGGCTTGGGTAACGATGGGGCTTTCGTTCGTGTCCCTGCCGGAAAGGCCGGGTCACGTCGATCATCGGCGCGTGTCGCGCGCAGAGCGGCGGGCAGTCGCTCTCTAAAGTTCGGTGGCGCCGCGACGAGATACGTACGTAGGCATGGGTCGTGCCCGCAGGCCATGGGGCCAGTTCTGGAGGCCGCTTCGATGGCACTGCCCCCGGCTGCCTGCCTCGCCATAACCAACCGACGTTGAGGACGGAAATGGTCAAGGGCTCAGGGGCTGGCCGCTTCACCCGGAGCGTTGCCGTGCTGGTCGTGGTGACCGTGGGCGTCTTCGCGGCGACCGTGGGCGCGGCGGAGGCCGCCACCGTCACCGGGTTGACGTCGGAGGCGTTCAGCGGCTCCACGTCGACGAGCAGCGGGTGGTTCCTGCCATCGGCAGGGATCAACAACGCCTGTCTGACCGCGGGGAGCGACACGACCCAGCTGCCGATCAAGGCCTGCTCGACAACAGCGCTAGATCCGTCTGGAAGCGGCATGCTGCGGCTCACCAGCAACGACAACATGCAGGTGGGGACCGTCTACAACACCACCAGCCTGCCCGCGTGGCAGGGGTTGGACGTTCAGTTCGACAGCTACCAGTGGAACGGCTCGGGCGCGGACGGCATCAGCTTCGTCCTCGCGGTGACCGATCCCACGAACCCGGCTCCTCCGACGGTGACCGCCCCGCTCGGTGGCTCGCTGGGCTACAGCCCGACCCAGGACCGGGGCCTCCCCGGGGTGGAGTACGGGTATCTGGGCTTCGGTCTGGACGTCTGGGGCAACTTCGCGTCGAGCAACTTCGGCGGCTCGGACTGTCCCTACACCACGCCGGCGGTGCAGAGCCTCACGGTGCGTGGTCCGGGCAACGGAATGACGGGCTACTGCGTACTGGGCACGGCGCCGACGAACGCGCCGATGGATGCCCCCGGCGCTACCACCCGTCCGGTGGCCGTGCCGGTGGAGATCGTGGTCAACCCGGGTGCGGCGACCACCACGGCTTCGGGTCTGACCGTGGGTGCGAACAGCTGGTTGATGCACGTCACTCCGCTCGGGGGGACGCCTCAGTCGCTCACCGGCGCCCTGCCGACGGCGGCCGACCTCGGGACCAACAACGTCCCTTCCAGCTACTACGACGCAAGTACCGGCCTGCCGCACCAGCTCACTTTCGGCTGGGCGGGTGGCACTGGCGTCTTCAACGAGATCCACGAGATCAACACGCTTGTCTCGGCGACCCTCAACGGTCCGCTCCCGTCGTACCAGCTGGCGCTCACGGACAACCAGAACGGCGCGTTCGTGGCCGGCAACCAGGCCATCGTGTCCGTCACCCCGAGCCTGGATGCCGCGCAGGCCTCGGAGACCCAACCCGCGACCGTCACCACCACCTTCCCCGCCCAGATCACCCCTGGCGCCCCCAGCACCCCCGACTACACCTGCAGCACGACCGGGCAGGTGGTCAGCTGCACCACCACCGCGTCCTCGTGGGCCGCCGGCAGCACCCTGCCGGAGCTGAAGATCCCCGTGACGCTCTCGTCCTCGGCCTGGGACACCTACACGATCAGCTCCAAGGTCTCCTCGAACGACGGCAATCCGGCGACCGCGAGCCGGAACGTGACGGTCACGCCCTTCGGGGCGGCCGTCAGCGCCCCATCGGTGCCCTACGGCACTTCGGAGACGCTATCGGTGACCGGGTTGCCCAGCAGCGCGATGGGGACGGTCGCGTTCACGTCAGGCGCGACCGCCCTGTGCACCGCGACCCTGCCGTCCCTGTCCTGCAACACCGCGACCACGCTCCCGCTCGGGGCCTACCCGGTCACTGCCACCTATTCAGGGGACGGCATCTACCTCACCCAGACGGCCACGACGTCGTTCCATGTCGTGACGGCCACGAGCATGGCTGCTGCTGTCAGCTCACCGTCGGTGCCTTACGGCAGCTCGGACACGCTGTCGGTGACCGGGCTGCCGAACGATGCGACCGGAACGGTCGCGTTCACGTCGGGCGCGATCCCGCTGTGCACCGCAACGCTGCCGGCCACGTCGTGCGGCACGGCAAGCACGCTCCTTGCAGCGTCCTACCCGGTGTCGGCTCAGTACTCAGGCGACGACAACTACCTCGACGTGTCTGCCACGACGAGCTTCGACGTCACCCAGGCCGCCACCAGCATCACAGCGGGTGTCGCCTCGCCGACGGTCGCCTACGGCACCGCCGAGACCCTTTCCTTCAGCGGGTTGCCGTCCGGTGCAACTGCAACAGTGACGTTCAGCTCCGGCGCAACGACACTCTGCACCGCCACGCTGCCAGCTACCTCCTGCAGCGCGCCTAGCACGCTGGCTGCGGGCACCTACCCGGTGACCGCGACCTACTCCGGCGACGTGAACTACATCGGGTCGTCGGCCACGACCACCTTCACCGTCGACCAGCTGGCCGCGCCCGGGTTCTTCGCCTCCGCCACGCCGGTATCCACGCCCTACGGCACGGCGGACACCCTCGCCTTCGGCGGGGTGCCGACTGCGGCATCGGGCACGGTGACGTTCACCTCCGGCGCGACCACGCTGTGTACCGCCACCTTGCCCGCGACCAGCTGCTCAACGTCCACGTCACTCGCCCTGGGCACCTACCCGGTCACAGCAACCTATTCAGGCGACGCCAACCATGCCGGTGCCGCTGCCACGACCAGCTTCACCGTCGACAAGGCAGTTACGAGCATCACGGCCGCGGCGGCCAGTCCAGCAGTGACCTATGGGAGCTCAGACAGCTTGGCAGCCATCGGTGTCCCATCCGGCGCGACGGGCACGGTGACGTTCACCTCCGGTGGAAACACGCTGTGCACCGTGACCTTGCCCGCGACCAGCTGCTCGACCCCGACGACGCTGGCTGTGGGCACCTATCCGGTGACTGCGACCTACTCCGGCGATGCCAACTACACCGGAGCATCGGCCACAACCAGCTTCACCGTCACCAAGATCACGACAACGATGACGGCGGCGGTCAGCGCACCGTCGCTGGCCTACGGCAGCTCCGACACGCTGTCGGTGAGCGGGTTGCCCGCCGCCGCGACCGGAACCGTGAGCTTTGCCTCAGGGGGCAACACGCTGTGCGTGGTGATGCTGCCGGCGACGGCCTGTGGCACGGCGCCCACGCTCACCCCCGGGTCCTACCCGGTCACGGCCACGTACTCAGGCGACGCGACCCACACCACCCGGACGGCCACGACATCGTTCACCGTCACGAAGCAGTCCACGAGCATCAAGGCTGGCGTCAGCTCTCCGTCGATGAGCAGCGGCAGCTCGGCCAGGCTCGCGGTGACCGGGTTGCCCGGCGGCGCGAGCGGAACAGTCCGCTTCACCTCCGGTGCGAGGACGTTGTGCACGGCCACGCTTCCCGCGACCGCGTGCCGGACCAGCACCACGCTGCCGCTCGGCGGATACCCGGTCACGGCCGTCTACTCCGGTGACTCCCGCCACCTGCCCGCGACCGCGACCACAGCCTTCAGCGTCACGGCTGTGCCCGTGTCCGCCATGAGCACCACGACGCAGGTGGACACGAGCAAGACCGTGTCCGTCCCGGGTTCCAGCGGCGCACGCAGCATCGTCATCTCCCAGGTCCCCGGGCACGGAGCGGCCTGGATCGTCAACAGCCAGCTCGTCTACACCCCGAGGGCGGGCTTCATCGGTGCCGACCTCCTCGTCGTCGGCCTCGTCCACGCCGACGGCAGCAGGAGCCTCGTCCGCGTCACCGTCCACGTCGAGCCGTCTGCCGCATCGCGGCCGCCAGCGGCCGTTCTGCCGTTCACCGGGGCAGATCTCATCTCACCGGCACTGCTCGGCACGGCCCTGCTCGCCGCCGGAACGTCGATCCTGTGGACGAGCCGCCGCGCCAAGCGCTCGTAACAGCAGCCGTTCGCGTGCCAACTGATCCGGTCACTACGTCCGTCTTCTCCCCTCCAACTACCCTGCTGCGGATGAACCTCTCAGCCCGGCGCATCCTCGCGGTGCTGCTGGGCTGCGTGGCCGTTCTGACCCTGTCGGGGTACCTGCTCAAGGCCCAGTGCATCGGCCACTACAACGAGCTCCGCGACAGCCACCTGTGCAGCAACGACATCCAGGTCCTGTATCTGGCCCGGGGGATGCACGACCACCCGTTCCCCTACATCCACGGCGACCTGGTCAACCACCAGCTGGTCGGGGGAGCGCTCGAGTACCCCGTCCTCACTGGCCTCTTCGCATGGATTCCCGCGCTGGTGGTGCACGATGACGGCGGCTACCTGCAGCTCACCGCATTGCTGCTGGCGCCCTTCTCCTTCATCACCGCGTGGTTGCTGTCCCGGATGGTGCGGTGGCGGGCCTTGCTCTACGCGCTCGCGCCACCCCTGGTCTGGTACTCGTTCCACAACTGGGATCTGCTGGTCGTGTGCGCGACCGTCGCGGCCTGCTACGCCTGGTGGCGGCAGCGCTACACCTGGTCCGCCGGCTGGCTGGCGATCGGAGCCTGCCTGAAGTTCTGGCCGCTCTTCCTCCTGCTCCCGCTACTGCTCGATCGGCTCGCGGCGCGCGACCGGAACGGGGCAGGTGCCTTGCTCGCGACCTTCGTCTGGGTCTTCGCAGTGATCAACGGAGCCTTCCTGCTGGCCAGCCCCAGAGGGTGGTGGGCGCCGTATGCCTTCCAGCAGGAACGGGCTGCCGACATCACCAGCAACAGCATCTGGTTCTGGGGGTTCCCCTCACTCACGACCGGTGACCTCAACACCCTGATCCCGGTACTTCTCCTGCTCGGTACGGCGATCGCCTGCACTGCGGGCTGGCTACGGGCGCGGGCAGAGGGGGCCTTCCCGTTCGTGCAGGTGTGCGGCGCCATCCTGGCTGTCTTCATGCTGACCAACAAGGCGCACAGCCCTCAGTACGCCTTGTGGCTGCTGCCCTTCTTCTGCCTGCTCCGGTTGCGCTGGGGCTGGTGGGTCGGCTACATGCTCCTTGACCTGTGCACGTACGTCGGGGTGTTCCGCTGGTACTACGCGCTCTCCCTCGGCCATGACTTCGGACTGGCGAAGCAGGCCTTGGTCATCGGCGTGTGGGGACGGGCGGTGATGCTGGTGCTGCTCATCGCGGTGTTCCTGAGGGCAGACCCGGCTTTCGATGCCGCTGAACCGGAGCTGGCCGCGTCACCTGCCACGCACGTGCCCGTCCTCACCTGATGCGCCTCTCGTCGCGGCTGTTCTGGGCGGCTGCGTTGGTGGGAGCAGTCCTGCGGATCCTGGTGGCCCGCTCGGTGGGTGGTCGGCTCGACAGCGACCAGGCGGTCGTCTACCTCATGGCGCGGCACGGCGGCGGTGGTCGGCTCTTCTGGGGCCAGTCGTACGGCGGGACGGTGCTGCAGCAGACCGCAGCTGACGCCTTCCGGGTCTTCGGACCGAGTGTGCCTGTGCTGCAGGTGGTCGAGGCGCTGTGGTGGTTCGCCGCGGTCCTGCTGCTGCGGGCCCTCGGCGCGCGGTTGTGGGGGCGCTTTGCGGGCGACCTCGCGGGCGCGTTGCTCTGGCTGCCGGGACCTGCGCTGCTGTGGCTGACGATCCGCGACCCCGGCTTCTACGGCCCGACGGTCGCCCTGGGCACAGGGGCGCTGCTGCTCGCGCTGGACGATCGGCGACTGTCCCCGGTCCGGGGAGCGGTGCTCGGGTTCGTGGCCGGCCTGGCGGCCTGGACGTCACCGATGGGGCTGGCGTTCGTCGTGCCCGCGGTGGCCTTCGCCCTGCTGCGGCGGAGCGCCCGGCGCGCAAGTGTCATGGCCGTGCTTGTCGGTGCGGCGCTCGGTGCTCTGCCGCTGCTGCTGGCGAGCCTGAGCCCGGGCGGCCCGACGGCGGCGTCACCTCGCACGTCCGTGGTCGACGTGCCGACTCGCGCCGCTCAGGTGGTGTTCCGGCTGCTGCCCTCCGCCTGGGTCACCGACTCCCTGTGGGAACGGGCTGTGATCGGGCTCCTGTGGACCGGACTGGTGCTGGGCGGCACCGTCCTCGCACTGAGCCGACGTGCTTGGAAGCAGGTGACCGTCGCCGCCGTCGGGGTCCTGGCCGCCGTCGTGCTCGCCGGCTCCACTGCGATCCTCCTGCCGGTGTCGCTCCGGTACGGCGCTGTCCTCGCGCCGGTGCCCTTCCTGTTGCTGGCGGCGGGTTTCGCGACGCTGGGACGGGCGAAGTGGCTCGGTTGGGTGCTCGTGCTGGCCCTCGCCGGCTGGGCGCTCCAGGTCTCCGACCAGGTCACCGGCGGCTTCCGTTCCGCAAACGGCAACCACTGGGAGGGTGAGGGCGGAGACCTCCGCCGCGACGGCCGCGGCTATGCACGGGCACGTTCCATCGACGTGCCCAGGCTGGTGGAGTACCTGCAGTCGCAGGGGATCCGGGCTGTCTACGCGGACTACTGGGTCTCCTACCTCATCGCGGCCCAGAGCGGGGAGCGGGTGACCGCCGACCCGCTGAGCCAGAGCCGATACCCGCTGTACCGGACGAGGGCAGCTGCCGCGCCATGGACCACAGTCGTGGTCTTCTCCGGGTCCGAGAACGAGAAGCGGATCCGGGAGAGCGCGGGGCTGCCGTCGTACACCGCGACGGAGATCGTGGGGCTCACGGTCTTCGTCTTTCGAGCACAGGTTCCTCTTGCGCTTCTGCCCCAGGGCACGTATTGAGGGGACCGACGCCCCTGGTTCAACTGCTCTCCTCGAACGAGGTAGCCACATGACTGAAGAGCGCACGGCCGCTGGTGGCACCAAGGGCACGATCGTGCTGATCCACGGTCTGTGGCTGACGCGACTAAGCTGGGAGGACTGGGTCGACCGGTACACCCAGGCGGGCTACCACGTGCTCGCGCCCGGGTGGCCCGGCATGGAGGTCGACGTCGAAGCCCTCCGCAAGGACCCGTCCGTCATGAACGGGCTGGGCGTCGTCGAGGTCGCCGATCACTACGAGCAGCTCGTCCGCACCCTCGACACGGCACCGATCCTCATCGGCCATTCGTTCGGCGGTCTGCTGGTCCAGATCCTTCTCGACCGCGGCCTCGGCTCGGCCGGCGTCGCTCTCCACCCAGCACCACCCAGGGGGGTGCTGCGGTTGCCGGTGTCGGCGCTGCGGTCGTCCTTCCCGGTTCTGAGCAACCCGGCGAACCGCAAGAAGACCGTGGGACTGACGCGCGGACAGTGGCACTATGCGTTCACGAACACGCTCAGCGAGCAGGCCTCGAACGCGGCCTACGACCGCTACCACGTCCCGTGCCCGGGCCGCCCGCTGTTCCAGGCCGCCAGCGCCAACCTGCTGCCCGGGGCGGCCACGAAGGTGAACTTCCGCAACGCAGGTCGAGCGCCCCTCCTGCTCGTCTCCGGCAGCGGTGACCACACCGTCCCGCCGGCCATGGTGAAGGAGAACTTCACCCGTTACCGCAAGTCCAGCGCTGTCACCGAGCTGAAGGAGTACCCCGGACGGTCTCACTTCACGGCGGGCTCGCCGGGCTGGCAACAGGTCGCCGACCACGCCCTGACCTGGGCGGAAGGGCACCGCGCCACCAGGTCCTAACCGCGCCCACCTGGGCCTTCCGAGTTGTCAGCACGTGGTGGGGCTGGGTGCGAATGAGGTGCTGACAACATGGGGAGCTCGTCGGCGAGCAGCTCCATCAGCAGACCGTCGTGCCAGGTGCCGTCCGCACCGCGCTCGTATTGGTGCAGGATGCCCACCGGACGGAACCCGAGCCGGCGGTAGACCCGGATCGCGACCTCGTTGTCGGCGGCGGGGTCGATGGTCAGGCGGTGGTGGCCGCGGTCCTGGATGAGGTGCTTGGCCAGCGTGGCGATGGCGTCGGAGCCGACCCCGCGGCCGTGCCAGTCCGGGTGGACCGCGATGTCGATGGTGGCGTGCCGATACTCCGCGGTCGGCTCCTCCGAGCACTGGATCAAGCCGACGGTCACGTCATCCAGGACGATGGCGAAGCTCGAAACGTCAGCCGGCGGGGCGAGGACCTCGCTGAGCTGGTCGTCGGGATCCCCCCACCACCTGGCCACGCCGGGGTGGGCGAGCAGCTCCCGGAAGGCATCGGCGTCCGCCTCGGATGCCGGGCGTAACGTCACAAGGCGCCCGACGAGCTGGTCCACGCTAGAGGTTCGTCTGGTCCGGTGGGGGCCCTTCGGGAATCGAGCCGGCATCGTCCTCCGAGGAGCTGGGCGGCAGCACCTCGCCGTCCAGCGTGTAGGAGGTCATCGACAGCGAGCCGTAGGCGTAGCCGTCGACGAGCACGCTGGGCTTCGCCTTCTCGGCGGCGGCGAGGCCCGCCAGGTACAGCATCGGGATGAAGTGGTCCGGCGTCGGCACGGCGTGGTGGAAGTCGCGGTGCTCGCACAGCACGGTGACCTGGTCGGGCGCGTCGATCAGGCAGGCCCTGGCGGCATCATCGAAGCGCCGCGCCCAGTCGAAGCCGTCGTGCCGGAGCTGTGGGTTCATGCCGTGCAGGTTGTGGACGATGTTGCCGCTGCCCAGGATCAGCACACCGCTCTCGCGCAGCGCGGCGAGCTTCGCGCCGAGTGTGACGTGGTAGTCGAGCGGCTTGGCGGCGTTGACGGAGAGCTGGACCACGGGGATGTCGGCCTCCGGGAAGGCGTGCACGAGGACCGACCAGGTGCCGTGATCGATGCCCCAGCTGTCGAGATCCGCACCGATCCAGCTGGGCTTCACGACGTCCGACACCTCGTCGGCGAGCTCCGGCAGCCCGGGCGCGTTGTACTCGACCTCGAACAGCTGCTGCGGAAAGCCGTAGAAGTCGTGGATCGTCTTGGGACGCGGCATCGCCGTGACTGCGGTGGCATTGATGTACCAGTGCGCTGAGATGACGAGGATCGCCCGGGGGCGGGGCACGGCGGCGCCAAAAGCCCGCCAGGAGTCGGTGTAACGATTGCGCTCGAGGGCGTTCATGGGGCTGCCGTGACCGATGAACGCTGCCGGCATGAGCGGTGTCGTCATGTCGTGGCTCCCGTCGTCGTCGCGACCCTGACGCTAGCCCCGGCCTCAGGCCGTGCCCAGGGCCTCGGCGAGCTTGTGCCCGAGGTAGGCGTGGCCGGCGGCATTCGGGTAGAACCCGCTGCTGGAGATCAGGCCGGAGAAGTTGGCCGCGGTGATCCAGTGCAGCGCGATCGGGTCGATGTACCGGACCTGGTGGGCCGCCGCAACCTTCCTGAGCGTTCCGTCGACGCGCACCAGCTGGCCGTCCTGCGGCTGTTCCATGGCGATCGGGCCGAGCATGACGACTCGGGTGCTGGGGTAGTGCCTGGCGAGCCAGTCGAGGGCACCACCGGCCGCGGCAGTGAGCTGCTCGGGGGTCGCGTTGGTGTCGGACGCGCCACCTTGGAGCAGCAAGATGTCGGGAGCCGTCTTGATCTCGCGGCGGAGCCTGACGCCGTACGGCGATCCGCCCCGCGAGCCGCCCGTCGTGAACGCCGTCCCGTCACCGCCGAGGATCGTCGCGTCCCACCCCAGCAGCTTCGCTGCCACCTGTACGGCGGTGGGCTTGCCTCGCTCCAGGGCGCGCCCGCTCACGAAGGAGTCCCCGAAGAGCACGGCCCGGACGGCTTTCGTCGTACTCGCCGTGGCAGTGGCCCTGGGGGAGGGTGAGGGGGAGGAGGCGGCCGAGGCGGTCGGTGTGGTCTCGGCGAGGCGCTTGTTGGAGCCGCCGGGATAGAGCACGAGCGCGAGGCCGAGGAGCAGGAGCACGGCGAGGCCGACGGGCTTGAGCAGGTGGCGGCGGGTGGTAGCGCCCTCGACCGCGACGACATCAGCGGTCGGCACCCACTGCTGGCGGAAGCCGCCGGCGTCGCGGAAGCGCACGAGCGTGCGCTCGTCCTTCCGCTCCACCACCACAGCCGGGCGGGGACGGCCGTCGATGGTGACGACGACCTCGGTCTCTATCACCGGGAGAGAGTAGGGCTCAGGCGGTGCGCACAACGCGACGTGGGAGCGCAGGGGCGGGTGCCCAGGCCACGTCGGAGCCGAGGAGCTCACCGGCGAGGGCCACCTTCATTCCCTCGGGGTCGAGCAGGTCGATGAGGAGGCTGAGTGGGATGCCGTCGGTCAGCAGGCGGAAGGCCAGCGACGGCCCGGTACGCAGGCGGAGATCGGTCATGAGTGTCTCTCGACCAGTGGTTGAGACTTCCTTAGGCCCAATCGGGTGACGAAACCACACTATTGTCATTCGTCCAGCCGGGGGTGGTGCTCTGGGAGCCGTCGAGGTGGACGACGAGCGCCTCGTAACCCGAGCTCAGGACGGTCAGGTCGCGGACGAACGCGGCCGTCGCGAGGACGTCGGCGACGCGCAGCGAGGGGCCGGCCACCGTCACGGAGGCATAGCCGCCGGCGGCGGCGCCGGATGCGGGGTCGTACAGATGAGCGCCCCGAGCCGCAGTCCCGCTGGTGGCGACCCCTCCGGAGCTCCGCTCGATGACCGCGACGATCCCGGCCGGATCGTGAGGGTCCTGGATGCCCACTCGGAAGGGCTCGCCGCTGGGACAGCCGACCACGACGTCGCCGCCCGCATTGAGGCACCAGTCGACGCGCAGGCCCTCCAGGTGCCGGGTTGCCCGTTCGGCAGCCCAGCTCTTGACCAGTCCCGAGGGGTCCCAGACCCCGTCGGGGGTGCGGGCGTTGAAGGCCCCACGGGTGAGCTTCTCGGCCTCGTCGCACAGCTGCATGACCTCGCGCAGCTCGTCCGACCATTCGAAGACCTCGCCCTGCGCCAGTCTGCTCACCTCGCTGTCAGGCCGGTACGGCGAGAAGGTGGCGTCGGCGTCCCGGAGGTCGGCGTAGACCTGCTGCACGGCCAGGTGCACCCGGTCATCGCGGGCATCGGGACCCCGGGCGAGCAGGCTGATGGGCATTCCCATCAGCTGCTCGACCCAGGAGCGCTTCACAGGTGCGCCTGGTCCAGTGCCGATTGCAGGGACTGGACGTAGCCCTGGCTGGTGAACGTCGCCCCCGACACGCTGTCGATGCTGGCGCTCTTCGCGGCCACCGTCTCCTTGTCCAGTACGGGAATGGCATAGCTGTTGATCTCGCTGTCCCGGCCGCCCGTGGGGTAGACGATCGCGGTCGCGGACACAAGTTGGCCGCCGGAGACGGTGATACGGACCTGCACAGGGCCGTACCGCGTGTCCGCTGAGGTCCCGGTGACGGTCGTGGTCCCGCCGCTCGTCACGACGCCGGCAGCTGCGCTGTTGCGGACGCCCGCGGCCGCCCCCTGCGTAGAGGTGTGGAAGGAGAACAGCAGCACCACTGCAGTCGCCGTGCTGCTGAACCACAGGACGATCCGCTTCACCAGCTGAACCTTTCCACGTGGACCTGCGCCTTCGGCAGGGCCTTGGCGGCGGCTTCCGCGGCGTTGACCCAGTCGGTGCCTCCGCAGATGAACAGGTCGCGCTCGCGCAGGTCAGGGACGAGGCGGTGCAGGGCCTCGGCGTCGCTCAGGTGGGCGGCCTGCTTGGGCAGCCAACTGGGTCGCTGTGCCCGCGGTCCCGCCAGGCGCACGAGTCGGATTCCCTTGCGCTGCAAGGCATCCAACTCGTCGGCAAACAACGGGTCGTCGCGCTTCCTGGTCCGGTAGACGAGCACCGCGTCGTCACCGGTCTCCTGCAGGAGGGAGAGCGCGGGGGTGATCCCGATGCCCGCGGCGAGCACCGCCACCTTGCGCTTGGTACGGGCATCGGCGGTGAGCCGACCATACGGGCCCTCGAGGAAGGCGCGGGTGCCCGGCCTGAGGCCGGCCAGGCGCCGGCTGCCGTCGCCGAGGTCCTTCACGGTGATGCGCAGCGTCCGGCCGTCCGGGGCGGAGCTCAGTGAGTACGGGTTGCCGCGGCTCCACCCCTGTCCGTCGTGGAACCTGAAGACGAAGAACTGCCCAGCACGGACCGGTAGCGCGTGCAGGTCGCGCCCGCGGAGGTGGACGGAGACGACGCCGGGGGCTTCGGTGACGACACCGTCCACCACGAGGTGGTGCCGCGCGTTGCGGAGCAACGGCAGGCCGACCCGGAAGGCCAGTACGGTCGCGGCGGTGACGCCCCAGGCGGTCCACCAGAACACGCGCGCCAGGGGGTTGGTGACGAAGTCGCTGCCGGACCAGAGCTGGTGCGGGAGAGCGAGACCGACACCGAGGTAGGCGTACAGGTGGAGCAGGTGCCAGGACTCGTAGCGCAGCTGGGCGCGGGCAGCCTTGACGCTCGTGATGACGACCATGACGAGGGCGGCGAAACCGGCTGTGGCCAACAGCATGCCGGGGTAGGTCCAGACCACGTTCACCGTCTCGCTGACGATGTTGCGGTGGTCGAGAGCCGCATAGCCGACCAGCACCAGGAGGATGTGTGCCAGGACGAGGTTGAAGCTCGTGAAGCCGACCACCCGGTGCGCCCGCGCGAGCGCGTCCTGTCCGAACGACCGCTCCACGATCGGCACTCGGGCCATGAGCAGGACCTGGATGAGCAGCAAGTCGCTGCCGACGAGACCTGCGAGGCGCCCCAGGCTGGTGACGCCAGTGCCGGCGCCCGTGAGCGCGCTCAGACCGCCGCCCGTGAGCCAGAGAGCGACCACGAAGACGAGGCTTGCCGCAGCCGCGCCGAGCGTGGCATCACGCCACCACGTGGGTGTGCGGGGCAGGGCCCGCACCGCGGTCGGAGGCAGCGCGGCAGCGGTGGTCATCGGCACACCTTGGTGGCGTTCGCTGACGCCGGCCTGAACTCCGCCTGTGAGGTCGCTGTGCGGGTTGTCACCAGCTCTGCGAAGTCCTCAGGGCTGATCCGCGGGGCCCTGGGGAGGCTCGTCCCGCACGTGCTCGTCGAAGACGGGCGGTTTCCTGAAAGGAACGGTCGGAGGTGTGGCGCCAGGGATCTGGAACCCGCGCAGCCGTGGCAGCAGCCGGCCCAGGCCACGTCCCTTCCGCCGACCCCACCACCTGCTCATACGTCGATGCTGACACGCCGGGTCGCGCCGCGGTACGGCGGACTGGGAGACTCCAGGTGTGGTTCCTCGCGGGGAGTACGAGCCGAGCAGTGAGCAGTGGGTGCGGGCCGAGGTCGAGCACATCGAGCGCACCGGCGGGTCGGCCTTCCGGGACCGACCGGTGGTCCTGCTGACCACGCTCGGTGCCCGCACCGGCAAAGTGCGCAAAACACCCCTGATGCGGGTCGAGCATGCCGGCGCCTATGCCGCGGTGGCGTCCATGGCCGGTGCCGATCGACATCCCCAGTGGTACTTCAACGTGCTCGCCCATCCGCAGGTCGAGCTCCGTGACCGGGGCGTGAGGTTGCTGCTGACGGCTCGGGAGGCGTCGGGCACCGAGCGGGCGAGGTGGTGGTCACGCGCCTGCACCGTCTTCCCGTCGTACGTCGACTACCAGAGCCGGACACGACGCCACATACCGCTCCTCTTGCTGGAGACGTCCTCGTCGAGATAGTCATCCTGGGCCATGTTCGGCCGCCCACGACGAGTCGATGATCCGCGCAAGGGACGTCAGGGGGGATGGGCGCCGGCGTGCAGGGAGTCGAGGCTGGCCTACGTCGGATGCTGGCGCGCTCGGAGGCCCTGGTCGGCCTCGCCACCACGCAGAAGCCCGTTCAAGAGCTGCTGGACCACTCGGTCCACCTGGGTGCCGCGACGTTCCCGGGTGCGACCGTGGCGCTGTTCGTCCTGAACGCGGAGGGCACCGCGCTGACCCTCGCGGCCGTCTCGGCCGGTGCGGCAGACGGTGAGCGTCCGGTTCCGGAGGACTGGGCGACGACGGTGACCGCGTCGGCGATCGACATCGCCGTACGGCGGGACAGTGGCGAGCCCTGTGCGTTGCTCGCCGTGACCGCCGGCCGGATCGACGCGGACGACGTGGCCTTTGCGCACCGGCTCGCCGAGGTGATCGGTGTCTGCATGGCGCGTGGCCGGCGAGAGGAAGAGCTGGTCCGCAACGAGCGGCGCCTGGTCGAAGCTCAGCGCATCTCTCATGTCGGCAGCTACGACTTCGACATTGCGGCCAACACCAACCAGTGGAGCGACCAGCTCTATCGCATCTTCGCGCGTGAACCGCAGTCCTTCACGCCCAACTACGAGGCGTTCATGGGCGTGCTGCACCCGGACGACCGGGAGCTTGTGGCTGCCGTGCACCAGCACGCGCTGGCGACGCTGGAGCCGTTCGAGATGGAGGAGCGGATCGTGTGGCCGGACGGCCAGGTGCGCACCCTGGCGAGCTGGGGCGAGGTGGTACCCGGCCCCGATGGTCAGCCGGCGCGGATGGTCGGAATCTGCTGGGACATCACCGAGCGCCGCGAGATCGAGGAGGAGCTCGTCCGCCAGGCGCTTCACGACCGGCTCACAGGACTGCCCAACCGCGCACTGCTGGTGGACCGGCTGGCACACGGGCTCACCACGATGGAGCGGCATGAGCAGCGGCTCGCTGTGCTGTTCATCGACATCGACCGGTTCAAGGTCATCAACGACAGCCTCGGTCACGAGGCCGGGGATGAGGTCCTCGTCGAGGTGGCACGACGGCTCAGGGCGTTCATGCGGCCCAGCGACACCGTCGCACGTTTCGGGGGCGACGAGTTCGTCGTGCTCTGCGAGGAGCTCGACGACCCGGCGCAGGCGCTTTCCATCGCCGGTCGCGTTCAGGTCGAGCTCCGTCGCCCGATCGCCGTCCGCGGTTCCGAGATGTTCGTGACCGTCAGCGTCGGGATCGCGTTGTCCTCGGGACGCGACGACGTCGCCAGCTCCCTGCTGCGGGATGCTGACGCTGCCATGTACCAGGCCAAGCAGGACGGTCGTGCGCGGACCGTGGTCTTCGCAGACTCCATGCGCGCCCAGGCGATGGACCGCCTGGACACCGAGGTGGAGCTGCGCCGGGCCTTGGCCGAGGGGCAGCTTCGCGTGCACTACCAGCCGCTGTGCGACGTGAAGACCGGCGCGCTGGTCGGGCTCGAGGCTCTGGTGCGCTGGCAGCACCCGGTGCGCGGCCTGGTCGAGCCGCGCGAGTTCATACCGATCGCCGAGGAGACCGGCCTCATCGTGCCCCTGGGGGAGTGGGTGCTGGAACATGCCTGCACGCAGCTCGCGGCCTGGCATCGTGCGTACCCGGAGCGCGCCCACCTCAGCGTGGCCGTGAACCTCTCGGGCTCGCAGATCGTGCAGCCTGACTTCGTCTTCCGGATCGCGGAGATCCTCGACCGCAGCGGGGTCGACCGCAGCAAGGTCGAGCTGGAGATCACCGAGAGCGTGCTCATGCGCGACGCCGAAGACACGTTGGCCGTGCTGCATGCCGTCAAGACGCTCGGCGTGCGCCTGAGTGTTGACGACTTCGGTACGGGCTTCTCCTCCTTGAGCTACCTCAAGCGCTTCCCCGTGGACGCGTTGAAGATCGACCGGTCGTTCGTGGACGGGCTCGGCCAGGACGCCGAGGACTCGGCGATCGTGCAGGCCGTTCAGGCGCTCGCGGTCTCGCTGGGCATGACCACCGTCGCGGAGGGTGTGGAGACGGAGCTGCAGCTGCGGGTCCTGCATGAGCTGGGCTGCGGCCGCGCGCAGGGCTTCTGGTTCAGTCGACCGGTGCCCGCCGAGGAGATCACCGTGCTGCTGGCCGGCTGAGTCTCAGTCGGACGGGCACCGAGCCCAGCCTTGCCGCGTCGCCTCGGCCTGCTCGGCGGCGAAGCTGCGGGCGTAGGTCCCCGAGCCGTCATGGTCGAAGTACTGATGTGCCTCGTAGAGCACCGGCCCGGCGGCTGCGGGCAACCAGGGTTGCGGGTGCTGGCTGGCCCAGGAGGCTGCGCCGGAGGACGCGTAGCCCGCGACGAGGACCGGCGTCGTCCGATCGACCACGCGAAGCGCAACCAGGGCGAGCTGCGAGGCGCGTTCCCAGGCCCGTGCCCCGCCCGGCAGGTCGTGGGGCTCGTTCATCAGCCCGTAGCCGCCCAACGCCGGCGCACCCGACACCCCGGCGGCCAGTCGCCGCCACAGGTCCGCGAGGGCAGCTGCCGGCAGCTGTGGGGATCCGAGGACGAGTACGCGGCGGCGACCGTCGGGCCCCATGCCTGCGAAGCGTCCGTAGTTGTGCAGGTCGAGCACTACCTTGAGCCCTGCCGTCGCTGCCGACGTGAGCACCTCCCGCAGCCGTGCCAGCTCCACCTGCGAGAGGGGACCGGAAGGATGCGGTTGGAGCCGCTCCCACTGGAACGCGACCCGGACGCTCCTGACGCCCTGGGCGTGCAGGTACTGCAGAGAGGCCGCTGACGGGTAGCGGTAGTCCGCTCCGTAGGTTCCGGGGTGCTGCGAGGAGTAGCGCGCGTTGTCAGCCAGTGACGCGCCGAACGACCCGTCCGCGAGGGCGACGCCACGGAGGGTGCCGTCGTCGCTCGGGTAGTGCGTGACGAGACGGGCCTGCGGACCGGCCAGGTCCAGCCGGGCTCCCGCGGCTCCCGGGGCATGGCTGCGGTAGATGGCGAGGCGGTAGCTCGGCGGCCACTGCTCCGCGGCCGCCCAGGCGTAGGTACCGATCCCGGCCGAGACCGCATCGTCGTACCAGGTCGAGGCCACGGCCTCCCACTGCTTCGCGTTGGGGCCATCCGGCCAGCCGACCTCGCCCACGACACCACGGACCTGATGAGCGTGCAACCAGTCGGTGAAGGAACGCAGCTGGCTCACTGCCCGTGCCGTGACCGGCTCGCGCCGACACGGCGGCGACCCCGCCGATGCGCAGCCGATGGGGGACACCGCGAGCAGAAGGGCCCCAGCCAGGACCGCCCGCAGCGGCGTCAACTTCGGCTGGGTCCCGGACCCGCCAGGCGCAGCACGTGGCGCAGGAAGACGAGGCCTTGTCGCAGCTCGGCCTTTGAGGTTCCAGCTACCCGTGGGGCGAAGCGGTACGGCACCTCGACCGTCCGGTCCCATCGGCCGCGAACGAGCACCTCGAGCAGGATCTTGTAGCCGGTAGGCCGCAGCACGACACCCGAGAGCACGGAGCGGCGGACCACGAAGAAGCCGGCGAGCGGGTCCCGCACCGAGCGGAGCCGGGGACGGACGAGCCACACCGGAACCCGGCACAGGCGCGACACCCAGCGCCGCCAGCTGCCGTCGAGCCCGTCGGTCGCATCGGGTGCCGCCCCCTCGCAGTAGCGGCTTCCGACCGCGACGTCCGCACCGGCGACGACGGCGGACACCAGTTCGGGCAGCACCTCCGGGGGGTGCTGCAGGTCGGCGTCCATCACGGCGATCAGCTGGCCGCGGGCGGCACCGAACCCGCTGCTGACCGCTCCCGACAGCCCGTCGACGCGGCTGCCGGGCCGCCGGTGCATGACGCGCACCGGTGCACCGGCTCGTCCCAGGGCCCGGGCGCGGTCCGGGGTGTCGTCGTCACTGTCATCCACGAGCAGCAGTTCCCAGCTCCAGGGGCTGGCATCGAGGGCAGCCGCGGTGCGGCTCACGAGCTGGTCGACGTTGTCGGCCTCGTTGCGCGTCGGGACGACGACCGACAGCGTGGGGCTGTCGGCAAACGACTCGGCGCGGCTGTCGGACTGGGGCGACGTCAGGGTCACTTGTTGACCTTCCGGATCAGAATTTGGTTACTGCCGGAGCCGAAGGCAACGACGGTGGAGGACTTTGCCTGGGCATCACGCAGGATCGGACCGACGTCGAGCGAGGTGCGCATGATGTCGCTGGAGACGACGTAGTCGATGTTGCGCCAGCTGTGCACGACCCCGTCGACGTCGGCATCGTTGTTGGGCTTGGTGAACCAGATCAGGTTCTTCTGCGGGTAGCCGGCCTGCACCAGATCTGTCCAGGTCACGTTGTCCACCATCAGCTTGCTGCTCGGCGGGACGTGCTGCAGCAACCAGGCGGAGGAGGAGAGGTAAGGCCGGTCGAAGTTGACCTCCATGAGCGAACGGTCCTGCCAGTACCAGTCGTGGGCGATGCGGTCCCCACCCGTCAGCACCACCCCGCCGACGGCCACGAGAGCCAGCGCAGAAGCCGCGGCCCCGCAAAGCGCGCGCCGAGACACGCGGGCCGCGCGGGGTCGCATCCGAGCAGACAGCCATCGCACTGCTGTGTCGCCGCAGCCCGCGACGACCAGAGCGGCCAGCGGCAGCAGCGCCACGACGTAGGGCACGGGCAAGTAGCCGGGTCGCAGCACAGCAACCAGGCCGAAGACGAGGGCGGCGGCCAGGGGCCGGATCCGGGGCAGGAAGAGTGCCGGGATCGCGAGCGCGGCCCCTGCCGTGATGAGGTAGGGGTCTGTGGCCAGCCAGCCGACCACGACGGCGTGCGCGTCGCTGCCCGGGTTGAAGACGCTCCCCGACGACCGCCGCTCGAACAGCTGGAACATGATCCCCTGCAGCAGGCTGACGTGGTGGTTCCCGGGCAGGAGCTCGCCCTTGGTCGCGGCGTACATCGGGTAGAGCAGCACCGGAAGCGCCACGCCGAGCGAGAAGACCATGACGCACATGCGACGGGTCGGGCCTGCCACCGAGCGCCACAGCGCCCACAGCACGAACGGCACGAACAGAACCGTCGTCTCCTTGACGAGGACGGCAGCGGCCAGGGCGACTCCACCGGCGAACGCGGCCAGGAGGTGCTTCTTCGGCGACAGCGTGCACACGAACGCGGCGAGCAGCAGCGGAGTCGCCATGTTGTCGAGCAGCACCATGCGGTGGTAGGTGAGGGCGAGTGGACTGAGAGCGAACAGCAGAGCCGCGGCGGCGGCCGCCCACACCGACAGGCCGAGGCGGCGGCCCAGGACGATGAGCAACCCGGCGGAGGCGAGGTCGCACAGGAGCATGAACTGCCGCCCGCCCCCGATCAGGTTGGGGGCGTGCCAGAACGACCCGGGGCCGCCCAGCCAGGTGGCGATCAGGATCCATCCCAGCGGCGGGTGGTCGTACCAGTACGTGTACGGCGCGAGCTTGCCGTCCTGGAGCAGCGCCCGTGCCTGCGAGACGTAAGTGCCCTCGTCGTCGAAGCGCAGAGGTGCTGTGTACATGCCCCGCGCGTGCACGATCCCCACGGCGACCAGGACCAGCGCCGCAACGGCGACCGTGAACCAGGGACGCAGGCGACGATGGGCAGGACGCGACGGCTTCGTCGTACCGAGTCTGAGCGGGGCGGGCGCGGCGCGCCGCAGCAGGAGCTCCTGACGGGCTGCGGGAGGCAGCACGTCCTGCTGGGTCAGGGACATCAGGAGGCTCCAGTCGCGTTGGTGAGGGCGGAGGGGGCGGATGTGCTGCCGCGGTGGGCGCCGCTGTGCGACGTCTTCTCCCAGCCACGCTTGTGCTGCAGCTCGCGCAGGACCGCCCTGACCGCGGCGACGGCGAGCAGCCACTGGAAGGGGACCGTCCCAAGGATCAGGATCAGGTAGTCGCGTCGTCGTACTGGCACATGGAAGTCACGGCCGAACTCGTGCAGGCCCACCGCCTCGATCGCCACCGAGGCGACCACGAGCAGCAGGGGCAGGAAGCCGGTGAGCGTCACGAGAGCGGGGGTGTGGGCGGTGAACATGAGCAGCAGCGACACCGGCACCAGCAGGCCGGTTGCGGCCTGCAGGAACGGCGTCACGAGCGTGTACCGGGCCAGCGCGCGTTGGCGACGTGTCGCCAGACCTCGCCACGTGCCCTTGCGCAGGACCTGGAGGAAGCCCTGGTTCCAGCGGGTCCGCTGCTTCACCAGCGAACGGATGCTGCCGGGGGTCTCCTCCCTGGTGGCGAGGGACGGCTCGTACGCCACGCTCACCCACGCACCGAGCGAGCTCAGCCGCACCCCGAGCTCACAGTCCTCGGCCAGGCAGGTGGGGTCCCAGCCGTCGACCGCGCGCAGCAGGTCGGTGCGCACGAACACCGTGTTGCCGCCGAGCGGGATGAAGTCGCGATCTGCGTGGTAGTGCAGCCGGCTCCTGAACCAGAAGAAGTACTCGAGGCAGTTGCGCAGCGACCACCAGCTGCTGTGGATGTTCATGAGCTGCACGCCGCCCTGCACGACGTCGGCTCGATCGTGATGGAAGGTGGCCTCGATGGCGCTGAGCAGACCCGGCGCGACCTCGTCCTCTGCATCGAAGACACCGACGATGTCGCCGGTGCAGTGCGGCAGGGCGGTGTTCAGCGCCGAGGGTTTGTTCTTTGGCCAGGAGTGGTCGACGACAACCCGCACCCGGCCCGGGTGCCGCCTGGCCGCCTCGGTGGCGACCGCTGTGGTGCCCGGGTCGTCGTGCCCCACGATGCACAGGATCTCGAACGACGCGTGGTCCAGTGCGGCCAGCGAGTCCAGGGTGCCGCCCAGCACCGCGTCCTCATGCCGCGCCGGGACCAGGAGGGAGAACCGCAAGCGGCGTACGGCGGTGGGCTCGCCCCGTGAGAACCGCGTGCCGGCCAGGCCCGCCGGGCTGCGCCAGGCGTAGACCATCCAGCAGAGCGTCAGAGCGGCGACCGATCCAAGGACGATGGAGGACACGACAACAACGACGCTCAGGGCGAAGACCAACACAAACTCCAGACGGACAGGGGAAAGGAGAGCGGCAGCGTCACCACCTCTTCGGGGTGATCCGACGTTGTGCCATGGCTACACGCGGTGACGCGAGGGGGCGCTGGGGCTGCACACGTCGTCGTGCCGCAGCCCTGCGTTGCCGGGTATCGCCCCTGGTGTCCGACTCCAAACGCCCCGTCGAAGATTGCCGAGGCCGCCCCGCTTGGCTGTGCGAAAGGCCACATGCTCAGCATTCGTCGGGGTTTCAGGTGCTCGTCAGACGCGTGACGATGCCCCTTGGGCATTCACGCGGGTGTCAGCGGCGCTTGCGCACCATGAGGCGTGGCCATCGATGATCGATACGACCTTCGAGTGGGTCCGCGGCGCAACGAGGAGCGACGTGATCGAGGTCGGAGGCGTTGGGTGCGGTGGCTACGCAGGGTCGTGATCTTCGCGGTTTCCGTCGTTGTCGCACTCGGGCTGGTCGTGGCGGTTGCGTGGCCGCTCACGCCATCCGTGGCGGACGCGGAGAGCCGCATCGCCACGCGGCTCGCGGCGCACGGAGCGACCGATCCACACGCGCTGCCGGTCCCGGACCGCGTCGGTGAGGCCATCATCGCCACCGAGGACAGCCGCTTCCGGTCGCACTGGGGGATCGACGCCCTCGGTGTCGTCCGCGCGGCGCTGAACTTCTCCAACGGTGCGCAGGATGCAGGGGGCGCGACCTTGGACCAGCAACAGGCCAAGAACCTCTGGACCGGCGACGGCGGTCTGCTGGTCAAGGCGCAGCAGGTCGAGCTCGCGTTCAAGCTCGAGTCGATGTACAGCAAGGACCAGATCCTCGAGATGTACCTGGCTGAGGTGTACTTCGGCCACGGCTTCTACGGTCTACCGGCTGCCGCGCGCGGTTACTTCGGAGTCGCGCCCGCGTCCCTTACCTGGGCGCAAGCCAGCATGCTCGCCGGCCTCGTGCAGGCGCCCAGCGCCTACGACCCGTACCACCACCTCGACCTCGCGAAGAGCCGGCAGCGCCATGTGTTGGACCGGCTCGTCGCCACGTCCCGCTTGACGGCTGCCCAGGCGGACACGGCCTTTGCCGCACCCCTCGGCCTCCGCTGAGGACCGCCGGAACGCGGTCCCTTGGGCCCGCGGTCGGGCCGACCTTGAGTGCGTGCGCAGGCGCCCTCCGGAGGATGGAGATCCTGCTGGACGGCCCGATGCACACCCCCAGCGGATGACCGGGGCACGTCGCCTGTTCACGGCGACAGCGCGGCACCGTCGGCCGCTGCGGATCAGGCTCCGTCGGTCAGTAGCTCGTTGGTCTTGTCGGTGATGGCGGCTGGCGGGCCGGTGCCTGTTCGGTACCGGTAGGTGCCTCCCTCGTCCTGGACGAG
>JAOPVP010000013.1 GCA_025966135.1 Frankiales bacterium
GGGGTCAGCGGCGGAGGGCGGCCAGCTGGGACTGGAGCCACGCGGCCGGGGGCAGGGCGGTGGCGGCCTTGACCAGCTCGGCGGTGCGTTCCGCCCGGTTGGTGGAGATCAGGGCTTCGTGCAGCGCCTCGGCCGTCGCCGAGACGTCCAAGGGGCCTACCAGGTGCGCCCACTCGCCGAGCTCGTCCGCCGCACCCGCCTCGCGGGACAACACCAGCGACAGGCCGCGCTCCGACAGCACCGGGGCCTCCTTGGCGACCAGGTTCATCCCGTCGCGCAGCGGGTTCACGAGCACCACGTCGGCGAGCGTCATCGCGGCGAGCGACCGGGCGTAGTCGTCCTTCACCTCGAGGTGCACCGGCAGCCAGGTGTCGGTGGCGAACTCCTCGTTGAGCTCACGGGCCAGCCGCTGCACCGCGCCGGTGTACTCGCGGTACTCGGGCAGGTCGTGCCGGGAGGGGTAGGCGAACGCCAGGTGGACGACCCGTTCCCGGTGCTCCGGGAAGCGGTGCAGCAGCTCGCGGTAGGCCTTGAGCCCGCGCACGATGTTCTTGGACAGCTCGGTCCGGTCGACCCGCAGCAGCAGCTGCCGGTCACCCACCTGCTCCCGCAGCACCGCCAGCCGGGTCTGGACGTCGGGCTCGGCCGCGCGGACGCGCAGCTCGTCCGCGTCGACGCCCAGCGGGTGCACATCCACGGAGGTGCGGCGTCCGTCGAGGGTCAGGGCGCTTCCGTCGTACGAGGCTCCGAGGATCTCGACGCAGCAGCGGGCGAAGGCATCGGCCCAGCGCGGCGAGTGGAAGCCGACGGAGTCGGCGCCCAGCAACCCGCGCAGCACGCCGTCCGCGATGCCGTCGGGGAGCAGCCGGAAGTACTCCGGGGGCGCCCAGGGGGTGTGGCTGAAGTGCCCGATCCGCAGGTCCGGCCGCCGGGCGCGCAGCAGTCGCGGCACCAGCGAGAGGTGGTAGTCCTGCACCAGCACGGTCGCGCCTGGCGACGCGTGTACGGCGAGGGCCTCGGCGAACGCCCTGGAGTACGTGCTGAAGGAGTCCCACTCCCGGCGGGTGCGGTCGTCGAAGGTCGGCGCTGTCGGGGTGGACCACAGCAGGTGCGCGGTGAACCACAGCAGCCCGTTCGCGACACCGTTGTAGGCGCGCTCGAAGGTGACCTCGTCGACGTCGAGCACGGTCACGCCGGGCAGGTCGACTACGCGGGTGCGCACTGCCCGCCGGTCGGCGTCGGTCAGAGCCGCGCAGACCCAGTGCACCTCGTCGCCGAGCTCCAACGTGCCCAGCGCCGAGACCAGCCCACCGCCGCCGCGGCGCACCTGAAGCCCGCCGGTCGGCCCCTCGAACCAGCTCACCGGACCACGGTTGGAGGCGAGCAGGACGGAGGCGGTCACGACCCCACGGTAACGACTACCCGTAAGGGTGACGGCTCGTCACCCGTCGAGGTCGAGAATGAGGAGGACACCGGTGGCGAGACGGATGACGCCACGTGGAGAATCTGCTGGGTGTGGGCCGAAGGAACCGGCCCTCCCTGGCCACCGGAGCCCTCATGCTGGTCACCTACGTGGACCGCTGTTCTGCTTGCTCGTGCTCGTCGTTGCGTGACGAGACCGGCCACCGGCCGCTACCCGGCGTCGTCGGCTGCGGCAAGTCCTGCAAGTGCCATGCCCCGCTGCACAGCGCTCGGGCTGTCACTGCCTCGCTGGCGCAGGACGCGGCCCGGTTCCGTCTCTGGCGGCGTCGTCGCGCCGCCAGTCAGGACGTCGCGGCTGTCCGCTAGACTCGGATCGCTTGGCGGTACGCACAACTGAATGCACGTCTTCATCCCGAGGGGCACCAGGGATACGGCCCGATGACGCCCCGGCAACCAGTCTGCTGGCAACCACTGCGGAAGACCAGGTGCCAACTCCGTCCCGCCACGTCGGCGGGGAAGATGAGGAGAACATCTTGACCACTGCCCCTGTCTCTGTGCCTGCCGCGTTCGCCGGCAGCCCCGCCCGCGGCCTCATCTGCCGGGAGTGCGGCCACCAGACCTCCCTCGCTCCGGTCCACGTCTGTGAGCAGTGCTTCGCGCCGCTCGAGGTGGAGTACGACCTCGACAAGCTGAAGCTGGTGACCCGGCAGAGCATCGAGGCCGGTCCCCAGACCATCTGGCGGTACGCCGGCCTGCTGCCCGCCGGCCAGGACCCCGCGACGCGCGTGGACCTCGGGGCCGGCATGACCCGGCTGCGGGAGGCTCCGCATCTGGCGCGCGCCCTCGGGATGCGCAAGCTGTACGTCAAGGACGACAGCGGCAACCCGACCCACTCCTTCAAGGACCGGGTCGTCTCGGTGGCGCTGAGCGCGGCCCGTGCCTTCGGCTTCGACACCGTTTCCTGCGCCTCCACGGGCAACCTCGCCAACTCGGTCGCCGCCCACGCCACCCACGTCGGCCTGAAGGCCGTCGTGTTCATCCCGTCCGACCTCGAGCGCGGCAAGATCGTGCAGACCGCGGTCTACGGCCAGACGCTCGTCGCGGTCGACGGCAACTACGACGACGTCAACCGGCTCTGCAGTGAGATCGCGGAGAACGAGGACTGGGCGTTCGTCAACGTCAACGTCCGGCCCTACTACGCCGAGGGCTCCAAGACCCTCGGGTACGAGGTCGCGGAGCAGCTCGGCTGGCGACTGCCCGGCCAGGTCGTCATCCCGATGGCCAGCGGCTCGCTGCTCACCAAGGTCGACAAGGCCTTCGGCGAGCTGACGAAGCTCGGACTCGTGGAGGAGTCGCCGTACCGGGTCTTCGGGGCGCAGGCAACCGGGTGCTCGCCGATCGCCACCGCCTTCGAGAACGGCTGGGACACCGTCCGGCCGGTGAAGCCCGAAACCATCGCCAAGTCGCTGGCCATCGGCAACCCGGCCGACGGTCCTTACGCCCTTGATGTCGTACGACGGACGGGCGGCGCGATGGGCCACGTCAGCGATGCCGAGCTGGTCGAGGGCATCCAGCTGCTCGCTGAGACCGAGGGCGTGTTCGCGGAGACGGCCGGTGGGGTGACCGTGGCGACCCTGCGCCAGCTGCTCAAGAACGGCCTCGTCGACCCGGATGTGGAGACGGTGCTCTACAACACCGGCGACGGGCTCAAGACCATCGACGCGGTGGCGGCGCAGTCCGTCCCGACGGTCACGATCGCCCCGTCGTACGGCGCTTTCCTGAAGAGCGGCTGGGCCTCCTAGGCGGGCCAGGCCCGGGCTGCGGGTCGGCGCGGCGCTCGCTCGCGAACGGGTACGTCGGCGGGGGTGGTCTTGCACTCCACAACTGTCCTTGGGTCCTGTCTTGCACTCTCCTGGGCAGAGTGCCAACATGGGCGGTAGCACTCAGACACCACGAGTGCCAGATCTCCCGGCGAGACCGGCCAATCCGGTCGTCCGTCGCGGGCGCCGCGGGCAGATCGCAGAGCACCACCCCTACCGGGAGGAACACACGCATGGCCAAGTTGATCGCCTTCGACGAGGAGGCCCGCCGCGGCCTCGAGCGCGGCATGAACCAGCTCGCGGACGCCGTCAAGGTCACCCTCGGCCCGAAGGGCCGCAACGTCGTGCTGGAGAAGAAGTGGGGAGCCCCCACGATCACCAACGACGGTGTCTCCATCGCCAAGGAGATCGAGCTCGAGGACCCGTTCGAGAAGATCGGTGCCGAGCTCGTCAAGGAGGTCGCCAAGAAGACCGACGACGTCGCAGGTGACGGCACCACCACCGCCACCGTGCTCGCCCAGGCCCTGGTTCGCGAGGGTCTGCGCAACGTTGCCGCCGGCGCCAACCCGATGGGCCTGAAGAAGGGCATCGAGGCCGCTGTCGAGCGCGTCGTCGAGGCCATCGGCCAGGCGGCCAAGGACGTCGAGACCAAGGAAGAGATCGCGGCTACCGCGTCGATCTCGGCCGCTGATACCACGGTCGGCGAGCTCATCGCCGAGGCCATGGACAAGGTCGGCAAGGAAGGCGTCATCACGGTCGAGGAGTCGCAGACCTTCGGCCTGGAGCTCGAGCTCACCGAAGGCATGCGCTTCGACAAGGGCTTCATCTCCGCCTACTTCGCCACCGACCTGGAGCGTATGGAGTCGTCGCTCGACGACCCGTACATCCTGATC
>JAOPVP010000053.1 GCA_025966135.1 Frankiales bacterium
GCGGTGTCCCAGTCCCCCGTGCACGTCGGGTCGGCCAGCTGCATGCCGTGGTCGGCCGTGAGCAGGATCGTCGTGGTGTCCCACAGCCCTCGCGCCTCGAGCAGGTTCAGCCAGACGCCCAGCCGTAGGTCGGCGTCGCGTAGCCCGGCCCGAGCGATCGCCGACCCCGGGCCGCCGGCGTGGTGCGCCCCGTCGGTCAGGGTGGTGTTCCACCACGTGAGCGAGGGCGCGTCGTCCGCACTCCACAGGTCGAGGACCTGCACCAGCCCAGCCGCGTCGACCTGTGAGCCCCAGGCGTAGTCGGCGTTGTCGAGATGCTCCGGTGAGGTGTGCGGGTCCTCCGCCGGCGAGGGCAGGGTCGACAGCAGCCCGGCGGTCCCGCCGTTGTCGCGGATGAGCGCGAAGGTGCTGTAGTCGGCCCCCACGTCGACGGGGTCGTTGACGCAGGCCGTCGATCCCGGAACCCGCTGGAAGACCGTCTCCACCCCCGGCCGCAGCCAGTCCATCGAGCGGTGCCACGTGGCGTTCGAGTTCGGCACCACCTGCTCCCCGACCGAGCGGTCGTAGAAGGCATTGTTGACGATCCCGTGCCGCCCCGGGCCCAGGCCGGTGAGGGCGCAGGTGTGGTTCACGAGCGTGACGGAGGGGAACTCCGCGACCGCCCCGCCCCGCAGCGCGACGCCCCGGTCGAGCAACCGCGCGACGTTGGGCAGCTCGCCGGTGCCGGCCAACCGCAGCAGGTCGGCGCACGGCGCGCCGTCCCAGAGCAGGCCGACCACCCGCCCACCGGTCGGGGTCACGAGGTCGATTGGCGAGCCGTCCATGTCGCCGTACGAGCCTCCTGCGAGAGCGGACAGGGTGGCTCCGACATCGACGGTCCGGACGGCGCGGTCGAGGACGCCCCGGGCCGTCACGCCGGCACCGGACAGGACAAGCGGGGCGCGGGACTGGACCCCGCCGAGAGAGCCATGCTCCCCGAGATGCCCACCGCGTTCGGGCCAGTGGTGCGCGCCGGTGTGAACCACCGCCAGGTCGGGGGCGCGCGGGTCGCTGAACAGCGAGTGCAGCCGCTGCGCGGCAAAGGGGTACGACGAGTCCGACAGCGGATCCTGGTCGGCAACAGGGTCCACCCCTGACAGGACGGTGGAGCTGCCGTCGGGCGCGAGCGCCGCGTGGCCGGTGCTGTCCGCGACGTGCACGTCGGCACCCTCCCGCCACGCGACGACGTCGACGATGTGGGCGAGGTCTGCGTGCAGGAGGACTGCGAGGGCCCGGGCGCGTAGGTCGGCGAGCTCGCCGGAGGAGACGTACGCGTCGTACGCGCGAGAGGGCAGGGGCACCCGCCGAGAGTACGGGGATGGGGAGTGCTAGCGAACGTCGAGACGGGCGAGGTGCAGCCGCCGGTTGGCCTTGTCGGCCCTGCGCTGCCAGCGACTGACGGTGAGCAGGCGGCGGGCACGCAGGTCGGCCTCCGCCTGACGTTGTCGCTCGTGCACCAGGGCGCGAGCGTTCTGTTCAGCGAGCGGGGTGAACATCAGAAGTCTCCTGAAGATGTAGGTCACGAGTGAGGATGACGACGTGCGGTGCGTGCAGGTCATGCAGCGATCACGTCCTTGCGGGGACGGCCACGTGGCCGCTTGCGGGGCACGACGACGCCGGTCAGGACGAGCTCTCCGCCCCAGACGCCCCACGGCTCCCGGCGCTGGAGGGCACCGGCGAGGCATGCCGCCTTGAGCGGGCACGGGGCGCAGAGGGCCTTGGCGGTCTCGACGTCGGCCGGGGACTCGGCGAACCACAGGTCGGGGTCGACCGTGTGGCAGGGAAGCTCCTGGCGTGGGACCAGCTTGCAGGCCTCGTCGAAGTCAGCCGTGTCGAACGGATTGAGGTCGAGAGTCAGTACGGACACCGGTTGTCACCTCCTCGTGACGGTGGCTCGTGGTGGGTCTCACCGTTGAGCCGGGGCAGAGCGGTCGTGCTGGGCGGGCGGTGAAGCTGGCGGACAGCTGATCGGGATGGCACTGGGCCCGGAAACACAGAGGCCGCGGATCCCAGATGGGTTCCGCGGCCTCGAAGTGGCTGGTCTTTGTTCAGACCGGTCGTCCTCGAGGTGGAACCCGCCCCGCCGCGTCCTGACGGACGGCGGCGAGGGTCGTGGCGGCGTGCTTCGGGCTGGCGAATGACATGGCACTGCCCTGACGCGTCACCTTCGGCGCGATGCCGTACTGCTCAGGTGTGCACACCGGGCTGACCCAACGGGAGGCAGCGCTACGCGTGACGGTGGGGGTAAGGGTGTTGGTGTTCACAGCGCACCTCCTCTCATCGGGGCGTCAGCGATCGCTGACTGCGTGATCGGCAGGTTAAGGGGCCACCCCTGGAGGGCGCAACGCATTTAGCGCAACGTTGCCAAGATTTTGCTGCCGAGCCCCGATCCAGCGGAGATCCTCGCGGTCTCGGGGCCCACGGCGGGCGTCAAGGACCCGGGCGGGACCGGACCGGTCAGCTCCCGGAGACGAGCGTCAGCACGTCTTCCCCGAACTTGTCGAGCTTGGCCTGCCCGATGCCGGGGATCTGCACGAGAGCGGCCACGCTCGCCGGCTTCTGCTCGGCGATGGCCGCGAGGGTCGCATCGGTGAACACGCAGTACGCCGGCTGCCCGAGCAGCTTGGCCCGTTCGGCCCGCCAGCTCCGGAGAGCGTCGTACAAGGCCTCGTCGCGGTCGGAGGGGCAGGTGGCGCAACGGCCGAGCTTCTTGTCGACCGCGGCGTTGAGCACCGCGCCGCAGATCCTGCAGATCACCGGGACGCTGCCCCTCGAGGTCCGGGCCGGACGGGGCGCGGCGGCCTTCGAGACGACCCCGCGCAGGAGACCGTCGAGGAACCGTGACGGTCGCCTCGAAGCCCGTCCCCCGGGCGAGCGCGCGAGGGCCCAGGACAGCGACAGGTGCTCACGGGCGCGGGTGATGCCGACGTACAGCAGCCGGCGTTCCTCCTCGACCTGCTCCGGGGTGTCGGCATGGATGAGGGGCAAGGTGCCGTCGACCAGGCCGACGAGGAAGACCGCGTCCCACTCCAGGCCCTTCGCGGCGTGCAGCGAGGCGAGCGTCACCCCGTCCACCGATGGTGCGTGCTGGGCTACGGCCCGCTCCTCGAGCTCGGCCACGAACGCCGGCAGGTCCATCTCCCCGGCATGGTCGACAGCGAGCCGGTGCAGCGCCGACAGCGACTCCCAGCGCTCTCGCACCGCACCGCTGCTGGACGGCGCAGCCGGCGTCCAGCCTCGTACGGCGAGGACGCTGGCGACCGCGTCCGGCAGACTCGCGGGCAGGTCGTCGACCGCCCGGGCCTGCCCGCGGAGCAGCAGCAGGGCCTCACGGACCTCGGGGCGGTCGAAGAAGCGCTCGCCGCCCCGGATGACGTACGGCACGTCCGCGTTGGACAGTGCCGCTTCATAGGCGGCCGACTGGGCGTTGATCCGGTAGAGGATGGCGATCTCGCCCGCCGGCACGCCCGCGGCGACGAGCTCCTTGCAGCGGCGAGCCACAGCGACCGCCTCGGCCGCCTCGTCGTCGTGCTCCTGGAAGGACGGCGCCGGACCGGCAGGGCGCTGGGCCCTCAGCTCGAGCTTGTCGGGCACCGACGCCAGCACCCCGTTGGCCAGGTCGACGACCTGCGGGGTGGAGCGGTAGTCGCGGACGAGCCGCACCACGGTCGCCGTGGGGTAGCGCGTGCGGAAGCCGAGCAGGAACGACGGAGTGGCGCCAGTGAAGGAGTAGATCGTCTGCTGGACGTCGCCGACGACGCAGAGGTCGTCACGACCACCGAGCCAGGCGTCGAGCAGGCGCTGCTGCAGAGGTGTGACGTCCTGGTACTCGTCCACGACGAAGCTCCGGTAGCGGGCTCGGAACTCCTCCGCGACCTCGGCGTGCTCCTCGAGGATCCCGGCGGTGTACATCAGCATGTCGTCGAAGTCCGCGACCCCCTGGGCGGTCTTGAGGTCGCGGTAGGCGGCGTAGACCGCCGCGACGTCGGCGGCCGGGAACGGCGGGGTGCGTCCGGCCGCGGCCGCGACGTACGCCTCGGGGCCGGTCAGCGTGCACGTGGCCCACTCGATCTCGCTGAGAAGGTCGCGGATCTCGCTCGTCCCCGGGCGCAGCCGGGCGCGGGCGGCCGCGTTGGCGACCAGCTGGAACTTGTTGGTGAGGAGCGCCGGAGGGGCCCCGCCGACCGCCTTGGGCCAGAAGTAGGCCAGCTGCCTCATCGCGGCAGCGTGGAAGGTACGGGCCTGGACCCCCTCGGCTCCCAGCTGGCGCAGCCGGGTCCGCATCTCCCCAGCCGCACGGGCCGTGAAGGTCACTGCGAGCAGCGCGGTGGGCGGCACCGCGCCGGACCGGACAGCGAACGCCGCCCGATGGGTGATGGTCCGCGTCTTGCCGGTGCCGGCGCCCGCGAGCACGCACACCGGCCCGGTCACGGCGGCGGCCGCCTCGCGCTGCTCGGGGTCGAGCGCGGCGAGCATGGCTTCGGGAGTCACCGAAGCATCCTCCCAGAAGCCACGGACGGGAAGATGTGGAGTCGCCGGCCTGTTGTCGGCCACGACACCCCTTCGAGGAGGAGACCGAGCGTGGCCGAGCAGATGACGATCTACAGCACCCCATGGTGCGGGTACTGCCACCGTCTGATGAAGCAACTCGACCGCGAGGGTGTGGCCTACCTCACCGTCGACATCGAGCAGGATCCCGCCGCGGCCGACTACGTCATGAGCGTCAACGGCGGCAACCAGACGGTGCCGACCGTCGTCTTCCCGGACGGGAGTGCCCTCACCAACCCCAGCCTCGCGCAGGTCAAGGACAAGCTGGCCGCCTGAACCCGGGTCCCGAAGCGCGTCCGAATCGGGCTAGCGGGAATGTCAGAATCCCGGGGGCCGCGGGAATGCTCGACGGCGGAGCGGCTGGGTTGTGACTTCCGCCGACTCGTGAGTAATGCTTGCGTTCGACGTGTCGTTCGCTCGTCATCTGCTCGCCGTCTGCCCACCGCACGACGGCCGTGACCGGGAGTGATATTGCCCTCCGCCGAGTTCGACCACCCCGCGATCGACGCCGTCCTCTCCACGGCCGCGACGCTGCTCAACATGGAAGTGGTCTTCCTCGGCGGCCTCACCGACGACACCTTCACGTTCGAGAAGATCCACGCCTCCACGGACTGGCCCGGCCTGGTCGAGGGAAAGAGCGCCGACCGCACCGATTCCTTCTGCCACCGGCTTCTGGCGGGCGCGCCGACGACGACCTCGGATGCCGCGAACGACCCCTACTACCGCGACGCCCCTGTACGGACTGATCTCGACATCCACTCCTATGTCGGGATCCCCATCCGTGACGGCTCCGGGACCGCGGTGGCCACCCTGTGTGGGATCGACCGCCACCGCGTCGAGGTCTCCTCGGACGCTGTCGAGGTCCTGCGGCAGCTGGCCGGTGTCGTCGCGGCCCAGCTCGGTCCGGTGGCGGCACAGAGCGTCGTGATCCGCCGGAGCCCGCACGGGGGATGGGAGGTCGGCGGGGAGCCGACCGAGGACCTGACAAGCGCCATGGTGCTGGCCGACCTGCTGGCCGCCGAGCTCGCGCCCGGCGGGCGTCCCGCGAAGTCCGAGCAGCCGCTGGACGAGCTCGCCCAGCTGCGGCTGTCGGTCAAGCAGCTCGAGCACGCCCTCGCCGCCCGCGTCGTCGTGGAGCAGGCCATCGGCGTGCTGACCGAACGCCAGGGCAGCAGCCCCCGCGACGCATTCGAGCGCCTGCGCAAGGTCGCGCGCTCGCGCGGTCGCAAGGTCCACGACCTGGCGCGCGAGGTCATCGCCTCGGCCAACGACCACGGCGTACCCCTGCCTCCCGAGCTGGCCGGACACCGCTGACCGCACGCCGCAAGAACCTGGACCCGGTCAGCCCCGCCGCCCTCGCCGCAGGGATCGCTGCCCGCCTCGACCTGCCCGGCGTACCTCGCTGCCTGCTCGACGGAGTGGGTACGGCGGAGCTGTCCGCCGCCGTGGCCGAGGCGCTGCGCGCCCTGGGCCGCCACCCGCTCGTCGTGGATGCATCGTCGTTCTGGCGACCGGCAGGGGAACGCTTCCAGCACGGCCGTGAGGACTGGCAGGCCTTCCGCGACACCTGGCTCGACCTGGCCGCCCTTCGCCGCGAGGTCCTCGACGCCGTCCCCGAGGGCACCTGGCTGCCGGCGCTACGGGACGTCGAGCGCGATCGCTCCGCGCACCTGAGCGCCCGGGCCGTCCCGGAGCGCGCCGTCCTGCTCGTCCACGGCCTGTTCCTGCAGGGCCTCGGCCTACCTGCCGAGCTGGTCGTGCACGTCGCGCTGTCGCCGGCAGCGCTACGCCGCCGCGACGTGCCGGAGTGGCAGCTGCCGGCCTTCACGTCCTACGAGGACGACGTCGGCCCGGCTGACCGCTGCGACGTGCTCGTGAGGGCCGAGGACGGGCTCCGCCCGGCTGTCCGCTGGCCCCCAAGGTCATGATCTACAGAGTCACCAGCAGGCGACACCGTGATCGAGGGAGTCGTCAGACCTTGCGGTAGCGGACCTCGATGAACGACCAGGCGCCGAAGGCAAGCAGGCCGACCGCGGCCACGGTGAGCAGCACCTGACCGAAGGGCTCCTGCGCGAGCGTCTTGAGCGCTGCGTCCAGCCCCTTGGCCTTGTTCGGGTCGAACGTTGCCGCCGCCTCGACGAGGAAGGCTCCGAGCAGGCAGAAGACCAGCCCACGACCGACCAGCCCAGCCACGCCGATCCGTTTGGCGGCCGTGCGCACGGCGGGCGAGGCCGCACCGAGGTCGAGGTCATCGAGGAACTTCTTGGTCACCGCCCGGTAGACCATGTAGAGGCCGCCGCCGACGACGGCAGCACCGACCAGACCGACAAGGAGCTGACCGCCGGGCAGCGCCATCGCGCGAGCGGTGAGCGGCTTGGTCTTGTCGTCGGAGCTCCCCGAGGTGAGGAAGCGCAGCGTCGTCACGGCGAACGCGGCGTAGAGGATCCCGCGGCCCAGCGAGGCGATCCTGTTGAAGATCCGTTTCCTGCCCTCGGCGACGTCCTGGTGGCCGACCGCGGCTTGGAGCAGCCGCCACGCCGCATAACCGGCGAAGCCGACAGCCAGCACGACGAGCAGCACCCCGCCGAGCGGCTGGTCCTTGATCGTCGCAAGCGCACCCTGACGGTCGGCCTTTCCCTGGCCGGCGAAGGCGATCCGGAGTGCGAGCAGACCGATCACGACGTAGACGAGCCCGCGTGCAGCGAAGCCCAGCCGGGCGAGGCCCTCGACCGGTTTGCTGTCCTCAGCCTGGCGTGCCGCGCTCTTCGCCTGGTCTGCGTGGGCTGACATACCGGGGATGGTCCCCGCCCCCGCGGCCATCAACCTCGGGCGGCCGACACGCCCCGGCTTGTCCCGTTCCTAGCCGTCGGCGCCGGCCGGCCACCCCGCGACTGTCACGTGTCCTCCAGCCAGTCGGTGATGAGCCGGTAGGCGATCGACACCGGCGTCGGGAGCATCGCCGTTCCGTCCCTGAGCTCGTCCTTGGTGAACCACCGGGCATCCTCGAGCTCCCCGTCCCTGGGCACCGGGTCCGCGTCGGCATCGCACAGCGCGTAGAAGCCGAGCATCAGGCTCGCCGGGAACGGCCAGGGCTGCGAGGCCTTGTAGACCACGTCGCGGACGACGATGCCGGTCTCCTCCATGACCTCGCGGACGACGGCCTGCTCCGCGCTCTCGCCGGGCTCCACGAAGCCGGCCAGCGTCGAGTAGCGACCGGTTGGCCAGATCGCCTGCCGTCCTAGCACGCAACGGCCCGCACCGTCGGTGACGAGCACGATCATCGCCGGGTCGGTGCGCGGAAAGTGCTCGCTACCGTCCTCGGTACAACGCCGTACGGCGCCACCGCGGGTAGCCGTGGTCGGTGCCCCGCACCGCGGGCAGCGCGGGTGCGCGGCGTGCCAGTTGGCCAGCGCCACCGCGTGCACGAGCAGACCGGCGTCCCGGTCGGAGAGCAACGCACCCACCTCGCGCAGCCCGCGCGGCTGCGCGCCGAGCCTCCGCGGGAGTTTGCCCTGAACGGCGAAGTACGCCTGCCCATCATCGGAGCCGAGGTAGAGCCGGTCGCCCTCCGGTGCCTCGTGGCTGGGCAGCAGGAGCAGCTCGGTCCCGTCCAGCAGCGCCTGGGCCTGGTCGTCGACGACCAGGACCTGCGCACCTTCCCAGGCAGCCTCAAGTGCCGCCTCGGAGTCACGGGTGGCGGCATCACGGTCCACCGTTGCACGAGACAACGCCGGCGGTCTCAAGGGCGGTGGGCTCACGCGGTCTCGAGCGCCACCAACGCGCCCAGGCTGTCAGCGATGACGTCGGTGTCGCCGACGAAGACCGGAGTGAGGACGGACGGCGCGAACCAGCGGGCACCGGCCGCGAGCACGTCCTCGACCGTGACCGCCTCGAGGGCCTTCGGGTAGTCGCGCAGCCACTCGATGCCGAGGCCGGAGCCGGACAGCTGAGAGATCAGGCCCGCGAGCCCGGCCTGCGACGCGGTGCTCAGCGCCAGCGTGCCGATGGCATACCGCCGAGCCATGTCGAGCTCAGCCTGGCTGACCGGCACGGTCGCGATCCGGCCCAGCTCGTAGAGCGACTCGAGCAGCGCGGGGGCGGTGACATCCGTTGCCACATCGGCCCCGGCGGTCAGACGGGAACCGGCGGGCGGATGGTCGATACCGGAGTGAGGGCTGTAGGTGTAGCCCTTGTCCTCGCGGATGTTGGCGACCCAGCGCGAGCTGAAGTAGCCCCCGAACACCAGGTTGGCCAGCGTCGCCGCCGCGAACTCGGGGTCGCTCCGGGACGGGGCTGCTCCCCCGAAGCGCAGGGTGGTCTGCACTGCTCCGGGTCGGTCGATGAGCAGCGCCGCGCGGCCGACCTGCTCCGGCGCCGGCGGCGTCGGCGTCGTCTCACCGGCCGTGGTCCAGCCTGCGAGGGCCTGAGCCACCAGCGCCGTCGCGCGGGCGGGACTGAGGTCACCGACCAGCGTCAGGACGCTGCCCGCAGGGGCGATGCGTGCCGCGTGCAGGGCCCGCAGGTGCTTCGGCCTGACGTCCTGGACAGCCTCGGCGGTGGGCAGGTCGAGGGCGTAGGGATGGTCGCCGTACATCCTGGCCATGAGGGCCTCTCGGGCCAGCACGCCCGCCGAGCTGCGATGGATGGCGAGCTCGTGCACGAGCCGGTCACGCTCGCCCTGCACCTCGCGCCGGGGATAGGACGCCGAGGTGAGCAGCTCCGCCAGCAGGTCGAGCATCCCACGCAGCCCGCCCGTCAGGACGGAGCCGCCGAAGCCCAGCCGGTCCGCGTCGGTGCTCGCCGAGAGCTGACCACCCAGCGACTGCAGGTCCACGGCGATCTGGGTGGCATCGCGCTGGTCGGTCCCCGACAGCAGCGTGTCCGCGAGCAGAGTGGCGCGGGCGACGTGCGCCATGCCGCCCCTGCCGGTCGGGGCAGCGAGAGGCACGCGCAGCCGCAGCTCGACCAGCGGCACACCGGGTCTGCGGACGGCGAGCACCCGCAGCCCGTTGTCGAGGACGGTGTCGCCGACTGTGGGCAGCTTGGCGGCGCGCTGGGTGGCGAGCGGCGGCGGCGTCCTCGGCGCCCGGTCGGCGGCCTTCTTCGATGCCGTTCGGTCGGTGGCCATCAGGCGTGTCCCCCGGCAGGGCGCAGTTCGAGGACTGCCCGGTTGTCGCGGCGCAGCGTGGCGGCCGCGGCAGCGACCTGCTCCGCGGTGACGGACGCGAGCAGCTCGGGGAGCTCGTTGAGGAGCTCGGCCCGACCGCGCTGCTGCTCGAAGACAGCCGCGTGCGTCGCCCGGCCCAGAACCGGATCGAGCTCGCGCAGGTAGCGAGCCACCATCCGGGCGACGGTGCGCTGCACCTCCTCGTCGGACAGGCCGTCCGCGACGAGCCGGTCGATCTCCTCGTCGACAGCCGCGATCACCGTGTCGGCGGCGACGTCCGGCGCGTGGTGCACCTCGAGCAGGAACGGCGTGGGATCCCGGGCGTCGAGCGGGTCACCCATGACGCCGACGTACCCCCCGACGCTCGTGGCGCTGCGATCGCGGAGCAGCAGCCGCTCCTGCAACCGCGAGGAGTCGCCGTCGGTGAGCACCTCAGCCAGCACGACGTAGGGCAGGAACCCCGCGAGGTGTGCCGGATCCGGCGTACGCCAGGCCAGGGCGACGGCCGGCGCGGGCGCCAGGTGGTCCTCGACGGTGTGGCGTCGCTCCTCGGTCAGCGCCGGCTCCCGGAACGCCGGGGGCCGCTTCACGGCCCGACCCGGGATGTCGCCGAAGTGCTGCTCGACCCACGCCAGGACCTGCGCCGGGTCGACGTCGCCCGCGACGGCTAGTACGGCGTTGCCTGGCGCGTAGTAGCGGTGGAAGAACGACTGCGCCTCCGGCAAGGTGGCCGCCTCGAGGTCGACGAACGAGCCGTACCCGTCATGGGAGTTGGCGAAGGAGTCGAACAGCACCGGTGGGATCTGCAACCAGGGGAAGCCGCCGTACGGGCGGTTCTGGACGTTGACCCGGATCTCGTTCTGGACGACAGCAACCTGGTTCTCGAGGTTGTCCTGCGTGAGGGCGATGCTGCGCATCCGGTCGGCCTCGAGGAACAGCGCGAGCTCGGTGGCGTTGCTCGGCAGCACCTCGTAGTAGTTCGTGTAGTCGACGTGCGTGGAGCCGTTGAGGATCCCGCCTGAGCCTTGCACATGAGAGAAGTGCTCGGTCTTCCCGAGGTTCGCCGAGCCCTGGAACATCAGGTGCTCGAACAGGTGCGCAAAGCCGGTGCGACCCTCGGGCTCGGAGCGCATACCGACGTCGTAGTAGACCGCGACCGCCACCACCGGGCTCGTGCGGTCCGGGAGGATCACGACGCGAAGGCCGTTCGCGAGCTGGGCACGCTCGACGGCATACGAGAGGTTCGACGTCCGGACTGGGGCACGTGTCGTCACGACTCGACGCTAGTACGGCGAGCTGCCCGACGCCCCAACGGCTGGGTGCCGATCTGCGCGGAGGTCGTCATGCGACGAGGCTCAGCGCGGAGCGGCTCGCTCGATGATCGACACCACGTCGAGTCCGCGGGGCAGGGTGCCGAAGGCGTGGCCCCAGTCGCCCGACAAGCGGGAGGCGCAGAAGACGTCGGCGACGACCGCGGGGGCATGCCTGACCAGCAGCGATCCCTGCAGCACGAGGGCGAGTCGTTCCACGACCCGACGGGCGCTGGCTTCTTCCACGCTGGCCAGCTCTGTCTGCAGTGCGGCGGCGACGGCCGCGATCCGCGGGTCGTCGGCCCGGGCCACCTCGGTGAAGAAGGCCTCGACGGACTCGGGTTCGCGCGCGATGGCCCGCAGGACGTCGAGGGCGTTGACGTTGCCACTGCCCTCCCACACGGAGTTCAGCGGCGCCTCGCGGTAGAGCCGCGGCATCCCGGACTCCTCGACGTAACCGTTGCCGCCAAGGCACTCGAGAGCCTCCGCCGCGACGTTGGGAGCCCGCTTGGTGACCCAGTACTTGCCGACCGCCACGGCCAGGCGCTTGAAAGCCTGCTCCTGCGGGTCGCCCGCGTGCGCGCGGTCGACCGCGCCGGCCAGCCGCATCATGAGCGTCGTCGCAGCCTCGGACTCGACGGCGAGGTCGGCGAGGACGTTCTGCATGAGGGGCTTGTCGAGCAGCCGGCCACCGAAGGCGCTGCGGTAGGTGGCGTGGTGGATCGCCTGGACAGTGGCCTGGCGCATGAGGGAGGCCGAGCCGATGACGCAGTCGAGCCGGGTCATCGAGACCATCTCGATGATCGTGCGGACACCGCGGCCCTCCTCGCCGACGAGCCAGGCCACCGTGCCGTCGAACTCCGGCTCGCTCGAGGCGTTGGAGCGGTTGCCGAGCTTGTCCTTGAGGCGCTGGATGCGGAAGGTGTTGCGGCTGCCGTCGGGCAGGACCCGCGGGACCAGGAAGCAGGACAGCCCGCTGGGCGCCTGGGCCAGGACGAGGAACAGGTCGCACATCGGCGCGCTGGTGAACCACTTGTGGCCGCGCAACCGGTAGGTGCCATCGCCGGCCGGCGTCGCGGTCGTGGTGTTGGCGCGGACGTCCGAGCCACCCTGCTTCTCGGTCATGCCCATGCCCGCGAGCAGACCGCGCTTGGTCGTGGGGATCCGCAGGCCCGGGTCGTAGACGCGGCTTGCCAGCAGCGGCTCGTAGACGGCGGCCAGGTCGGGCTGCAGCCGCAGCGCCGGGACGACCGCGCAGGTCATCGAGATCGGGCAGCCGTGGCCGCCCTCGACCTGGGACCAGGTGTAGAAGCCCGCGGCCCGCGCGACATGCGCGCCGACGCGGTTGTCGGCCCACGGGGCGGCCGCCAGTCCCTCGGCGACGGCGACCTCCATGAGGCGGTGCCACGACGGGTGGAACTCGACCTCGTCGATCCGGTTGCCGTAGCGGTCGTGGGTCAGCAGACGTGGCTCGTTCTCGTTGGCCTCGACGCCCCACTGTTGCGCCTCGGCTGTGCCGGCCTGGCGCCCGACGCGGTGCAGGTCCTCGAGGTGCCAGCCGGCGCCTTCACGGACGACGCCCTCCAGCAGCGCAGCGTCGTCCGCCACGTCGTGGCCGACCAACGGCGGTGGCTGGTTCGTCACCTCGTGCGTCGAGGTCGACGTGGGGGCAGGCCCGAGCATCGTCATGTCCGCATCATCCCACTGGTCCGGTCTGCCCACAGGGCAGTCGGGACGATCAGGTGCGCTTCACCTCGGCGAGCTCGGACCACAGGTGCGCCGCAACCTGCGCCCCGAGGCGCAGCTGCGAGAGAACGACCCGCTCGTTGGGGGCGTGGATGCGGTCGTCGGGGAGGCCGACACCCACGAACAGGACCGGCGCAGTCAGCACGTCGGCGAGGTCGGCCTCGGGACCGCTGCCGCCCTCGCGGGTGTAGCGGATCTCCTTGCCGAACGCCTTCTCCATCGCTCGGGTCGCGGCCTGCAGCGCAGGATGGCCGAGCGGGGTGAGGCAGGGACGGACACCCGGACCGCTGAAGGTCACGGTGGCCGTGATGCCGTCCCGGTCGTAGCGGGCGACGTAGTCCTTGACGGCCTCCTGCACCTCCAGCGGCTCCTGGTCCGCGACCAGCCGGAAGCTGACCTTCGCGTGCGCATCGGTGGGCACGATCGTCTTGTGGCCGGGACCGGTGTAGCCACCCCACATCCCGTTGACCTCGGCGGTCGGCCGGGCCCAGATCCGCTCCAGCGTGGAGTAGCCGGCCTCACCCCGGGTGCCACGGGACAGCGCGGTCTCGTGTACCCAGCCGTGCTCGTTGAAGGGCAGCTTGGCGAACAGCTCGCGCTCCCGGTCGGACAGCATGACGACCCGGTCGTAGAAGCCGTCGATCGTCACCCGCCCGTCGGCGTCGTGCAAGCCGGCCAGCAGATCGGCCATGACAGCCAACGGGTTGGGGACCGCTCCCCCGAACGAACCGGAGTGCAGGTCGACATCCGGTCCGTGCAGGTCGATCTGGCAGTCGGTGAGGCCACGCATGCCCGTGCAGATCGAAGGCGTGTCACGGTCGAAGACACTGGTGTCGCTGACGACCACCACGTCGCAGGCGAGCCGGTCGCGGTGGTCCTCGAGGAGCCGGCGGAAGTGGACGGAGCCGGACTCCTCCTCGCCCTCGACGATCACCTTGAGGGTGACCGCGGGGCTGGTCCGCCCGGTGGTCGCGAGGTGCGCCTGCAGCCCGAGCAGGTGGAACAGCACCTGCCCCTTGTCGTCGATCGCCCCGCGGCCGAAGAGGTCGTCACCAACGATCGTCGGCTCGAACGGCGGGGTCTTCCACAGCTCGAGCGGGTCGACGGGCTGCACGTCGTGGTGGCCGTAGAGCGTGACCACTGGGGCGTCAGCATCATCGCTGGGCCACTCCGCGAAGACGGCGGGGAGGCCTTCGGGGGTCGAACCGTCAAGGGATCCCGTCTCCCAGACCTCGACCGTCGGGAACCCCACGGCGCGCAACCGAGCGGCGAGCCACTCAGCGCTGCGCCGTACGTCGCCTGCATGCTCGGGACTGGCGCTGATCGAGGGGATCTGCAGCCATCCGACCAAGCCGTTCTCGCCCGCGACGAGCTCGTCGAAGTGCTCGCGGCAGTACTGCTCGATGGCGTCGTTGGTCACGCCGACCAACGTAACCGGCGAGGACGACTAGCGGTTGTGCCGTTCGGCAGAGCGGACAGCCTCGACGGACAGCCCGTGGATGCCGGGGATGTCCTCTGGCTCCACGCCGAGCTCGGCGGCCGCGGCGAGCATGGCCCGCTCCAGCTCCGCTGCCCGCAGGAGGTAGCGCGGCTGGTGGTTGTCATCCACAACGACCAACCGGACGTTGCTGGTGCGGGGGGGCTCGTGACTCAGCGAGGGCAGCGACATGAACCCATTGTGCGCTGAGGGCTCCAGGTTGCCGCTCCGACGCGCCCAGGTGTCGGCGCGCCGACACCCCGAGGTCCAGCCGCACCCTTGGACCTTAGGGTTCAGGCATGCAGCTGACGGTCGGCGCACAGATCCTCGACGTCGTGGTCGAGGGACCCTCCGCTGCCCCGGTGGCCCTGCTGCTGCACGGGTTTCCGCAGACCTCGCACTGCTGGCGGCTGGTACGTCCCTGGCTGAAGGACTTCCGCGTCGTGGTCCCGGACCAGCGGGGCTACTCCCCCGGGGCGCGACCTGCTCCCCTGGAGGACTACCGGATCGCGGCGCTGGTGTCCGACGCTCTCGGCCTGCTCGACGAGCTCGGTGTCGAGCAGGCGCACGTCGTGGGCCACGACTGGGGCGCAGCGGTCGCGTGGCAGCTCGGCGCCCGCCACGCCTCTCGCGTCCGCACGCTGACGGCCGTCTCCGTGCCCCACCCGCGCGCGTTCATCGAAGCGCTGCGCACCGATGACGATCAGCGCCGGCGCTCCCTCTACATGCGCGACTTCGCCAGGCCCGGCTACGACGAGGAGCTGCTGGCGGACGACGCGGCACTGCTGCGGGCTCTGTTCGGTGGCACACCCGACTCGGTGGACGTGGACGACATCGTCTCGAAGGCACGCGAGCCGGGCGCCCTCGCGGCCTGGTTGCGGTGGTACGCCGCCCAACGCCTCGAGGACATCGCCGACACCCCTGCCGTCGACGTGCCCACCATGCATGTCTGGTCGGACGCCGACGTGGCCCTCGGCCGTGCGGGAGCAACGGGTACGGCGGACTGGGTGACCGGGCCGTACCGCTTCGAGCTGCTCCAGGGCGTGACGCACTGGATCCCCGAGCAGGCCGCCGACCGCCTCGGTGCGCTGCTGCTGGAGCACCTGCGGTGACCGAGCGCCTCGGGTGGCCATGACCGTGCGGCTGGCGAGCTTCAACATCCTGCACGGGCGCTCGCTGACCGATGGCGTGGTCGAGGCGGCCCGGCTACGCGCAGCGGCGGTCGCCTTGGACGCAGATGTCCTGGGGATGCAGGAGGTCGACCACCTCCAGGCGCGCACGCATCACCTCGACCTGACGGCCGAGGTCGCCGCCGCCATGGGTGCCGTGGACCACCGCTTCGTCGCGGCTCTCACAGGTGTTCCTGGCACCGACTGGCGACCTGCGACGGCTGATCGCCCCGAGCTGCCGTCGTACGGCGTGGCTCTTGTCTCCCGGCTGCCGATCCGGGAGTGGCACGTGCTGCGGCTGCCTGCGACACCCCTGTCGGTGCCCCTGCCGGTCCCGGGCTCGCGCCGTTTCGCGTGGGTGAAGGACGAACCGCGGGTTGTTGTGGCGGCGGAGCTGGAGGGCCTGACTGTCGCTGCGACGCACCTGTCGTTCGTCGCCGGGTGGAACGTCGTGCAGCTCCGCCGGGTACGTCGATGGCTTCGCGACCTGCCAGGCCCGCAGGTGCTGATGGGCGACCTGAACATGCCTCGATTGGTGGCCACGACAACCACGGGGTGGACGTCGCTGGTGACCGCGAAGACGTATCCGGCGCCGGCGCCGCGGGTGCAGCTGGACCACGTGCTGGCTTCGGTACCGCTGCCGGTCCGGTCGGCCTCCGCTCACGAGATGGAGCTGTCGGACCACCGGGCCGTGACCGTCGACCTGGGTGGGCTCACCACCTGAGACGGGCTGCTGTCGCCTGCGGGCACGTACGGTCTGTCCCATGCTCGAGCTCCGCATCGCCCAGCCCGACGATCACCTGGGCGCTGTCGCCGCGTGGCGCGCCGCCCAGGCCGGACGCGGTCTGCGGCCGTCCGCAGCCCGAGTGGCTCGGGTCGAGGAGAAGGTCGCGGGCGGCCTGCTCATCGTCGCGGCGGAGGAGACCGAGGTCGTGGGGATGGCGCTCGGCGAGCCGGGTCGGGCGCAAGACGGCGCGGGGGACCCCGAGCCGGGGTTGCTGCACCTGGCGATGGTCTTCGTCGCACCTCCGGTGCAGCGTCAGGGGATCGGTGCAGCGCTCGTCGAGGGACTTGCGGACCTCGCCTGGGAGCAGGGCTACCGCTCGGTCTCGGTGTGGTCGCGAACACCTGAGTTCTACGAGGCCTGCGGGTTCGAGCCCTCCGGACGCACGCAGGCGTTGGCGGACGGATCCCTGGCGGTGCATCTGTTCGCTGAGCTCGAGCCGCCCGTCCGGGAGGTCGTCGTGCGCTCCGAGGGCATCCGGCTCGGGCAGCTGCTCAAGCTCGCCGAGCTCGTCGAGACCGGCTCGGAGGGCAAGGAGCTCCTGGCGGCGGGTGCCGTCGAGGTCAACGGCGAGACCGAGCTGCGGCGTGGTCGGCAGCTGGTGGACGGCGACGTCGTGACCGCTCGCGACCAGGCCGTCCGCGTCGTGCTCGAGAGCTGATCTTCCGCTGGTCAGTGGACCCGGCGGCGCTCCGCGGCACCAGGGCGCTTCGTCGTGACGACCGGGACCGAGGTGGGGAGAACCAGGCGCGGGCCAGACTGGGCGGGCTGGACGGGCAGGCTGCGATGCGTCCCGACCGGGTACCGGTGGCCGCCCACCAGCATCCTGCCGAAGGCCCAGGCGCGCATCGGCTTGTCGAAGAGGTAGCCCTGGGCCGAGTCGCACCCCAGTGCGCGCAGCACCTGGAGCTGGTCGAAGGTCTCAACGCCCTCGGCAACGGAGGAGAGGTCGAGTGACCGGGCCATCTCCAGCACGCTTGCGACCAGCACCCGCGTACGGGGCTCGTCGGCGATGGCCTGCACGAACTCGCGGTCGATCTTCAGGGTGCTGGTGTCGAAGCGACGCAGGTAGCGCAACGACGAGTAGCCGGTCCCGAAGTCGTCGACAGCGACGCCGACGCCGATCGCACGAAGCTCCCGGACGACCTCGACGGCCGACTCCCAGTCGTCGAGAAGCGCCTGCTCGGTGATCTCGAAGACGAGCCGATACGGCTTGAGGCGTTGCTCGGCAAGGACGGACCGCACCAGGTCGCAGAGGTCGGGGTTCCCGAGCTGACGGGGGCTGAGGTTGACCCCGATGGCACAGCGGGTGGACGGGCGACCGGCCGCCTCGGCTTCAGCGAGCCAGCCTGCGAGGTCCGCTGCGGCGGTGCGCAGGGCGAACTCCCCGAGCTGGGAGATGGCGCCGACCTGCTCCGCGAGCGCGATGAACTCCATCGGACTGACGCTGCCGAGCACCGGGTGGTCCCAGCGCAGCAAGGCCTCGGCGCCTATCACCGTCCCGTCGCTGAGGTCGACGACGGGCTGGTAGACGACGTGGAACTGCTCGAGGTCAGGATGCGACACCTCGTCGCGCATCCGGACCCGTCCAGCGGCATGGTCGCGAGCTTGCCCAGTGAGGACGACCAGACCTGAGCGCTGGGGGTCCTTGCTGGCCTTGGCCTGGTACATCGCCACATCGACGTGCGACAGCGCGACGGCGGGTGTCGGGGTGACGCCTGCGTCGGCGAGGACGACGCCGACGCTCGCTGTCACGCAGAAGCGCCTCGTTCCGACGATGACGGGCTCGTCGAAGACAGCCACCAGGGCCTCACCGACGTACTCGGCGGACTGGGAGGTGCGCACGCAGACCGCGAACTCATCGCCACCGAGGCGCGCGACGAGTGCACCCTCGGGAGCAGCGAGGCGTAGCCGGCGCGACAGCTCCTGCAGGACGGCATCCCCGGTGTCGTGCCCGTGGGTGTCGTTGATGTCCTTGAAGTCGTCCAGGTCGAGGAGGGCAAGCGACACCGAGCGCGGGTCGGGCTCGGCGAGCAGCGAGGCCAGCGTCTCGTGCACGGCCGCTCGGTTGGCCAGACCGGTGAGCGGGTCACGTCGGGACGCGTCGAGCGCGTCCGCCTCACGCTTGCGCAGCCGATCGATCGTGTGCTTCTGGTCGACGCTGGCCAGCAGCACCCGGAGGAACAACCCCATTCCCAGGACGGTGGCGATGGCCACCTGGGGCCGGGACACCGTGTTTCCGGTAACCACGATGCCGAGCGCCAGGACGGACGTGGGCAGCACCGCGAGAAAGGGGGCGGTCGTCTCCAGCAGGTTCGGAGAGCGCTCGTGCACGACGAACTGCACCTCCTGGCCGCTGCGCAGCGCGGCAGCCGTCAGCAGCAACAGGGCCGCCTGCTCGACCACCGCAGGCCATGCTGTCGGCGCGTTCAGGCCATGCAACGTCCCGACGCTGTAGCCCACATCGGACAGCGTCAAAAGTGCCAGCCCCGCACCCGCAAGACGCAGGAAAGGTCGCAGCTGCTCCTGCGCGCGCGGAAGAACGGCCAGCAGCACGGCGACCATGAAGACCGCGACGAGCGGCTGCCCGATCGCCACGAACTCCACGACCAACGACTCGCCGCTCCTCTCGGACATGTCGAGCAGCGGGTCGCAGAGCAGGAAGGCCAGCGACGACACCGCGATCCAGGCGTCGGTGATCGCCCTCAACCGCCACGGCCGCTCGCTCGGGTGCCGCGGCAGCATCAGCAGCCCTGCGGTGGCAATGGGCCCATAGGTCAGGTAGATCCAGTCCGCTGCGGCACCTGGCGCAGAGGGGTGCCCGGTCAGCAGCAGATGGGCGGTGGCGGTCAGCGCGGCAGCGACGCCGGCGAGCAACGCCGTGGCAAAGAGCACCCGCGTCACCCGCCCCGGTGCGGAGCCGAGGCGCAGCAGGATCACGGCCGCCAGGACGGCCGTCACGGCCCGCGCCAGGTAGGAGAAGGAGGAGTAGGTCATCAGCAACGGCAACGAGCCGACGCCCCAGACAGTCAGTAGGGCGTACCGCGTCCGCATCACTGTCACAGTCTGTGAGCATCTGACCCCAGAGCGACAGAGCCCGTCGGCAATCTGGTCGTTTGTGATCGCCTGCTGCGCAGCACGCATGGCCTGAAGTGCCTAGGCCGTTCACCCAAGCGCTGGCCAGGGGGTCGGCGCCGGCCGTCGTGGTGAGCAGAATCTGGCGAGCAGGCGCATCAGGTGGCTCAGCGCCATGCCGATCCCACCGCATGCGCACGATGCTCCGGCTCCGCCCCGCCCACCTTCTGCTCGCACTGCTGCCTGGGCTGCTGACCGTCGTACTCGACGTCCGCTCGCCTGCGAACGCCGTAGCCGTCACCCCCTCCGTGTCGGTCGCGGGCACGTCCCTGGTGGACGGCGCAGGTCAGCCCTTGCGCCTTCTGGGCGTCGACAGATCCGGCTCGGAGTACGCCTGCGCGCAAGGGTGGGGGATCTTCGACGGCCCCACCGACACGACCGCGATCGACGCGATGGCGTCGTGGCACATCAATGCCGTCCGGGTACCACTCAACGAGGACTGCTGGCTCGGCATCAACGGCGTCGCGCCCTCGTACAGCGGTACGGCATACCGCGACGCGATCTCTGGCTACGTCACCCGGCTGCACGCCGCCGGACTGATAGCCGTGCTCGACCTGCACTGGAGCGCGCCGGGCACTGCCCTGGCGACAGGCCAGCAGGTCATGGCGGACGCGGACCACTCTCCCGACTTCTGGTCCTCCGTTGCCGCGCACTTCGTCGCTGACCCCGGCGTTGTCTTCGACCTCTACAACGAGCCCCACGACATTTCCTGGTCGTGCTGGCGCGACGGCTGCACGACAGCTGACGGTTGGCGTGCCGCGGGGATGCAGTCGCTGCTGGACGCGGTGCGGGCCACCGGTGCCAGGCAGCCCGTCCTCGCAAACGGCAACCAGTGGGCGGGCGACCTGTCCGGGTGGCTGGCGTACCGGCCGGTCGACCCGGTCGGGCAGCTTGCAGCGGGAGTGCACCTCTACAACTTCAGCCGGTGCAACAGCACCCAGTGCTGGGACACCGAGGTGGCGCCCGTCGCGGCCGTCGTCCCGGTGGTCACCAGCGAGCTCGGCGAGGACGACTGCAGCGGAGGCTTCGTCACGGCGTACATGTCCTGGGCAGACGTCCACCAGGTCAGCTACCTCGGCTGGACCTGGAACACCTGGGACTGCCGCAGCGGGCCGGCCCTGATCAGCGCGTGGGACGGCACCCCCACGGCGTTCGGCGCGGCGGTGCAGGCGCACCTGGCCGCGGTGACCGCGATACCGGCTCCGACCCCGACCCCGACCCCGACGCAGACGTCGGTGCCGGCGCCCATCAGTAGCGTGTCCACTCGGCTCCTCACGGCAGGGCAGGCTCTGACCGTGAACGCGGTAGCGACCCCGGGCCAGGTGGTGAACCTGCTCGCCAAGAGCGCCCCGAGCACGAGCTACCGCGTCATCCGCACGAGCACCGTCCCTGCGTCCGGGTCGCTGAGCTGGACAGACGTGAAGCCCACAACGAACAGCGCCTTCCAGGTGCTTGCGCGCGACACCGGCAGCGTCTCCGCGGCCGTCGACGTACAGGTGCGGTCGGCGGTCAGCCTCGCCGCCCGGCGTACCAGCGTCCGACGCTGGACGTTCTACGGGACGGTCACGCCGAACCGCAACGGCCAGCTGGTCACCGTCTACCAGGTCAGCAGCAACGGCAGCCTGAGCAAGCTGGGGTCCGGCCGGACCAACAGCTACGGCCAGTACGCAGTGCCGCTCGTGTTCCCGACCAGCGCCAGCCGCACCTTCGTGGCCGGCACTGCTGCCGACAGCCTCAACGCCGCCGGACAGTCCCCCCGCGTCACCCTCTCCATCACCTAGCGGCCGGGACCGGGCGCTGTCGCTGTTGCCCAACAGCCAGCGCCCTTGTGCCCGGGGCCCCGTGCCGGCGC
>JAOPVP010000010.1 GCA_025966135.1 Frankiales bacterium
AGATCCTGACCGCAACCACCTCGCGGTAACGGCGGTCCGGCTCGCGGGTAGAGCGGGTGGCCGCAAAGCACGTAACGCCGTTCCTGTGAGCTGGAGAGCGCCGCTCGCCGTCGTGGCGTCGGCGACTTCGAACCGCGAAGAAGCGGTACCTACTCCCTGGTTGGCGCGAACGCATGTGGCGCTTGGGACAGCCTCCTTGTGAATGCCTCCGTCAGCACGGAGTCATTTCGCACCACGGACGAGTAGCGGCAGTCGGCACTGCCTCCAACTCCTCCTGGCTCGAGCGACCCGCGTATGCGCTTGCCGGCCAGTACACGGTCGTGATACTCAGTATGCCTATACATACCGAGTATCACGGGGGACACCATGTCGGTGCGACAGAGCCTGCTGGCCATGCTGGACGAGGGTCCTCGCTACGGCGCGCAGATGCGGGCAGAATTCGAGGCCCGGACCGGATCCACCTGGCCGCTCAACGTCGGGCAGGTCTACACGACCCTGACCCGGCTGGAGCGAGACGGCCTCGTCGTGTCCGAGGGGCAGGACGAGAATGGGCACGTGCTCTACCGGATCACCGAAGCCGGGTCGCAGGAGGTGGCTGACTGGTTCGCTACGCCCGTCGACCGGGTGGCGCCGACCCGCGACGAGCTCGCCATCAAGCTGGCCTTCGCCGTCACCGTGCCGGGCCTGGACGTCGCCCGGGTGGTGCTCCGCCAGCGCGCGGCGACCCTCGGCGCCTTGCAGGACTACACGCGGCTGAAGGACCAGCTCATGGACGATCCCGACGAGCTGCCCTGGCTGCTGGTGCTGGACTCGCTGGTCTTCGCCGCCGAGGCGGAGATCCGCTGGCTGGACCACATCGAGGCGCGTGTCGCCCGAGCTGCGGACCAGCGGACGAGGAAGCCACAGCCGCGACCGGTGGCCGCGCGATGAGCGACCTGCTGCTCAGCGTCACCGATGTCACCCGCGTGCACGGGACCGGCGACGCCGCGGTCACCGCGCTTGCCGGCGTCACCCTGCAGGTCCCCGCCGGCAAGATGGTCGCCGTCATGGGCCCGTCCGGATCGGGCAAGTCGACCCTGCTGCAGCTCGCCGGCGGGCTCGACTCCCCCACTGCAGGCGAGATCCACGTGGAGGGCACTGCCCTGCGCGGCCTGTCGCGCACTGCCCTCGCGGGGCTGCGCCGCCGGTCGATCGGCTACGTCTTCCAGGACTTCAACCTGGTGCCGGCCCTGACCGCCGTGGAGAACGTCGCCCTTCCCCTCGAGCTCGACGGCGTCCGGCTGAAGAAGGCCCGTGCACAGGCGATCGAGGCCCTGCAGGAGCTGGAGATCGCCGATCTGCAGGACCGCTTCCCCGACGAGGTCTCGGGCGGTCAGCGGCAACGCATCGCCATCGCCCGGGCCCTCGTCGGTCCGCGCCGCCTGGTCCTGGCCGACGAGCCCACCGGCGCCCTCGACTCGGCGACCGGCGAGGCCGTGCTGCGGCTGCTGCGCCGCCGGGTCGACGCCGGAGCCGCAGCCGTCCTGGTGACACACGAGGCCCGGCACGCGGCCTGGGCCGACCGGGTCGTCTTCCTGTCCGACGGCCGGATCGTCGAGGAGTCCCACCGCCAGACCGACCCCGCGGCGTTGCTCGCATGAGCGGCTGGGCAGGGGCGGTCCGCGCAGCCAGGCGCGACGCCCGCAAGACCCCGGGGCGGACCGCACTGGTGCTGATGCTCATCGCCCTGCCGGTCGTGATCATCACGGCTGGCGACACCTTGGTGCGCACGCACTCCATCTCGGTACGCGAGTCGCTGCCGCAGCGGATCGGGACGGCCGACGCTCTGCTCCGCTCCGACGGTGGGACGGACCCGGTCACCCAGACCCCCGACCTGACCTCCACCAGCGGAGGCGGTGGCACCAACATTCTGTCGCAAGCAGCCGCCCTCGCGCTGCTTCCACCCGGCAGCCGGACCCTTCCGCTCGCCGAGGGCAACGGCAGCGTGAGCTACCCGGATGGGGTGCTCGACGCGCAGCTCAAGGAGATCGACCTTAACGACCCGCTGACCCATGGCCTGGTCGCCCTCGTCCGCGGACGCCTGACTGCCAGGCCCGACGAGGTGCTGGTCACCCAGCGGCTCGTCAGCCGGGGCTTCGACATCGGCGACCCCCTCCCTGTGAGGGGCAAGGCGCACTTCGTCGTCGGCGTCATCGACGTGTCCCCCAGCCTCTACAGCAAGGACGTCGCCCTGGCGGTCGGACCGCCAGGCGCGTTCGGACTGCCCGCGGCGACGAGCTGGCTCGCGAAGGTGCCGGGCGGCGTGCCGTGGCACGAGGTGCGAGGTCTCAACACCCACGGGCTCTATGTGCTGTCGCGGGACGCAGTCGAGAACCCGCCGCCCTCGTCCCAGGTCGTCGACAACACCAACGCCAGGCAGATCAAGGCGTTCTACGCCCTCGTCGCAGCGCTGGCCCTGCTCCAGGTCGTGCTGCTCGCCGCACCCGCCTTCGCGGTCGGCGCCCGGAGGCAGCGGCGCGTGCTGGCCCTCATCGCGGCGACCGGTGCGGCGCCCAAGCACGTGCGGCGCTTCGTCCTCGCCCAGGGCGTCGTCCTGGGAACCACCGCGGGACTCGGTGGCGCGCTGCTCGGCGTGGGCGCCGGGGCTGCCCTCACGCCCCTGCTCCCCGACCAGGGGCGCTTCAGCGGACCGCTCGAGATCAGCTGGCGCGACGTGCTGCTCACCGGCGGGGTAGGTGCTCTCAGCGCGATCCTCGCGGCCCTCGTCCCGGCCCTCATCGCCGGCCGGCAGGACGTCCTCGCCGGGCTCACCGGCCGCCGCGGGACCACCGGCCGGTCGCTCAGGTCGTTTAGCCTCGGCCTGCTGCTGGTCGTCCTCGGGATCTACGGCTGCGTGCAAGCCTCCGACCCGGGTAGCGGGCAGTTCACCATCGTGATCGCCGCGATCCCGACGATCCTCGGGACCGCGCTGCTGGCGCCCGCCGTCCTCGGACTCGTCAGCCGCCGGGTCAGCGGACTGCCCTTCCCCGTCCGCTTCGCCCTACGCGACGCGGCCCGCAGCCGAGGCCGGACAGCCGCAGCGGCCGCAGCCGTGACGGCCACGGTCGCCGGCGCGATCGCCCTCGGCATCGGCGGTGCCAGCGACGCCGAGCACGCACAGGCGACCTACACGCCGTCAGGCCCTCGCAACGCCGCGATCATCAGCGTCGACGGGGCAGACAGCCGGCAGCTCACCGCGATCCGCGAGGCCGTCGCCCGCTGGCTGCCGGACCACCCGGTAGCGGACGTCGACGGCATCGTCCTCGGCGGCCGGATGCTCCAGGTCAGCGCAGGCGGGCAGCAGGGCGGCCTGCTGACGAGCTACGGCTCCAACCTCAACGCCGGAGCCCTCGTCGGACCCGGTGCGCTAGACCTGCTCGGCCTTACCCCGACCGTGCAGCAGCAGGCGACCGCAACCCTCGCCGCGGGTGGCATGGTGATCCCCGCCGACGACCCTTCCGGCACAGGGCCGCTGACCGTCACCATTCAGCAGCAGTTCAACGGACCGGCCACCGCCACCTACACCGGACGGGCGCTGCGGGTGCCCACCCGGGGAGGCAGCGCCGTCACCCCGGCGGTGCTTCCCCCAGCGGTCGCTGCCCGGCTCGGGATCCGGCCGCAGGTCGTCGGCCTCCTCGTCAGGGGCGCAGTGTCGAAGGGGGTCCAGGACCGGCTGCAGGAGCAGCTTTCCGGCATCGGAGCAGGGTTCGTCCAGGTCGAGCGCGGCTACGACGGCAGCAGCAAGCGGACAGCGATCCTCATCCTCGCCGCAGCCGCCGGCGCACTCATGCTCGGCGGCACCCTCAGCGCCGCCCTTCTCGCGCTGTCCGACGCCCGCCCGGACTTCGCAACCCTCATGTCCGTCGGCGCCTCCCCCCGGATCCGCCGCAAGGTGGCCGCCGCCTACGCCGGCGTCATCGGTCTGCTCGGGTCCGTGCTCGGCGCCCTCGCCGGCTTGGTACCAGGAATCGCGATCTCCTACCCCCTCACCAGCGGCACCCACAGCGGCCACGGCCCGAGCCACTACCTGGCCATCCCCTGGCTGCTTGTCATCGGCCTCACCGTCGGCGTGCCGATGGTCGCGGCAGGAGGCGCGGCCCTGCTCACCCGGTCCCGGCTGCCCCTCGCCGCCCGCCTGGAGCTCTGAGCCTGGACGTCGCCACACGGGTAGCGGTCCAAGTTTGGTCGCCACTGGCCTCGGCGGCCTCGCGTGGGCCTTTCGGGGCGGTGCGGGTGCGGAGCCCGAGGGCGACGATCTCGTCCCCTGAGCTTGTTCACCATCGAGCTCAGTCGGGTGTGGTCGTAGCCGACCCGCCGGAGCACTCCGCGACGGAGCTTCCGTGCATGCTTGGCGGAGCAGCAGGGTGGTTCCGCTGGCCGCTGGCGGAGCCGTGGGTGTGGTTCCGCCAGTGATGACGTTCAGGTCGACGTCGAGTAGGCGGCCGGCTCGGTCAGCCATCGGGGGACGCTGTCGAGTGCTTGAACTGGCATCCGGCCTGCCATCCGGCGGCGACGACCCGGACGACCGCAAACGGTGTCCGGGGCGAGCACGACCGAACCGGCCCCTATCAGAGCGGTGCGTTCAAGCGCCTTGGCCAAAAGGCGGGGGGCCGAGGATCTCGATGCCGCCGTTCTTCTTCGCCGAGGCCAGCACGCGACCCATGTCCACGGGACCTGCTTCGATGCCCCGACGGTCGTCGGTTCCGACTGGCTCACTGGCGTCCATGTAGAACGACTGGCAGCACCCCGGCGTGTGCAGGCACAGCAGCCGGGCGCCGTCGACGCCGCTGACCTTGAAGGCGTGCGGGACTCCACGCGGGGCGCTCGCGATGCCCCCGGGGCCGACAACGTGATCTGTCCCGTCGAGGTGCATGACGATCTCGCCCTCCAGGACGATCATCGTCTCGTCCGAGTCGGGGTGGAGGTGCAACGGGGTGACCTTGCCGAGGTCCATCCGGTCCTCGAAAAGGATGAAGGCGCCGTCCGTCTCCTCCGCTGTGGCCTTCCAAAGGTGGAGGCCGCCGCCGAGGAACCACCGGCGTTCACCGTCCTCCGCTGCTCGCACCAAGGACGGTCTGACTGTACGTGTGTTCATGGGAATCTGCTTCCTTCATGGGACTTATGTCCCATGAAGAGATTCGCGTACCATGAACGCTGTGTCAACGTCCTACGAGGCCAGCGGGCGCTCCGCCCAGAAGAGTCGGACCCGACAGGCCCTGGTCGCGGCCGCGCGTGAGCTGGTCGCCGCCGGGAGCACGCCGACCATTGAGGGCGCCGCCGTGGTCGCCTGCATCTCACGGACCACGGCCTACCGGTACTTCCCCACTCAGCGTGCACTGCTGCTAGCGGCCCACCCCGAGATCGCCGCGACGACAATGCTCCCCGCGAACCCGCCCGCCGATCCAGCGGCGCGACTCGATGCTGTGGTCCGCAACTTCAGCGCAATGATCCTCGACACCGAGGCCCAACAACGGACCATGCTGCGCCTGTCGCTCGAAGACGCCGCCGATCCAGCGGCCCTTCCACTGCGTCAGGGGCGCGCGATCGGGTGGATCACCGAAGCACTCAACGGCCAGCACGCGGACCTCTCCGACGAGCAGCTCCACCAGCTCGTACTCAGCATCCGCGCCACCATCGGCATCGAGGCGCTCGTCTGGCTCGTCGACGTCGCCGGCCTGTCCCGAGACGACGCGGTCGCGCTGACGCGCTGGTCCGCACAGGCCTTGCTCCAACGGGCGACGGCCGTCGCACCACCCACGCCCACGCGTAGCGGTCGCCAAGCCCGCAGCGGCAAGGCTGGCCGCCCACGCTCATCGGGTCAGGCCTGACGCAAGCTTCGCGAGCGCTGCCACCACGACCTCGACCCACCCCCGGGTCGCTCTCACAGCGGCACGCGCCCCGGTCTCGTTGACAGGACCCCGCCACGGCGGGTGCGGTCCATCACGCCCTGACTGAGCCTTGCCGCTTCACCTGGTGACGAAACGCAGCAGCATCGGCGGCGAACCTCGCAGTCGACGAGCGGTCAAGGACGGCGACCGGCGCCCCCAGCGCGACCCCCCTTCGCCGAACGGCATGTCACTACGCCACGCGACGGGGCGGACCAGGATGGTTTGAGAGCATCGCATCGGCGATGTACCCGACGGAAACCTGCTCGTCACCTCGCACGCTCCCTACGATGACGAGTAGCGGAGTCCCGTCCCCGGGGCATTTCTGTGAGTCCCATGTGAGGCGAGAAACGACGCTAACGTCCGCCCAGCCTCGAACGCGAACCGTCCGGCCTGCCCTGGCGCCCCCACGAAACTGAGCATCCTCGGGAGTTACGGCAGTGAGATGGAGACCCCCACTTTCCGCATCACCCGGGTGGACCTGCGCCTTCTCTGCCAGGATGGGCGCATCAGCGCATCTCCGCGCACCCATCCCCGCAAGGAGCTCGATGACGCCCGCCGTGCGCCGCATCGCTGCGACCGCAGCATCAGTCGTGGCATCCACCGTCCTGCTCGTCCCGCTGGTGGCCGTCCCGGCCTCGGCCGCGGCGCCGACGCAGAAGGCCTTCGTCGTGGCGGACACGAACAACAACGGAGGCTACGGGCTGTACCTCCAGAGCACTGCGTTCACGGGAGCCATCGGCACCCCGATCGTCGCGGAGAGCGACAGCACCGACGTCCACGGCCTTTCGGTGTCGGCCGACGGTTCGCGCGCTGCCTTCGTGGTCGACACCTACAACCCGAGCACCTTCGCGCCCCTGCGGCACAAGGTGGTCGTCGCCGACGTCAGCGGGCGCATCGTGAGGGTGCTCGAAGACACTGCCGAGGACGGCGTCCACTACCCGTCCGTCCCGACCCTGTCACCTGACGGCACGGTCGCGGTCTGGGAGGTTGGCGACGCCAGCAACAACAGCGTCAGCATCCGCAAGGCGAACGTCGGCTCGGGCGCCGCGACCACGCTGGCCGTAGCCCTCACGCCATACGCGTTCCTCGACAGCACCACGCTGCTCGTTCAGGACATCGCCGGCAACCCGTTCACGATGCCGCTCGCGGGTGGGGCCAAGACCGCCGTCACGGGCCTGCCCGCGCAGGCGATCAACGTTGCGGTGTCGCCCGACGGGACCCACCTCGCATGGGGCCTGTTCGACGACACGGTCCCGACCGGCTCGCCCTACCTCGCCTCGATGCAGGTCGCACCGGTCTCGGTCACCGGCGGTGTCGCCACCGTCGGCAGCGCCACCACCATCGCGACGGGCCTGTACAACAAGCAGCCGTCCTTCTCGCGCGACGGCAGCACCGTCTACTTCGTCCGCAACGACGGCAAGGCCAACACCGCGCAGGGCTTCAACGGCCCCGGCGACATCTGGTCGGCGTCGGCCACCGCGACCGACACGAGCACGGCCGCGGTCACCTCGGCGACCTCGGCCGACGAGCTGGACGTCGCGATCGCGACCGCCGATGACGGCACCGTCCCGGGCGACCCGACGTCGACGCCCGCCTCCCTGAGCGGCACCTCGGCCACGGTCCGCTGGACCGAGCCGGCCGACACGGACCTGTCCGGCGTGCTGGTGTCCCGCAACGGCGGGGCCGCGCGGTACGTCCCCGCCCCGGTGACCTCGCTCGTCGACACCGGGCTGGTGCCTGGCACCACCTACTCCTACACATTCACCTCCGTGGACCGGTCCGGCAACCTCGGCACCACGCCCGCGGTGCGTCAGCTCACGGCCCTCGCCCCCGGCGCGACCTTCGCGGACCCGACGTCGATCATCGCGACCAAGGCACCCTTCGCGGTGAAGTTCGCCACGGCAGCCCCGACGAACGTGACTTTCCTCGTGGACTACCTCGTCGCCGGGACCACGACGTGGAAGCGCTGGGTGACCAACACCGCGGGCCTCACCCGTACCTTCGGGTCAGCAGCAACGACCGGTGTCGCGGCCACGACCAGCGTCCCGGGAGCGAACTACACCTTCCGGGTGACGGCAACCGACGCCTTCGGCAACTCCACCGCCACGGTGCTCAGCGCCCATGCGATCGTGCCGTTCGACCAGACCAAGGCCACGCTCAGCGGCGGTTCGACGCTGACCTCGGGCGCCTACTACCTCGGCACAGTGCGCCGGCTGACGACGACCGCCAGCTACGCCAAGGTGAGCCTCTACGGCAACCGCTTCCAGATCATCGGCTTCAAGTGCGCGGCCTGCGGCAAGTTCGTCGTCTACGACGGCAGCACCAAGGTCGCCACGGTCGACACCTACGCGACCTCGACCAAGCTGCGCCAGGTGCTGTACACCAGGCTCACGACGCTCGGGAACCACACGTACACGATCCGCCCGCTGGCGACCGCTGGTCGCCCCAGCGTCGTCCTCGACGGGTTCGCCATGCGTCGCTAGTCCCAGCCGGTCCTGATTACTCCTATCGCTTCACGGTGACGGCGGGCACGCACCGCCTAACCGCACCGGAAGACCGCGCCGTCACAGTGTGGCTCGCGAGGGAAAACTGGCCTCGGCCAACCTCGCTGAGGAGTGCGCTTGACCCCGCATGTAGGAGCCGCTCCGTAGCGTGGAGTTCAGGCGTTCTTCCCTCGTAGCTTCACGAAGTTGAAGCACGCCCGGCTTGGCGTCCCCTGGATCGCGGCCGGCGTCGTGATGTTTTTCATCGGTGCGGTCCTTCGGCTGCTCGACTAGGAAGTACTCCCTGCAGGGCTGTGAGGCGAGAAACGACGCCTATCGATCAAGCGAGCGGCGCGGGGCGGTGTGTGTGGTGGCGGTCGCCTCCGCGCACCGAATGGCTTTGGCGCACGACGCGCCAGGGAGTACTCGTGGAGCTCAGCTCGGGGTGGGGGTGGGAGTCGGGGTCGTTGCGGGACCGTTGTCGACCCACTCGGCCCTCACCGACGTGGTCTGTGGGTTGCGGGTGCCGGCGCCGCTCTGCACCGTGAGCGTGATCGGGTAGCGACCCGCGGCAGCGTAGGTGTGGTCGGGTTGGTAGATGCAGTGCGACGGCACGTAGACCATCGAGCCCGAGACGCCGCCGTTGTAGCACCCCGGAACGTTCGCATGACGGATGTCCTCCGGAGCGCTGCCATCGCCCCAGTCGACCGTCACGGCACCCAGGTCACCGTCCGGGTCGAAGGCGTCGAACTCGAAGCCGGGGGTTCCAGACGATTCGGGTATCAGATAGGGCCCGTGGGGGTCGTAGCCGTAGCGCTCGAAGCTGATCCTTGCGGATGGCGACTTCGGGCCGTTGGCGTCGAAGTGCCACCCGCTGTCCTCGACCGTGAAGTCGAGGGTCGTCGTGATCACGTGCGAACCCGCCAGGACGAACGGGGCGGAGCCGCCCGACTCGGTGCTGCAGTTGCCGTGAAGCACCTGGATGACGGCGTGGAAGTGACCGGCGGCAAGAGGCGTGAAGGGGAAGGTCCTGGTCTCGTTGGTGGGTCCGGTCAGGTCGGCGTGCGCCTTGCACACGTCGAACAGCTGCACACTGTCGATGTCTCCCACCCAGGGTTGACCAGCGCTGGAGAACAACCGCAGGTCCGCGAGCGGGCGCTGCGGTTGTTTGTTGAAGGACAGGACGTACGCCGTCCAGGTGTCCGCCGTCGCGACGTGCAGGCGCAGCATGCCCTGCTGCCCGCTGACGAGTGAGCCCACTGCTGACAGCGTGACGGCCTGCCCATCTGGTGCGGCTATGGGCAGGGAGCGCGCGGCAGGCTGGCTGCTCCCGGAGGGTTGCGTGGTCGGTGTCGGCTCCGGCGTCGATGTCGAGCTGCTGACCGTGACCTGCGGCGTCGGGGTGTCGGCCGGCTGCACGGTCAGCGCGTCGTGGTCTCCGCCGGTGAGCGTGCCGGCCAGGACGACGGCGAGCAGCATCGCGCACCCGGCACCCCCCGTGGCCAGCCAGGCCTTGCGCCGGCGCCGACGGCCCTCGGTGACCACCTCTTGGAGCACCTCGGGCGAGGGAGCGCTGCCCCGGAGAGGTCGGCGAGCGGGTTCGGGCAGGTCGTTCATCGGGTGCCTTCCAGCGACGTGAGCAGCGCCGCGCGCGCCTCGGAGAGCCGACGCTTGATGGTGCCGGCGGGCCGGTGCAGGGCGCTGGCGACGTCGGCGACGGACAGGTCGGCCCAGTAGTGCAGCAGCAGGACGTCACGGTGACCGTCGCGAAGCCGTCGTACCGCGTCCAGCGTGTCCTCGTCCGGCTCGGTCTGCGCTTCGTCGGCGAGCAGCGCGGACCAGGTGCTGCGCTCCCGCTCGAGGGCCTTCCACCGGTCGCGGGCGAGGTTGGTCACGATCCGGAACGCGTACGCACGGGGCTCCCGCAGCAGCGGCCACCGGGCGTAGATCCGGGTCAGCGCCTCCTGCGCGAGATCGTCGCCGATGCCCGCGTCGCCGGTGAGCGAGCGGCCATAGCCGGACAGGTCGGACCAGACGGCGTCGAAGAAGTCAGCGAAGGCCGAGGAAACCGCCAAGGGTCCCTCCCACACCGGTCGCTGCTCGCTCATCAAGAACGCCGTCACACTCATACCACTGCTGCCGACCGGGATTGGTTCGGAAGTCGTACAACAGCGTCTAGCAGTTCTGCCCCGACATGTCGGTAACGCGGCCCGCTGGACGGCTGGCACCCAGAAGGGGGTACCGCCGGTTGTCTGTGAGTCGACCGTGAGGTGAGGAGCGGCACTTATCTGGGCACCGACTGGCGACCGCGAGTGATGTCTAGTTCCTCGGCAGGTCGGGGCCAACTTCCCAGCCGTCGTGTTCCCCGTCGTAGAGGGCGGCGACTTCCTCAAAGAAGTCTGTGTTGCCTCGAACGAAGTCAAGCGTCAGTACCGCTGATGCCTGCTCGGCGATCACGGACCATTGGCCGGGGAAGTCCGGTAAAGGGTCTCGGACCGCGGCCTCCCAACCCTGGCTCTGGCACGCCTCGGACGCCTTCTGCGCGGCTGCTTCACTCGGGAAGTACAAGTAGTGCAGGACGTGCCGTGGCGCGTCTAGGTTGGCACCGCTGTCCTTGATGGCACCGAGCAGTTGCAAGTCCTTGTACTTCAAACCCGTAATCGGAGAACGGTCCTCCGGGTTCACCGGCTCATCGTCGTCAGGGTTCTTGTCCTTGCGCTTGAAAATGCCCATGGCCTGAGAGGCTAGGGCTCAGCAGGTTCTCTCACGCAAGGGTGCGGTATGGCCGAATCTCTACACCGCGAGACGCATCGCTGCGCTGAGCGCAGGACTACCTTCTGCTCATGCCACGCGTCGCCGACATTGCCCGGCTTGGCCGTGCCTGGTCTCAAGACGTCAGCACTGCCCGCGAGGAGCTCGAAGCCACCCGCTCGCAAGCGTTCGTGCTCGCCGCGCACGCATTCGCCTGGCGCTTGTCTGTCGTCACCTTTCCGGTCGCAGTAGCCGTGTCCGGGTTGTTCCTCGTGCGTGGGGACATCAGCGCTTCCGTGGTGCTGCTCGCCGCTGTTGTGGGAGCTTTCGGGCCGCAGATGGCAGCCTTCATGCTGACCTTTCCTGTCGACTATTTCGCCACACTGCAGACCTGGTACCGAGGGTCGCGGGACGCTCGCCTCCGCTTCGGGATAACCGGGCTCGTCTATCCCTACTACGGATGGCGGTACGCCTTTCGAGGTCGAGCGAGACCGTGGGGCGCGCTTACGCGCGAGGAGCGTGTGCTGCTCAACCCCAAGCGGGCTGGGGACATCGCGGGACCGGCCCCTCGGCGCAACTACTGGCCCAACTAGGCGGATAGCGCCGCTCAGCAAC
>JAOPVP010000001.1 GCA_025966135.1 Frankiales bacterium
CCTGCTCGTTCATCTGGATCTGGTTGATGGAGGGGAAGACGTACTCGACCGGGTCCTCGATGGTCATGATGTTGCGCTGCGACTCGTTGATCTCGCTCATCGTCGCGTAGAGCGTCGTGGTCTTGCCTGAGCCGGTGGGACCGGCGCACAACACCATCCCGAACGGCGCTCGCACGAGCTTCGAGAAGGTCTCGTGGGTGTCCTTCGGCATGCCGAGGTCGTTGAGCTTGTAGAGCGGGCGGCTCTTGTCGAGCACCCGGAGGACGACCTTCTCGCCCCAGATGGTGCCCGTCGTCGAGACGCGGATGTCGACGGCGCGACCGTCGACGTCCATGGCGATCTGGCCGTCTTGCGGTCGGCGCCGCTCGACGATGTTCATCCCAGCCATGATCTTCAGGCGGGACGTGAGCGCGGGCGCCATCTCTTCGGGAAGGGCGATGACGTCATGCAGCGCACCGTCGATCCGGAAGCGGATCCGCAGTCTGCTGTCCTGCGGTTCGATGTGGACGTCGGAGGCCCGGTCACGCAGGGCTTGCGTGATGAGGCGGTTGACGACCTGGACGACCGGCGCGTCGTCAGTGGTGGACTCGCTGGTCAGGGCGACCGTGCGGCGTGAGGTCGAGGTGGACTGGAAGGCGGAGACGAACTCGTCGATGTCGGCCATCGAGCGGTAGTTGGTGTCGATCGCCTTGCGCAGGTCGCTGGCCGGGGCGACGGCGAACACCACGTCGGTGCCGACCTGCGTGGTGAGCAGGTACAGCAGCTCCCCGGTCGGGTCCGCCACGCCGACGACCAGGGCACCGGCTTCGTCGCGCCACAGCGGGATGCAGGTGTGGGCGCGCGCCAGGCTCTCCGGGAGGAGGGCGACACAGTCGGCCTGCGGGCTCTCACTGCGCAGGTCGACGATCGGCAGGCCGAAGTGCTCGGCGAGGACCTCGGCCAGGTCGGTCTCATCGAGGGCGCCGAGCTCGACGAGCAGGACGCCGACCCGTTTGCCCGAGGCTGACTGCTGCAGGAGGGCCTCGGACACCTGCGACGGGCTGATCGACTTGCGCGCGATGAGCAGCTCACCGAGCGGAAGGGTGCCTGCCTTGGGCAGCTCGGGGGCCGCGGTCCCGGCCGGAGCAGCCTTCGAGGCGCGGGGCGGCCCTGCGTCATCAGAGGACCGGGCACGAATCTTCATGTGCGACCGATCCACTCGAAGACGGCGATTGCGACAAGGAGCGCCAGCGAGACGGACGCGACGACCAGCAGGGTCAGCTGCAACGACCACTGGACACCGAAGACCGAGGGTCGCGGGTTTACACGGAGTTTGCGGTCGCGGGTAGGCACCTGCTCAGGGTGAGCGCCGAGCAGGAAGGCGGCATCGGACGTGCGTATGGGAGCTCCGGCCATTTGCACTATTGACATCTCAGCCTTCGACTTTCACGAGCCCGAGTCGTACGGCGGTCATGACGGCCTGAGTGCGGTTGCCGGCGCCGAGCTTGTCGTAGAGCTTGGCCATGTGCGTCTTGGTCGTCGAGGCGCTGACAAACAGCTGCTGGGACACCTGAGCCACCGACATGCCGTCCGCCAGCAACCGCAGGATCTCGCCCTCGCGCACCGTGAGCCGCACAGCCGGCGTGGCGAGCTTCCGCCGCATCGCGCCGGCCAGTCCGTCGGCCGTGAACGTGGTGGGGGACTCCGCAGCGCGGCGTACCGCGCTCACCACCTCGCTGGACGGCGCTTGCTTGAGCACGAAGGCGGAGGCGCCGGCCTCGAGCGCGGCGAACAGGTGCTCGTCGCCGTCGTACATCGTGAGGACGACCAGCCCAGCGTTGGGGCGTTGCCCGCGGACGGTCCGGACCACCTCGATGCCGCTTCCGTCGCCGAGGTTGATGTCGACGACGAGCACGTCCGGGGTGTGCGACCGGTCGAGCACCAGGGCCTCGGCCGCGCTCGATGCCTCGGCGACGACCGACAGGTCCTCAGTCTGCTCGAAGGCTCTCCGCAGGCCTTGACGGATCAGCGCGTGGTCGTCGACCAGCAGCACGCTGGTGGTCATCGCCATCCCCCAAGAAACTGATGTCCAGACGCAGGCCCCCCCGTGGACCCTGCGAGGTGGACATCTTGGCACCTAAGCGGGCCAGCGCGTCGGAAATCGCCGCAAGTTCCACGGATGTGACAACCCCGTCACACTCCAGCGTCAGCCGCGCCGATGGCGGGTCCACGCTGAGGCTGACCGACAGCTCGCGAACGTCAGGTGAACGCCGGACCTCTTGCGCGAAGGCCTGGGCGGCGTTGAACAGGAGGACCTCGTGCTCGGCGGGCAGCCGGAACCCGGTCTCCTGCAAGGAGAGGTTCAGCACCACGTCCTTGCCGGAGCAGACGGCGCGAAGGTAGGTGCTGAGCGCGGCGCCCAACCCGCGATCAGGACTCACGGTCGTGCGTAGGTCGGTGATGGACAGGCGGATGTCGCTGATGAGCGAGGTGAGCTCGGCGCGGATCTCGTTGACCTGCTTGGCCAGGGCCGGGTCTGCTTTCGCGGCTTGCCCGCCCAGGTCGTCGAGGCGGTACCCCAGAAAGGCCAGCTCCTGCGCGATGCCGTCGTGCATGTCCCGGGCCAGGCGATCGCGCTCCTGGGCGCTGGCGAGTAGGCGTACCTCCTCGAACAGCAACGCGGTCTCCAGACGCAAAGAGGCCTCCTCGACCACGTCGGTCAGCGCCTGGACGGTCGCGGTGTCGAAGGTGTCGAGCTGGAAGCTCTCCAGCACCACCAGGCCGAATGTCGTGCCGTCCGCCGTGAGAGGCAGCACCGCCAAGGCGCTGCCGATCCGTCGCCCGGCGGAGTCGGCGGGGCGGACGTCGACCACGGCCCGACCGCTCTCCCAGGCCTCGTGCAGCGGCCCGCTTCCGTCGAACGGATGGCGCCACGGCACCCGTTGCGTTCCGCGCACGACCAGCGGCACCAGCGCTCCGGGGGCCGGCTGCATGAGCACCGCAGCCCTCGCGGTCTTGGCGATGACGGCGCAACGGTCGAGCAGGACGTCGGCGCCACTCGGTGCGTCGAGGGCTCCCGGGAGGTGACGGGAGGCGCTGCGCAGCTGCTTGAGCAGCTGACGGACTTCGACGTACTGGTTGTCGCGCCGCCCCGTCGTGGCGGCGAGCCGGCGGGCCCAGGTTGCCACCAGCCCAAGGGCGAGCGACAGCAGCACCCACTGCGAGACCGCGTCCCGGTACTCAGGACCCGCCTGCGCTCCTGGGAGCTGCGTGCCGAGCAGCAGCGCGGCGGCGGACCCGGCGCCTGCCAGGACCAGCGCGAGGGGGCCAGCCGTCAGGCCGAGGGCGAGCCCGGGTGCGAGCAAGTAAGGCAGCAGCGCCGAACGCGCCCCGCCGGTCCACGGCACCGCGCCGGCCGCGAGAAGCGTTCCCAGGTAGGGCCAGACGCGCGCCACAGGTTCCAGCCGATAGGCCAGCCAGGTGCCCAGGGCGAGCACGAGCAGCGCCAGCAGCGCCTCAGGGTGCTGGGGTGGCAGCACGCTGAGCGTGGCGCAGACGGCGATGAGCGCAGCCTGGAAGACAGCGATGGGCGCACGTGGTCCTCCGCTGTGCGGTGCCGGAGCGCTAGCCGCTTTGGCCGCCGGCGTAGAGCGCGTCCACGTCCGCGGCGAACTCCTTCATGACGACGGCACGCTTGAGCTTGAGCGACGGCGTGAGCTGACCGCCCTCTTCGGTCCAGTCGATCGGCAGGATCGTGAACTTACGGATCGCCTCGGCCTTGGAGACAGCCTTGTTGGCCTCGTCGACCGCGCCCTGGATCTCGGCCCGCAGCTGCGGGTCGTCGACGAGGGAGGCCACCGCGCTGGGCTTGCTCTTGGTGGTGGCCCACGGGACGATCGCCTCGGCATCGATCGTCACCAGGCAGGCGATGAACGGCTGCTGGTCCCCGACGACCATGCACTGGCTGACCAGTGGGTGCGCCCGGAGCCGGTCCTCCAGGACGGCGGGGGCGACGTTCTTGCCGCCGGCCGTGACGATGAGCTCCTTCTTGCGGCCGGTGATCATCACGAAGCCGTCGTCGTCGATCACCCCGATGTCGCCGGAGTGGAACCAGCCGTCGACCACGGTCTCCTTGGTGGCGGTCTCGTTGTGCCAGTAGCCCTGGTAGACGTGGTCGCCCTTCATGAGGATCTCGCCGTCGTCGGCGATCCGGACGGTGACACCGGGGGAGGGCCGGCCCACGGTGCCGACCCTGATCTGCGCCGGGGTATTGACGGTGCCGGCGGCGGTCGTCTCGGTGAGGCCGTAGCCCTCGAGGATCGTCACGCCGATGCCGCGGAAGAAGTGCCCGAGCCGCGCCCCGAGGGGAGCTCCGCCGGACACGGCCCACGAGACCTTGCCGCCCATCGCGGCCCGCAGCTTGGAGTAGACGAGCTTGTCGAACAGGCCGTGCTGCAGCTTCAGCGATAGGCCGGCGCCGCCCTTGTCGAGTGCCTCGGAGTACTTGATCGCGACAGCCTCGGCGCGGTCGAAGATGGGGCCCTTGCCGTCGGCGTGGGCCTTCTGCTTGGCCGTGTTGTAGACCTTCTCGAACACACGCGGCACCGACAGGATGAACGTCGGCTGGAAGGTCCCGAAGTCGGCGAGCAGGTTCTTGATGTCGGCGGTGTGGCCCATCCGGGCGCCGGTCTCGACGCAGGCAACCTGGATCAGCCGCGCGAAGACGTGGGCCAGGGGCAGGAAGAGCAGGGTCGAGCCCGCCGGGTTGAACAGCTCCGGCAGCACCGTGCCCGCCGAACGCCCGGTGCCCAACAGGTTGCCGTGGGTCAGCTCGCAGCCCTTGGGCCGGCCCGTGGTGCCGGAGGTGTAGATGATGGTGGCCAGGCTGTTCATCGACAGCGTCGCGCGTCGCGCTGCCAGTTCGCTGTCCGGCACGGCGCGACCCGCGGCGGCGAGCTCCTCGAGCCCACCGGCGTCGATCTGCCAGCTCTGCGACAGGTCGGGGAGTTGGTCGCGGACGCTCTCGAAGGTGCTCTGGTGACTGCTGCTCTCCACGATGGCCGCCACGGCACCGGAGTCGCCGAGGTTCCACTGCACCTGCTCGGCGGAGCTGGTCTCGTAGATCGGCACGGTCACGGCGCCCGCGGTCCAGATCGCGTAGTCGCAGAGGGTCCACTCGTAGCGGGTCTTGCTCATCAGCCCCACCCGGTCCCCGGCCTTGACCCCGCTGGCCACCAGACCGGCGGCGAGGGAGCGGACCTCAGTCGCGAACTCCTTGGCGGTGACCGGAGTCCAACGGCCGTCGACCTTGCGCGTGAAGACGACGTCGTCGGGGCCGTTCTCGGCGTGACGGACGACAGCGTCGACGAGCGAGGCGCCCTCGTCGATCTCCAGGACCTGGGGTGTGGAGTATTCCTGCACCGAACGTCTCCTCTGATGCTGTGTCTGTGGCGATCAAGGTATCGCGGTGATCTTGGTCACGTACGGCGATCGGGAGGACGGTCGTCAAGGCGTGCGATGAACCTGCCGACGCTGCAGGGGTGGGACCGGACGTGACCGAGATGCACCGTACGACAGCATGCCCCTCGTGCGGCGCTGGGCTGCGCCCTGACGCCCCCTGGTGCACGCTCTGCTACACCGACCTCAGGCCCAAGCCGGCCCCCGAGCCCGTCGCCCCGGCGCCGACCGCGGCCTACCGCGCACCTGTGGGCGACCCGCTGACCCAGCCGCTGCACGAGTTCCTGCCCCCTGCGAGCTCCCTCGCGCTGCCCGCCCTGGTCGAGGTGTCGCCTTCCTCGGAGCCGACCTGGCCCTGCGTGCACTGCTCGGCGCCCAACCCGATGACCTCCACGATCTGCTCGGTGTGCGGGAGCGCCTTCCTCGCCTCCGAGAAGAACGACAGCACGCCCTTGCTGGTCGTGCCCGGTGTGGGTGACATCGGCCGGCTGAGCCGGGCCCAGCGCATCGGGCTGGCGCTGGGCGCGGTGACGGCGGTGCTGCTGCCCTTGGCGGTGATCACGCTGCTGCTCACCGGCAGCCCGCCGAAGGACCAGATCACGACCGTGGTCGATGCGCCCACCGTGAGCGCCAGCCCGTAGCCTCGCGGCGTGCGGGTCCACGTGGTCAGCGACGTCCATGGCAGCGTCGACGCCCTCGCGCGGGCCGCTGACGGCTCGGACGTGCTGGTCTGCCTCGGCGACCTCGTGCTCTTCCTCGACTACCAGGACGCCGGCGGCGGGATCTTCGCCGACCTGTTCGGTGCCGAGGCGGCGACCAAGCTGATCGCGCTGCGCGCCGCCAAGCAGTTCGAGGAGGCACGAGTGTGGTCCCGGTCGCTGTGGGAGGGGCTCGGTGAGGAGCCGAACCTCGTCATCACGCGCAAGGTCCGCGAGCAGTACGCCGCGCTGTTCGCGGTCATGCCGGACCCGACCTACCTGACCTACGGCAACGTCGACGTCCCGGCGCTGTGGCCGGAGTTCAGCCGCCCCGGTCACACCGTCCTGGACGGCCAGACCGCGGACATCGGTGGCCGGACATGGGGCTTCGTCGGCGGAGGGCTGCGGACGCCGATGAGGACGCCGTACGAGATCTCGGACGAGGACTACGCGGCGAAGGTCGCTGCAGTCGGCGCGGTGGACGTGCTCGCCTGCCACATCCCGCCAGACGTGCCAGAGCTGCTGTACGACGTGGAGGCGCGCCGCTTCGAGCGGGGGAGCGCGGCGACGCTGGACGCGATCCGGGACACCCAGCCGGGGCTGGTGCTGTTCGGCCACGTGCACCAGCCGCTGCAGGCACGGGTGCGGATCGGGAAGACCGAGTGCGTCAACGTCGGGCACTTCCGCGGTACCGGGTCGCCGTACGTCGTTGAGTACTGAGCCCTCGCCCGCGCGTATATTCCGCGCAACAAAACGGAGAGGGATCACGTGGCTGACCAGGCGAGCTCGAGCATCACGATCGACGCGCCCCCCGAGGCGGTGCTGGAGGTGATCCGGGACGTCGAGGCCTACCCGCAGTGGACCAACGGCATCTCCGAGGCGGTCGTCGTGGAGCCCGGCAAGAACGGGCCGACCAAGGTGACGTTCTCGATGAGCCAGAGCGGCCTGTCCGACGAGTACACGCTGGTCTACGACTGGGAGCCGAGCGGGGTCGCCTGGACGCTGGCGGAGCCGACCAAGCTGCAGAAGTCGCAGCAGGGGTCCTACCAGCTCACCCCGGCCGGGGGCGGCACGCAGGTCACCTACCTGCTCACCATGGACATCAAGGTCCCGATGATCGGGATCATGCGGCGCAAGGCCGAGAAGATGATCATCGACTCGGCCCTGAAGGAGCTCAAGAAGCGCGTCGAGTCCCTCCGATAGCCTCGGTCCATGCGGGTCCTGCTGTTCACCGGCAAGGGTGGCGTCGGCAAGACCACGACGGCAGCCGCTACAGCCACGCTCGCGGCCTCTCGCGGGCTGAAGACGCTCGTGCTCTCGACCGACCCTGCGCACTCGCTGGCGGATGCCTTCGGGGTGCCGCTCGGCCCGGAGCCCACGCCCGTCGAGGACGGCCTGGCGGCGATGCAGGTCGACGCGCAACGTGCTTTCGAGCGCTCCTGGCGCGAGGTCCAGGACTACCTGCGCGGCGTGCTCGAGCGGGCCGGAGTCGATGCCCTGCAGGCCGACGAGCTCACGGTGCTGCCGGGCGCCGAGGAGGTCCTCGCACTGCTGGAGCTGCGCCGGCAGGCGGCCTCGGGGCTCTACGACCTGGTGGTGGTCGACTGCGCGCCGACCGGCGAGACGCTGCGGCTGCTCGCCCTGCCCGAGGCCCTGCGCTGGTACGTCGAGAAGGTCTTCCCCGCGCAACGCCGGGCTCTCAAGGCCGTCCGGCCGCTGCTCGCCCGGGTCGCCACGGTGCCCGAGGACGGGGTCTTCGAAGCCGTCGCGCGGCTGCACGCCGAGCTCACCGAGGTACGCGACCTGCTGACAGCGCCGTCCACGTCTGTGCGCTTGGTGCTCACCCCGGAGGCGGTCGTCGTCGCCGAGGCCCGCCGCACGTTGACTTCCCTTGCGCTGTACGGCTATCGCGTCGACGGGGTGGTCGCCAACCGGGTGCTCCCGGCGTCCGACGACGCGTGGGTCCGTGGCTGGGTCGAGGCGCAGACGGCCCAGCTCTCCACGGTCCGTGCCGACGCCGCCCCCCTCCCGGTGCTCGTCGCGCCCTATGCCCCGGGTGAGCCCGTCGGTCTCGACTCCCTGCTCTGCTTCGCCCACTCCTTGTACGGCGACGCCGACCCCACCGCGGTCGTCGACACCGCCGACCTCGTGACCGTGCAGCGCGACGCCGACGGTTTCCTGTTGTCGTTGGCCCTTCCGCTGGCCCGCTTCGAGGACGTCGACCTGGCGCGCAGCGGGGACGAGCTCGTCGTCACAGTCGCCGGCCATCGCCGGCTGCTGGCGCTCCCCAGCGCCCTGAGACGCTGCGCCGTGGCCGGTGCGCGCCTGCTGGACGGACGACTCGTGGTGCGCTTCGAGGCTGACGCTGAGCAGTGGCGGGAGTCATGACCGAGGGCGTGGGCAGCGCTGCGGAGGAGGCGGCCAAGCTGCTGGCAGCCTTTCAGGAGTGGGCGCGCACCCGCTTCGACTCCGAGCACCTCGCCACCGGTGGCTCGGAGTGCCAGGTCTGTCCGGTGTGCCAGGCGGTCGCAGCCCTGCGCCAGGTCAAGCCGGAGACCGTCGAGCACCTGCTGGACGCCGCCGCCTCGCTGGTCGCCGCGCTGAAGGCGACCGTCTCGACCCAGCCGACTCCCCCTGAGGGTGGCGGCTCCCGGGTCCAGCACATCGACATCCGGGAGGGCTGATGAGTCTGGCTATCGGCGTTGACGTGGGTGGGACCAAGGTGGCCGCCGGTGTTGTCGACGAACACGGGACGATCGTCGCCAAGACCCGCCGCCCCACCCCGTCGACGTCGCCCGAGGACGTCGAGCGCACCATCGCGGAGGTCGTCACCGAGCTGCTGGCCGACCACGACGTCGAGGCGGTCGGCATCGGTGCGGCGGGCTTCATAGACGCCGAGCGTGCGACCGTGCTGTTCGCGCCCAACCTGGCCTGGCGTGACGAGCCGCTCAGAGACGAGGTCGCCAAGCTCATCGGCCTCCCGGTGGTGGTCGAGAACGACGCCAACGCCGCGGCCTGGGGGGAGTACCGCTTCGGCGCCGGCAAGGGCGAGGCGGACCTGGTCTGTGTCACGGTCGGCACCGGCATCGGCGGCGGCATCGTCCTCGGCGGCCAGCTCTACCGCGGGCGGTTCGGCATCGGCGCGGAGTTCGGGCACATGCAGGTCGTCCGTCATGGTCGCCGTTGCGGATGTGGTCAGCGCGGCTGCTGGGAGCAGTACTGCTCCGGGCGCGCGCTGCTGCACGAGGCGCGGGAGATCGCCGACGTCCAGAAGGACTTCGGCGCGCGCCTGCTCGAGCTCGGCGGCGGACGGCCCGAGGGCATCGAGGCGCACGAGATCACGACCGCGGCACGTGAGGGCGATCCGGCGGCCCTGGCCTGCTTCGAGGAGGTCGGTGGCTGGCTCGGCCAGGGGCTCGCCGACCTCGCCACGAGCCTCGACCCGGGCGTGTTCGTCATCGGGGGCGGCGTCGCCGACGCCGGCGAGCTGCTGCTCGGCCCGGCGCGCCGGGTCTTCGCCGCACACCTCACCGGTGGCACGCACCGTCCCCACGCTGAGATCCGCCTGGCGGCCCTCGGCAACGAGGCCGGAATGGTCGGCGCGGCCGATCTCGCTCGCCACCGTTGACCACGTTTGCCATCTGCCCGGGTGGGCTCGAGAGAGTCCATGCGGGCCATGGCCGCTAGGCCGTCCGCACGTCACTGTCGAGAGATGACCAGTCTCGACGACGACTCACCGGTCCAGGGCCTCGACGTCTGCTGCCGGCAGACGATGGGCTTGATCGAGGTGACGTCGCCGCTCGGCGAAGGGACCTGGACGCTGAGCCTCCAGACCTGCTCGCTCTGTGGGCGGCACGTGTGGCACCGGGACGGCGAGGTGCTCAACCGGGACGCGGTCATCGCCATCGTCCGCGACCGGATGGCGGAACCACCCGCTGTCCCGTCACCGCGGCCGGCACCTGAGCACTCGGACGCCGCTGGCTCGTAGGGTGCCCGGGTGCGAGTCGTCGTGGCGCTCGGGGGGAACGCCCTGTCACCCGCGGGCGGGACCGGCTCGGTCGAGGAGATGCGCGCCGCGCTGACGGAGACGGCGGCCGCCCTCGCCGACCTGGTGGGCGCCGGCACCTCGCTCGTCCTGACCCACGGCAACGGCCCGCAGGTGGGGCGGCTGCTCCTCCAGCAGGAGCTCGCCGCCGGCGAGGTGCCACCGATGCCGATGGACGTCTGCGGTGCGCTCTCGCAGGGTCAGGTCGGCTACCTGGTGGCGCAGGCCCTGGACAACGCCCTGCGCCGGCGCCAGCTCGACGCCCGCGTGCTTTCGCTTGTCACGCAGGTCGTCGTGGACGGCCGGGACCCGGCGTTCCGGCGGCCCTCCAAGCCGGTCGGCCCCTCCTACGACCGCCCCGCCGCGCAGGAGATCTCGCAGGCCTCCGGGCACGTGTTCGCCATCCAGCCCGACGGTCGCTGGCGGCGGGTGGTCGCCTCACCCCGGCCGCTCCGCTTCGTCGAGGAGGCCCCGCTGAACGCCCTCGTCGACTCCGGGCACGTGGTGGTGGCGGCAGGTGGCGGAGGAGTACCGGTCGTCGAGCACCACGGGCAGCTGCGCGGCGTCGAGGCCGTCATCGACAAGGACCGCACGGCCGCGCTGCTCGCCCTCGCCGTCGGCGCGGACGTGCTGCTGGTCCTCACCGGGGTCGATCGGGTCCAGGTCGGTTTCGGCACCCCGTCCGCCCGCGCCCTCCAGCAGCTGACGGTGGCCGAGGCTCGTGAGCTGCTCGCGGCCGGGGAGTTCCCGGAGGGGTCCATGGGTCCCAAGATCGAGGCCTGCGTGAGCTTCGTCGAGGCCGGCGGTCGCGCGGCCATCGGGGCGCTGTCCCAGGCCGCCGACGTCCTGGCCGGTCGCGCCGGCACCACCATCCTCCCCAGCTGAACGGCTCCGCCGTACCCGCTTGTACGGCTGCGTCAGGTGCTGGTGAAGCCGGGGAGGAGCTCGCGGGCGAGCTGCTCGAGGAACAGGCCGATGTCGGTCACGATCCCGATGGCCTGGGAGGATCCGCGGTCGGCGAGCTTGGTGACGGTGGCCGGGTTGATGTCGACGCAGACGAGGGGGATCGAGGCAGGCAGGATGTTGCCGGTCGCGATCGAGTGCAGCGTGGTCGCCACCATGATGGCGAACCCGACACCGGGCAGCTGGGCGCGCATCGCCCGCTGGCCTTCGATGACGTCGGTGTAGACGTCGGGGAGGGGGCCGTCGTCACGGACGGAGCCGACGAGCACGAAGTCGTTGCCGCCCTTGACCATCGCGTGCATGATCCCGCCGGTCAGGACGCCCTGGTCGACGGCGGACGCGATCGACCCGCATCGACGGATGGTGTTGATGGCACGGATGTGGTGCTCGTGGCCGTGCTCCACGCCCTTGCCCTGGGCGAGGTCGACGCCGAGCGAGGTCCCGTAGAGCGCGGACTCGATGTCGTGCGTGGCCAGGGCGTTGCCGGCGAACAGGACGTCGACGAAGCCCGCCTCGACGAGAGCGGTGAAGGCGGGGGCAGCTCCGGTGTGCACGATGCCCGGGCCGCCCACCCACAGGATGCGGCCGCCGTCGCTCTTGACCTCTCGCATGCGCTCGGCGATCTGGCGGACCAGCAGCGCCTGGGGCTTCTCGGACGACACCGCCGAGGACATGAACTCGAAGGCGTTCTCCGCCGTGCTGTGCTCCCGCGCCGGCAGCACCACCTTGACGCCGCCCGCACCGCAGACGACCTGGTCGCCCGCCTTCACGTCGGAGACGGGCACGGTGCGTACCCGGCCCTCGTGCACGACCAGGCCGCAGTCCATCTCGGGCTGCTCGACCGGCACCCACGCGGAGCCGAGACGCACCATGGTCTCGAGGTTGGTGCTGGAGTAGAAGTCGTCGGGGAAGACGCCGTCGTGCTCGCAGGCCTTGGTGACCGCGTGCCCCGGGTCGACCTGGTTGACCCCGTGGGCCTGCAGGCGCATGAGCAGCCGCTGCAGGGCGTCGCCGTCCTCGGCCGTGACCGTGATCTTGGCTTGTGACTCGTCGTCGTGGGCCCGGCCGACATCGAGCCGATCGATCCGGTAGTCAGCGCCGTAGCCCAGCACGTCGTCGAGTACCCGGGCCAGCAGCCCGGTGTCCATGAGGTGCCCGCTGATCTCGACCGTCTCGCTGACCGACACACCCGCTCCTGTCCGTGGGGGCTAGACGACCGCTCCGTCGTCAGGCCCGCTGTCTGCCGGTGGAGCATCGCGCATCCACGCGACCAGCAGGCCGCCGCCCCCTCCGGTCAGCACGAGGCCGAACAGGATCGAGATCGGTGAGTCGTCGAGGCCGATCTGGAACGGCGCGAACAGCACGCCGAGCCCGGTCAGCAGCAGGGCCACGGCGAGGACTGTCCGCAGGTGCAGCCGTGGCAGCTTCGGCGGCGGTGGCGGCTGGTAGTGGCCGTCGTCCTCGAGGGCAGCCGGCTCGACCCAGTCCGGCAGCGCGTCCACCTCGTCGAGCGCGTCCTCGCGGCGCCGGCGGTGCGGCCGCGACGTCGAGGGCCCGTCGAGATCCTCCGAGACCGGCCAGCGGGGGACCGGGTCCTCGCTCTCCCGGGTGAAGCCCTCCACGATCTGGCGGAACAACTCGTCGTCGCTCGGGGCGGCGGCACCGCCGATAGGTGGCGCGACCGGGCTGGTGGCCGTCTCCGGCACGGGCTCGGTGGGGGTCTCGACCGGCTCCACCTCGGTCCGCGGCGGGCCAGGCAGCTCGGGGGGCGGGAGGACCCGCATCGCGGCCGTGCGGGGGACCGGGCGCACCAGGCCATGCGCCGTGGCGCCGGGTTCCTGCTCGGCCAGCAGGGCGGTGAGGTCGGCCACCTCGCTGGTGACGACGCCGCGGGCGAGGTCGGCCTGCGTCGGGTCCACCCAGAGCCGGTCCAGCGGTCGCTTGGGAAGCACGGTGGCGCGGGTGTAGACGTCGACGTCCCGGGCCGGCTCGACGAAGGCGGCCACGCCCTCGGCCGCGAGGCTGTCCAGCAGGGCGGCGGACAGCCGCGGGTCGAGGTCGACCAGCGCCCCCCACTCGGCGGAGTGCAGCCCGTTATCGCGGCGGCCCGACGGGCCCTCGGGAGGAAGTGCGGTGGTCATGGCCCTAACCGGCGGCCGCGGGAGCGTGGGTGCGCACGAACTCCAGCGACCCGTCGAAGATCGTCGGGGCGTCGTTGTCGAGGGTGGCGACGTGGTAGCTGTCGTACAGCACCCGCTCCTCGGCATGGACGCAGCCTTTGAGCAGCTCACGACCGGACACCGGCTCCACGACGTGGTCGGTCTCGGAGCGGTAGACCAGCACCGGGCAGGTGATGCGCGACAGGTCGCGCTTGACGACCGGCCAGGCCTGCTGCAGCGAATACGCCGCCTTCAGCGCGATCTTGGGATAGGCGAGCTCGGTGACGCCCGGCTTCTTGATGTCGTTGGCGACGCCGGGGAACGACGGCAGGACCTTCGACAGCAGCGGCAGCAGCTTGGCGTCCTTGCGCTCGGTGGCGAGCGAGGCGTTGACGACGACGATCCCGGCGACCTGGTCACCGCGTTCCTCGGCGAGCCGGAGCACCAGCGTGCCTCCCATCGACAGGCCCATCGCGAACACCGTCGCGCACCGGCTGCGCAGGTCGTCGAAGGCCTGCTCGACGGTCGCGTACCAGTCGCTGAACGTCGTGGTGTTCATGTCCTTGAGGGAGGTGCCGTGCCCGGGGAGGCGGGGCGCGACCACGGTGATCCCGGCGGCCGCCAGGTGCTCAGCCCACGGACGCATGGACTGCGTCGTCCCGGTGAACCCGTGACTGAGCAGCACACCGACGGGACCGCCGGGCAGGTCGATGGGCTCAGCTCCGGGCATGACTGCGGAAACGGGCGCTGCGGGAACGGGCATAGTGAGAATGGTCGCACGCTGCGTGCCCGGGCGGGAGGGTCGTTGCCGCACAGGCTTGCGCGGCCTTAGGGTCGGGCACGGTTCGAACTAGCTGATCAAGGGGTGGTCGTGTGTTCTACTGGGTCGTCAAGGCGATCTTGACGCCCATCCTGAGGACCCTGTTTCGGCCCTGGGTGGAAGGCGCCGAGAACATCCCTTCCGAGGGCGCCGCCATCCTCGCGAGCAACCACCTGTCGTTCAGCGACTCGATCTTCCTGCCGCTCAAGAGCCCGCGGCGCATCACGTTCCTGGCCAAGGCCGACTACTTCAACGGCAAGGGCGTCAAGGGCAAGCTCACCAAGGGCTTCTTCGCCGGCGTCGGCCAGGTGCCGATCGACCGGTCCGGTGGCGCCGCGTCCGAGGCGGCCCTCAACACCGCCAAGCGGATCCTCGCCGAAGGCAACCTGCTCGGCCTCTACCCCGAGGGCACCCGTAGCCCCGACGGCCGTCTCTACCGGGGCAAGACCGGGGTGGCGCGGATGGCGTTGGAGGCCGGCGTCCCGGTGATCCCGGTCGCGATGATCAACACCGATGTCGTCCAGCCGACGGGCAAGAAGATCCCGAGGATCGGCCGGGTCGGCATCCGCGTCGGCAAGCCGCTCGACTTCAGCCGGTACGCCGGTATGGAGGGCGACCGCTTCGTGCTCCGGTCCATCACCGACGAGATCATGTACGAGCTGATGCTGCTGTCCGGTCAGGAGTACGTCGACACCTACGCGACGAAGGCCAAGGCCGACATCGAGCAAGCCCGCACCGCGGCCGGCGAGGGCATGGTCAGCGACGCTCCCCGCGCTCAGCGCCGAGCGAGCTGACGGCGGCTGCGCGTAGGACCGTGGCGCCGTTGCGCCCCGCGAAGTCCCGGACGATGCGGGACTGCTCCTCACACAGCTGCATGTCGCCGGCCTGCTGCGCGGCGTGCGCGAGCCGGCCGCGTGCGAACGCCGTCGTCGAGACGTCCCCGATCCGCTGGTAGAGCGCGACAGCTTCGGTGGCGTGCTCGACGGCATCGAGGTGCTTGCCCTCCGCCGCGGACAGGAACGAACGCGCGCAGTGGTGGGCGGCGTCCATCCACGGCGTCTTCGGCTCGAGCGCGGCGAGGCGGTCCTCCAGCGTCTCCAGGCGCTCCCCCCCGAGGGAGGCGGCAAGCACCACCGCCGGGAACAGCCATTCCCTCGCGCTGCCGCGCATGTGTTGGCTGGTGTGCACAGCCAGCTCGTCGTACAGCTGGGCCGCCTCCTCGGTCCGGCCCTGCAGGAACCGGCAGCAGGCCAGGTGCGCGAGCGCGCTGCGGACCAGTGCCGGGAAGCCGGAGCGACGGCTGCGTTCCACCACCGCGTCGAGCTCCGGTGGGACCTGCTCGCCGCGCAGTGCCCGGACGATGCCGCACAGGGCGAGCAGGTGCGACTCCCACTGCTGGGCCTCCGCGCTGGCGGTGGCGAGGAACGCGTCGGCGTGCTCGAGCAGCCGGTCCCACTGACCGTGGTACCAGGCTCTGAGGGCGAGCTCGGGGTCGTCGGCGCGCGTGGTGAGCGACAGGCCCCAGCCGCGGGTGGCGCTGGCGCTCTCCTCGATGAGCTCGTACGAGCGGCGCAGCCGACCCTCCTCCTGCATGGTGGCCGCAAGGTTGTTGGCGGCCCGCTGCCGGGCGCGCAGCCCGTGTTGACGGCTCAGGCTCAGCGCCTCCTCCAGCTGCACCACACCGAGCGGGTCGCCGATGCTGTACCGGGCCGTGCCCGCAGTGACGAGCGCGTTCGCCTCGACCTCGAGCAGCCCCAGGGGCCGGGCGATCGCCATCGCCCGGTCGCTCAGCGCCACCGCATCGCCGTACTGATGGCTGAGCATTCGCAGGCGCCCCAGCTCGGCGAGCGCGCCGGCGGACTGCTCGCTGGCGGGTTCTTCCGCGAGCAGGTCGACGGCCCGTCCCAGGTGCTGGCCCGCGAGCTCCGCACCGCCGCCGCGGTACCACTCGGCTTGGCCCAGCAGGACCTGCGCCGAGGCCGCGCCACGACGGTCGCCGAGGGCGAGCAGCTTCTCGGCGGTCTCCTGGACGCGCGCCGGACCGCCGTCGCCGTAGAAGGCGTGCGGGTCGTCGAGGAAGGCGAGTTCGGCCAGCAGCAGGGTGGCCTTGAGCGCAGGCGGCTCGTCCTCCTGGCCGTACCAGAGCATGACGGCGCGGCGCGCGAACCCGTGCGCCGCCGAGACGGCATGCAGGCGCAGGGCGCGCTCGGCCGCGGTCATCAACGCCTGCCGGGCCGGGTGCGCGTAGGGCTCCAGGTCGGCGCCGAGGACGGCGGCCAGTTCGTAGGCGGTGGTGCGGTGGTGGGCCCGCAGCTCGGCGACGTCGTCGCCGCGCTCGGGGGACAACGCGTCGAGCCACTCGGCGCAGCGCCGGTGCTGCACCACCCGGATCGACCGGGGGATGCGGGAGTAAGCGGCGTCGCGGACCAGCACGTGGCGGAACGCGAACTCCTGCTCGCCGCCGACGGTCGAGTGCGGCGCGCGGCGGACCACTTCGCGCTGCACGAGCGCCTCCAGGCAGGTCAGGACCTGCCCGCGGTCGGCGTCCGCGACGGCGGCGACCGCGCCTTCCCAGAAGACCTCGCCGACGACCGCGGCAGCCGACACGACACTGCGTTGCGCGGCCGTCAGCAGGTCGAGGCGGCTGTTGACGACGCCTTGGACGCTGTCGGGCAGCGGCAGGTCGGCGAGCAGGTCCTGGGACGCCGCGGTGAGCGCGCCGCTGTCAGTGAGCATGCGGACGTACTCCTCGGCATACAGCGGGTTGCCGTTGACGAGGTCCAGCAGGCGGCGCTGCAGCTGCTGGGGCAGGACGGTGTCGCCGAGCAGCCGGGCGAGCACCGTCGAGATGTCGGGCTCCGCCAGCGGCGTGAGGGTGATCGTCATCGCGTCGGCGAGCCCGGACACCCAGGCGGCGCGGCGCTCGAGCAGCTCGGGCCGGGCGGTGGCGAGGATCAGGAGCGGCACCGACGCGGCGCTTTCGACCAGCGACCGCAGGAAGTCGAGGAAGCCGTCGTCGGCCCAGTGCAGGTCCTCGAGGACGAGGACCGTCGGGGCGTCCTCGCCGAGGGCCAGCAGGTAGCGCCGCCAGGCCGCATGGCTGGCAGCCACGTCGTCCGCGACGTCCGTGGTCGTCCCGGGAAGCCCCAGGAGAGCGGCCAGGCGCTCCTTGACCTGAGCCACCTCCTCCGCGCCGGCGGTGCGGCCCAGGAGGCTGTCGACGGAGCCCTCCAGCTTCTGCCGAGCCAGGGCACCGCCGTCCGACTCCAGGAGCTGCGCCTGGGCCTTCACCACCTGCCCGAGGGCCCAGTAGCTCACGCCCTCGCCGTAGGGCAGGCAGGCCCCGACCCGCCAGCGCACCAGGGTCGGGGTCGCGGGGGAGTCGACGTGCTCGGCGAGGGCCCGGGTCAGGCGGCTCTTCCCCAGCCCGGGTTCGCCGATCAGCGTGATGAGCTGCCCGCGCCGTTCGTGCATGGCGCGGCGCAGGCCGCTGACGAGCAGCCCGAGCTCGGGCTCCCGCCCGACGAGGGGGATCGCGTCGCCGACCTGGTCCGGGCGTGCCTTGATACCGGCGGCGACCCAGGTGTCGACCGGGACGCTGCCCCCGGCGGGCACGACCGGTCGGTGTGCCTGGTAGTCGACTGCGGACGAGGTCGGCCGGTGCGTCTCCCGAGCGACCAGGACCCCGCCGGCCGGCGCGCAGGCCTGCATGCCCATGGCTCGGTTCAGGACGTCCCCGGCGACAAGGGGCTGGGTGCGGCCGCGCTCGAAGGTGACCAGTGCCTCGCCGGTGGCGATCCCCACCCGCGCGGCCAGCGGGCGGCCGTCGGGCAGCCTGCGTCCCTCCAGGGCAGCCTGAACGTCGAGGCCGGCGCGCACCGCCCGGTAGGGGTCGTTCTCATGTGCGGTCGGGGCGCCGAACACCGCCACGACCGCGTCGCCGATCCGCTTGGCGACGGTGCCGCCGGCGTGCTGCACGGCGGTCGTGACCAGGTCGAAGAAGCTCCGCTGCGTCGACTGCAGGTCTTCGGGGTCCATGGACTGGGCGGTGGCCGAGAAGCCGACCAGGTCGACGGCGAGGACGCTGACGACGCGGCGCTCCTCCTCAGGACCGGGCAGGTTCGGCACCGCATCGGCGGGTGCGCCGACGAGGGCGTGCCCGCACGACGTGCAGAACGCCATCCCGGGCTCGACGAGCGCGTCGCACGCGGGGCAGGGGGCAGGCAGACGACCCCCGCACTGGCCGCAGAACCGTGCGCCTGCGGGAAACGGGGCGGCGCACGTCAGGCAGGTGTCGTCAATGTCTGGAATGTTGCCAGGTCGCAGCCCGTGACCGCCACTGCGTCAGGTCGCCCATGCCCTGCTGCGCTCGACCGCGCGGGTCCACCGGGCGTGCGTGCCGTCGTCCCGGACCTCGGCCGCCGGCTCGAAGCGCCGCCCGAGCTGCCAGGTGTCGGCGACCTCCTGCGGGCTCGACCACACCCCGGTGCCGAGGCCCGCCAGGAAGGCCGCTCCCAGCGCGGTCGTCTCGAGCACCTCGGGCCGCTGAACGGGTACGCCCAACTGGTCGGCCTGCAGCTGGCACAGCAGGTTGTTGGCGCTGGCGCCGCCGTCGACCTGCAGGGACGGCACGTCGCAGCCGGCCTCGGTGGTCATCGCGTCGACCACGTCACGGACCTCGAAGGCGATCGCGTCCAGGGTGGCCCTGGCCAGGTGGGCGCGGGTCGTGCCCCGGGTGATGCCCAGGAGCGTGCCGCGCGCATCCGGGTCCCAGTACGGCGCGCCCAGCCCGGTCAGCGCGGGCACGAACACGACCCCGCCACTGTCCGGCACCTGCCGGGCCAGCGACTCGATCTCCCCCGCACCGCCGATGATCTGGAGCCCGTCCCGCAGCCACTGGACCGCCGCGCCGGTGACGAACACGGCGCCCTCCAGGGCGTACGTCAGCGTCCCGTCGGGCGCCATCCACGCGACCGTCGTGAGCAGCCGCTCCGACAGCACCGGCGTGCTGCCGGTGTTGATGAGCACGAACGACCCGGTGCCGTAGGTGCACTTGCTGCGTCCCTCGTCGCAGCAGCCCTGCCCGAACAGCGCGGCCTGCTGGTCACCCGCGATCCCCGCCACCGGCAGGTCCAGCCCGAGGAACGCGGCCGGATCGGTGCGCCCCACTTCCCCGTACGACGGGACGATGCGTGGCAGGGCGGTGCGCGGCACGCCGAACAGCTCGCAGAGCTCGTCGGACCAGTCGCCCTTCCTCAGGTCGTAGAGCAGCGTCCTGCTGGCGTTGCTGGCATCGGTCACGTGCCGCGCGCCACCAGTGAGGCGGGCCACGACGTAGGAGTCGACGGTGCCTACCGCCGTACGGCCGCTGGTGACGCCCTCCCAGGAGCGCGGGTCGTGCTCGCGCAGCCAGGCCAGCTTGGTGGCGGTGAAGTACGGGTCCAGGCGCAGGCCGGTCAGCTCGGCGACCCGCGGTTCGTGGCCGGCATCCTTGAGCCGGTCGCAGATCTCGGTGGTCCGGCGGTCCTGCCAGACGATGGCGCGCCGGGGTGGCTGCAGGGTCGTCCGGTCCCACAGCACGGCGGTCTCGCGCTGGTCGGTGACCCCGACCGCGGTCACCGTCTGGCCTTCCAGGGCCTGGCGGCAGCTCGACAGGACCGCGACCCAGATCTCCTCCGGCTCGTGCTCGACCCAGCCCGGCTGGGGGAAGTGCTGGGGGAACTCCTGGTAGCCGTGGGCCAGTACCCGGCCGTCCTCGCTGACGACGAGCGCGGTCACTCCGGTGGTGCCGCAGTCGATCGCGAGGATGCTCACCCGGTCGCCTCCCTGAGCTTCGCCAGCACCACCGGGTCGATGCCCCCCGACACCATCCGCTCCTCGTAGTTCTCGACCCCCGCCCAGTCGTCGAGGCTGGCGAACCCCAACCGGGCCAGGCGATCTGCCACCTCGACGGCCAGCTCCCCTTCGAGGGGGAGGACCGACTCGGGCTTGCCGAAGTACAGGTCGTGCAGGTCGAGCAGCCGCATCAGCTCGGGCACCGGGTCGGGGTGGTCGTCGACGCGCAGGTCCACCAGGACGTCGGACCCACCGCCGTACCCGCCGGCGTCGCTCACCACCAGGAGCGCGGCGGCTTGGCGACCACGCCGGTCGCCACCGGCCCGGTCGGCGGCCAGCAGCGCCTGGCTGAGGCGGTGGGCCAGCGTGCCCTGGGCGGCGGTGAAGGTGTCCGCGAGCACGTCGACGACCTCCGGCCCGGTGAGGATGTTGCCCTGGGCTGCCCAGCCGTCGCCGGTCCGCCCCCCGGCCCAGGCGTTGCACTCCGCGCCGGTCCAGGTCGCGGCCCCACCGTCGCGGTCGACGATGCCGGCCTGGCGCTGCTCGCGCAGCTCGTCCGCCGCGACGAGCGCGTCGAGGGTCTGCTGCGCCGTGTTCCCCTCGGCCAGCAGCCGCAGCCCGTCCGGGCGGTAGGCGAGGTTGCAGTACGACTGGGTCGCGACCGCCCCCACGTCCCACTGGGCGGCCGGCACGGCAGCGCCCACCGCAAGGAACTTCGAGGCGACGGCGACGCCCCACTGGGAGCCGTCAGCGGACCTGGCCACGATCGAGAACGTCATGGACCGGCAGACTAGGCGGGTGCGCTTCTTTCTTGACCTCGAGTTCGGTGACACGGCGTCCGTGCTGACCCTGGTGTCCATCGGGGTGGTGGCCGAGGACGGGCGCGAGTACTACGCGGTCTCGAGCGACTTCGACCCGCTCGCGGTGCACCCGTGGGTACGCGCCAACGTCCTGCCGCAGCTGCCGCCCGCCTCCACCTGGAAGCCGCGGTCGGTGATCGCCGCGGAGCTGGTCGAGTTCTTCGGCGACGACCCGGTGTGGTGGGCCTGGTTCGCCGGCTATGACCACGTGGCGCTGTGCCAGCTGTGGGGGGACATGCCGTCGCTGCCGCGGCACTTCCCGCGCTTCACCCTCGACGTCCGGCAGCTCTGGGAGCACCTCGGCCGGCCCCCGCTGCCTGTCCAGATGACGGGGCTGCACGATGCGCTCGAGGACGCCCGGCACGTCAAGATCCGCTACGACGCCCTCGCCGAGAAGGCCTACCGCCTCGGCCTGAACGTCTGACCCCCCTCCCTCGCCCCCCTTTCCCTCGCCCCCCTTCCTGGCCCCCTCCTCCTGGCGACTTCCCTCCCTGGGCCCTGTCGGCCACCGGTTTCCCACGCGTGCGGACGGGCCCGCGATCAGGGCCAGGGGAGGGAAGTGGCCGGGGGTCAGGGCCAGGGGAGGGAAGTGGCCAGAAGGGGGGGCAGGTCAGGTGGGGAGGAGGACCTCGAGGGTGACCTGGGCGAGGCCGCTGTAACCCAGCGCCCGGGAGCCGGCGCGGGACATGTCGAGGATGCGGTCGCCGACGTAGGGGCCGCGGTCGTTGACGAGGCAGTTGATCGCGTACCCGCCGGAGCTCACGTGGATCACGGTGCCGAGGGGGAGCTCCTTGTTGGCGCAGGTCAGGCGCTCAGGGTCGTACGGCGCACCGGAGGCCGTGGGCCGGCCGACGAACCCGGGGCCGTACCAGCTCGCCGTACCGGAGAAGGTCTGGCCGCTGGGCGCGTAGCCCACCGGGATGCCGGCGCCTGTCTGCTCGAGCAGGGCGATGACCGGTGCCTGGTTGGCGAGGGCGGTGCGGGACCGGGCGGACTGCGCGGGGGTGAGCGCCAGCGTGACGGCGGTCGACACGTCGTCCAGCAGTTGGCGCTGGGCCTCGAGCTGGCGGGCGAGGTCGGCGGCGTGCAGGGCATCGGCCAGGGCCTGCGCCTGGGCGAGGAGCTCGCGGGCGCGGTCTTGGTCGGCGAGCACGGACTGAGCCTGGGCGAGCAGGTGCAGGCGGAAGGCGTTGGCCTGCTGCTGCAGCGTCTTGAGCTGAGCGGCCCGGCTGGTCACGGCGTCGACGAGCCCACGGTCGACGGTGAGGGCCGCGCGCTCGGCCCGGTGGGACAGCTCCCGCAGGTCGGGTGCGGCGAGGCCGCTCTGCCAGTCACCGATCGGGCTGGGCGTGCCGGCGATGTAGACCTGCCGGGCCCGGGTGTCGAGGGCCAGCTGGGCGTCGGCGCGGGCCTGCTCCAGCCGGCCGTAGGCGACCCGGAGGCCGCCGTCCCGGGCTGCGGCCCGGTCCAGGGCCGCGCTGAGCTGCTGTGCGTGGGCGGTGACCCGGGCGAGCTCGGCCTGCAGCCGCGGGAGGTCGGCCGCGGTCAGCGGCGTGGGCGTACCCGGTTGCGCGTGAGCGGGGCTGAGGACGGACAGCGTCGCTACCAGGAGGGCAGCCGCCATCGCCGTTCGACACAACCAGGACACGTCTGACGCTTCGACCGCTGACGGGGGCGCCTTGACCCGTTAGCGTCGCCCGCATGCGAATCGGCGTCCTGACCGGCGGAGGTGACTGCCCGGGGCTCAATGCGGTGATCCGGGCCGTGGTGCGGAAGGGGAGCGAGGTCTACGGGCACGAGTTCGTGGGCTTCCGGGACGGCTGGAAGGGCCCCCTCGAGGGCATCACCCTGGAGCTCGGGGTGCCGCAGGTGCGCGGGATCCTGCCGCGCGGTGGCACCATCCTGGGGTCGTCGCGGACCAACCCGCTCAAGGTCGAGGGCGGGGTCGAGAAGATCCAGACCAACCTGAAGCGGGTCGGGGTCGACGCCCTGATCGCGATCGGCGGTGAGGACACCCTTGGCGTCGCGACCCAGCTGGCCGCCCTCGGGATCAACGTCGTCGGTGTCCCCAAGACGATCGACAACGACCTGGGGGCGACCGACTACACCTTCGGGTTCGACACCGCCGTACAGATCGCGGTCGACGCCATCGACCGGCTCCACACCACCGCCGAGTCGCACCACCGTGCGCTCATCGTCGAGGTGATGGGCCGGCACGCCGGTTGGATCGCCCTGCACTCCGGTCTCGCCGGCGGGGCCAACGTCATCCTCATCCCGGAGCGGCCGTTCGACATCGACGCGGTCTGCGCGTACGTGAAGCAGCGCTTCGCCCGTCAGTTCGCGCCGATCATCGTGGTCGCCGAGGGTGCGCAGCCGGCCGAGGGGTCGCTCGCGCTGCAGGAGGCCGAGCTGGACGCCTTCGGGCACGTGCGGCTCGGTGGGATCGGCTATGTGCTCGAGCGCGAGATCCAGGCGCGCACCGGGTTCGAGTCGCGGCAGACGGTCCTGGGGCACGTGCAGCGGGGCGGCACACCGACCGCGTACGACCGGGTGCTGGCGACCCGTTTCGGGCTGCATGCGATCGACGCCGTCCACGAGGGGGACAGCGGCGTGATGGTCGCGCTCAGGGGCACGGACATCGTGCGGGTGCAGCTGTCCGAGGCCACCAAGGAGCTCAAGACCGTGCCGCTCGAGCGCTACGCGGAGGCCGAGGTCTTCTTCGGCTGATGCTGACTCGCCGCCACCTGCTCCTGGGCACCGGCGTGCTGGCCCTGGGTGGGGCTGCTGCCGTGCCCGGGCTGCGCGACCACGCCGCGCTGCTGGTCCACCCGGTCCCCGTGCCGCCGCACCCGGTCCCGACCGGCCCGGTGGGACCCCTGCTCAGCGGCAGCTTCGCCTCGAAGGCCATGGGGCGGGTCGTCGGCTGGTCGCTCGCCTACCCCGTCGGCTCAGCGCCGGGTGCGGCCCTGCCCGTGCTGCTCGAGCTGCACGGCCGCGGCGCCGACCACGCCGAGTCCTTCAGCACGCACCACCTGGACCGGTTCCTGTCGGCCGCGGTGCGCGCGGGCCTGCCGCCGTTCGCGATAGCGAGCGTCGACGGCGGCGAGCACAGCTACTGGCACCGGCGACCGGCAGGCGATCCGCAGACGATGCTGCTGGATGAGTTCCTGCCGCTGTTGCGATCACGTGGGTTGCGGGTCGACCGGCTCGCGCTCGGAGGCTGGTCCATGGGCGGGTACGGCGCACTGCTCCTCGCGGAGCGGCTCGGTCGGTCGCGGGTGGCCGCGGTGGCGGTCGACAGCCCGGCGCTGTGGACGCAGTGGAAGGACAGCGCCCCGGGAGCCTTCGACGGACCTCAGGACTTCGCGGCCCACGACGTGCTGGCCTCCGTCCGGGCCCTGGCCGGGATCCCGGTGCGGGTGTCTTGTGGGACCTCGGACCCCTTCATCGGTGGGGTCCGCGCCTTCCTGGACCGCGTGCCCACTGCCGGCCACGACCTCGGCCCTGGCGGTCACACGGTGCAGTGGTGGCTGCACGCGGCCCCCGGCCAGATGGCCTTCGTCGGCCACGCCCTCGCCGGCTGACCCCTCGTTGCGTCTGCCCCTGTGCAGCAATCCTAGGCAGCCTCGAGCGCGAGTTCGGGCGGCAAGGCACCAACCACCGTGAGCGAGGTGACGGCGCGCGTCATGGCGACGTACAGCACCCGCAGCGGCAGCTCCGCCGGCGCCAGCAGCACGACGTGGTCGAACTCGAGGCCCTTCACCGCCGAGGCCTCGACCAGCGTGACCGCCGCGGACAGGCCTTCGTCGCCGAGCTCGATCGCCTCGACGCCCGCCGCGGCCAGAGCCCTCGCCACAGCCTTGGTGTCCGCGGGCACCACGACGGCGGTGGATCCCTTGCCCACCAAGCGTTGTACGGCGGAGACGACCGCCGGCACGCCGCCCTCGGTGAGGCTCAGGGCGCCGACGACGTGCCGGAGCGACGAGGCGAGCGGGAGCTGCGGCGCGATGGTCGGAAGCAGCCGGTTGGCGAGGTCCAGCACCTCTCGTGGCACGCGGTACCCGATGGTCAGGGCCTGCACCTTGCCGTCCGGCTTGCCGAGGTGCTCCAGCACCTGGCGCCAGTCCGCCAACGCCCACGGCGTCGTCGCCTGAGCCAGGTCGCCGAGGACGGTGGCGCTGCCTGCCCGGCAACGCCTCCCGACCACCCGCAGCTGCATGGCCGACAGGTCCTGGGCCTCGTCGAGGACGAGGTGCGCGAAGCCGGGCCGGCGCTCGATCAGGTACTGCGCCTCGTCGAGCAGCGGCAGGTCGGCCCGGGACCACTTCGGCCGGTTGGTGGGGGCGCGCAGCAGCAGCGCCTGCTCGGTGTCGTCGAGGACGCCCCGGGCGGCGGGTGCCAGCAGCTCCGGGTCGCTGAGCAACCGGGCGACCAGGTCGGCGGGGCGGAGCGGGGTCCAGACGGCATCGACGTACCGCTTGATCTCGGTGCTCCTGGCCAGGCGCTCCACCGAGCTGCCGGACTGGGCGATGCCTTCGTCCTCCTTCAGCCGCACGATGACGGCGGCCAGAGCGGCGGCGAGCGCGCTGCGACCGGCCTCCCAGCCGAGGTTCCGGCCGCGGACAGCGCGCTCGAGCTCGCGGACCTGGTCGGGGTAGATCCGCCAGCGGCGGGCGCCGGCGGAGTGGACGAGCGGTTCGTCGGGGCGGACGACGTGCCGCCACAGCGCCTTCTCGAGGACCGTAGCCATCCGGGCGTCGCCCTTGAGCACGGCGGTGGCCAGGGGGTCCGAGGCGGTGACCCTCACGGCCGGGCAGAGGTCCTCGACGGTGCTCTGGATGACCTTGACCTCGCCGAGGGCAGGCAGGACCTCCTGGACGTAGGACAGAAAGGCGCGGTTGGGACCGACGATGAGGACGCCGCCGGCCAGGCGCTGGCGGTGGGCGTAGAGCAGGTAGGCCGCGCGGTGCAGACCGACGGCGGTCTTGCCGGTGCCGGGAGCTCCCTGCACGGCGATGGTCTGCTCGATGGGGGCCCGGACGAGCAGGTCCTGCTCGGGCTGGATGGTGGCGACGATGTCGCGCATCGGGCCGGAGCGTGGGCGCTCGATGTCGTCGACGAGCAACTGGCTGAACCCGGCGGGTCGGTCGAGGTGGTCGTCCTCGAACGCGGTGAGGACGCCGTCGCGGAAGCCGAAGCGGCGCCGCAGGTGCACCCCCATCGGCTCGTTGGCGCTGGCGCGGTAGAAGGGCTCCGAGATCGGGGCGCGCCAGTCCACCACCACGGGTTCGCCGTCGGCCCCGGTGACGTGCCGGCGCCCGACGTGGAAGACCTCGGTGTCGTAGTCCAGGCGGCCGAAGAACACAGGCGTGACCCCGTCATCGAGCAGCTGGTCGTAACGCCGGGCCAGGGACGCGGCGAGCGCGCGGGTTGTCAGCTCGTCGTTGCCCCACTGGTTCTGGTTGTCGAGCAGCCAGGCTGTGCCCTCGCGCATCCGCTTGAGGTCGGTCCTGGCCTGGAGCAGGTGCGCTCTCTCGGCTTCGAGGACGTCCATGAGACCCTCCAGAGCTCCTTCTGGCAAAGGGAAGGAGCGTAGTCCCCGTCCGTCGCATCCGGCGCCCCGGTAGCGTGTAGGCGTGACTCACCTGCTCGATCCCAGTGCTGGCGCCGGACCCACCCGTGACGGGTTGGATGCCTGGCGAGAACTACCCGCTGCGCAGCAGCCCTCGTGGCCGGACGAGGTCGTTCTGCGTGAGGTCATCGAGACCCTCACGAGCGTGCCGCCGCTGGTGCAGCCGCACGAGTGCGACATCTTGCGGACGCGGTTGGCTGCCGTGGCACGGGGTGAGGCGTTCCTGCTGCAGGGCGGTGACTGCGCGGAGACCTTCGACGCGAACACGGCGGAGGGCATTCGCGGAAAGGTCCGCACGCTGCTGCAGATGGCCATCGTGCTGACGTATGGCGCCTCGATGCCGGTGGTGAAGCTCGGCCGGATGGCGGGGCAGTACGCCAAGCCGCGGTCCTCGGAGGTCGAGGCGGCCACCGGGCTGCCGTCGTACCGGGGTGATGCGGTCAATGACCTGCACGGCGATCGGACGCCGGACCCGCGGCGACTGGTGCGGGCCTATGCCAACAGCGCGGCGGCGTTGAACTTCATGCGGGCGATGGCCACTGACGGGTCGGCGGACCTCGAGAAGGTGCATGACTGGAACACCGCGTTCGTGGCCTCCTCGCCGCTGGGGCACCGGTACGAGGAGCTGGCGACCGCGATCGAGCGGGCGCTGGCGTTCATGCGGGCCTGCGGTCTGGACCTGGCGGGGATGCCGGCGACGCACGCGGTCGAGCTGTACGCCAGCCATGAGGCGTTGCTGCTGGAGTATGAGCGGGCCTTGACCCGGTACGACGAGTCCGGCCAGAACGCCTATGCCCTGAGCGGGCACCTGGTGTGGGTGGGTGAGCGGACCCGCGACCTGGACGGGGCGCACATCGATCTGCTGTCGCGGGTGTCGAACCCGATCGGGGTGAAGCTGGGGCCGTCGACGACTCCGGAGGTCGCGCTGGCACTGGCGGAGAAGCTCGATCCGCACAAGGTGCCGGGCCGGTTGACGATGGTCATCCGGATGGGTGCCGGGCGGGTTCGTGAGCTGCTGCCGCCGATCGTGCGGCACGTGGAGGCCGCGCGGGGTAAGGGCAGCGTGATCTGGTGCTGCGACCCGATGCATGGCAACACCACCGAGACCGCCAGTGGCTACAAGACCAGGGCCTTCGACGACGTGATGGACGAGGTGCGGGGCTTCTTCGAGGTGCACGCCAGTCTCGGGACACACCCGGGCGGGGTGCACGTGGAGCTGACCGGTGACGAGGTCACCGAGTGCACCGGCGGGGCCCACCAGCTCACCGATGCCGACCTCGCCGGTCGCTACGAGACCGCCTGTGACCCTCGGCTCAACAACGGCCAGTCCCTCGAGCTGGCCTTCCTGGTCGCCGAGATGCTGCAAGCCGCAAGGGTCAGCCGGTCGCGGTGAAGGTCGTCTGGGCCCGCTGCGTCCCGTCGTCCGCGACGACGTCATGCGGGCCCGGCAGGTCCTGCCCGTCGTGGGCGGTCAGGGTCGTGGTGAAGCGCCCGCGTTCGTCGACGATGGCCGAGGCTGTGGAGCCGGAGCTCTGACGGAACCGTTCGAGGTACTGCAGCGTGACCGTCGCCCCTGGCGTCCACCCCCGGCCGTTCACGGTGATGTCGCTGTCATTGGGACCTGAGCTCGGGTTGAGCTCCAGCGCGAGCGGCTCGGTCGAGACGGTCGGCGTCGGGCTGGCGGTCGCCGAGGCACTGGGCGCAGCCGTGGGCGAGGGCGTGATGAGGAAGACCCGCGGCGACGGCGACAGCGCCGGGCTGCCCGAGGCACCCGCGGTGGCGATGGGCGGGAGGCTGAACACCGGAGCCGCCGTGACCAGCGGCAGCGGGCTGGCTGTCACGGCGACGGCGCTGACCGGGCTGCCCCGGCTGACGAGCAGTCCGACGCCGAGGCCCAGCCCGCCGGCCAGCACCACGCCGAGTGCCATCAGCGACAGGGAGTACCGGCGGTGCGGCTCGTCGTCCCACTCCTCCGGCTCGGGTTCGGCCTCGGGCAGCACGGCGCGGGCGCGGCCCTCGACCCGGGCCAGCAGCGCCTCGCGCTCGGCGTCGGGGAGGGCGACGACGGTGAGTCCGGAGAGCAGGCGGCGGGCCCGCTCCTGGGCGTCGACGACAGCCGCGCAGCGGTCGCAGCTCTGGACGTGCCGGCGGGTGGTCGCGTCACGAGCCGCGAACTGTCCGCCCTCGGCAAGCCGGGCCAGCGCGCCGAGGTCGACCACGTGGTCGGTGAGGGACGGGGCCGTGCCGCCGAGCAAGGCCGGCAGGAAGGCCAGGCGCGCCGCGCCGACCACCTCCATGGCGTGGGCCGCGTCCAGGCCCAGCGCAGTGCCGACCGCGCCGGCCGGCAGGTCGTAGGAGTCGCGGAGCAGCAGCGCCGCCCGCTCCCGCTCGGGCCGGGACTCCAGAGCCTCCGCCAGGCGCACTTGGTTGGCGTCGCCACCGAGCACACCGCCGCCCACGGGCAGGTCGTCGTCGCCCCCGGCCAGCGACCGGCCCAGGGCGCGGGCCCGGGCGAACCACCAGCCGACCGGGTCCCCGACCGCAAGGGGCTCGCCGGCGGCCGCGTCGACGAGGTCGATGGCGCTGTGCTCGACCACCTCGACGGCGGCGTCAGGACCACACCCCAGACGTCGTACGGCGTCGTGGACACGGTCGGCGTGCACTCGTACCGCGGCCAGGACCTCGTCAGCGGTGAGCACCCGACTACTTTAAGGCGGACTCCCGCTCCTGGAAGGTTCTGTGGTGCTCGTCGACCTGCGCAGTGACACCCTCACCCGCCCCACGCCGGGCATGCGGACAGCGATGGCCGCCGCGGAGGTCGGCGACGACGTGTACGGCGAGGACCCCACGGTGAACGCCCTGGAGGAGCAGGTCGCGGGGCTGTTCGGTCACGAGGCGGCCGTCTTCGTCCCGAGCGGCACGATGGGCAACCAGATCTGCCTCCGGTTGGTGGTGCCACCCGCCGGGGAGCTGCTGTGCGATGCCGATGCCCATGTCGTGACGTACGAGCACGGAGGCGCCGCCCAGCACGGGGGGATCCAGTCCCGCACCGTCGCCGGCGGCCTGCTCACCGCGGAGGCCGTGGCGGCTGAGCTGCGACCCGAGGGCTGGGGCACCGTCCCGACCGCCGCGGTCAGCGTCGAGCAGACCCACAACCGCGCCGGGGGAGCGGTCCACGCCGTTGCCGTGCTGCAGGAGCTCCGCGATCTGACTGCCGCCAACGGCATCAAGCTGCACTGCGACGGTGCCCGGATCTGGAACGCCCACGTCGCCAGCGGGGTGCCGCTCGAGGCCTACGGCCGGCTGTTCGACTCGCTGTCTGTCTGCCTGTCGAAGGGCTTGGGGGCGCCGGTGGGATCGGTCATCGTGACCTCGGCCGCTCTCGCTGCCGAGGCGAGGGTGCTCCGCAAGCGGCTCGGCGGGGGCATGCGGCAGGCCGGGATCCTCGCTGCCGCGGGCCTTTTCGCCGTCGACCACCAGCTGGAGCGGCTCGCCGAGGACCATGCCAGGGCCGCGACTCTTGGCGCCCAGCTCGGGGTCACGCCGCAGACCAACATCGTGCCGCTCACCGTGCCGGACGCGCGCGTCTTCGCTGCGGCGGCACGCGAGCAAGGCGTCCTCCTGGGCGTCGTCGGGCCGACCCGGGTGCGGATGGTGCTGCACCTCGACGTCGACGACGTGGGCGTGCGCCACGCCGCCGACGTCCTGCGGTCACTGCTCGACGAGCTTCTTGCCGACCATCGGGGGTAGGTCGCGGCAGGTCTTCGCCAGGGCGGCGAGGTCGTCGCCGTACAGCGCCTGGGGTCCGTCGCAGAGCGCCGCGGTGGGATCGGGGTGGACGTCGACGATGATCGCGTCGGCCCCGGCGGCGATGGCTGCCCTGCTGAGCGGGATGACCAGGTCACGCTTGCCGCCGGAGTGGCTTGGGTCGACGACCACCGGCAGGTGGCTGAGGCTGTGAGCCATCGGGACAGCGGCGATGTCGAGCGTGAAGCGGGTCCCCTTCTCGTAGGTCCGGATGCCACGCTCGCACAGGACGATGTCGAGGTTGCCGCGCTGCGCGATGTACTCCGCCGCCATCAGCCACTCCTCGTAGGTGGAGGACAGGCCGCGCTTGAGCATCACCGGCTTGCCGGCGCTGCCGACGGCCTGCAGCAGGGCAAAGTTCTGCATGTTGCGACTGCCGACCTGGAGCATGTCCGCCCACTCCGCGACCAGCGCGACGTCGGCCGCGTCGACGACCTCGGTCACGACCGGCAGGCCGGTCTCCTGACGGACCTCGGCGAGGATCCGCAGGCCCTTCTCGCCCAGGCCCTGGAACGCGTAGGGGCTGGTGCGGGGCTTGAAGGCGCCGCCGCGCATCAGGGTCGCGCCCGCGCTCTTGGCCATCAGCGCGGCTTGCAGCGTCTGGTCGGGTGTCTCGACGGCGCAGGGGCCGGCGATGAGCGTGAACGTGTCGGGTCCGATGGGCACCCCGGCCACCTCGACGGTGGTTGCCTCGGGGTGGTTCTCCCGGCTCACGAGCTTGTAGGGCTTGGAGACCCTGACGACCTCGCCGACCCCGGGCATCGCGCGCAGGTTCAGTGCGTGGAAAGCCTCGATGTCACCGACGAGGCCGACGATGGTGCGCTGCACCCCGCGGCTGACGAACGCTGAACCGCCCGCGGCCTCGACGCGTGCGACGACAGCGTCGACCTGCTCGGGGGCGGCGCCGGGGCGCATGACGACGACCATGTGTTCCTTCTCCTCAAACGCGAAAAGCCCCGGGCAGGGGGCCCGGGGCTGGTGTGGTCAGGTGCGTCAGCAGGCACCCGACCGGGAGTCCCGGTCGGGAAAGCCATACCAGCGCGCTTGCACGCAACGAAAGTACCCCACCGCTGCAGGGGTCCACCGGCCGGGGGAGACTGTGGGGCGTGACCACGCCCTTCAGCCGGATCGGTGGGAAGAAGCGCACAGACGGCGTTTCGGCAGATCGGCTGCCACCCGGCCAGTACATCCCGCGCGGATGGCCGGTGCTGCACTACGGGCCGGTACCCAAGTTCAAGCCCGACTCCTGGGACTTCAAGGTCTTCGGTGGGACGGCAACGGGCGAGGAGCGGCGCTGGACCTGGGCGGACTTCGGGCGTCTGCCGCGGGCCGAGGTCAACGCCGACTTCCACTGCGTCACGAAGTTCTCGATCCTCGACAGCACGTGGCGCGGGGTCTCGGCCTCGACGCTCCTGTCGCTGGCCCCTCCCTCCGACGCCGTCACCCATGTGATGGTGTGGGCCGAGTACGGCTACTCGGCCAACCTGACGCTGGCCGACTTCGCCTCGACGGGCACGATGTTCGTGACCCACAAGGACGGCGAGCCGCTCACCGCCGAGCACGGCTTCCCGCTGCGGCTCGTCGTACCTCATCTGTATGCCTGGAAGGGGCCCAAGTGGGCCCGCGGCGTCGAGTACCTCACGGAGGACCGGCGCGGGTTCTGGGAGGAACGCGGCTACCACAACCGGGCGGATCCGTGGCTTGAGCAGCGGTACTCCTACCAGGAGGCACCCGGGGACGGGCCGGAGCTCTAGCTCCGCTCAGGGTGTCAGCAGGGACTGCTGCTGGATGTCATCCGGCGTCGGGAGGTCGCGGCCCCCGGCGGGCACCACGCGGTTACGGCCGGCATCCTTCGCCTGGTACAGCGCGCGATCCGCTGCCGAGATGGCCGCTGCGAGGTCCTGGCCGGGTCGCAGCTGGGTCACTCCCACGCTGACCGTCGGCGTGATGGTCCCCGTGCTGGTCACGACGGCCGCCCGGCTCACGGCCAACCGCACGGCCTCGAGCGCGGCGCAGGCCCCGTTGAGGTCGGTATGGGGCAACAGCACGAGGAACTCCTCGCCGCCGTACCGGCCGACATGGTCCTCGGACCGCAGCGTCTCGCTCATGCGGCCGGCGACCACGAACAGCACCTGGTCGCCGGCGTCGTGGCCGAGCGTGTCGTTGACGTCTTTGAACAGGTCGATGTCGACCATCGCCACGCAGAACGGCTCGGTGTGCCCGACGAGGGCGCGGCCGAGGTTGAGCACAGCGCGACGGTTGGGCAGGCCGGTCAGCTCGTCGGTCTCCGCCAGCTGCTGGAGCTTGACGGCACTCACGGACAGCTGACGGTAGATCTGGGTCAGCTGTCCGACCATGGCGAGCATCACGGTGGCAGACGCGAACAGCGCCAGCGCCCGGGCGCCGTACCAGCCGACCGTGTAGCGAGCCGCGGCGAAAAGGGTGAGCAGGACGTCGCCGAGCGTGGCCGCGGCGACCACGACGAACCAGCGGTCGAGGTCGGAGCACCGGCTGGCGTGCCGCCAGGTGAGCACGAGCGCGCAGGCGCTGACGCCGATCACGTAGGGACCGCCGGTGTGCAGCAGCCGTGAGTAGTCGTTGCCGGTGATGATGTCAGGCAGGTAGCGGCTGCCCGCGATCATCACCCAGGCAACCAGGCCGGCTACGACGACGATGAGGCCTGCCGCCAGGGCGATGTCACGGGTGCGTTGGTGCTCCTCACGCCGGCGGTCCAGTGCCCGCACCGGCAACGCTGCGACCGCCAGCAGCAGCGCGAACCCGGTGTGCCATGAGGTCCAGAGCCAGGGGGTCGATGAGGGTGCACTGCCCAGCAGGCCGGTCGGGGTGATGACGCCCGGGAAGACGAGGATGTGCGGGATGAGTGAGGCCACGCTCCACCCGTAGCACGCCGCGAACAGCAGGCTGCGCAGCCGACCGTTGGCGAGGAACTGCTGGACCAGCAGCCAGCTCGACAGGACGTCGAGCAGGACGATGCAGGAGAAGAAGGCCGGCATGAAGGACGGATGGTTGCCCACGACGCGGTCGCCGGTCGGTAACAGGGCGAGCGTGGCGGCGGCGATCAGCAGGGTCAGGGTGGTGACGATTCGGCGCGGGCTGTGCACCCTTCCATCTCGGCAGAGACGCAGGTTCCCTTGAGCACGAATTCGGTCAGGAAGGTCGTAGTCGGGCGCCGCGCACTGCTGCCCGGACGTCACACCTCCAAGCGCTCGACGGCTCCTTCGGCGCCCTGCCGGGGACCCACCTCCGTGAGGACCATGGCCACCACGACGAGCCCTGCTCCCAGCAGCGTGCGCAGCCCCAGCACCTCACCCGCGAGCAGCACGGCGAACAGCCCGCCGAAGACCGGCTCCATTGTCATGACCACCGCGGCGCGGGTCGGCGGGAGGTGCGCCTGCGCCCAGGTCTGCACGACGAATGCCAGCGCTGTCGCGGCCAGGGCGGTCAGCGCCAGAGCTCCCCAGACTCCCCAGGTGGGTGGCACTGTGAGACCGCCCGGGAAGGCCACCACCCCGCACAGGACCGCGGTGGTGAGCAGCTGCACGACCGCCAGTCCGAACGCGTCGTACGACGATGCCCACCGCCCCAGTCCGACGATGTGCAGGGCGAACGCGGCTGCGCAGCCCAGGGTCAGCAGCTCGCCCGAGCCGACCGAGAACCCGTGCAGCGAAAGGAGTCCCAGGCCGACCGTCGCGACCGCCACGGCAGCCCAGGCGGCGAGGCCGGGCGGCTTGCGCAGCAGGACCGCAGCGCCGAGCGGCGTCAGCACCACGAACATTCCGGTGATGAAACCGCTCACGGCTGCTGACGTGTGCTGAAGGCCAAGGGTCTGCAGCAGGTAGCCGGAGCCGAGGGCCAGGCCGACGAGGACGCCGGCGCGACGACCTGACCGCCCCAACGCGGCGACCGACCGTGGCCGGAGCACCAGCATCGCCAGCGCCGCGAGGGCGAACCGCCAGGTGAGGAAGTCGGTGACCGGCATCTGCTCGACGGCGCGCTTGACGACGACGAACGTCGATCCCCAGATCGCGGTGACACCCACCAACGCCAGGGTCGGGCGGTCAGGCATCCCGGAGCGAGCAGAGCAGGTCGATGTCCCGACGGTGGGACAGCGCGTCACCGGGGGTCTCGATGACCACCGGGACGTCCCGGGTCGCCGGGTGCCGGAAGAGCTCGACGAAGGGGTCCTTGCCGATCCGCCCCTGCCCGATCGACTCGTGCCGGTCACGGGTCGACCCGAGCGGGTCCTTCGAGTCGTTGGCGTGGACGAGCGCAAGGCGGCCGCGGCCGACGGCGCGCACCAGGGCGTCGAGGGTCTTCTTCATGCCGCCGGGGGCCGCCAGGTCGTGACCGGCCGCGAAGGCGTGGCAGGTGTCCAGGCAGACGCCGAGCATCGGGTGGTGGTCGAGCTGGTCGAAGTAGACCCCAAGGTCCTGGACGGTGGCCGCCAGGGCCTGCCCTCCACCGGCGGTCGGTTCGATGAGCAGTCGCGGGCCGTCGTCGGGTACGGCGTCCAGGACGGGCAGCAGGTGCTCGCGGAGCTGCACGAGCGCCTGCTCGCGGTGCGCGCCTGCGACCGCGCTGCCGGCGTGGACGACCACACCGCGGGCACCGATGGCGGCCCCGCGGAGCATCGCGTGCGCGACCGCGTCCACGGACTTCTTCAGCGTCGCCTCGGTGGGGGAGCCGAAGTTCACGAGGTACGGCGCGTGCACGTATGCCGGGACCGACCGGTCGGCGCACAGCCGTCGGAACTCCTCGTCCCGGGCGGCGTCGCCCGCGGACGGGGCCCAGCCGCGGGGGTTGCCGACGAACACCTGCACGGCCGCCGCGCCGATCTCCTGCGCGTAGGCCAGCCCCTTGACCAAGCCGCCCGCGACGGGGACGTGGGCGCCCACGGATGAGGGCTTTCGGGGAGGCACGGGGCAAGCGTCCCAGACCGGCCGCGGCTGTGCGAAAGCAGGCCCTATCAGATGACGTAGAAGGTGACGGTGCTCCCGCGCTTGACCTTCTTGCCGTGCCCCGGGTCGGTCGTGGCGACGAGGCTGCCGGTCCCTCCTGGGACGTCGAAGCGCCGCGGGACCAGGCCCGTTGCCGTCAGTTTGCTCGCCGCGGTGTCGGGGCTGTCGCCGCGCACGTCCGGCACGGCGACGATGTCGGGTCCCTTGCTGACCGTCAGGGTGATCCTCGAGCCCTTGTCGGCAGTGCCCGCCGAGGGCGACTGGTCAGTGACCATGCCCTTGGGCACGGTGTCGCTGAACACCTGCTGCACCGTCACGACGAAGCCCAGGCCGTGCAGCGTCTGCTCGGCGACGGTTTGCTTCTGGCCGGTCACGTTGGGGACGGGGACGGGCTGCCTGCCCTTCGACAGCACCAACCGCACCGCCGTACCGGGCTTGAGCCTGGTGCCTGGGGTGGGGTCGGTGCGGATCACGAGGCCCTTGGCGACGGTGTCGCTGAACTCCGACGACGGGTTCGGGGCGACGACCAGGCCGGCAGCGCGCAGGGCCGCCGTCGCGGTGGCCAGGTCCTTGCCGACGACCGCAGGGACGCCGCGGCGGTCGGGGCCCCTCGACAGCACGAGTGTGACGGTGCCGCCCTTGAGGATGCGGCCCGTCGGCTTGGGTGTCTGCCGCATGACGGTGCCCCGGGTCACGGTCTCGCTGAACTGGTCCGGTCCGCGGGTGACCTTCAGGCCGGCCTTCTGGAGCGTGCGGGAGGCGTCGGTGAGCGACCTGGTGAGCACCGAGGGTGTGCTCGTGTAGCGGTAGCTGCCGAGGTAGTAGCCGCCGCCGAGGGCGAGCAGCGCCAGGACCAGCACGAGGACGGCGGCGATGAGGCCGGTGCGCCGCTTGCGCCGCGGTTTCGAAGCGGCCGCGGGGAGGACGGGCCGGTCGACGCGTGGCACGACGAGGGTCGGGTGGTCGGCGCGGCTCAGGGCCGGAGCGACGGAGGGGAGTCCGTCCTTGACCGCGAGCAGCTCGGCCAGGAACGCCCCGCCGTCCCTGGGTCGCGCATCGGGGTCGCGGCGGGTGGCGCGTACGACGAGGGCATCGAGGTCGGCGGGGATGCCCTCGACCGCGCTCGACGGCGCGGGTACGTCATCGTTCACGTGCTTGTAGGCCACCGACAGCGGGCTGTCGCCGGAGTACGGCGGTGTGCCGGTGAGCAGCTCCCACAGCAGGACACCGGCGGCGTAGACGTCGGTGCGGGCGTCGGCGGTGCCGGACTCGACCTGCTCCGGCGCCAGGTAGGCGACGGTCCCGATGAGCAGCCCGGTGGTCTGCGTGAGGTTGCTCGTCTCGACGGCCCGCGCCAGGCCGAAATCGGCAACCTTCACCCGGCCGTCGTCAGCGAGCAGGACGTTCTCGGGCTTGACGTCCCGATGGACCAGCCCCGCTGTGTGGGCGGCGGCCAGGGCGCGCAGGACCGGCTCCACCAGCGACACCGCACGGGCGGGGGACAGGACGCCGCGCTCCAGCAGGAGCTGGCGCAGGTTGATGCCCCGGACGTGCTCCATGACGAGGTAGGCCAGACCGGTCTCGCGGTCGGTGCCCTGGTCGTGGATCGCGACGACCTCGGGGGTCGAGAGCTTTGCGGATGCCTGTGCCTCGCGGGTGAAGCGGCGCACGAACTCGGGGTCGTCGGCGAGCGCGCGGTGCATCACCTTGACCGCGACGGTGCGGTCCAGGCGGGTGTCGGTGGCCAGGAAGACCGTGGCCATGCCGCCTCGCGCGATCACGCTCTCGAGGCGGTAGCGGTCGTCAAGGAGCCGCCCGACAAGCGTGGGGGTGGCGTCCTCGGCAGTGGTCTCCATCGCCACCGGAGTCTAGGTCGCGTCGCCGGGGGTGCCTGTCAGGCGCGCTCTAGGCAAAGCGCGTCTGCAGCGCCTGGACGTTCCTGATGTACGCGTGCGTCTGCGGCAGCAAGCCGATGCGGGCGACCGAGCCCAGCCCTTGGTAATAGCCGGCCATCGCCCTGGGTGCGCTGCCCGTGGCCCTCAGCAGGTCCCTCAACAGCGTCACGCCCGCCTCGATGTTGTCGGAGGCCTTCAGCAGGTTGTAGCTCCGGCCGTGGATGCGCCCCAGTGAGCGCCCCGTGCTCGGGAGCACCTGCATGACGCCGATGGCGTCGACAGGGGAGACGACCCGTTGTTGGAACCCGCTCTCGTGGTAGGCGACCGCAAGTGCCAGCGACGTCGGGACACCGTGGCGACGGGCTGCCGCGCGGATCATGGTGCCGACCGCGGCTCTGCTCGGCAGCGTCCGTGTCCGGAGGATGGCGCGGTGCCGCGCGGCCGACTGCGCCACCGACCCGGCCACCCTGGCCGCCGGGGCCGCCGTCCGCACGGTGACGCCGTACGACAGCCGCTGGCCGATGAGCAGCATCGTGCTGTGGAGCCTGTTGCGCGCTGCGAGCGCCTTCGGCGTCGTCCCGAACCGGCTGGCGAGCCCGATGAGGGTGTCGCCGGGCCGCACCGTGTAGACGTGGGACACCCTTCGCGTGGTCGTCTCCTGAGCCGGCGTCGCGTTGCCCGGGAGCCGGAGCAGGGCGCCGGCGTAGATGGTGGTGCCGCGGAGGTGGTTCGCGGCCTGCAGCTTCGCGACGGTGGTGTGGTGGCGCAGGGCGAGCGCGCTGAGCGTGTCCCCGGGCTTGATCCGGATGAGGCTCGGCGCTGAAGCGGTCACGACCGCGGTCAGGAGCACGAGCAGGCAGGCGGTTCGGACGCTGCGTTGCATGGTTGGTCCTCGATCGGTGGATCCCCGTCGTCGACGATAGGGCTCCTGGGACGCAAGTGGCAACTGAGACCAATGGGACGGATGTGACGGCAGCGGCCGGTGGTGAGCCGCACGGGCGGCAGGGGGCCGAGGGGACCGGAGCGCCGGGGACTAGAGTTTGGAGCGTCAGACCGGGGAGCTCGCGGAGGCGGGCCGAGAGGCCGGCCCGCACCCGCCAGGGAGCGCCAGCGGCGACCCGTACCACCCGATCGGGCCAATGTTTTTGACGAGGGGGGCCTAGGGCCTGCGTGGGGAGTCGCCGTGAAAGCAACCCTGGAAGATCCGCTGCTGGTCGCGGGGCGGTCCTTCACCAGCCGCTTGCTCGTCGGTACCGGGAAGTTCCGGTCGCATGCGGTCATGCGGGAGGCGCTGCTGGCCTCCGGGTCGCAGATCGTCACGGTGGCCCTGCGCCGGGTCGACCTCAGCAAGGCCGGGGAGGGTGACATCCTCGACTTCGTGCCGTCGGCGATGACGCTGCTGCCCAACACCAGCGGTGCCGTCGACGCCGACGAGGCGGTTCGCCTGGCCCGTCTTGGCCGGGCCGCCACGGGAGCCGACCTCGTCAAGCTCGAGGTCACCCCCGATCCGCGCACCCTTGCCCCGGACCCGATCGAGACGCTCAAGGCCGCCGAGCGGCTGATCGCCGAGGGTTTCGCGGTCCTGCCCTACTGCTCCGCCGACCCGGTGCTGTGCCGCCACCTCGAAGAGGCCGGCTGCGCGACCGTCATGCCGCTGGGCGCGTGGATCGGCAGCAACCGCGGGCTGCGCACCCGCGACGCCATCGAGGTGATCGTCGCGCAGGCGGGCGTCCCGGTGGTCGTGGACGCCGGCCTCGGGGTGCCCAGTGACGCCGCCGAGGCCATGGAGGTCGGGGCCGACGCAGTGCTCGTCAATACCGCCATCGCCGTCGCGCAGGACCCGGTGCTGATGGCGAGGGCGTTCGCGCTCGCCACGGAGGCCGGGCGCCTGGGGTTCCTCGCCGGCCGCGGCGCCGTCCTCGAGGTCGCGGAGGCGTCGTCGCCGCTCACCGGGTTCCTGTCATGAGCCAGCCGCGCGGCCGCTTCGCCGCCTACCTCGACGACCTGCCCGCGCCCACGCCCACGGAGGTCGAGCTCGCTCTCGCCCAGCCGTCACTCGCCAACCTCGCGACCCTGCTCAGCCCGGCGGCGTCGCCGTACCTGGAGCAGCTGGCGCAGCAGGCTCGGGAGGTGACGTTGCAGCGGTTCGGCCGTGCCGTACGGCTGTTCGCGCCGCTGTACGTCAGCAACGCGTGCCTGTCGAGCTGCACCTACTGCGGCTTCTCCAAGGACCTCCAGGTCGCCCGCCGCACGCTGACGGTCGAGCAGGTGGTGGAGGAGGCGCAAGCCCTTGTGGCACAAGGGTTCCGGCACCTGCTGCTCGTCTCGGGGGAACACCGCATCGAGGTCTCCAAGGACTACCTCGTGCGGTGCGTCGAGGCGCTGCGGCCGTTCGTGCCGAGCGTCAGCATCGAGACGCAGACCTGGTCCGACGACACCTACGCGCTGCTCGTCGAGGCCGGCCTCGAGGGCGCGGTCCACTACCAGGAGACCTACGACCGGGACCGGTACGCCGAGGTCCACACGGCTGGCTGGAAGCGCGACTACGACAGGCGGCTCGCGTCGACCGAACGTGCCGCAGAAGCAGGGGTACGGCGACTCGGTATCGGCGCCCTGCTCGGCCTGGCGGCGGACTGGCGGGCGGACGTGCGGGCCGTGGCCGAGCACGCGGTGTGGCTCCAGCGCCACTACTGGCGCACCGAGGTGACCGTCTCCCTCCCGCGCATCAAGCCGTCGGCGTCAGGCTTCCAGCCGCTGGTTCCCGTGACCGACGCCGAGTACGTCCAGGCGATGGCCGCGGTGCGCCTGGTGGCGCCCGAGGTCGGCATCGTGCTGTCCACCCGCGAGCCCGCCGTGCTCCGGGACGGGCTGGTCCGGATCGCGGTGACCACCATGAGCGCCGGCAGCTCGACCGAACCCGGCGGCTACCTGCACCCGGGGGAGGCGCAGGAGCAGTTCGCGATCAGCGACGAGCGGACGCCTGCGGAGGTGGCCGCGATGCTGGAAGCCGCCGGCTACGAGCCGGTCTGGAAGGACGCCTTCGCCCTCAAGGGCTGAGCTTGGCGGCCAGGTAGGCCTTCACCGCGGTCTTGGCCTCGGCGACCAGGCCAGGGTCGCCGGCGGGGTCGCGCCGGAAGGCGAGCCCGAGGATCGCGTCGGCGATCTCGACCGCGAGGCGCAGGACGTCGTCGGGCGGTGCGATGTCGCCGAGCACGCCACCGAGCGCCTTGCCGACCACCGCGTTGTTGTCGTCCTGCGGATCGAGGGCATGCACACCGACCGGTCCGCCGAACGACAGCACCAGGAACCCCTGCTCCGTACGGGAGAACGCGACGTAGTGGTCGATGACGGCGTCGACGGCGGCACGCCAGTCCCGCGTGCCCCGCAGGTCCAAGGTGGCGGAGAAGCGCTCGAAGGACCGCCGGGTGAGGGACTCCACGACGGCATGCTTGTCGGGGAAGAACTGGTAGAGCGAACCGACCGATACCTCCGCCCTGGTGGCGATCGCGCTGGTCGTGAGCGCGTCGAGGCCGACCGCGTCGAGCAGCTCGGCGGCCGCGTCGAGCATCCGCTCCACCCGTGCGGCGCTGCGCTGCTGGACGGGGGATCGCCGGACTGCCCGAGCAGGTGTCGCCGGTTTTGTCACGAAGGTCTCCCTTGACCCTGCTGGCCAGAACGTGAAGGATCCTCACATCATGTCGCGCTGCTGTCGAGGAGCAACACTGTGCTGAACGCCCGCGACCGCCTGTTGGCCGCGCTGTTCGCGCTCCAGCTCCTGGTCGTGGCCGTCCTGGGCGGCTACCTCATCCACGCGCTCGGCAAGGGCGACCCCCGTCCGGTCGCCGTCCAGCAGGTGCCCGGCACCGTGCAGCCCACCAGCGCCGCCTCGGCGGGTGCCTCCGCGGGTCCCGTGAGCAGTGCCCCCGCAGGGACCGCTGGTCGCACCGTCACCACGGTCACCGGCGGCGGCGGCAACACCGCCGTGACCCCGGGGAACGCGGACACCAACAAGCTGGCCGCGGGAGCTCCCATCAAGGTCGGAGCCGTCGTCACCCAGACCGGCTCGATCAACTTCGCCTCCAGCGCGCAGGCGACGAAGGCCTACTTCGACCGCGTCAACCGCGCGGGCGGGGTCAACGGGCACAAGATCGTGCTGGACCTGCGTGACGACCAGCTGGATGCCCCCCGGGGCCGTGCCCAGGCGCAGCAGATGCTCGCCGAGGGGGTCTTCGCGTTCGTCGGGTGGAACGCCCCGAACAGCGAGAACGACATCACGTCCTTCCTCGAGCAGAACAAGATCCCGCTGATCGGCGCCTACGGGACCCAGGCGGAGTACCACTCGCCGTACGCCTACGCGTTCAGCGCGAGCTACGGCCACTACGGGTTCCAGATGGGCTCCTACCTCGCCGAGCAGGGCGTCAAGAAGCCCGGCCTGGTCTACATCGCCAACAACAACGCCAAGGCCGATGCCGCACTGGTGGCCGCCTTCAAGGCCGGGTTCAAGTCCAAGGGCGTGACCCTCTCCGACAGCGACATCGTGTCCGAGGACGTCACCCACGCCTCCTACGACGACGTCGTCACCCAGTTCCGGTTGGACGGGGTGGACGGCTTCGCCAGCCTGCTCGACCAGACCGCCTACAACCGGTTGCTGCAGGCGCAGGACCGGCAGGCCTACCACCCGAAGCACGCGGCCGACTCGCTGTTCGTCGACCCCTCGGTGACGCAGTCCAAGACGACCGACGGGGTGTTCGTCGCCAGCGACTACGACTTCATCGACGGCGGTGGTGCCCCGGTCCAGGACTACGTCTCGACCGTGAAGGCGGCCTACGGGAGCAGGGCCGAGATCAACTACTTCGGCGAGCAGGGTTGGGTGGACGCGGCTGTGTTCGTCGCGGCCGTCAAGGCGATGGGTGCCAACATCACCCGCGCCAACCTGCTCTCGGTCATGGACAAGCTCAACGGCAAGGGTGGGTTCGGCTTCACCAGCGACCTGTCCTTCGGGCCGGGGGTGCGCGACATCAACCGCTGCGTCAAGTTCGGCAAGGTGGTCGGCGGTCGGGTCACCCGCGTGACCAACTGGCGCTGCGACGGACAACCCTTCTGATGACAGCCCCCTCATCCAGGTTGTCGCGCCGCCACACCGCGTCGTACGGCGCCGGCGCCATCGGCAACGGCATCTTCGTGACGGTCCCCGGGCTGCTGCTCCTGTTCTACCTGACCGACGTCGTCGGCGTGGGTGCCGGGCTGGCCTCGCTGGCGCTGTTCGTGCCGAAGTTCTGGGACGCGTTCGTCAACCCGCTCGTCGGGTCCCTCTCCGACCGCAGCACCAGCCGCTTCGGCAAGCGCCGTCCGTTCTTGCTCGTCGGCGGCATCGGTACGGCGATCAGCTTCGTGCTGCTGTTCTCCGCGCCCAGGTTCTCCTCCACCACCGTCACCGCCCTGTACGTCACCGCCGTCTTCACCGTCGCGATGACCTTGTACGCCGTCTACTGCGTCCCGTGGTCGGCGATGCCGGCGGAGATGACCGACGACTACCACGAGCGCACCCGGCTGATGTCGGTCCGCATGGTGCTGCTGACCGTCGGCATCCTCGTCGGCGGTGCGGTGGCCCCGGCGATCGCCGGTAAGCACGGCAGCCGCGGCAGCTACGCGCTGATGGGCGTCGTCGTCGCCGTGATCCTGCTCGCCGCCTTCCTCACCGCCTGGCGGGGGACCCAGGGCGTGGCCTCGACGCCGCCGCTCACGGGTCCGCGCCCGACCCTGCGCGAGCAGTACGACGTCGTGCGCGGCAACCGCCCGTTCGTCGCGCTGTTCTGGGGTTACAACCTGCAGGCGGCGGGACAAGCCGCCATGCTCACCGGCGCGCAGTACGTCGCGACGTACGTGCTCGACGACCCGCAGAAGTCGGCGTTGCTGTTCGTGTTCCTGGTCGCCCCGTGCGCGTTCATGATGCCGCTGTGGCGGCGCTTCTCGCTGACCCGCGGCAAGCTCACCGGCTACCTGCTGGCGACCAGCATCTTCGGGCTCACCGGCCTGTCATTGGTGTTGTGCCGCAGCGAGCCCGAGCTGCTCATCTACGTGCAGATGGTGCTGCTCGGCGTCGGTTATGCCGGCATGCAGCTGTTCCCCTACGCGATTCTCCCGGACCTCGTCACGGCCGATGCGGCCAACGACGGACGGGCCGGCATCTTCACCGGCGTGTGGCAGGGCGGCGAGACGATCGCCTTCGCCGTCGGTCCGGCGCTCTACTCCCTCATCCTCGCCCTCTCGGGATACGTCAGCCACGCCGCTGACGAGAAGGTCGCCCAGCCGGGCAGCGCCCTCACCGGTCTGGTCGTCGCCTTCTCCGTGCTGCCGGCCGTGCTGACGCTGGCCAGCATCCCGCTCCTGCGCCGGTACACCGCCGCCGACAGCGCGCTGTCGGGCACCGTCCTGGAACCGGTGTGATGAGCGCAGCGCTGCCCGCCACCGGCCTGCCCCGCGAGCAGGTCCTCGCCCGCCTCGCGGAGCTGCGTGCCGGCGACCTCGCGGCGCGCGGTGGCCGGACCTTCGCCTACGTCTACGACCCGGCGCGTCAAGACATCGACGACCTCGGCCATGAGGTCTACGCGTCGTTCCTCGACGTCAACGGTCTCGACCCCACCGTCTTCCCGTCCCTGCTGGCGATGGAGAACGACGTCTGCGCGATCGCGGCCGCGCACCTGGGCGGTTCCGCGGGCACGGTCGGCACCTTCACCAGCGGCGGTACGGAGAGCATCATCCTGGCCGTCAAGGCGGCCCGCGATCGAGCCGGGATCGCGCAACCGCAGGTGGTCCTGCCGGTCACCGCGCACGCGGCCTTCCAGAAGGCTTGCCAGTACCTCGGCGTCGAGGCCGTCCTGGTCGACGTCGACCCCAAGACCTTCCGCGCGTTGCCCGCGGCGATGGAGGAGGCGTTGACCGACCGCACCGTCCTGCTGGTGGCCAGCGCAGCGTCGTACGCGCATGGGGTGGTCGACCCGGTGGCGGAGATCGCGGCGATCGGGCTGGCGCGCGGCATCCCGGTCCACGTCGACGGCTGCATCGGCGGTTGGTTGCTGCCGTACTTCGCGCGGCTCGGGGTCGACGTGCCGGTGTTCGACCTGTCGGTGCCCGGGGTCACGAGCCTGAGCGTCGACCTGCACAAGTACGCCTACGCCCCCAAGGGCGCCTCCGTCGTGCTCTACGACGATGCGGCGCTGCGTCGCAAGCAGTACTACGCCTGCGCCGACTGGACCGGCTACACGATGGTCAACGCGACCGTGCAGAGCACCAAGAGCGGCGGCCCGCTCGCCGCCGCCTGGGCGGTGCTGCACGCGGTCGGCGACGACGGCTACCTCGAGCTCGCCCGCAAGACCCTGACCGCCACTCGGCGGGTGGTGGACGGCGTGGCGCAGCTCCCGGGCCTCCGGGTGCTGGGCGAGCCGGAGATGGCGTTGGTGGCGCTGGCGAGCGACGAGGTCGACGTCTTCGTCGTGTGCGACGAGATGGCGGCCCGGGGCTGGTACGTGCAGCCTCAGCTCGGCTACCGCGACCTGCCCGCGAGCCTGCACCTGACCTTGACCGCCTCCAGCGAGGCGGTCGTGGACGCGCTGCTGGTTGACCTGGCCGACTGCGTCGACGCCGCCCGTGGCGTCAGCGGCGCCGACCCTGGCCTGCTGGAGGCGGTCGCCGCCCTCGACGTGGACGCGCTGCCGGACGACGTGCTGGGCACGCTGCTGCCGCTGGCCGGCATCGAGCCCGGGGCGGGCCTGCCGGCCCGGATGGCCGGCATCAACGCTCTCCTCGAGGCGATGCCTCCCCGCCTGCGCGAGCGGATGCTGGTGGAGTTCCTCAGCCTGCTGTTCACTCCCGGGCCCCGCTGATGCTGAGCGACCGGGACCGGCTGCTCGCTGCGCTGTTCGCGCTGCAGCTGTTGGCGATCTTCGTGTTCGGGATCGTGCTCGTCAACGGCACCGACCTTGGGCCTGCGACCAGCACCACGAGGCAGACGCTGCTGGCAGCGCCCACCCTCTCCGCAGCCCCGACAGCGCAGGCCACTGGACGGGCGGCGACCGCAGGCAGTCAGGGACAGGCGAGCACCACCACCGTCAGCTCGGGTGGCGGGGCGGTCAGCCCCGGCGGAGGCAGTGGACCAGCCGGGGTCGCGAAGGGTCGGCCCATCAAGATCGGCGCGATCGTGAGCCAGACGGGCGCCATCAACTTCGCGGCCAGCGCGCAGGGCACCAAGGCCTATCTCGACCTGGTCAACGCGCAGGGCGGCGTCAACGGGCACCGGCTTGAGCTCGATCTGCGCGACGACCAGCTCGACCCGTCGCGCGGTAGGCAGCAGGCGCAGCAGCTGCTCGCCGAGGGTGTGTTCACCTTCGCGGCCTGGAACGCCCCGCAGACCGAGGCCGCGATCGTGCCCTTCCTGGAGCAGAACAAGATCCCGCTGATCGGCAGCTATGGCGTCGGCGACGAGTACCACTCGCGCTGGGCCTACGCGTTCCAGTCCCACCACTACGGCTTCGAGATGGGCCGCTTCCTCGCCCAGGAGGGCGCGGTGAAGCACCCCGGGGTGGTGTTCATCTCCGGGGCGTCGGCGAAGGCCAACGATGCCCAGGTCCGCGCCTTCACTGCTGGTGTGAAGGCCGGCGGCAAGAACCTGGCACCCGGCGACGTGGTCCAGGTGGATGTCACGAAGGTGTCCTACGACGACGTGGTCACGCAGTTCCGCCTCGGGGGCGTGGACGGGATCGCCACCCTGATCGACCAGACCGCCTACAACCGGCTGCAGCAGTCGATGGACCGGCAGGCCTACCACCCGGTCCACGTCGCCGATCCGCTGTTCACCGACCCGACCGTCACCCAGAGCAGCAGCACCGAGGGGACCCTGGTGGCGAGCGACCTCATGCCCGTCGACACCGGCGGTCCCGAGGTCCAGCAGTACGTCTCGTCGGTCCGCAAGGCCTTCGGCGCCAGGGCGCAGATCAGCTACCTCGGCGAGGCCGGGTGGCTCGACGCGAAGCTCTTGGTGGAGGCACTGCGCCGGATGGGCAACGACATCAGCCGGGACAACCTGCTGCGCACCATGGACAGCCTGCCGGCCGACGTCGGCCGCGGCTTCACCCGGCAGCTGCACTTCGGCCCTGGCACCGACCACGACCCGAACCGGTGTCTCAACCTGACCAAGGTCGTCCACGGCACGTCGACGACCTACAAGGACTTCGCCTGCGACGAGGAGAACTTCGACCGATGAAGCTCACGTTCTCGCTCGCTCTCGGCGGCATCCCCATCGGGGCGATGTACGCCCTGCAGGCCTTGGGCATCGTCATCGTCTACAAGACGTCCAAGGTCTTCAACTTCGCCTCGGGTGCGATCGGCCTGGCGTGCGCGTACTTCGGCAGCACCCTGCACGCGCACGGCATCCCCTCCCTGCCGGCCGTCCTGCTCACGATCGTGCTCGGCGTCGCCATCGGGGTCCTGATGGAGCTCACCGTCCGGCCCGTCAAGGGGGCGCTCACCGGGACCATCGTGACCCTCGGGTGGCTGCTCGTCCTGACCGGCGGGGTGGGTTGGGTCTACGGCACGCAGGTGGCGACCAACGAGCCCGTTCGGCTGCTCAGCGACAAGCAGGCCTTCGACGTCGGCGGGGTGCTGGTCTACAGCTATCAGCAGCTCGGCCTGCTGGTCATCGCCGGCGCTCTCGCCGCAGGCCTGGCCCTGTTCTTCCGGCTCAGCGGCCTGGGTACGGCGACCAGGGCCGTGTCCGAGGCGCCGGATGCGGCTCGGCTGCTGGGCATCCAGGTCGACCGGGTGAACCTGGTCGCCTGGGGGCTGGGCGGTGCTGTCAGCGGGCTGGCCGGGGTGCTCGTCGCGCCGCTGCTCGGTGGGCTGAACACGACAGCGCTGATCATCCTCACCGTCCAGGCCCTGGCGGCTGCGTTGGTCGGGCGGCTCTCGTCGCTGCCGATGACCTTCGCGGGCGGGGTCGTGCTGGGGATGCTGCAGCCGGTCGTGCATCGCGCGCTGGCATCATTCAGCGGTCTCAAGGGCACCGACGAGCTCACCGCTTTCATCGTTGTGCTGGTGGCCCTGTTGTTCATGCGACGCAGCGGCCGCAAGGACGTCGTCTCCGGCGGCCTGGTCCCTGTGCCGATCCGGGCGTTGCCGACCGGCCGCCTGGCCGCCCTGTCCTTCGCGGGGGTCGCGCTCGGCGCGCTCTTGCTGCCGATCCTGCTGGGCGATAGGGGGAACCTGAGCCGCTACAACCTCACCCAGGTCGCGGTGTGGGGCACCGCCACGTTGTCGCTCGTGCTGCTGGTCGGCGTGGTCGGACAGGTGTCGGTCTGCCAGGCGGTCTTCATGGGCTGCGGTGCCTATGGCACCGGGATCGCTCTGGCACACGGGCTTCCGTTCCTGCTCGCCGGGATCGCCGGAGCGCTGCTGGCCGCCGCTGTAGCCGCCCTGGTGGGCCTGCCCGCGATCCGGCTGGAACCGCTCGAGCTGGCCATCGCGACGCTCTCGCTCTCGTTCACCGCCGACCGCTTCCTGTACAGCTGGCCGCCTCTCGCGAGCGACGACGGCAAGCGTGAGGTGGTGCGTCCCGGCTTCGCCGGCGTCGACCCCGGTCACGTCGCCGCCGGCAACCGGGCCTACGCCTGGCTGGCATTGGGGGTTTTCATCGTCGCCTGCTTCGCGGTCGCAAGCCTGCGTCGCGGCCGTACCGGGGCGGCTCTGACCGCGCTGCGCAGCTCGGAGCCAGCGACCGCCGCGATGGGCTTCTCGGTGGTGTCGGTCAAGCTCCGTGGCTTCGCCGCCAGCGGGTTCCTCGCCGGTCTCGCCGGCGCTCTGTACGCCGGTCTCGTGCAGGGCGCATCGGGTGCGCCGTTCGACTTCACCCGGTCCATCACGCTGCTCGCCTACGCCGTCATCATCGGCGTGGGCAGCGTGCCAGGTGCGTTCTTCGGCGGGCTGGTCCTGACGCTGACGACGGTCGACTTCGGCGCCACCTCCGACGTCGCCAACGGACAGGTGGTGTCCCTCACCACGCTGTTCACCGGTGCGCTGCTCATCGGCGTCCTGACCCTCAGCCCCGACGGCGTCGCCGGTGCGGTCGGACGGCTGCGGCTGCGGCGCGGCCCGGCCACTTCACCCGCGGAGGTGTTCGCATGAGTGCTGCCCTGGAGCTGCGGGACATCGGGGTCCGCTTCGGCGCCTTCGACGCTGTCGACGGGGTCTCGCTGACCGTCAACGCCGGCGAGGTCGTCGGCCTCATCGGCCCCAATGGCGCCGGCAAGACCGTCACCTTCAACGTCGTGACCGGCCTGCAGCCCGCGACCCGGGGACGGGTGCTGCTCGGCGGCACTGACGTCACCCGCGCCCCGGCCCACGCCCGGACCGCGATGGGCCTGGCCCGCACCTTCCAGGTGGTGCAGCTGTTCGCCGGCATGACGGTCCTCGAGAACCTCATGGTCGCGGCGCACCGGCACACCCACGCCGGTGTCCTGGTGGACGCGCTCCGCCTGCCCGGCCGCCGGCGCGCCCTCGCCACCGCGGAGGAGCGCGGCCGAGCGGTGCTGTCGTTCCTGGAGCTGCCGCACCTCGCGGACGTCGAGGTCACCACCCTCCCCGTCGGGCAGGCGCGCCTCGTCGAGCTCGCCCGCGCGCTGTGCCTCACGCCGAGTGTGCTGCTGCTGGATGAGCCTGCGTCCGGCCTCGACCCGGCGGAGACTGCGGACTTTGTCGCCCTTTTGGCGCATGTTCGGGCGACCCTCGGCTGCGCCATGCTGCTGGTGGAGCACGACATGGGCGTTGTCATGCCGCTGTGTGACCACGTGGTGGTCATGGACTTCGGCACGGTGCTTGCGTCAGGCCCGCCGCTCGAGGTCCGCGAGGACGCCAAGGTCCGCGCTGCGTATTTGGGGGAGGAGGTCGCATGAGCGCACTGCTCGAGGTCGACCGGCTCCAGGTCGCGTACGGCGGAGTCGTCGCCGTCCGGGACGTCTCCCTCAGCGTCGAGCCCGGGCAGGTCACGGCCGTGCTCGGAGCCAACGGCGCCGGCAAGACCACCACGCTGCTGGGGATCTCGGGCCTGGTGCGGGCCCGGGCCGGATCGGTGGCGTTCGACGGCCGGTCGCTGCTGGGGATGGCGCCTGAGCGGATCGCGCGACTGGGAGTGGCGCACGTGCCGGCGGGCCGGGGCATCTTCCCCGGACTCTCGGTGGCCGACAACCTCCGGATGGGGCTGTACGGCGCCAGGCGAGACGGCTCTGCCGACGGGCTTGAAGCCGTCGAGGAGGTGCTCGAGGCGTTCCCGATCCTGCGGGAGCGGAGGACCCAGGCCGCAGGGACGATGTCGGGCGGCCAGCAGCAACAGCTCGCGATCGGCCGGGCCCTGGTGCAGCGACCACGGCTGCTGCTGCTCGACGAGATGAGCATGGGGCTTTCGCCCACCGTCGTGGCGGACCTGTTCGTGCTCGTCAGACGGCTTGCCCGGCAGGGGATGGCAGTCGTCATGGTCGAGCAGTTCGTCGGCCAGGCGCTCAAGGTCGCGGACGTGGCCGTGGTCATCGAGCAGGGCTCCGTGGTCGCCGCAGGGCCACCGGCGTCGCTGTCCGCGGAGGACATCGGCGCGGCCTACCTAGGCGGGGACGGGCACGCCGCCGCCCGCCTGCCGGGCGCGTCCCGCGATGCCCGCCAGCAGGTCCCCCTCTCGCTCGCCGGGGTCGACGTCCGCCGGCTGGAGCGGCTCGCGGCGGCCCGGGGACGGACGGCGGACGAGCTCGCCCAGGAGCTGCTCGAGCAGGCCCTGCTCGAGAAGACGCCGAGTGGGGGGACCTCGTGAGGCGCCCGCTTGCCCTTGCTGCCGTGCTGTCGCTCGTCCCTACCGCCGGCGCCCTCCTGGTGGTCCGACCGGCGGCGGCCGCGGACCCGGTCTACGACCAGGTGGGGGTCACGGCCATCGTGGCGGGCGTGCGCACCAACGGGGTCATCGGTGCCTCGGGTGGTCTCGTCACCCTCGACGGCGGATCCGCCTACCTCTCCGGACGCCTGGACTCCTCGCCGTCCGCGCAGGTCCGCGCCGCCCCCTACGAGCCCGGCACGCTGGTCCGCACCGGCGTGGGTCAGGTCAACGGCGCTGCCGGCCAGACCGTCCTGACGGTGCCGGACGCGGAGGCCCGCTATCCCGGAGCCGAGAGCAAGGCGAGCTGTTGCCAGCTGCCGGCGGTCTCGCAGGGACCGGTCTCGCTCGGCGCCGGCCAGGCGACGGCGGAGACCGGGCCGACCCTCGCGAAGGGCACCGCGGTCGGCGCGTCGTACCGCATCCTGGGGGCGCTGACGGTGGGGCCGTCGACGAGCTCACTGACGATGACGGCCTCGGCGGCCGTCGGGCAGGTGGTGCAGAACGCGCGAACCGCCGTCAGTCACGTGGACGTGGCCGGGGTCCTGCAGCTCGAGGACGTCGTCGGGACGGCGAGCATCAAGAGCGACCACGACCACCACGTCGCGGTGCAGTCCCTGACCCTCGGTGGGGCGAGCGTCGGTGGGCAGAGCGTGCAGCTCGGCAACAACGGCGTCACCGCGGTCGGCACCGCTCTGATCCCCGGGCAGACGCTGGAGGCCGCGACGGCCACGGTCAACGCGCAGCTGGCCGCCGCCGGCATCACCATCCACACGCTCGGGGGCACGGCGAAGCACGACACGCGGTCGGCGGTCGCCGACACCGGTGGCGTCGAGATCGACCTGGTCACCCCCGCCCTACCGGGTGGGGTCGCGGCCAACACACTCACCATCGTGGTGGGCGGGGTGGCGCTGACCGAGCTCGACGCCCTGTCCGTGCCCTTCGTCGCGCCTATCGTGGACGTTCCGCCGATCACCGGCGGGTCGGCGTCGTCGACGGTCTCCACGTACGTGCCCGGAACCCCGAGCGGCTCGGGGCTTCCCGTCACCGGTCAGGCCGGTCCGCAGATCGCGGCGCCGCAGGCCGTGGCCACCGCGTTCGTGGTCAGCGGCCGGCGCATCTCTGCGCAGCTGGCCCTGATCGCCTTCGCCGGCTGGCAGCTGCTGTCGCTCGGATCGGCCACGCTCTACGCGTTCGTGGAGCGACGGCGGCGCCTCGTCGTGAGGGGTGGGTCGGCGTGAAGACGACGGAGCGCACCGTGTGCGTACGGTGCACGGCGCCGTACCTCGCGTCGCTGACCCGCTACCGCTGCCCGGTCTGCGATTCCCCTACGCCGGGCCACACCCGCCGGACACGTGCCTGGGAGGACCCGGACGACAGGCTCATGGCGGTCGTCGCCCTCGCCACCATCGGCAACGTGCTCCTGCTCGCCGTCCTCACCGTGTTTGTCCTGTCATGAGCTCGGTTGTTCTTTCGTGAGGTGGATCTTCTCTTGACCGGTTCTCGCACCCCGCTCGCTGACCTGACGACCCCCGCGCTCGTGGTCGAACGCACCCTGCTGGAGGCGAACCTGGAGAAGATGGCCGCGGTGCTCCCCGGCACCAGGCTTCGCCCGCACGTCAAGGCGTTCAAGACCACGGCGCTGGCCCGTCGGATGGCCGAGCTCGGCCACACCGGCTTCACCTGCGCCACGGTGCGCGAGGTCGAAGGGATGGCGGCAGCCGGTCTCGGCGCGGATCTGCTGCTGGCCAACGAGGTCCTCGACTGCCGACGCCTCGGTGCGGTCGTGGACGCGGGGGCGCGGGTGACGGTGGCCGTGGACAGCCAGCTGACTGTCGACGCCGCCGGCGCTGGGGGGGTGGGCGAGGTCGTCGTCGACGTCAACGTCGGTCTGCCTCGGTGCGGTGTCGAGCCTGAGCAGGCTGGTGCCCTGGCCGACTATGCGCGCACCAAGGGACTCGCTGTCCGCGGGGTCATGGGCTACGAGGGGCACCTGATGCTCATCGAGGACCCGGCGGACAAGGCCCGCCAGGTCGAGGAGTCCATGGTCAAGCTGCTGAAGGCGTCCGCCGACGTCGGGGGAGACCTGGTGTCTGCGGGCGGCACCGGCACCTTCGACGTCAACACCTGGGCCGGCGAGATCCAGGCCGGTTCGTACTGCCTGATGGACACCACCTACGCCAAGGCAGGTGCCCCGTTCGCGCAGGCGCTCACCCTGTTGGCCACCGTCATCAGCGCCAACCCGGGCGGCTGGTTTGTCGCCGACCTCGGGCTCAAGGCGCTCGGGATGGACCACGGCAACCCCAGCATCGAGGGCGCCGCGGTCTGGTACTGCGCTGACGAGCACACCGTGTTCTCGGCCGACGGCGCGCACTTCTCGGTCGGCGACCGCATTCGCGTCTCACCTGCCCACGTCGACCCGACCGTGGCCCTGCACGAGCGCCTGCACGTCGTCGACGGCGACGTGGTCGTGGAGACCTGGGACGTCGACCTGCGCGGCTGGTGAGCCGGCGGTCAGGCGTGGGCGGGTACCTCGTCGGTGAGCACGCTGCGGATGCCGTCACGCAGTTCGGGGCTGTCGGTGTGACCGTGCACGCTGATGGCGTGCTCCGTGGCGGCCCGCAGGACCTCGTCCTCCTCGCCGGCGATGGTCAGCGTGCAGTTGGTGTCGCTCGGCATCTGCCGGCAGTCGGCGACCTTGCGCATGGCGGTACCTCCTACTAGGGACGTGCTTCGAGAACGAGGTTGAACGGGGTCTCGGTGGCGCGCCGGAACCGGGCGAACCCGGCCTGTGCGGCGATATCGCGCATCCGCGCCTCCCCGGCCTGCGCGCCCAGCGCCGTACCGACTTCCTCCGACAGCGAGGCCGGGGTGCAGACGAACGTGGAGGCCCCGTAGAAGACGCGACCCACCGGCGTGAGGTTGTCGATCAGGTCGTCGCCGGCGTAGGGCTCGACGAGCATGACGGTGCCATCGTCGGCGAGCACCTCTCGGGTGTGCCGGAGGGCGCCGACCGGGTCTCCCATGTCGTGCAGGCAGTCGAAGAAGGTGACGAGGTCGTAGCCGGTTCCCGGGAAGTCCTTGGCGGTGGCGACCTCGAAGTCGACGCGCTCGGCGACGCCGGCGTCGGCCGCGAGCTTGCGCGCGGCGTCGATCGAGGGCTGATGGGCGTCGAAGCCGGTGATGCGCGCGTGCGGGAAGGCCTGACCGATGATCGTCGTGGAGTGGCCGTAGCCGCAGCCGATGTCGGCGACCCGGCCACCCGCGGCGAGCTTGTCGGTGACGCCGTCGAGCGCTGGCAGCCACTCTGAGGTGAGGCTGGCGAGGTAACCAGGCCGGAAGAAGCGGGCGGTCCCGGTGAACAGGCCCGGATCGTGCTCGCCCCAGCCGATGCCCTCGCCGCTGCGGAAGACCTCGAGCAGCCGTGGGGTGATGCGGGTGGCAGCCGTGAAGGCTTGGTAGCCGCCGAGCACGCAGGCCGGGCTGCTCTCATCGGTCAGGGCGACGGCCTGCTCCGGCGGCAGCGAGAACGTGCCGTCCCCCTCGTACTGGACGAAGCCACCCGCGGCCTGGCAGCTGAGCCACTCGCGGACGTAGCGCTCGGCAGTCCCGGTCTTGGCCGCCAGCTCGGCGGGCGTGACGGGGGTTCCGTCGGCCATGGCGCGATAGAGGCCGAGCTGGTCGCCGATCAGCACGAGGGGCGCGTTCACAGCCGCCCCGAGCTCCGTGACCACCTGGCCGACGAACGCCTCGAGCTTGCTGTCGTCCACGGCACGCGGCTGCGTCATGCTCTGCCTCCAGGCCGGCTCATCGCGACAGCCTCGGGGTCGATCGGCCGTCGCAGACCTTGACTCAACCCCGGGTCGGGTCGAGCGTCTGTACGCACAGGTGCGTACAGGAGGGCGGCGTGGGCCGGTCGTCGGGGCTGACAGGACGAGAGCGCGAGGTCCTCGTGCTCGTGGCCGAGGGCCGTACCAACCAGGCCATCGCGCACGCCCTGGAACTGAGCCCCCGGACGGTGGCCAAGCACCTGGAGCACGTCTACCGCAAGCTGGACGTGACGTGCCGCGTGCAGGCCGTCGCCCAGCTCGTGCCGGTGCAGGAACGCAGGCGCTAGACGCCGGCGGCGGTGACGACCATGTCGGTCACGAAGCCGGCCATGAGCCCGAGCAGCAGGCCCCAGCACAGGATCTCCTTGCGGCCTGCCTTCTGGGCCACCGCCAGCAGCTGGATCACGACGTACAGGATCGAGCCTGCAGCGAGGGTGAGGAACGCGACGGACATCGCCTCGTTGGTGAACGAGTGACCGACGGCGGTGCCGACGAACGTCGGACCGCCGGCGATGGCGGCGAGGCCCAGCAGGCTGCGCCACGACGGTCGAGCCTCGCCCTCGGCGCGGTCGGCGCAGAGCGGCGCCGTGATGCCGAAGCCCTCGGTGGCGTTGTGGAGCGCGAAGCCGACCACGAGCAAGGTCGCGAGGGCGATCTCGTTGCTGGCCGCGGCCGAGCCGATCGCCAGGCCCTCAGCGAAGTTGTGGAGGCCGATACCGACCGCGATCAGGAAGGCCAGTCGCCGGGCGGGGGTGAGGCCCGTGATGCTCAGCCGACCGGTGGGCAGCTCGCCGACGGTGAGGGTGCCGGGTCCCACCCGCCTGCCGGTCCTGGCCCGCCCGAGGAACCGCTCGTAGTAGACGAGCCCCATCAGGCCGACCGTGGTGCCGGCGGCGAACAGCACGCCGTAGCCCAGGACCGGGCCCAGGCCACCCGTCCCCGCGTGGTGCGCGACGAGTGCGGCGTCGATGGGTTGCCAGGCGCCGGAGAACACATCCCAGACCAGGAACAGCAGGATGCCGATCGCGGTGCCGTTGAGGGCCAGCCGCAAGGTGGGCGCCGGGCGGTCCATGCGGCCCAGGGGCATCCCCAGCAGGATCGTCGCGCCTGCGATCGCTCCCAGGAGCAGGGTCTGGCCGGTTCCCATCGGGGTTCCTCTCGCGGTGGATGTTGCTGAGGCAAACCTAACAACTGTGTTTCGTGCGGCAAGGTGACGCCGTCCCCGGCTACCTGACGGTGAAGGAGCCGCGCAGGCCCCGTGACGCATGGTCGCTGATACCGCACATGTAGGTGTAGGTACCAGCGGTCGTGAGCTCGAGGATCGCCTCGCCCGTCGTACCCGGACCGGTCGGGCCTATCTCGCCCACGACCTTGCCGTCCGGACCGAAGACCTCGAACTCGTGCGGGTGGTTGCTGCTGGTGTTCTTCATCGAGAACTCGATCCGCTCGCCCGCCTTGGCGGTGAGGCCAGTGAGCCCGAGGAAGCTGTCGTCGCGGGCGCTGAACTCCACTTCGCGGTCGTAGGCGGCCGCGCTCGTGCCGGTCGTGGAGGCGCCCGTCACGTGGAGGGCGGTCCGGGTCCCGCTGCCCTTCTGACCCGGCTTGCAGGCGACCTCGTAGTCGCCGCCGCTGACCTTGACCTCGAAGGCGCGGCTGGTGCCGGGGGCGATGTTCTCGACCTCGCCGGCGATCTTGTTGAACGTGCCGCCGGAGCCCTTGCCGTAGACGTAGACCTCCGTCACGTCCTTGCCGACGTTCTGGACCTCGAAGGCGATGGTCCCGGGTGCGGCGAAGGACGTCTTCGCGACCTCGCACGTGCTGTCGCCGGCCTTGATGGCCACCGTGGCTGAGGAGTCCGCGGCGCTCGTGGCTGTTCCACAGCCGACGAGCGCCAGGCCGAGGGCGACGATGACGAGAGCAGGGCGTGCGGGCATGGCGGAGGAGCTCCTCTGGTGGGAGAAAGTCGGACTGCTGAGTCAGACGGAGGCGGTCTGCTGCGGTGTGGGCGCGGGCACAGCGGCCCTGGACGGACGGAAGAACAGCCAGAGCACAGGTGCGAGATAGGCCACCCAGGCGACCGCCTGCAAGACCGTGGTCGCCGGCTGGAAGTTGAAGATGCCCTTGAGAAGGGTGCCGTACCAGGACGACGGCGCGATGGTGTTGCTGACGTCGAACGCCAGGGTGTTGAGGCCGGGCAGCAGGCCGGCCTCCTGCAGGTCGTGGATGCCGTAGGAGCAGACGCCGGCCGCCACGACGACAAGGGCAGCGCCGGTCCAGGTGAAGAAGGTCTTGAGGTTGAGGTTCAGGGCGCCCTTGTAGAAGGCATAGCCAAGGACGACCGAGGCGAGCAGGCCGCCGAACGCGCTGCTGGTGGAAACCACTGGTTGCTGGGTCGACTGCACAGCCGACCACAGGAACAACGCGGTCTCGAGCCCCTCGCGACCAACGGCGACGAACCCGGTCAGCGCGAGCGCCAGCGGCCCGAGGGTCAGCGCCGTGGTGAGCCTGCCGTGCAGCTCGGTCTTCAGGAACCGCGCCGTACGGCGCATCCAGAAGACCATCCAGGTCACGAAGCCGACAGCGACGAGCGAGGCGAAACCGCCGAAGCGCTCCTGGGCCTCGAAGCTCAGGTTGGCGCTCGTGAACTGCAGGACCGCACCGAAACCCAGGCTGAGGACGACGGCCGCCACGACCCCGACCCACAGCGAGGAGACCGCATCGCGCCGTCCCAGCTTCACCAGGTACGCGATGAGGATGCCGACGACGAGGGAGGCCTCGAGACCCTCACGCAGCCCGATGAGGAAGGTCGGAACGGAGAACACGAGGAGAGGCCCTTTCGTCGAAGTGCTAAGGGCAACCTAACCATAGTTAGCAGCGTCGGGTCAACGCGTTCAGTCCAGGTCGTGGCGCAGCACGCGGTGTCCTGCCCGCTCGCCGATGTCGGTGAAGCCCAGCCCTGCAAGCAGCCGCAGGCTCGGCAGGTTGCCGGGGAGTACCTCGGCGCGGACCGCGCGGGCACCCCGCGCCCGGACCCAGTCGAGCAGCAGGACCACGCTGGCGCGGCCGAGGCCCTGCCGCCGGGCGGAGGGTGCCAGGCCGTAACCGATCTCGACCTCGCCGTCCTCGTCCGGAGGGCCGAACCAGCCGCAGTCACCGACGACGACGCCGTCGTGGACGACCAGGAACGTGCCCTCACCGGTGTGGAACGGGTGCTCAGCGAGTGGACGCAGCGCGTCGGCGGTGTCCTCGTGCGGCCAGTCGGTGGCCCGCTGGAGACCGGCCAGGGAGGCGTCGACGTCGCCGTACGAGGTGACGGCAAGGGCGACGGCCGGGGTGACCTGACGGAGCTCGATCACTCAGGTGGTGGGGGAAGTGCCGACGTCAGGGCCTCGGCGACCAGGTCGACCTGCCAGGGGCGGGCGCCGTAGCCGGCCAGGGCCGCCCGGACGGCCCCGACCTCGATCGCCGCCGGCAGGTTCCAGGCCAGGCGGCGCACCGAGTCGGGTGGCACGAGGTTCTCGGCCGGCATGTTGTGGGCCTCGGCGAGCTCGGTGACAGCGCTACGCACCCGGGCGAGCCGCTTGGCGGCCACCGGGTCGCGCTCGGCCCAGCGACTGGGCGGCGGGGGGCCGTCACCGGTCGGGACCGACTGCGGGAGGTGCTCCTCGGTGAGAGCGGCGGCCTTCTGGAGCGCACCCCACCAGACGTCCACGTGGCGGCGAGTCGACCGTCCCTTGAACACCGGCAAGGCCACCAGGTCGGCCGACGTGGCGGGCGCGGCGCTGACCGCGCCGATGATGGCGGCGTCGGGCAGGATCCGGCCTGGCGCGGTGTCGCGCCGTCGTGCCATCTGGTCACGGAGCTCCCACATCGCCCGCACCCCGGCCAGCTGGCGACGGGTGCGGAGCCGGTGGATCCCACTGGTACGGCGCCAGGGGTCGACCCGCGGTCCCGGCGCAGGGGCCAGGCGGACCGCCTCGAACTCCTGGTGAGCCCACTCGAGCTTGCCCTGCCGGTCGAGCTCGGCTTCGAGGGCATCGCGCAACTCGAGGAGCACCTCGACGTCGAGGGCGGCGTAGACCAGCCAGTCGTCGGGCAGCGGACGCGTCGACCAGTCGGCGGCGCTGTGCCCCTTCTCGAGGCGGTAGCCCAGCACGTTCTCGACCATGGCGCCGAGGCCGACCCGCTCGAAGCCCGCGAGCCGGCCGGCCAGCTCGGTGTCGAAGACCGCCGGCGGCTCCATGCCCACCTCGGCGAGGCAGGGGATGTCCTGGCTGGCGGCGTGCAGCACCCATTCGTCGCCCTGCAGCACCTTGCCCAGCAGCGACAGGTCGGGGCAGGCGATCGGGTCGACGAGGGCGGATCCGGCGCCCTCGCGGCGCAGCTGGACCAGGTAGGCGCGCTGGGAGTAGCGGTAGCCCGACGCGCGTTCGGCGTCGACCGCAATGGGACCGGTACCGGCAGCGAAGCGGGCCACGACATCGGCGAGCTGGGCGGCGGTCTGCGTGACGGGCGGGACCCCCTCGCGGGGTACCAGGAGAGGGGTCACCTCTGGCTCGTCGCCGGTCACCTCCCCGTCGGGACCCGGCCGGGTCGTCGTCACGGGGGTGAGCCTACGTCCGAGCGTGTCATCAGTGTGTCGCGCCGCACCGGGCCGCCGCGCAGGGACAACGGAGAGCGTGTACGGCGACGCCGTACACGCAGGTGGGGTGCTTAGCGGATGACGCCGGCGCGCATGGCGAGCGCGACCATCTCGGCGCGGTCGCCGGTGCCGAGCTTGCGCGCGATCCTCGCGAGGTGCGACTTCACGGTCAGCGCGGACAGGCCGAGCTCGTCCCCGATCTGCTTGTTGCTCTGGCCGTCCGCGACCAGGCGGAGCACCTCGACCTCACGGCCGGACAGCTCGGAGACACCGGTGTCGACCGGGCCGCCGCGCAAGCCGGCGGCGAGCAGGGAGGCGACCGAGGGGTCGGCGTACACGCCGCCGTCCAGCACCCGGCGGACGCCGTCGGCGACCACCACGGGGGACGCGGACTTCAGCAGGTAGCCCTGAGCGCCGGCCACGAAGGCGGCGCGGACCGAGTACGGGTCGTCGGCGGCGGACAGCACGACCAGGCGCTGCCAGCCAGCGGAACGCAGGTCGGCCAGCAGGTCGAGGCCGGAGCCGTCGGGCAGACCGAGGTCGAGCACGCACAGCTCGCGGGGACCGGACAGGTTGGCGCGGGCCCGGGCCTCACCGATGGTGGCGGCCTCGACGACCTCGCGGGCCCCCATCATCTTCAGCCGGCTGACCATCGACTCCCGCACCAGCGGGTGGTCGTCGACAACCATGGCGGAGAAGCCCGGGTTTTCGCCCGTGCCCTGCGCCGGGATGCTGTCCAGGGTGCTTTCGAGACCGGCGGTCACCGCGTCCTCCACCTTGTTGCTCGTTCGGTCACGACGGGGTGCTTCCCGTCGGTCATGCTGTGCTTCGGCTCGCGCTGGCCCTCGCTGTAGGGGCAATTGCTCCGACCGGCCCAATGCCCCCCATTACGCCGTTCGGCTGACAAGACCCCCGCACACTGCAGTCGGCCCCCTCTGCTGCCGACGAAGGGACGTACACCCAGAGCAGGAGGCAGCCTTGTCCCGTACCGCCACCGTCCGCCGCGCCACCGCAACCGGGGCCTGCGGCGCCTTCTTGGCGGCGAGCGTCCTCGCGGCGGTGCCTGGCGGGCCGGTGCTCCAGGCCGTCGTCTCGTACGACGGCTCGTCGGTCGCGGTCCCGGGTGTACGCGTGCTCGCTTCGTTGAGGACGCTCCACGTCGACGTCGTCCGTGGCGACGCGGCTTCGCTGCGACGGCTGGCGACCGCACCCGGGGTGCGGAGCGTGGCTCCCGACGACGCCGTGCAGCTCACCGGTCGCGACGACAGCGGCGATAACGACCACTCGGCTGTGCTGGCCTCCCAAGGCCTCGGCGGCCAGGCCGGCAAGAGCGGCGCCGGCGCAGGAGTCCGTATCGCCGTCGTGGACACCGGCGTCTCCGACACCGCGGCCCTGGACCGCGCCTCGGGCCGGCTGGTGGACGCCGCCGACGCCTCGAAGGTGGGGGACGGCAAGCCGGTCGAGACCGGCGGTACGTACACCGACGGCTACGGCCACGGAACGTTCATGGCCGGCATCGTGGCCGGCGGTCCCGTGCCTGGTACCGACGGCAAAGCCCTCGGCGTGGCCCCCGGCGCTACGGTCCTCGTCGTGCGAGTGGCGAACAAGGACGGCAGCACCAGCTTGTCGCGCGTCCTCGGCGGCCTGGACTGGGTCGCGTCGCACTCCGACCAGGTCGACGTGGTCAACCTCTCGCTCTCGCACGTGCGCCCGCACGACGCGTACGGCCCCGACCCGCTGACCGACGCGGTCGAGCAGGTCCGTGCTGCCGGCGTCACCGTCGTGGTGGCCGCGGGCAACAAGCGGGGCACGGTCGGTGACCCCGGCTTCGACCCCCGCGTCCTGACTGTCGGTGCAGCCGACCTCGACAAGGGCAAGGTCGCTTCGTTCAGTGGCAGCGACAACGTCCTCGGTGTGGCGAAGCCTGAGGTTGTGGCGAGCGGTGTCGACGTGCTGGGCGTCCTGCCCGCCGGATCGGTCATCGCGAAGGACGGCGGCACCAAGCACCTTCCGCATGGCCTGTTCCGCGGCTCCGGCACCAGCCAGGCGACGGCCATCGCCTCGGGTCTCGCGGCCCTGTTCCTGGCCGGCAACCCGGGTGCGACGCCGTCCCAGGTCAAGGCCTCGCTGCGTTGTGCAGCCAAGAACCTCAAGGGCAACCGCGACGGCGCCGGCCTGGTCCGTGCGACCACGACGGTGTGCGCGGGTCCCGATGGGCAGTCCCTCGCCGGCAGTGGTGACGCGACCGGCGAGGGGGGCTTCGACGCGAGCGCGTGGGCTGCCAGCTCCTGGGCCGCCAGCTCCTGGGCGGCGAGCGCGTGGGCGGCGAGCGCCTGGGCCGCCAGTGCCTGGGCCGAGCAGGGCTGGGGTGACGAGTCGTGAGTCCGACCCGCACGGTGCGTGCGGTCACGGTCGCCACCGCGATCGTGGGCGTCGTCGCGTGCCTGTTCGACACGTGGGGCGCACCGTCCTGGTGGGGCGTGCCGATGCTGGTCGCGGGTGTCGCCGTGTCCGAGATCGCGATCGTGAGCCTGCAGTTCGGCCGCCAGACCTGGACGTTCTCCCTGACGGAGAGCGCGCTCGGCGCGGCGTGGGTCATCGGCACCGGGAACTGGTCGCCCGTCGCCGTGATCGCGGGCGTGTACATCGCCCAGACCGTGCTGCGACGGCCAGCGCTGAAGAAGCACTTCAACATGGCCGTGTTCGGCACGGCCGCCGCGCTCGGGTCGCTGACCGCCGGCGCCTGTGGCGGCGGGGTCCCGGGGGCCATCGCCGGCATGGCGGTGTTCTTTGCCATCAACCACTCCCTGGTGGGCGTCGCGGTAGCAGTCACCAGCCGCCGCTCGCTGGTACCGCTGCTGGTCACCTCCGCACCGCTGTCCGCGGTGCACATGGCGGGCAACAGCTCCATCGGCCTGCTCGCTGCCTACCTGGCGCTGAAGGCACCGCTCGGGCTGTTCGGCCTGGTGGTGCCGCTCGCGCTCCTGTGGACGTCGTACGACCAGCAGACCCGCCGCAGCCAGGAGGCCCGGCTGTTCGCCGAGCTGGCCGCGGGCCAGGAGCGGATCACGGCCCGCACGAGCGACACCTCCGCGCAGGTGATCGTCAGTGCCGCGGCGCGGCTCTTCGGCGGCGCGGACATCGAGATGCTGCTGCTCGCCGCGGATGGTCCCGTCCGGTACGCCGGTGACGAGACCGGCGCCCCCCAACGCCTGCGGGTCGACGCCGACGTCTTCGATGAGCCGTGGGTCCTGCGGGCCCTGGGTACCCGGGGGGTCGCCACCGGCAGCGAAGACGGTCGGCCGTGGTGCTCGACCGTGCTGGGTGCACCCGAGAGCCCTCAGGCCGTCCTCATCGCCCGGCGTCCCAAGGGCTCGGCCGGCTTCGGCCGCGGCGAGGTGCGTCTCGCGGAGGTCCTCGTCGGCCAGGCGGACTCGTGGCTGTCGGTCGCGGACCTGTCTGACCGGGCCCGCTCGGCGAGCGCCCAGGCTGCCGTCGCCGGACAGGCCGCGCGCGCCCTCGGCGACATCGGAGCGGCCACTGCCCCTGCCCTGACTGTGCTGCGGGAGTCCGCCGACCGGCTCGCCCGGCTGGCGGAGTCCGAAGGCGGTGTCGACGACATCGTCGAGGAGCTGCACCTGGTCGAGCGCGCTGTCGCCTCGCTGCTCGGCGCCATCGCGCTCGCCGCCGATCCTGACCTCATCCGTGCTCACGACCGCGGCCCGGTCGGTACGGTCCGCCCCGCCACCGACTGGACCACGACCGGTGTCCTGAGGTGAGCATGCGGTCCCGGGTGGCGTTGCCGTTGGCGGTCTGGGCGGCCCTGCTCGGCAGCGGCGCCGTCCTCACCGTGGTCGGCGTCGTCGCGCTCGTCCTCAGCGCGGAGGACGACCTCGACGCCCGCGCCGGCCAGGCTCTCGCGGCGGGTGCCTGCGCAGGCCTGATCGTCGTGCTGTCGGCCGTCGTCGTGGCCACGCGGCTCGCCGCGGCGATGCGCGCGCTGCACAGCAACGCCGTACGACGTCTCGAGGAGCCCAGCCTCTCCCTCCAGAGCACGCGGCGGTTCGTGACGCGGACCAGTCTCGAGGTGGCCGAGCTCGCGAACACCCTCGACGCACTGCATGCGCGGGTGCGGGTGGCCGACGAGCTGGGGGAGCGGCACCGCCGGGATGCCGAGACCGCCGGCGCCGGGGTCTTCGAGCTCCTCTCCGGCCTGGTGGCGGCGGAGGAGGGCGCCCGGGGTCAGCTGGCCGCCGAGCTGCACGACACCGTCGCCCAGTCACTGATGATCGCCCGCGGCCTGCTGGCCGGGTCGCCGTCGACGCCGGCCGAGATCGCCAAGCTCACCGACTACGTTGAGGACGCTGAGGAGCAGGTGCGCGCCGTGATGGCCCGCACCCGGCCACCGGCCCTGCGCGACGGCGACCTGGCCAGTGCGGTGGGGGGCCTGCGGCTCGACATGAACGCGCGCTACGGCCTGCACGTTGCCGTCGAGTGGCCGGAGTCGGCGTACCCGCTGCCGCTGGCCTCCGCTGTGACCGTCTACCGGTTCTTCCAGGAGGCTCTGCTCAACGTCGTCAAGCACGCCGACGTCGACGACGCCGTGGTCTCACTGCGGGTCGACGAGGACTCGGTGCTCGCCCAGGTCAGCGATGAGGGCCCAGGCTTCGACCCCGCCACGGTACGTCCGGACCGCGGACGGCACGTCGGCCTCGGGCTGCTGCGCGAGCGGGCCCGGCTGTCCGGCGGCAACCTCGAGGTCGACAGCCGGCGTGGCCACGGGACGACCCTGACCCTGCGCCTGCCCCGGCCGTCGTCGGCGGTCGCACCACCGGCTCACCTGCTCGCGCACCTGGCTGCGCAGGACACCGGCGAACCGGTGCTGCGCCGTCGGATCTCGGACCGCGCTCGCCGCTAGGCGCTCGGCGCGCGGCTACGCAGGGCGGTGACGCCCGTCGGTGGGACGCCGGCGGTCATGCAGAGCAGGTCGCACCAGGCCTGCAGGTGCACGCTCAGGTCGAGGCTGCCGTCGGCCTCGTGCAACGGGCTCCACGAGGCGCGCACCTCGACCTCGTTGGTCTCCTCGGGCTCCTCGACGAGCCCGAACGTCAGCGAGGCCGTGCGGGTCACGGTGCCGCCGGCCGCGGTGTGCTGAGCCGCTCGACCGACGAGGGAGTCGGTGAGCCAGCTCCAACCGACCTCGGCGAGGGCCGGGTCGCCTGCCATCTCCCGGTCGACGTCGGCGCTGACGAACGCCACGACCCGGGTGTCGCCTCGCCAACCGTCCTGACCGGCCGGGTCGTGCAGGACCACGAAACGGCCGGTGGCCACCTCGTCGCCGTCCTTGTTGACCTCGGCGCTGAAAGCGACCGCGTGCGGGGCGAGCCGGCGCGGCGCGGGCACCTCATGGAGCTCGAGAATCCCTGGGCGCTCGGCGTCGCTGATCGTCTGATGGAGCTCCTCGACCGCGCGGGCGAAGACGCTGGAAGTGCTCGCCGGGTCGCGAGGGAGGGTCACGACTCCAAGGTAGGTGGGTCGACGGCTTCGCGGGTTGCAACGCGCCGGTGGGCTTGGTCGGTCAGGCAGCCTCGACGAGGACAACCTCTTCGGTGATGAGCAGGGCCAGGCGGGTGACGGCCAGGCCGCACCGCTCGCACATCAGGTCGGGGCAGTCGCCAAGGGTGTGACCGTCCAGGCACTCGGGCGTCACGAACATCGTGTCCGCCTTGCAGTCGGTGCAGAACATCTCGGTCACGACGACCACCTCCAGTCACCGTCGACGGTGCCACGAGGCTCCGACAGTTCGTGGGACGCGCGCCGTCACGGGCTAGCCTCGACCTCGATGAGCACCCCCCATGACTCCGCTTTCCTGAAGGCCTGCCGGCGCGAGCCGGTCCCGCACACTCCGGTGTGGTTCATGCGGCAGGCCGGTCGGGCCCTTCCGGAGTACCGCGCCTTGCGCGAGGGCACCGCCATGCTCGAGAGCTGCTTCCGACCGGACATGGTCACCGAGATCACGCTCCAGCCGGTCCGCCGCTTCGGGGTCGACGCCGCCATCTTCTTCAGTGACATCGTGGTGCCGCTCAAGGCCATCGGGCTCGACCTCGACATCGTCGCCGGCGTCGGACCGGTGGTGGCCAAGCCGTTCCGGACCGCTGCCGACCTCGACCGCCTGGTCGCCCTCGAGGCGACCCCAGAGATCACCCAGGCGGTGCGGCAGCTCGTCGGCGAGCTGGGGGCCACCCCACTCATCGGCTTCGCGGGTGCGCCGTTCACCCTCGCCTCCTACCTCATCGAGGGCGGCCCCTCCAAGGACCAGCGCCGCACCAAGGCGCTCATGTACGGCGACCCCGCGCTGTGGTCGCGGCTGATGAGCCGGCTGGCCGACATCACGTTGGCCTTCCTGCGGCTCCAGGTCGACGCGGGAGCCTCCGCCGTACAGCTCTTCGACTCCTGGGTCGGAGTCCTGCCCGCTGCTGACTACCGCGAGTTCGTGCAGCCGCACTCGGCGCGCATCCTGGCTGGGGTGGCGGACGTGCCCCGCATCCACTTCGGGGTCGGCACGGGCGAGCTGCTGCACGACATGGGCCAGGCGGGCGCCGACGTGGTGGGGGTCGACTTCCGGGTGCCGCTCGACGAAGCGGTACGGCGAATCGGTCCTGGCAAGGCGGTCCAGGGCAACCTCGACCCGACCCTGGTGTTCGCACCGACGCCGGTGATCCGCGCGATGACCGAGCGGGTGCTGCAGCAGGCCAAGGCGGCTGAGGGGCACGTGTTCAACCTCGGCCACGGCGTGCTGCCCGAGACCGACCCGGACGTGCTGACCCGGATCGTCGACCACGTCCACGAGGCGACCGCCCGCTGACCCCGTTCCCGGTAGGTCACTGCTCCGGCTGAGGTCGGAGCAGCCAGGCGGTGACGAGGGCGCTGAGGAGCAGCGTGCCGCCGGCAGCCTGAAGGATCAGCCGGGTCGAGCCGATGAAGCTCGAGGTGGCCGTGTCGGCGAGCCGGGAGCCCAGCTGCAGGGTCTTCACGACGCCGATGTCGTGCAGCAGGAGCCCGCGTGCCTCGCCGGTGCGGGCACCCAGCAGGGCATCGAGGAGGACGGGCCGCTTGCCGGAGGGGACGCCGGCCTGCACGAGGGTCTCGCTCAGCTTCGACGACAACCGCGCCACGGCCAGGGCACCAAGTCCGGCGACCGCGACGACACCGCCGAGCTCCCGGGCGACGTTGATGCTCGCGGCCGCCAGACCACCCCTCGCGTCGCCGGCGGACCCGAGGGCGGCCGTGACGACCGGCGCCGTGGTCAGCCCGACACCGGCGCCAACGACACCGAGCAGCACCCGCAGCTCGTTGTCGGACGTACCCGCCTGCAGCTGCACCCCCAGTGCCAGCAGCCCACCACCGGCGAGCAGCAGGCCGAGGGCGACCGGCCGCGCCACCGCGCGCCAGCGGCCGGCGAGCGCGGCCGTCACCACGAGCCCTGCGGGCAACGGGAACAGGACCAGCCCGGCCTGCTGCGCGTCGTGGTCCTGCACCAGCTGCAGGAACAGGCTGACGAAGACGAGCAGCACGAAGACCGCGAGTGAGGCCGCGAAAGCTCCGACGGCCGCGCCGCCGAAGCGCCGTGCCCGCAGCAGGTGCCCGGGGAGCAACGGATCGCGGCTGCGGCGCTCGACCACGCCAAGGGCGACGAGCGATGCAGCGGCGACCGCAAGGCAGCCGGCGGTGCCGGCGGTCCAGCCGTGGCGGCCGGCGAGCACGACGGCGTAGGTCGAGGTGCCCAGCAGCACGCAGGTCAGCACCGTGCCGGGTAGGTCCAGGTGCCTTTGGTGGGCAGCGATCACGGCCGGGGTGGCGGTGACGATCACGCCGACCAGCAGGCACAACGGAAGGTTGAGCCAGAAGACCGAGGTCCAGCCCTGGGAGGCCACCAGGAACCCGCCGGCTACGGGACCGGCCACCAAGGCGAGGGCTCCGGTGGCGGCCCACACGCCGATGGCGCGTCGTCGCCGTACGGCATCGGGGTAGGCGGCGGCCAGAACGGCGAGACCGCCGGGCAGCAGCAGCGAGGCACCGGCGCCCTGGACCGCGCGCCAGGCCACCAGCCCACTCACCGAGTGCGCCGACGCGCAGCCTGCCGACGCCCCGCCGAAGACCACCAGCCCGGCCAGCAGCACCCGCTTGGCACCCACGACGTCGACGAGCGCGCCGCCGGCGAGCAGCAGCGCGGCGAGCGCGACGGTATACGCCGTGACGATCCCTTGCAGACCCGTGACACCGGACCCGAGGTCCTTCTGCACGTCCCGCAGGGCGACGGCCACGACGGTGTTGTCCAGCGTCGCCGTGAACGCCGCGAGTGACGTCGCCACGAGGACGAGCGGGGCGCGGCGCACGCGGGGACCCTACGGCCCGACGGCCGGGATGCGGCGGTGCCCCGCCTAGGCTGCCCGCGTGTCCGCAGCCCAGGTCGTCGCTGTCGTCGGTGCCGGCATCGCCGGCCTGTCGGCGGCGCTCGAGCTGCAGCGCCGGGGTGCGGTCCCGATCGTGCTGGAGGCGTCCGGCGAGGTCGGCGGCAAGGTCCGTAGCTCGGACGTCGGCGGCGTGCCCGTCGACGAGGGCGCCGACTCGATGCTCCGCCGGATCCCGCACGGCGTCGACCTTGCTACCGCGGCCGGCTTCGCCCTCGTGTCCCCGGCGGTCGGCTCAGCGTCCGTGTGGACCAGAGGAGCGCTCCGGCCGCTGCCCACCGGCACGGTCATGGGGATCCCCGCCGACCTGGCCGCGCTGGCCCGCAGCGAGGTGCTCAGCGCCGCCGGTCTGCTGCGGGTACCGCTCGACCTGCTGCAGCCCGGCACCCCGCCGCTGCAGGACATCTCGGTCGGCGAGCTCGTCGCGCGCCGGCTCGGCCGGGAGGTGGTCGAGCGGCTCGTCGACCCGCTGCTCGGCGGGGTCTACGCCGGCAACGCTGACCTGCTGTCCCTGCAGGCCACCCTGCCGCAGCTGGCCGCCACGGTGGGGCAGCACCGCTCCCTCATCACGGCAGCGCGCGCCGCCCGGGGGACCCTCGCGCCGGGGCCGGTGTTCGCCGGCATCGTCGGTGGTCTGGGACAGCTGCCGCCGGCTCTGGCCCGTGGTCTCGACGTGCGGCTGCGCACCACCGTCCGTGGCCTGTCCCGGACCGTCCTGGGCTGGCGCGTGGAGACCGGGTCGGCCGCGGACCCGACGTACCTGGATGTGGATGCGGTGGTCCTGGCGGTGCCGAGCAGGCCTGCCGCGCGGCTGCTGACGGGCCACGTCCCCGTGGAGGACCTCGAGGCCGTGGAGTACGCGTCCGTCGGGATCGTGACCCTCGCGCTCGACGGGCCGTCGCCAGGCACGGGATCGGGCTACCTGGTGCCGGCGGTCGACGGTCGGACGACGAAGGCGGTGACGTTCACCAGCCGCAAGTGGGGGCGGCCGGGGCCGGCGGTGGTGCGGGCCTCGGTCGGCCGGTACGGCGAGGCGGCCGATCTGCAACGCGACGACGACGACCTGGTGGCCGTGGTGCTCGAGGAGCTCGAGGCGGCCGTCGGCCCGCTGCCACGGCTGCTCGACAGCCGCGTCACGCGGTGGGGAGGTGGCCTCCCGCAGTACGCCGTCGGTCACCTGGACCTCGTCCGCCGCCTGCGCACGGCCCTGCCGTCGGGCCTGGCGGTGGCCGGCGCGGCCTACGACGGCGTCGGTGTCCCGGCCGTCGCGCGCAGCGGTGTGGAGGCCGCTCGCGCTGTTCTGGCAGGAGATCGCTGAGCGGGCGGGCACAATGGACGGCATGGCCGAGTCCACACTGTCCGCGAAGGAGCTGAACGACCAGCTCCTCTACACCACCTACGCCGTCTTCAAGGCCGTGACGCCGTTGCCCGCCGAGCGCCCGGCCCTCGCCGCCGAGGCCCAGGGCCTTCTCGACGAGGTCCTGGAGAAGGACGTCTACACGCGCGGGACGTACGACGTCACCGGCTACAAGGCGGACGCCGACCTGCTCGTCTGGTGGACCTGCCCTGATCCGGACGTGCTCCAGGACACCTATGCGCGTTTCCGCAGCACTCAGCTCGGGCGGCACCTCGCCCCGGTGTGGTCGAGCGTGGGCCTGCACCGCCCGGCAGAGTTCAACCGCAACCACATCCCGGCGTACGTGCGCCGGGAGGACCCGAAGAAGTACGTCTGCGTCTACCCGTTCAACCGCTCGCTGGACTGGTACCTGCTCCCCGACTACGAGCGCCGCGGCATGCTCGCGGAGCACGGCATGGCCGGCCGCGAGTACGAGGACGTCCGGGCCAACACGGTGGCGGCGTTCGGACTCGGCGACTACGAGTGGCTGCTGGCCTTCGAGGCCGACGAGCTGCACCGCATCGTGGACTGCCTCCGGCACCTACGGGCCTCGCGCGCCCGTCTGCACACCAAGCTGGAGACGCCCTTCTTCACCGGCGCGCGCAAGCCCCTGTCGGAGATCGTCGCCGCCCTGCCTTAGCCGAGCTGGTCCAACCAGTCCCCGGACCAGGCCCCCGGAGCGCCGGCCAAGGGGACGGTGAACCACACGCCCTTGGCGAAGCCGGGCAGTACGGCGGACTGGTGGGTGCCCCAGGAGGTCGCGAGCTGGTCGACCATGGCCACGCCCCGGCCAGTGGCGGCGGCGGCACTGTTCTGGCGGTGCCGCGGGGGGACGCTGGAGCCGTCGAGCACCTCGACGGTCAGGTGGTCGACGCCCTTGGACAGCACGACCGCATAGGCGGTGCGGGCATGCAGCACCGCGTTGGTGGCGAGCTCGGACACCAGCAGGGTGACGAGCTCGACAGCCTCATCGAGCCCCCAGTCCACGAGAACGTGGCGCACGAAACGGCGGGCCTCACCGACGCTGGCCGGCTCAGCCTGCAGGTCGAGCCGCTGCGGACCGCTGACCGTCACCATCCCCTTCCCGTACCCAGCCACGATCTTGCCCATTCCGTGCCAGTCATGTGCGCTTTCGGGCACCGCGCGTGTCGCGGGGATGGCCCTTCCTGCTAGCTGGCGGGGTCCAGGCGCAGGGACACCGAGTTCATGCAGAACCGCTCGCCGGTCGGGGTCTGGGGCGCGTCGTCGAAGACGTGACCGAGGTGGCTGCCGCAGGTGGCGCACCGCACCTCGACCCGCAGCATCCCCAAGCTGCGGTCCTCGAGCAACTCCACGTTGTCCTTCTCGGACGGCTCGTAGAAGCTCGGCCAGCCGCAGTGCGAGTCGAACTTCGCCTCCGAGCGGAACAGCTCGGCGCCGCACGCCCGGCAGGAGTAGACGCCCTCGGTCTTGGTCTCGTTGTACTCACCCGTCCAGGGACGCTCGGTGCCCGCCTGCCGCAGCACGGCGAACTCCTCGGCGCTGAGCTCCTCGCGCCACTCCTGCTCGGACTTCTGGACCGGGTAGTTGCGGGTGCTTTCCACGCTGCAGCCTCCTCAAGCTCGTCTGACGCCCTGTGCAGCCAACCAGCACCCGCAAGTGTTCCGCGACCCCTTGCCCCGCCCCGCCCCTGACCCCTTGCGTCTGCTCGGGTCGTGCCTGGGGAGGTGCAGATGAGCGGACGTAACGGGAGGGTGCGGGGCGTCGTACGGTGCGCGCATGCCGTCACCCTTCATCGAGCTCGAGATCGAGACGCCCAGCGGGGAGCGCACCGTCAAGGTGACCAATCCTGACAAGACGTACTTCTCGGCCCTGCCTGAGGGGAGGGGTCGCAAGATCGACCTGGTCGAGTACTACCTCGCCGTCGGGGACGGGGTCGTCCGGGCCCTCAACGAGCGCCCGACGGTGCTGAAGCGCCATCCGGACGGCGCCGAGGGTGAGGCGATCTACCAGAAGCGGGTGCCCGACAAGCGCCCCGAGTGGATCCAGACCTGCACCGTGCACTTCCCGAGCGGACGGTCGGCGACCGAGCTGTGCCCGGTCGATGTCGCTCACGTCGCCTGGGCGGCCAACCTCGGCACCCTCGACTTCCACCCCTGGCCGACCCGCTGCAGGCACGTGGAGAACCCCGACGAGCTCCGGATCGACCTCGACCCGATGCCGGGCACCGACTGGGACGACGTCATCGAGGTGGCCCTCGAGGTCAGGGCGTTCTTGGACGAACTGGGCATGGTGAGCTTCCCCAAGACCAGTGGCAGCAAGGGGGTCCACGTCTACCTGCGCACCCGAGCGGACTGGACCTTCACCGAAGTGCGGCACTGTGCGGTGGCGGTGGCGCGGGAGATCGAGCGTCGGCGGCCGGAGATCGCGACGGCCAAGTGGTGGAAGGAGGAGCGAGGCGAGCGCGTCTTCCTGGACTTCAACCGCATGGCAAGGGATCAGACGATCGCGAGCGCCTACAGCGTCCGGGCCAGGCCGCAGGCCACCGTCAGTGCTCCCGTCACGTGGGACGAGCTGCCCGACTGCGAGATCGCCGACTTCGACATCTGGACGATGCGCGACCGGTTCGTCGCGCTTGGCGATGTGCACGCCGCCATCGACGACATCGCCCACGACCTGACGCCGCTGCTGGAGCTCTACGAGCGACAGGGCGACGGGGAAGCGCCGTTCCCTCCGTCGTTCGCCCTGCAGCCGGGGGAGCCCAAGCGCGTGCAGCCGAGCCGCGACAAGGACCGCCCGAAGGCCTGACTTCTCTTCCGACTTCCCTCCCTCGGCCCTGTCGGCAGGCCACTTCTCACGCGTGGAGAGGGGCGGCCGAACAGGGCCACGGGAGGGAAGTCGGAAGGGGAGTCAGGTCGACCGATCACCGTGTGACGCGGATCAGACCCTCCTGCACCACGCTGACCGCGAGCTGCCCCTCGCGCGTGTAGATCTCGCCGCGGGCCAGTCCGCGGGAGCCGCCCGTGTACGGCGACTCCTGGTCGTAGAGGAACCACTCGTCGGCGCGGAACGGGCGGTGGAACCACATCGCGTGGTCGAGGCTGGCCAGCGAGATGTTGTCCTGGCCGAGGGCCAGGCCGTGCTGGAGCAGGGTCGAGTCGAGCAACGTCATGTCCGAGGCGAACGTGACCGCGCAGACGTGCAGCAGCGGGTCGTCCGGCAGCTTGCCATCGGCCCGCATCCAGACCTGCGAGCGCGGTTCGCCCTTGGCGGTGCCGGCCGCGATCTTGTCCCGCTGGACGCGCGGCGGGTCGCCGACGTAACGGGTGTCGATGGGACGGGGACGCTCGTACCAGCCGTCGTACTCGTCGTTGTAGGCCGCCATCCGCGCCTGCATGGTCGGCAGGCTCTCGGGGTCGGGCACCTCAGGCATGGGTCGGGAGTGCTCGACGCCGTCCTGGACGACCTGGAACGAGGCCTGCAGGTTGAAGATCGCCTTGCCGTGCTGGATGCCCACCACGCGGCGGGTGGTGAAGCTCCTGCCGTCCCGGATGCGGTCCACCTCGTAGACGATCGGGATCGTCGGGTCCCCGGGCCGGAGGAAGTAGGCGTGCAGGCTGTGCACCGGACGGTCGGTGGCGACCGTGCGGCCGGCGGCGACCAGCGCCTGACCGGCGACCTGGCCGCCGAAGACGCGCTGGGTGACGACCGGTGGCTGCTTGCCGCGAAAGATGTCCGCCTCGATCGTCTCGAGATCGAGCAGGTCGACGAGGCGGTCGAGAGGGCTCGGGTCGTCAGCGGTCACGCCTCGAATCCTCTCAGGACTCCGAGACCCGCCCGTGGGCGACCTGGAAGGTCCGGGATGTCCGGACGGAGTCCAGCATCCGCCGGTCGTGCGACACCAGGAGCAGCGTGCCGTCGTAGGCGTCGAGCGCCTGCTCCAGCTGCTCGATGGCAGGCAGGTCCAGGTGGTTGGTGGGCTCGTCGAGGACGAGACAGTTCACCCCGACGGCCTGCAGCAGCGCGAGGGAGGCGCGGGTCCGCTCGCCGGGGGACAGCGAGGCAGAGGGGCGAGTGACGTGGGCGCCCCGCAGCCCGAACTTCGCGAGCAGCGTCCTCACCTCCGAGGCCGGCCACTGAGTGCGCTCCTCGAGGACCTCGACCACAGTCTGGGTTCCGGTGAACAGTCCGCGCGCCTGGTCCACCTCCCCGAGCAGCACGCCCGATCCGAGGCTCTGCCGCCCCGAGGACAACGGGATCCGACCCAGCAGGGCGCCGAGCAACGTGGTCTTGCCGGAACCGTTCGGACCGACCACCGCGATACGGTCAGCCCAGGACACCTGCAGGTCCGCCGGGCCGAGCACGAACGAGCCGCGGTCGACGACCGCCCCCGAGAGCGTGGCGACTACCGCACCCGAGCGCGGTGCCGAGGCGATCGACATTTGCAGCTGCCACTCCTTGCGTGGCTCGTCGACCGCCTCCAGCCGCCCCAGCTGCGCCTCGATCGTCTTGACCCGGGAGGCGGCGTGGGTCGCCGCCTCGATCCTGGCGCCCTTTGCTGCACGGTCGTTGTCCGGCATCTTGCGCTTGGCCCGCAGGGCACCACGCACCGATTGCTCTCGCTGCCGCTGCGCCTGGCCGACCAGGCCTGCCCGCTTGTCGTCGTACTCCTCGAAGGCGTCCCGGGCCTGGCGGCGCGCGAGCACCCGCGCCTCGAGGTAGCTCTCGTAGTCGCCGTTGAAGAGCCGGGCGGTTCGGGAGGGCTCGTCGATGTCGAGCACGCTGGTCACGGTGCGGGCCAGGAACTCACGGTCGTGTGACACCACCACCAGCCCGGCCTGCAGCGAACCGCAGAACTGCTCGAGCTTCGCGAGGCCGGCGAAGTCGAGGTCGTTGGTCGGCTCGTCGAGCAGGAAGACGTCGTACTGCGAGAGCAGGACGCTGGCGAGCGACGCGCGCGCGGCCTGGCCGCCGGAGAGGGTGGCCGTCTCGGCGTCGAGCAGGTCGACCGGCAGCCTGAGGTCGGCGAGAACCTCCTCCTGGCGCACGTCGAGGTCGGCGCCGCCCAGGTCGAGCCAGTGCTCGAGCGCGCGGCTGTAGCGGTCGTCGGCGCCCTTCTCCCCGGCGGCCAGTGCCGCACCCGCCGCGTCGAGCTCGGCCTGCGCCGCAGCCACTCCGGTGCGGCGCGCGAGGAACGCGGTCAGGGTCTCGCCAGGCCGGCGGTCGGGCTCCTGCGGCAGCAGGCCCACGTTGGCGGTGGGGGGCGCCAGCGACACCCCGCCGCTGTCCGGCGCGAGTTCCCCAGCGAGTACGGCGAGCAGGGTCGACTTGCCCGCCCCGTTGGGCCCGACGACACCGATCCGCATGCCGGAGGCGACGGTGAGCGAGACGTCTGACAGGACGAGGGTGGGCCCACGCACGACGGTGACGGCGGAGGCGACGAGGGTGGCGGACACGGGCCACCAGTCTCACACCGTGCCCGCCACGTCCGTCGACCAGGTCCGGTCAGAGGGTGAGGCGCACCACCTGACCGGGCTTGTCGCACACCGGTGGGTCCTGCGGTCCGACGAGTGCCAGGTCCTTGGGGCAGATGGACTGCACGGCGACGTACAGCTTGTGGCCCGAGACGGCGATGCCGGCGGGGTAGCTGAGCCCCTCAGATCCCGCGACCGTCGTCACGACGCCGGCCGGGGTGACCTTGCTGACACTGCCGGTGTGCGGCGCGAAGAACGTGTCCTGCGTCAGGCCGAACAGGTTGGACACGTAGAGGTTGCCCGCCCGGTCGGTGCCGCAGCCGCTGATCGTGGTGAGACCCTGGTCGCGACCGGCGACCAGGGTCGCCGCGTGGCCGTCCCAGCGGTAGACCTGCCCGCTGAGCGTGCCGATCCACACGGTCTTCCCCGAGGTGGCGACGCAGGTGGGTACGGCGTCGTAAGGGAAGCGCTGCTCCGGAGGACCGGGTGGGTCGGGGAGGTAGGCGAGGACCTTGATCTTCCCGTGCTTGTCGACGTAGTCGAGGGTGTTGCTGCCGGCGTCGACGACGTACCAGCCGTCGTGCGGCCCAGCGGTGATCCCGTACGGGTTGCTGTCGCCCGGCTGGAAGTCGGGGTTGGTGGGGGCGACCGTTGCCTTGTGGTCGACGATCCACTGGTAGTCGAAGCGACCCACCTCGGCCACCGACGTGGCCTGGTGCCCGTCCTCGACGACCAGCAGGTCACCGAGTCGCCGGCTGGCCCTGGCGACGGCCTGCGAGCAGGCGGGTTCCGGCCGGCCGGTGCAGGCATCAGCAGGGATGCCCTGCGGCGAACCGGTCATGATGCCGGCGACCCGGTTGTCGTCGAAGGCCACCCCGTCGATGCCCGTCGCAGCGACGGCGGTGCCGATCGACGGCAGGCCGCCGGTCACCGTTCGGCGCTGGCCGTTGCTGGTGCGCACCGCGCTGATCCGTGCGGTGAAGCCGATGCAGGTGGGACCGTTCTCACCGGGCGCCGCCGTGCAGGTGGGGCCGGCGTGCCCGGCCTCGCCGACGTACAGCAGGCCGTGCTCGCCGAGCACGAGGCCGCGCGGGTTGTCCAGGCCGCTGGCGACGACGACCGGCGCTGCCGGGTCGGCTGTGGCGGTGCTGTTCGGCAGCAGCGCCTGGGTGAGGCTCAGCGACGCAACGACCGACAGCATCACCGTGATGTGCCGTCGGGCAGGACGTTGACAGGTCATGAAGTCCTCCTCCGTCTCGATGGCCGGGTCGAGGGCCCAGGAGCGCAGGACACCACGGAGGGCGCGGACCGACCTCGCTCAGATGGCGTACGCGGTCAGGAACCGAGCACTGCTCCCAGGTCGAAGCGCACCGGGACCTCGAGCTGCTCGTACGTGCAGGAGCGCGGATCCCGGTCAGGGCGCCAGCTCTTCCACTGCGCGGTGTGCCGGAAGCGGGTCCCTTCCATGTGGTCGTACGCCACCTCGGCGACGAGCTCGGGACGGAGCGCGATGAAGGACAGGTCCTTGCCGTTGTTCCACCGGCTCCCCGCCGCTTGGTTGGGGTTGCGCTCGGGGACGTTGTCGCCGAGCCACGGGTGCTCACCATCGGTCACGTACGGCGCGAGCTCGTGGATGAGAGCAGCGCGGCGCGCCATGGGGAAGGACGCGGCCACGCCGACGTGCTGGAGCGCGCCCTCACCGTCGTACAGGCCGAGGACGAGCGAGCCGACGACCGGGCCGGACTTGTGGAGGCGGTACCCGGCGACCACGACGTCGGCGGTGCGAGTGTGCTTGACCTTCTGCATCACGCGCTTGTCCTGCTGGTACGGCGCCGCCGTCGGCTTGGCGACCACACCGTCGAGTCCCGCGCCCTCGAAGACCTGGAACCAGTCCCGGGCCAAGGCCGGGTCGTCGGTCACCGGCGTCAGGTGCACCGGAGGCCTCGCCGACGCGAGCACCTCCTCGAGCAGCCGGCGCCGCTCTGCCTGCGGGCGCCCGGTGAGGTCGTCGTCACCGAGCGCGAGGAGGTCGAACGCGATGAAGCTCGCGGGGGTCTGCTCGGCGAGCAGCTTCACGCGCGATGCCGCGGGGTGGATCCGTTGGAGCAGCGCCTCGAAGTCGAGGCCCTTGCCGGCCGCGATGACGATCTCGCCGTCGAGCACGCACCGTTCCGGCAGGTTGGCCTTGACCGCAGCGACGACCTCGGGGAAGTAGCGCGTCAGCGGCTTCTCGCTGCGGGAACCCAGTTCCACGTCGTCGCCGTCCCGGAACACGATGGCCCTGAACCCGTCCCACTTCGGCTCGTAGAGGAAGTCGCCCTCGGGCACGGTGAGGACCGCCTTGGCGAGCATCGGTGAGACCGGAGGCATCAGGGGCAGTTCCATACCGGCAGTATCCCGCGCCAAGATCAGGGGAGCGGGGTGAACCGCCGTACCCCGACGCCCTCGGCGGTGCTCGCCCCGGTGGCCGGGTCCACCCAGGCAGTGAAGTCCTCCAGCGTGCGCACCGCGAACGGCGGACCGTCGACCGGGTACAGCGGCAGGTAGACCACCGTGGTCCGGCTGTCGTCGTTCGCGTCATGGCCGAGCCCCAGCACGAGGTACTGCGGCCCCTTCCAGTGCTGGTAGGTGCCCGGTGTCACCGTCACCTCAGTACAGCTCACGGTCCGACAGGGTCGCGCGCCCGAGCTCGACGAGCGGGGGGATGCGCTGCTCGAAGCCGTCGAAGCCCTCGCCGACCATGGCCCCCATCCGGGCGCGCATGACGATCCCGGCGCACACCACGGCCAGCTTGAAGAACCCGAAGGCGAGGTACCAGGGCAGGTTGTCGATGTCGGCTCCGGTGCGCGCCGCATAACCCGCGGCCACCTCGTTGCGGGTGAGAAAGCCCGGCTGGGTCGTCACCGCCGACACCGCGCTGCCGCCGGTCCGCAGGTCGTTGTCGTCACCCTGGATCCAGTAGGTGAGCAGGATCCCCAGGTCGGCGAGCGGGTCGCCGAGGGTCGACATCTCCCAGTCGAGGACCGCGTTGATGCGGCCCACCGCGGTCGGGTGCAGCATCGTGTTGTCGAGCCGGTAGTCGCCATGCACGATCGTCGACCGCTGCGTCGCCGGCAGGGACGTGGTCAGGGCTGCGGCGAGCCGGTCGATGTCCTCCATGCCCTCGATGCGAGTGGCGTCCCACTGCTTGCTCCATCGCGAGAGCTGGCGTGCCATGTAGCCGTCCGGCCTGCCGAACTCACCCAGCCCCACGGACGCGTAGTCGACGCTGTGCAGGGCCGCCAGCACGTCGAGCAGTCCGTTGGAGACCTTCACCTTGTCCGTGGGGGACTCGGCGTAGCCCTCAGGGAACTGCGTCGTCACGATGTGCCCCTCGACGCGCTCCATGACGTAGAACGGCTGGCCGAGGACATCGGCGTCGGTGCAGAAGTGGAGCATCTTCGGGACGGGTACGGCGGTGCTGCCGAGACCGGACATGACCCGGAACTCTCGGCCCATGTCGTGCGCTGTCGGCAAGACGTGACCGAGCGGCGGCCGGCGCAGGACCAGCGACCCGGCGGAGGAATCGACGCGGTAGGTGAGGTTGCTCTTGCCCCCGGCGATGAGGGTGACGGAGGGGTCCTTCCAGGCGGGGTCGCCCAGGACCTCCGCGAGGTAGGGCCCGACGACGGCCGGGTCAGCGCCGGCGATGGGAGCGGTCATGCACCGCAACCTAACTGCGCGCCACAAGGGCCTCACCACAGGGTTGGATGCGGCGGCTCACGGGCGACCGCGGGGGCCCGCTTCCTGCGAGCGGCCGCCTCGTAGAGTTCTCGATCGTGCCTGTCCGTCTCGTCGACCGCGAACCGGTCGTCCCGTTCGAGACGCTTGTGGACGGCATGGTTCCGCCGCCAGGCTTCGCCGCGGCCCGCTTCAGCACCTACCTGCCCGACCCGGCCCAGCCGTCGCAGGCCCACGCCGTGCAGATGCTCGAGAGCTTCGCGCAGACCCTGGGACCCCCGCCGCGCAAGCGGTTCGCACGCCCCAAGCCCCGGGAGGGCAGGCCGGGCGTGTACCTCGACGGCGGCTTCGGCGTCGGGAAGACCCACCTGCTCGCCTCGTTGTGGCACGCCGCGCCCGCACCGAAGGCCTACTGCACCTTCGTCGAGCTCACCCATCTCGTCGGGGCGCTGGGCTTCGCGTCGACCGTCACGGCGCTGAGCGAGCACCGCCTGCTCACCATCGACGAGTTCGAGCTCGACGACCCCGGCGACACCGTGCTGGTCAGCACGCTCCTCGGCAAGCTCGTCGACGCCGGGGTGCGGGTCGCCTGCACGTCCAACACGCTGCCCGACGCGTTGGGTGAGGGACGCTTTGCCACGCAAGACTTCCTGCGCGAGATCCAGCTCCTGGCAGGCCATTTCACGCCGGTCCGCGTCGACGGTGAGGACTACCGGCACCGCGGTCTTCCGGCCGCGCCCATGCCCCTGTCGCGCGGCGACCTGAAGGAGCGGGCCGACGTCGCGGGGTCGTCGTACGACGGGTTCGAGGCCTTGCTGGAGCACCTCGCCCGCCTTCACCCCTCACGGTACGGCGCCCTCGTCGATGGGCTGTCGCTCGTCTGCCTCGACGAGGTGGTGCCGGTGGTCGACCAGTCCGCGGCACTGCGGCTGGTGGTGCTCGTCGACCGGCTCTACGACCGCGACCTGCCGGTCGCGACGAGCGGGGTCCCGCTCGATCAGCTCTTCCCGGCCGAGCTGCTGGCCGGCGGGTACCGCAAGAAGTACCTGCGTGCCCTCAGCCGGCTGAGCGCCCTGGCGAGGCAGGGACAGGGCTTCTGACGTGCAGGCCGCGGCCGATCCCGAACAAGGCGGCGTCCTCCACCCCATGGGCTAGGCCGGCCCGGCTCGGCCCCCATCCCGGCTCCAGGATCGGGACAACCACCACAATCCCCACTGGACACCAGGAAAGCCCGGCGTTCAGCAAGAGCGAGCCTTCATCCGGCGTTGATGCGCGCC
>JAOPVP010000014.1 GCA_025966135.1 Frankiales bacterium
TGCTCGTCGTCGACGGCGCGAACGTCGTCGGATCACAGCCCACCGGCTGGTGGAAGGACCGGGCGGGCGCGGCGGCGACGTTGCACGGGCGCCTGGTGGCCGCGGTCCGCGACGGCAGCCTCCAGCAGCCGGTGGTCCTCGTGCTCGAGGGTCGGGCCCGACCCGGTGTCTCGGAGGGGATGGTCGACGGCGTGCGCGTGGTCCACGCACCTGGCGAGGGCGACGACACGCTGGTCGAGGCGGCAACGCGGTCGCCGGAGCCGGTAACGGTGGTGACGGCCGACCGTGGCCTGGCCGACCGCGTCCGCCAGGTAGGTGGCCAGGTGGTGGGGCCGCGTTGGCTCCTGGACCGACTGCCGCCCTGACAGGCACGGCAGCGTGCGGTCGCGCCTGCTCAGAAGCCCCCAGAGAGCTCGGTCAGGCCCTGCCAGGTGGGGTCTTCCCCGACGACCACGCTGAGTCCGGCGTCCACGAAGGCCGTCGTCCAGTCGGTGCTCCGCGCGTAGAGGACCCACTCGCGCACACCCTCGAGCGTCATGACCGCAACCAGGCGCGCCTCGCCGGCGGCCGCATCGACCAGCGTCTGCTCCAGCGCCTTGAGGCCGGCCAGGTCCGCCTCAGCCGGCAGCCCGTCCGGCGTCTTGTCGAGCTGTACGGCCACCCCCACCTGGCGCGTGAACTCCTGGTACGGCGCAGTCGTCGCCACCGCGCGGTCGATCAGCACGACGATGGGCAGTCCGTCCTCGGTCACGGCCCGCAGGGTCACCCAGTCAGGAGGTACGTCCCACAGCCCCGTCGATGTCATCCCCGCATCCTTGCAAGCCGTGGTCCGCGCGCGCCGCCTCTCGCCAAGATCCACGGTCGCGGCACGGGCGGATCCGCACTCTGGCTCACCCGTGGGCGAGGGCGCGCTCGCTGGCGGCGATCTCGGAGCGCTGGCTGGTGGAACGGGCCACGTCGAGGGCGCGGGAGAGCGCGGCGACCGCCCCGACCTCATCGCCTGCCGCACGCAGCACCGCGCCGAGCACCCGCAGCGCGATGACCTGGGAACGGACGTCCTCGGCGGGCGTGGCCACCGCCGCCCGGGCGACGGCGAGCGCCTCGTCGGGGCGACCCAGGTCGAGCAGCGTGCCCGCGCGGTGGGCAAGGGCCTGGCGACGCGGGAAGAGCAGCCCAGGGACCTCGCCGGCAGCGGCCAGCGCGGCCTCGAGCTCGACGAGAGCCTCTTCGAGCTGGCCGCGGCGGCGCAACACCTGGGCCAGCAGGACTCGGGCACCGAGGGCCGCGTGAGGCTCGAGGTCCAGTCCGGCCAGCGTCGCCCCGACCTTCCAGACGCACGCCGCGGCACCGTCGAGGTCGCCCCGTTCGAGGTGCGCATAGCCCATCGAGACGAGGGCGAGAGCACCGGTGATCGGGTGACGGCCACGCTCCGACAGCTCGACCGCCCGCTCCAGGAACGCCACGGCCCGGTCCGGGAGGTCGGCGCCACGGGCGCTGATACCGGCCGCGACGAGGGCGAGGGACTGGCCCCAGTCATCGCTCAGCTCGGCGAAGCGGACCCTGGCCCGCTCGGCCTCGGCGGCGCCGACGACGACGTCGCCCAGCTCGGCCGCCGCGATCGCGTCGATGGTCAGCAGCGCCGCCACTCCCCACCGCTCCCCGGCCTGCTCGCCCGCCGGCAGCAGGGACCCGGCCAGGTCGCGGGACTCGGTGAAGCGCCCTTGGAGAAGGCGCACGAACCCCTCGGTCCCGGCCACCCAGGCCAGCCCGCCGGTGTCCTCCAGCGACCCGAACACCTCGGTGGCCTGGTCGAGGGCGTGCTCGGCCCGGCTGTAGTCGCCACGTGTGGTGGCGCTCCACGCCAGGTGCTGCAGCGCCCATCCGGCACCGCGCTCGTCGCCGACTTGCTGCGCCAGTGTGAAGGCTTCCTGGAAGCGGTCCTCGGCCGCCCGGAGCCGGCCGTCGAAGTAGTCGAGCAACCCCAGCTGGCGCAGCGCCTCACCGCTGATCCGGTCGATGCCCGCACTCGACCCGGCCGCCAAGGCCGACACGAACGCCTGCCGGGCGCCCGCGAGGTCGCCGCGCCGGCGCCGGACCTCGCCGAGCACCAGCAGGGCGCCGGCCCGCACCCCGTCCTCCGGGCCCGACAGCGCCGGATCCAGCTCGACCTCGGCCTCCTCGAGCCGATGCAGCGCGGTCAGCGCCTGGGCGTAGGCGACGCGGACCGGGACGACCAGGTCCACGGGGAGGGCTTCGCCGTACCCGAGCTGCTCCAGAGCGAGGGCACGGGACAGGACGTGCTCGGCGGCAACTGCGTCGTCGCGGCCCAACGCCGCCTGGCCCAGGCGGGCGAGTGCGGAGAAGGCCGTGCCGCGTGCGGACCATGCCGGGTCGTCAGGTGGCAGGTCCATCTCGGCGGCGAGGCGGACGGCGCGCTCGCCCTGCACGGCGCTGACGAGGTCGGTCTCGGCGCCGCGGCCGGCGGCATCCTGCGCCCACCGTGCCACCGCGGCGTGCCGGCGGGCCCGTTCGGCCTTGGCCAAGCCGGCATAGGCCACGTCGCGGACAAGGGTGTGGGCGAACCGGTAGCCACCCTCCTCGGTGTCGGGCTCCAGCAGCCGCCGGTCCAGCAGCACCTGCAGCGCCGAGCGCAGCACGTCAGGATCCCCGTCGCCGGACACCCTGCCGACGGCCTCGAGGGCCGGTACCCCAGCGCGTAGGCCGATGACGCTGGCATCGCGGAGCACGCCCTTGGCCGGACCGTCGAGGTCGTCGATGCGCGCCGCCAGGACGGCCTGCACTCCCGCGGGCAGCAGATCCTCGGGAACGTCCCCCGCCAGCACCCAGCGGTCGTCCTCCCGGCGGAGCACGCCCCGGTCGATGAGCAGATGCAGCAGCTCAGCGAGGAAGAACGGATTGCCCTGGGCACGGGACAGCAGGGTCTCGAGGACGGATTCGTCGATATCGCTGGAGCCGAGGTAGGTCCGCAGCAGGCGCTCAGCCGAGCTGTCCTCCAGCGGCGTCAACGCGAGCAGCTCGGACTGGGGCAGGCGCTGCCACCAGTCGGCACGAGCCGGCACGTCGAGCATGTCGGTGCGGCCCAGGGCCAGCAGCAGGACACGGCCACGAGTCAGCCCGGCGACGTGCAGCAGCCCGTCGACCATCGTCGGCGTCGCCCAATGCAGGTCGTCCAGGACCAACAGCAGGGGGCTCTCCGCCGCCAACGCCGAGAAGAGCGCGGCGACGGCCTCACGCACCTTGTCGCCGCCGACGGGTGCGCCCGGTGTGGCGGCCTCGCGGGGGGCGGCCGGCTCGAGCTCCTCGAGCCCCAGCAACCTGCCCAACCGCTCCGCCATCTGGGCCGGCACCGGACCTGCGTACGACGGGTGCTCGAGCCGGGCGACGGTGCGGGCCACCCGCGCCCTGGCCGTGTCGATGTCGTCGGACGCCTCGATGCCGCAGGCGGTGCGGACCATCTCGGCCACCGCAGCGAGGTCCCGGCCTTCGCCGTACGGCGCGCTGCGCCCCCACAGCACGCGGGCATCGGGCAGCTCACCGACGAACCTGCCGAGCTCCTGCGCGAGCCGGGTCTTGCCGACCCCGGCCTCGCCGGTGATGACCACGGCGCGCGCGGTCCTGCGCTCGTTGGCGTCGAAGAACCGCCCGATGAGCTGGCCGAGCTCGGCATCGCGACCGAGGAACGGCGCCTCGTCACCGAGACCGAGTCGGCTGGCGCTGGACGGACGCAAGCCCATCAGCTCAAACGCGTCGACCGGCTCACGCTTTCCCTTGAGCCGTAAGGGTTGTAGCGCCCTCCAGCTGGCGATCGGCATGGTTGCCAGGGCAGTGTCACGACCTGCCACGACAGCCCCGACCCCTGCGGCGTCCGCGAGCCGGCTGGCGGTGTTCACGGTGTCGCCGACCACGGTGTAGGCCAGGTGGGCCTGCACCCCGGCGATGACCTCGCCGGTGTTGAGACCGACGCGCAGGCCCAGTTGACGGCCGCCGCCGCTCTCCTGCGCAACGAGACGGCGGACCACAGCCTGCATCTTCGCCGCGGCCCGCACCGCCCGCTCCGCGTCGTCCTCGTGGGCGGTGGGGGCACCGAAGACGGCCATCAGCCCGTCGCCGACCAGCTTGTCCACGTGCCCACCGAACTCGTTGACGATGCTGGCCAGGGAGGCCAGCACCCGGTCGGTGACGACACCGACCCGCTCGGGGTCCAGGTCCTCGGCCCAGCTGGTGAAGTCCGACAGGTCGCCGAACAGCACGGTCACGACGCGCCGCTCGGTCCCGACGTCCGCGGGGGCCGCCCCGCCCACGAGCTGCGCGCCGCACGCGAAGCAAAACCGCGCGCCGGGCACCGTGGGGATCCCGCAGACGGGACACGTCATGGCGGGCGTTGCAGGTAGTCGAGCTGGGCGCGGACCGACATCTCGGCGGCGAACCACAGCCCCTGGTCGACGTCCGCGTAGACGACCTCCACCACCTCGCGGGGGGTCGTGGCGCCGCCGGCCAGGGCGGACCGGACCTGCTCGAGGCGCTGCCCCCGGTGGTCGAGGTACTGCTGCGCGACCGTCCCCGCCGAGGGCAGCTCCGGTCCGTGGCCCGGCAGCACGGTCACGTCACCGCACTCCCGCAGGCGGAGCAGCGAGTCCAGGTAGTCGGAGAGGATCCCATCGGGATGCGCCACGACGGTCGTGCCACGACCCAGGATGGTGTCCCCGGTCAGGACCGCGTCCGGAAGGGCGAAGCACAGCGAGTCGCTGGAGTGCCCCGGCGTCGCCATGACCCTCACCTCGAGCCCCGCCGCGGCGATGACATCACCCTCACCGAGGCCCTCGTCACCCAACCGATGGGCCGGGTCCAGTGCGCGTACGGCGGCGCCGGTCAGCTCGGCGAACCGGCGGGCTCCCTCGCTGTGGTCGTGGTGCCCGTGGGTCAGCAGCACCACCGCGACCGGTCCCTGGGCCGCGACGGCCTGCAGGTGCTGCTCGTGCAGCGGGCCCGGGTCCACGACGATGCAGTGCTCCGCACCAGGAGCACGCAGGACCCAGGTGTTGGTGCCGTCGAGGGTCATGGGTCCCGGGTTGGGCGCGAGGACCACTCCGGCGCTGTTCGTCACCTGACGCACGTCAGCCCCGCGGGTCCCGCGTTGGCCGTACTCGTTCCGAGGCGGTGGGGTAGTCGACATCACCGGGGACGACGAACTTCACGGTGTCGTCGGGCATGACCACCAGCTTGGGCGCCACCAGGGTGACCTCGCGGGGATCGTCCAGGGCCGTGCGGACGTCGTCGTACCCCGCGAGGTCCCTCAGCGAGTTGTGCGTCGGCGGCATCAGGGTCAGTCCCTGGTCGAGGGCGTCCTTAACCCGGACCCAGAGCCGCTCGTCGGCCTCGCCGCCGACGTGGCGGCAGACCTGCCCGGCGGGCATTTCGGCGAGGAAGAAGCGGGTGTCGAAGCGCTTGGGCTCGATCTCCGGGGTGATCCAGTGGGCGAAGGGGCGGAGCAGGTCCGTCCGCAGGAAGAGCCCGCGGCGGGTGAGCAGCTCCGACAGCGACTGCTCGCGCGCCTCGAGCGCCTCGCGTTCGGCCTCCCACTCGTCACTGCTGACGTCGGCGAGCAGCTCGTCCTCGGACGGCCCGGCGAGCAGGACCCCGCACTCCTCGAAGGTCTCCCGCACAGCGGCGCAGACCAGGGCGCGGGCGAGCGGTTCGTCGGCACCGAACCACTCTGCCCACTGGGAAGCGGGCGGGCCCGCCCAGGCGGTGTGAGCCTGGGCATCGGCTGGGTCGACCGACCCGCCTGGGAACACGTGCATCCCGCCCGCGAAGGCCATCCCCTTCACCCGCCGAAGCAGGTAGGTCTCCGGTCCACCGGGCGCATCTCGCAAGAGCACCACCGTGGACGCGTGCCGAGGTTCGGTAGGGGTCTTCTCCCCTCGCTGGAACGCGCGGGCGAGTTCCTCGAGCTCATGCAGACCGGAGGGGCGCGACATGGCCCGGAGCCTAGGCCGAGACCTCGACGATGATCTCCACCTCGACGGGCGCGTCCAGAGGAAGCGCAGCGACGCCGATCGCCGACCGAGCGTGCTGGCCGGCTTCGCCGAAGACCTCTCCAAACAGCTCAGAGGCGCCGTTGACGACACCCGGCTGACCCGTGAAGCCGGGCGCACTGGCCACGAAGCCCACCACCTTCACCACCCGCACGACCCGGTCGAGGCCGACCAGGGCGTCGACGGCGGCCAGCGCGTTGAGGGCGCAGGTGCGCGCGAGCTCCTTGGCCTGCTCGGGGGTGACCGGGCCTCCGACCAAGCCGGTCTGCGCCATCGCGCCGCCGGCCATCGGCAGTTGCCCGCTGGTGAAGACGAGATCGCCCGTGCGGACGGCCGGCACGTACGCGGCGACCGGCGGCACCACGTTCGGGAGCTCGAGGCCGAGCTCCTTCAGGCGCGCGAGCGCGCTCATGCCTGCGCCTTCGGTCGCTTGAAGTAGGCCACCAGCTGCTCGGCGTTGGGGCCCGGCACGACCTGCACCAGCTCCCACCCGTCCTGTCCGAAGTTGTCCAGGATCTGCTTCGTCGCGTGGACGAGCAGCGGTGCGGTCATGTACTCCCAGGAGGTCATGCGGCCGAGCCTAATGAAGGGCGACCCGCTGGCGAAGGGTGCGGCGGCGCTCGAGCTCGTTCAGGCCGCCCCAGATGCCGTGCAGCTCGCGGACGGCGAGGGAGTAGTCGAGGCACTCCTGTCGCACGGGACAGGCGCGGCACAGAGCACGGGCCTGCCCTTCGCGGAGGTCCTTGTCCTCCTTGCGCTCGAAGTGCGCCGGCGGGAAGAAGTGCACGGCGTTGTCACGCCGGCACCGCGCGGCACCGCGCCAGGTCGGCTCTGTCGGGGCTGGGATGGCCATCGTGCTCGTCCTCCGTGCGGTGCGGGATGTGGCCTGCAACACAAACGGGACAATTCTTCGTGCGACGGTGCCTTCCTGCAAGACTTCCCTTTGACATTCGCGCCGGCCAGACGGCGCCTACCCTCAGGGCATGCCCGACTTCCCCACCGCCCGGCTGCACGTCATGTCGGGCAAGGGCGGAACCGGCAAAACCACGGTTGCCGCTGCGCTCGCGCTCGCGCTCGCCAGCGGAGGCAAGAAGGTCTTGCTCGCCGAGGTGGAGGGCAGGCAAGGGATCGCCCAACTCTTCGACTCGGCGCCGCTGCCGTACGAGGAGCGCAAGGTTGCCGTCGCCCCCGGCGGTGGGGACGTGTTCGCGCTGGCCGTGGACCCCGAGCAGGCCCTGCTCGACTACCTGCACATGTTCTACAAGCTTTCCCCCAACGGCATCCCGGCCCGGACGTTGCGCCGGATCGGCGCCATCGACTTCGCCACCACGATCGCGCCGGGGCTGCGCGACGTCCTGCTGACCGGCAAGGTCAAGGAGGCCGTGGTCCGTCAAGCGAAGGGCAGGCCCGTCTACGACGCGGTCGTCCTCGACGGCCCGCCGACCGGCCGGGTGGCCCGGTTCCTGAACATCTCGCACGAGATCGGCGCGCTGGCCAAGGTCGGCCCGCTCAAGACCCAGAGCGACAACGTCATGGCGCTGTTCAAGAGCGACCAGACCGTGGTCCACCTGGTGACGCTGCTCGAGGAGATGCCAGTGCAGGAGACGATCGACGCCGTCGCGGAGCTGACCTCGCTGGGCCTGCCGGTGGGCGGGGTCATCGTCAATGGCGTCCGCACGCCTGCCCTCCAGCACGCCGACCTGCTCGCGGCCGAGCGCGGCGAGCTCGACGTCGGGGCGCTCGAGGCCGGCCTGACCAGTGTCGGCCTCGATGTGGCGCTGGCACCGGTTCTCGCCGCCGAAGCGGCCGACCACGCCGCACGGGTGGCCCTGGAGGAACGGGGCAGGGATGCCCTCATGGAGCTGCACCGACCGTCGTACGAGCTGCCGTTGCTGCCGGACGCGATCGACCTCGGCGGGCTCTACGAGCTGGCCACCCTGCTGCGCGACCAAGGGCTTGCGTGATGGGTGTGTCGTCGCAGGCAGGAGCCACGCCGAAGCTGGACATCGACCACGTCCTCGAGACAGCCAAGATCGTGGTCTGCTGCGGGTCCGGGGGCGTCGGTAAGACGACGACGGCGGCGGCGCTGGCGCTGCGGGCGGCCGAGCGCGGACGCCGGACCGTGGTCCTCACCATCGACCCGGCCCGCCGGCTGGCGCAGTCGATGGGGCTCACCGAGCTCGACAACACCCCGCGCCAGGTCAACGGGGTCGACGGTGAGCTCGACGCGATGATGCTGGACATGAAGCGGACGTTCGACGAGATCGTCCTCACCCACGCCGCGGCCGACAAGGCCGAGCAGATCCTCGGCAACCCCTTCTACCAAGCGCTCTCAAGCTCCTTCGCCGGCACGCAGGAGTACATGGCGATGGAGAAGCTCGGACAGCTGAACGCGAGCGGCGCGTACGACCTGATCGTCGTCGACACGCCTCCGACCCGCTCGGCGCTGGACTTCCTCGACGCCCCGGACCGGATGACGACCTTCCTCGACGGGCGGCTCGTCAAGGTGCTGCTGGCTCCGGCGAAGGTCAGCGGCAAGGCTTACCTGAAGGTTGTGACGATCGGGTTCAACGTCTTCACCAGCGCCATCACCAAGATCATCGGCGCCTCGGTCCTGCAGGACCTCTCCCACTTCGTTGCCGCTCTGGAGACGATGTTCGGCGGCTTCCGCGAGCGCGCTCAGGCCACCTACGACCTGCTCAAGGACCCGGGTACGGCGTTCGTCGTCGTGGCCGCCCCGGAGCGCGATGCCCTGCGCGAGGCGTCCTACTTCGTCGAGCGGCTGGCCACCGAGAAGATGCCGCTCGCAGGGCTGGTGGTGAACCGGGTCCACCGCTCGGCGGCCGCCGGGCTGACCGCCCAGAAGTCGCTGGCCGCGGCCGAGGAGCTGGAGCCCACGTCGCTGACCGCCGGGGTCCTGCGCCTGCACGCCGACCGGCTTGCGCTGTCGCAGCGCGAGAAGCGACTGCAGGAGCGCTTCAGCAGCGCCCACCCGGGCGTTCCGGTCGTGGAGGTCGCCGCTCAGCCGGGCGACGTGCACGACCTCGACGGCCTGCGCGCGGTCGGCGCCGACCTCGCCGCCGGCTGACTACCGACGGTCTCCGTCAGGGTCACCAACCGCGCCCGGTCCCTCTGGGTCACCGGGCGCTTCGGTCGCCGCACCCGGAAGGATCGGCGCCCAGGTGACGTGGTGGCGGGCCCTTCTCCATCCCTGATGGGTCAACGTATCTGGCGCCTACCAAGGCGTAGGGACCCGAGGCCGGTGAGGAGCAGGCCAAGCGCGAGGGCGAGGAGCCGATGCGTGTCGGCCCCGGTCCAGGGCAGGATCCGCGCCGTGGGCGGGTCGGCAGGCACGAACGCGCTCGGGGCGGGGACGGAGGAGGGTGGCCGAGGACCGCTCGAGCGGATGGGAAGGTCGGCCAGGACCGGGATCGCTGACATGACGGTGGCTGCGGCCCTCGCCGATGTCGCGCCTGTGACCGGGTCCCACCCTTGGCAGCTGAACTGTCCGTAGGGCACCTGGGACAGGTTGAACCGACCGTCGGCGTCGGCGGTGACGGTGAGCCACACGTCGTCGGCGTTGCCCATGACGTCGTCGAAGCCTGCCCAGCGGCAGCGCACGGACGCGTCAGGCACGGGTGCCTGCGCGGTGTTGATGAACACCTGGCCGCCGAGCGTGCCCTTGCCCAGGCCGGCGAAGCTCGCGGTCGCCGTCCCGTTCGCCTTGACCGCCACGACGACAGACCAGTCGAGCAGACCGTCGGAGTCGGAGGTGTACTCGAAGCCCGCCGCGTGGACCGAGGCCGTCACCCGATAAGCACCCGGCGCAACGCCGGTGAAGCGGTACTCCCCGAGGGGGCCGCTGGTCACCTGCATCGTGAGCGATGCGCTCGCGTGGCTGCGCAGGGCGGACCCGTGGGCCGCCACGGCGGCGCTGGTGCTGACCAGGTCGACGACGACGCCGGGCACGGGCCACTCACCGGGGCTCTGGAGGCCGTCCTGGTTCCGGTCGAACCAGACGACGCCCTCGACGGTCCCGAGTCCTGGAGGCGCGGGCGAAGGGTCGGTCGTCGTCGGCGAGGGGCTGGCCGAGGGTGACGGCGAGTCGCTCGTGCTGGGGATGGCCGTCGGCGTGGCCGTCTGGGTGGACGCAGGCGTCGGCGAGACGGTGGGAGAGGCGGTGGCTGTCGGCGAGACGGTGGGTGAGGCAGTAGGTGTCGCCGAGAGCGTCGGAGTCGGACTCGCCGTGGGGCTGCCGGTGGCCGACGGGCTGTCCGTCGGGGACGGGCTGTCGGTCGGCGTCGCGGTCGCGTGCGGCAAGAGTGTCGTCGTGGACGTCCCGTCACTGATCGGTGCGCCGGCGCCCGGTGGCGTGGCGCTGGCCGTGCCTGCGGTGTCGTAGTGGCCGAGGTCGAGGTCGGCCTGCGTGATGGTGTGGCTGCCGGTGCAGGTCGAGGAGCCGCCGGGTGCCAGGGTCGTCGGGCTGCACGTCAGGCTGCCCTCTCCGGTCAGCGCGAGGGCGACGCCGCTCAGGGTGACGTTGCCCCCGTTGGTCATGGTGTAGGTCACCGCGACCTGCTCGCCCACCGACGCGTCGCCACTGCTGCCACGGGTGACCGTGCCGGCAACCGACAGCTGCGGGGACCTGGTCAGCGTGACGGGCAGGCTGGCGGAAGCCGTCACCGTCGGTTGGCTGCTCGTGGCGGAGACCTCTGCCTCGCCGGTCACTGTGCCGGCGTCGACCTCTGCCTGGGTGACGGTGTGACTGCCGGTGCACTGGCGACTCGCGCCGACGCTCAGGCCGTCCGTCGAGCAGTCCGTCGTGTCGGGCGTGCCGGGGGTGAGCGTCGAGCTGGTCAGCGGCACGTTGCCCGAGTTCGTGATCGTCCAGGTCCATGTGAGGACGTCACCCGCCATGGGCCGAGCGGGTGGGGTCGCGACCGTCGCCGCGAGCGTGACACCAGCCGTCGGCAGGGGCGTCGCCACCGTCACGGTGACCGACGAGCTGACGGACAGGTGCGACACCGGGTCGGTGACGCGGTAGGCGAAGGAGTCGCTGCCCGCGAAGCCGACTGCCGGCGTGTAGGTGAAGCCGCCCTGGCCGTCGGCATCGAGGTCGGCGTCCACGGGAGCGCTGATGATCGACACCAGGCAGCCGGTGCAGCTGCCTGCGGGGAGGACCTGGAACGTCCTCGACGTGCTCGGGGCGAGGTCGAGGTGGAGCACGGCTGGGGTGACGAGCACACGCACTGTCGAGGACACGGAGTGCGTCGAGGTGCCCGCCGTGTAACGGAAGCTCGCGACCCCCGCGAACGAGGTCGCCGGCACGAACGTCACCCCGACACCGGCGAACGACGTCGTGCCCGCGCCGGTGGGGGTCACGGCGGAGACCGCCGTCACGGAACAGGCGGTGCACAGGTCGTTGGTCAGGACGCCGAGATCGCTGACCGTGACGCCGCTGGGAGTCGTGGTGGCGTCGGGCTGTGCGTCGTTGACGTCGACGGTCAGCATCGCGTCGGCGTGCTCGCCGGTGCTGGGGTCGGTAGCCGTGTAGGGCACGGTGACGGTCGCGGCGAGCCCGTCGGCTGGGACCAGGTGAACCTGCCCGTTGACGACGGTCACGGTCCCACTGGAGGGTTGCCCGAGGCTGAGAGTGCAGGCCGTGCAGGCATCGTTGGCCAGCACGTCGACGTCGACGGCGGTGCCCTGTCGCGTGCCGGCGCTGTCGTCGCGCGCGACCGGGAGCACGGTGATGGTGACGGTGGTCGAGGCATACGCCCCGTCGTCACTCGTCGCGGTGTAGCCCAGCACGTCGGTGCCGGTGAAGCCGCTGGCCGGGCTGTAGAGCACCCGGTTGCGCACGTCGACCGTGGCGGTGCCGTGCCGTGGGTCGGCCGTCACCGAGACCTGGCAGCCGGAGCAGCCGTCGTTGGCGAGGACGTCCACGTCCGCCAGTACGTCGCTGGCGGTCCGGGTCGCGTCGGCCGCCACCATCGGTGCCGCCAGCACGGAGACCGTGACGACCCCGGAGATGCTGTCGCCGTACGCATCAGTGGCCGTGTAGGTGAACGTCGCCACCCCGGCCCCGGCCGGGGTGAAGGTGACGACGTCACCTGCTCGGGTCACGCTGCCGGACGAGGGCGTGCCGAGGGACACGACGGAACAGCCGGAGCAAAGGTCGTTGCTCAGGGGGAGGACCTGCACCGGCGTGCCGGCGACGGTCGTCGCGGTGTCGTCGGTGGCCTTCGGGAGCACGGTCACCAGGACGCCGGCCGTGCTCGTCGCGGCGCCCTGCGTGAGGGTGTAGCTGAAGCGCGCGGGCCCCGAGAAGCCCTGCACTGGCGTGTAGGTGATGCCGCCCGGGCCGGCGACCGCAGTGCCGGACGTCGGCGTTCCCACCGCCGTCAGAGTGCACACCGAGCACGGGTCGTTCGCCCGCACCGGCACCACGACCGCTGTGCTGGCCGCCGTGGAGATGCTGTCGTCGACCGCCCCGCCAACGGTGACGGTCACCGTCGCGCCGTCCGAGACGGTCCCCGAGATGGAGCTCGTCTCGTGGTAGCCGAAGGTGGTCGTGCCGATCGTGGACCCCGGCGTGTAGGAGTAAGCGCCGCCGCTCGACAGCGTCACCGAACCCAGCGACGGCTGGCCGTCAAGGGTCACCGTGCAGGTCGCCGGGCAGGCGTCGTTGTCAGTCACCTGGCCGGTGGCGGTGACCCCCAGCAGCGTCGAGACCTCGTCCGCGACCGCCTCGGGACCGACGGTCACGCTGATGTTCCCGGAGGCGCGCAGCCCCGTGACGGGGTCCTTGACGACCCAGGTGAAGGCATCGGTGCCGGCGTAGCCCGCACCGGGGGTGTACGTCGAGGAGCCGGTACTGGGGTCGACCACCGCAGAGCCCTGCGTCGGGGCGGTCCCGATGGAGTACACGCAGCCCGCGCACGCGCCCCCCGTCGGCACTGTCACGGTCTTCGCCGTGCCGTAGGTCGTCGCGAGGGTGCTGCTCGGCGGGCTGACGATGACGGTCAGCAGGGCGGTGAAGCTGCCGCTGTTCCCCGTGACCCCGTAGCCGAGGCTGTCGAGCCCCCAGGTGCTCGCGTTAGGGGTGTAGAGCACGTTCCCCGAGCTGGTGGATGCGGTCCCGCGCGTCGGAGTGGGACTGAAGCTCTGATTGAGGTGGCACGAGCTGTTGGGCATGCAGGCCGGGTCGTTGCCCTGCACGGCAATGGTGTTCTGCGTCGCGCCGTTGGGCAGTACGACGTTGTCCGGTGCGAGGGCGCCGACGCTGATGCTGACGGTGCTGGTCGTGGTCCCGCCGAGGCTGTCGGTCGCGCGGTACCCGAAGGTGACCGTGCCCGTCATGTTGTTGTCGGGGACGAGCAGGAAGGTGCCGTCGGAGGCCATGGTGACGGTGCCGCTGCTGGCAGCCGTCGACAACGTGGTGCTGACCGTGCACTGCGTGCACGAGTCGTTGGCGAGGACACTCGTCGTGGTCTGCAGCGCTGTGTTCTTGTCGGTGCTGAAGGCGTCCCGGACCGCGAGTGGCGTGATGGTCACGGTGACGGTGCCCGTGCCGCTGGCGTAGCCGTCCGTCGCCGTGTAGCTGAACGTCTTCGTGCCGGACGTTCCCGCAGCCGGGCTGTACACGACTGTCCCGTCGTTGTTGACCACCGCTGAGCCGCCGCTCGGGGTGCTCACGGAGGTGACCCGGAGCGGCAGCCCTGACGGCGGGGTGCCGTCATTGGCGAGGACGGCTACGGTCACCGGCGTACCGGCGGAGGTCGTCGCCGCGTCGGGAGCCAGGGTGAGCGACGAGCTCCCGAGCACCGTGACGCTGGCGGTGGCCGGGGTCGAGACGGTCACGTCCCTCGTCATGTCGAGAGCGACATCGCCGAAGTGCGCGACCGCGGTGTTGGTCCGGGCACCGGAGGTCGGGCCCAGCAGCAGCGAGTAGGTGACCACCGAGGTGCCCGAGGCCGGCACGTGCAATGGCCCGACGACCACCAGCGTCTGGCCGCTCGTGACCGGCTCAGCTGTCGCGTGCCCGTCCAGCCGGATGCTTCCGGGCACGTAGCTGGCGTCGGTCGGCATCGTGTCGGTGAGGTCATCGACCAACCCGACGCCCGCGCCGGCGTTGGTCAAGGTCAGCGACCAGCTCGTCGTCCCGCCGCCGCTGGGCAAGGGAGAGGGCGACGTGAGTGCTTTGGAGAGCGAGACGTTGGCGACGGCCGAGACGGCGGGCAGGGAGTAGAGGGCAGCGCCACCCTGGTCGGTGTGCTTCACCTGGGTGCCGCTGGCGATGTACTGGATCGGCTTGACCTCCGCGCTCGTCGCGCTCGGGCCGATGGCACGGAAGAGGTAGTGCGCGGTGTAGGCCCGGGCTGGGCCGCTGGCGCCGGAGAGGAACAGCCGGTCGACGTAGGTCGTGGCCGGCAGGTTGCCGTCGGGCGAGATCTCCAGCTCTGTCCGCTCGAGCCGCCAGGCGCCGGCCGGGAAGTCGCTGAGTGCACCCGGCGTGTAGGCCAGCACGCCCGGGTCGTTGCCGGGTCCGGCGCCCAACGTCCCGGTGTTGCCCGTGACCGTGATGGTGACGGCATCGCCGATGGTCCCGCTGGTGGCCGTCGAGGGCCCACTGACAGAGGTGACCTTGTTGGCCAGAGCCTTGATGGTGTCGACCACGTCGGCGTAGGTGAACGTCCGACTGCAGACCGGCGTGCCGGTCGCCGGTGGCCCGTCGTACAGGGTCACGGTGTGGCTCTGAGGAGTCGTGGTGGTCCCCGTTGCCGTCAGGAGCGCGTACTGCGACGTGCTCTGGCCGCTGGCCAGGTCCGGGAGGGCGGTCGTGGCCGGCTGGCTGCTGGCCAGGCCGAGCGTCCCTCCGGCGAAGTCGCTGTAGGACAGCCACAGGTGGCTTCGGGCCGACCCGCCGGCCTGCACGCGGTAGCCCGCGTAGCCCGACATGAGCTGAGCTGTGCTTGACGAGTCGACGTAGAAGTGGCTGTCCTGCAGGGCGACGACTGAGGGTGTCCCAGCATCGCCGCAGCGGGTCGAGGATGGGGACGTCGTTGCCTGTGCCGGGCTCGTCACGCTGAGCATCCCGAGCAGGACCGCGAGGACAACGGACAGGGCGAGGCTCGCTCGGTTGGTCCGATGCGGGACGTTCAACGAGTTACTACCCCTCAACGGCCAGGCACGCAGCGTGCACCGCACACGCCATCGGCATCGGCATCGGCATGCGGACGAGGCGTGGCAAGCCCGACCAGAGCAAAGGGTCTAAAAGGACTACAGAGAACTGATCACCAACGTCCGGAGCTGAGGTCTTGCGTCCCTGCTTGTGCCAGTTTGGGTGCTGGGACGAGGCCGCAGTCGCGACCAGAGGCACGAGTACGACGAGGGCACCGTCACGGTGACGGCAGACGCAGAGGGAGGTGCGGCCCGGCTAGGAGGCGTGGCTCTCGCCCTGGCGGACGATGCCGGCCTTGGCGTCATTGAACAGCTGCTTCCAGGAGGTGACGTCCGGGCGGCGGCGGAGCAGGGCCCGGCGCTCGCGTTCGGTCATCCCGCCCCAGACCCCGAACTCGGCGCCGCTGTCGAGAGCGTCGGCGAGACACTCCGTGCGCACCGGGCATCCCATGCAGACGGCTTTGGCCCGGTTCTGGGCAGCTCCCGTGACGAAGAGCTGGTCCGGATCGGCCGCATGGCAGGCCGCCAAGGTGGTCCAGTCGTGGACAGTCTCAAGCGAGCACATGGTCACGCGGTCCTTGCTCAATGATGGGTGGCGATCGGGTTCCTGCGACCGTGCACGAACAGTAGGAAGCGGACACCAAGGCCCGCACGACCCGAATGGACCCTTTGCCACTAGTCCTCTTGGACCATCTCGGACCATACGGACGACTCGGGCATCCCGGTCGACTGCCTCAGTCGACGTAGGCTGCCCGTGTGAGGACCTCTTCCGGGCTCGTGCGGCTGGCCCTCGCCCTCACGGTCAGCGTCCTCGCGGGAGTCGTCCTCGCCGGCCTCGCCTTCCCGGTCGTGGGTGGGCTGGGGCTGATCGGCAAGAAGGCGGCCGACACCTTCAACGTCCTGCCGGAGAAGCCACCGACACTCGCGCTGCCGCAGCGCAGCCGGATCCTCGACAAGAACGGGAACGTCCTCGCCACCCTGTTCGTCGAGAACCGCGTTCAGGTCACGCTGGCCGCTGTCCCGCTGCTCGCGCGGCAGGCCCTCATCGCGATCGAGGACAGCCGCTTCTACGAGCACCGCGGCATCGACGTCAAGGGCAGCCTCCGCGCCCTGGCCCGCAACTCCAGCTCCGGCGCCGTCCAGCAGGGCGGCTCGACGCTCACGCAGCAGTACGTCAAGAACATGCTCATCGAGACGGCCCGCACCCAGGCTGCGCAGAAGGCGGCGATCCAGCTCACGGTGAAGCGCAAGCTGCAGGAGGCGAAGTACGCGCTCTACCTCGAGCGGACGATGTCGAAGAACAAGATCCTCGAGGGCTACCTCAACATCGCCTACTACGGCAGTGGCGTCTACGGCATCGGCACGGCCGCCAACCACTACTTCGGCGTGCCCGTGAACCGCCTTTCCCTGGCCCAGGGCGCATTGCTCGCCGGGATGGTCCAGAACCCCAGCGGCTACGACCCGACCGTCCACCCGCGAGCATCGGTCGCGCGCCGCAACGTCGTACTGACCCGGATGGAGCAGCTCGGCTACATCACCGCCACCCAGCGCGCCAAGGCCGTCCGCGAGCCGCTCCGACTGCACGTCACCTCGGTCAAGAGCGGCTGCGAGGCGCCGGGCGTCACCGCACCCTTCTTCTGCGACTACGTCCGCCGCTACCTCGAGGACGGCCCCGCCGGCGCCGCCCTGGGCGCCACCCTGCAGGAGCGGCAGCAGCGGCTGCTCACCGGCGGGCTGACCATCCGGACGACGCTCGACCCCATGGTCCAGCAGGCGGCCCAACAGGCCATCGACACCAAGGTCCCGGCCCATGACCCGTTCGGTGCGGTCGCCGTCGCGGACACCGTCGAGCCGGGCACCGGCAACGTCCGCGCGATGGCCGTGGACCGCACCTTCGGGGACAAGGCGGGAGAGACGAAGGTCAACTTCGCCCTCGGCGGCAGCGTCGGCTTCCAGGGCGGGTCGACCTTCAAGGCGTTCGTGCTGGCCCGCGCGCTGCAGATGGGCATCTCCCCGCACCTGACACTCCACGCGCCGCAGCGCTACTGCCCCACGGCGTTCCCCTACGTCGCCGGCGACGGCAAGTGCGGCCCCCAGAACGCCGGCGACTCCGAGTCGGGCACCTTCGACATGGTCTCCGCGACCTGGGCCTCGGTGAACACCTACTTCATCCAGCTCGAAGAGCGCACCGGGCTCATCACCCCGCCCGGGTTGGCGGAGGCCCTCGGGGTCCGGCAGCTCGACGGCACCTTCACCGGTGGGAGCCTGCCGCGCACCAACCCGTCCTTCGTCCTCGGTACCCCGACGGTCAGCCCGCTCGCGATGGCAGGTGCCTACGCCGCCTTCGCGCAGCACGGGCTGTTCTGTCCCCCGCGACCGGTCCTGTCGATCACCGACAGCAGCGGGCACGACGTCGCGTTGAAGGCCGCACCGTGCACGCAGGTGCTCGAACCGGCGGTCGCCGACACCGTCACCTCCATCCTGCGCGGCGTCATCGACGGGCCGTTGCCGGGTCGCACTGGCGCCGGGGCCTCCATCGGCCGGCCGGCAGCGGGCAAGACGGGGACGACGGACGACAGCACCGCCGCCTGGTTCATCGGCTACACCCCGCAGCTGTCCACCGCCGTGTGGATGGGCTTGCCCACGCCGACCTCGATGCGCGGGGTGACGATCAACGGCCAGTACTACTCCCAGGTGTACGGCGGCACGATCCCTGCCGCTATCTGGAAGGCGCTCATGACGGGCGCGCTCAGTGGCGTCCCGGTGGAGAACTTCAGCGGTGCCAGCCTGGCCCTCAGCAACGGCCAGAAGGTCGCCATCCCGGACGTGACGGGCCAGCCGATCCAGGTGGCCACTGACCTGCTGCGGCAGCAGGGCTTCGCCGTGACCGTCGGCCCAGCGGTCAACGCCGGACCGATCCCGACAGGCCGCGTCGGCTCCACGACCCCGGCGACAGGAACCCAGGTCGCCGCTGGCTCCACCGTGACGCTCCACCCGTCCAACGGTCACGCACCCGTCACGGCGACGACCTCGCCGACGCCTGGCGCGCCGGCGACCCAGAGACCCACCGGTGCACCGACGTCCACGCCAGGTGGCTCACCTGCGCCTGCACACACGCCTAAGCCGAGGGCTGGCCGTTAGGCGAGCGCTGCCCGCACTGCGGCCGCGACCCGGCCACCTTCGGCCCGACCAGCCACCTTCGGCCCCACGGCCTTCATGACCTGGCCCATGGCCTGCGGACCGCTCGCACCGGTCTCGGCGACAGCCTCGGCGACCAGGGCGACGAGCTCCTCGTCGGAGAGCTGCGCAGGCAGGTAGCCGGTGATGACCCCCTCCTCCGCCAGCTCACGGGCCGCCCGGTCCGCCGCACCACCGGTCGCGAACGCCTCTGCGGCCTCACGGCGCTTCTTGGCCTCACGGGCGACCACCTTGAGCTCCTCGTCATCGGTCAGCTGCCGGGCAGTCGCCCCGGCGACCTCCTCGTTGCCGATGGCGGTGAGCACCATCCGCAACGTGGCGCGGGTGAGCTCGTCCTGGGCCTTCATGGCGGCGGTGAGATCGGCGTGCAGACGGTCCTTCAGCTGTCCCATGCCCGCGAGGTTAGTGCGCTTTCCGGCTGCAGAGCCGGGCGCGGCGTCCGCTAGGCTGGCTCCGCACCATCGGGGTGTGGCGCAGCTTGGTAGCGCGCTACGTTCGGGACGTAGAGGCCGCAGGTTCAAATCCTGTCACCCCGACCAACAGAACATCAGGTCAGTGCACCTGTACCGCGAGGTCGATCTTCGGGTCTCGGACGGCCGGAGCGCCTCCACCTGTCCCTAGCAGCAGCTCCGCCCGCGCCATGCCGCTGTGCCCTCGCGGACAGCCCAGGCGGCGAG
>JAOPVP010000024.1 GCA_025966135.1 Frankiales bacterium
GGCACTGACCCGTGCGGCCGAAGGTGGGGCGCCGGTGGCGGTGGGTGTGCTCCGCGTGGCCGAGGACGCTCGGCGGGAGGCGACCGGCAGGGCCGAGCGGGCCGCCCGCCGCGCCGGTGTCCTCGCGGTGGGGCCGCTCGGGCTGTGCTTCCTGCCGGCCTTCCTGCTGCTCGGTGTGGTCCCCGCTGTCCTGGGTCTCGTCGCCCCGTTGCTGGCGATGCTCTGACGTCCCCAGCACGGTGCGCCCCGCGGGCCAATGAGGCGTGGAGCTGCTTGGGCCAGCGCCCGTGGCCTCGGGGGGGCCGTGATGCACAAGGCGTCCGGTCCTCCACAACCTGAGGGGGAGGGCTGTCGGCGGCCTCCGCCGGCGAGCAGCGTGTGGCCGGCCAGCCCCGTCCCGGGGCACCGACCAGGAGGTACCACCCATGGCTGCTCTCGTCACTGTCCGCACCACGCCCGCCCGCCTCGCCGCCGCCGTCCAGTCCCGTCAGACCGACGGCAACGACACCGGGATGACCACTGCTGAGTACGCCGTGGGCACCGTCGCCGCCTGCGGGTTCGCCGGCGTGCTCTACAAGGTCATCACGAGTCCGATCGTGATCGATCTGCTGAAGGCGGTGATCTCGAAGGCCTTCCAGCTGTCCTTCTGACCCCTCGCTCTGCCCCGGGTCGACGGTCCCGTCGGCTCGGGGCCCGGACGGGGGAGGCTCCGTGCGTTCTACAGAAGTCGTCCGCTCGGCTCGGCGAGCCAGACGGCAGGGCGGCTACGCCACCGCGGAGGCCGCCGTGGCCCTGCCCGCCCTCCTCGTCGTGCTCGCCCTTGCCGTGGGTGTCGTCGTCTCGGTCGGCGCCCAGCTGCGCTGCGTGGATGCCGCTCGGGTCGCTGCCCGGGTGGCGTCCCGCGGGGACAGCGACACCGCTGCCCAGCAGGCCGGGGCCCGCGTCGCGCCGAGCGGGTCGCGGGTCCGCGTCGTGCATCGCGGCAAGGAGGTCGAGGTGGTGGTCTCCGCCGACACCCGCCCCTTCGGCGCTGCCCTGCGCCTGTTCCCGGCGGTCCACGTGAGCGCCCGGGCCGTCGCGGAGATCGAGACGCCATGAACCGTGACGAGGGGTTTGTCGCCGTAGCCATGGCCGGTCTCGTGCTGCTTCTGGTGTCCGTGTCGGCGGTCGTGGCCTGCCTCGGCGCGGTGGCGGTCGCCCGGCACCGGGCCGCGACCGCAGCCGACCTCGCGGCGCTCGCTGCGGCAGGGCATGCGCTCGAGGGTGCGGCGACGGCGTGCGCGGTCGCCTCCCGGGTAGCCGAGCGTCAGGGCGCCCGGATCCAGGCCTGCCAGCTCGAGGGATGGGACGCAGTGGTCGACGTGACCGTTCGCCCGCCGGGACGCATCGGTGCGCTGGGTGTCGCGCGGGCCCGCGCCCGCGCCGGCCCGGGAACGCCCCGGCCCAACGCCCCGGACCCGGGACACCGCGGCCCAAGTACGGCCCGCCCGTGAAGCGGTCACCGGACATGTCCGGACGCATCCCGTCAAACTGGGTGCAGACCCGTCACGCGGCGTAACCTCCGGCAGTTCACCTCGTTGGCACGGGTGGGACCGCCTGGTCCAACCCAGAAGCAGGAGCACCACCAGATGCAGCCATCGTTCGTCACCCCGGCCGTCCCTGCGACGCCGCGGTCCATGGCCTCATTGCTCGGTGATGCCCTGCGGCGACCCGGCGGCCGCAAGGCCCTGTCGCTGCTGTCCCTCGTGCTCTTCATCGCCGGCGTGGCGATGTTCGCCTACCCGGTCGGGACCGACCTCTACAGCCGCTACCAGCAGGGCAACCTCAACAGCCAGTTCGGCGGGACGCAGTACACCGAGAAGTACAGCACCCACAAGATCGCCGTCGGTGACGTCCTCACCAAGCTGGTGATTCCCAAGATCGGTCTGAAGGTTCTCGTCGTGGAGGGCACCACCCCGGCCGCGCTGCGTGCCGGGGCGGGTCACTACCCCGGGACCCCGCTTCCGGGCGAGGCTGGCAACGTTGGCATCGCCGGTCACCGCACGACCTTCGGCCGGCCCTTCAACCACCTCGACGAGCTGGGCCCGGGTACTGAGGTGCTGCTCCAGACGCCTTTCAAGATCTACCACTACATCGCGGTGGCGCCGTTCGCTGGTCACAGCAACCCCTGGGTGGTGAGCCCGACGGACTACAGCGTCGTGCAGAACGCACCGGGCAAGCACTACCTCACCCTCACGACCTGCAACCCGAAGGGCAGCGCCGCGCAGCGCCTCGTGCTGCGTCTCGAGCTGAAGCCGAGTCTGACCCAAACCGTGAAGCTGAAGGGGGCCAAGGCATGAGGCTGAGACGACACCTGCTGGGCGTCGCGGCCCTGCTGGGTCCCGCAGCCGCCTCCGTGCTGCTGCTCCAGGTCCCCGCGGCCACCGCCGCCGACAGCGATTTCTCCTCGCCGGCCGAGGGCGTAGTGATCGGGGGCGGGGCGACATCGGTCGACGTGGTCGCCGCGGTGCCTGCCTGCCCGAAGAACATCCTGGGCAACTGCAGCAGCACCCCGAAGACGACGCTCACCGTGTCGGCGGCGACCGGGCAGCTTCCCCCGGCGAGCAAGACAGCGGCCAAGACGAAGCAGACCGTCACCGTGACGGTTCCGGCCGGACTTGCCAACGGCACCTGGACCGCCACCCTGAGCGGCGGCAACTCGGGCACCCGCACCTTCACCACCAACTTCGCTCCCGCCGCCCCGACCGACGTGACGGCCCAGGGCACTGGCGCCCGCGACGTCGCCTTCGCCTGGACCAAGGGCAGCGAGCCCGACCTCACGGGTTACACGCTGACCGACGGCAGTGGCACCGTGATCGATGCCGGCATCACGCCCGCCTCGGCCAACTGCTCCAGCAGCACCAGCTGCTCGTACGCGCTGTACTACCCCGCGGACAACCCCGGGACCCACGACTACCAGCTCATCGCCAAGCGCTCGAGCGGGGGCTGCGCGACGTGCGGCGGCAGCACGGTGTCGTCCTCCGGCACGCCCGCCAGCGCCACGCTGACCGCGCCGACCCCCACCCCAGGACCGACGGCGGGCCCCAGCAGTTCGCCGGGTGCCGGTGGCGCCAAGGGCAGCTCCACCGGGGGCACGTCAGGTGGAAGCTCTGGAGGGACCGCCGGCAAGCCGGGCGCCAAGGCGACCCTGCCGCCGTCCGTGAGCAACCCTGTTGTCTCGTCGCGCAACTTCGCGTTGAGCTTCCACGCCTTCTCGCCCAGCCTCGGGATCCCGAAACTGCCGCCGCTGCCGGCCACCACCCTGCCGGGCGCGAGCGCGGAGCAGCCGCTGCCGATGGGCACCTACAAGCCGTCGCTGCCGTACTCCCCGCAGACCGAGACGACCAAGAGCACGAGCATCCTCAGTCAGCCGTTGGCGTCCTTCCGTCAGGTCGTCGGGGTCGACTCCGCCCAGCTGGCCAAGAGCATCGCCGCGGCGATGATCCTGCTCCTCGTCGGCGCGCACCTCCGCCGCTACCTGGGCACGCACGCCGACGAGTAGTCAAGGCCGGTTGACCGGCGTCGTGGGGCTCTCGCTGGGCGGGTAGGGGTCCGTCAGCTGGGCACGCAGCTCGGCGTTCTCCTCCGCCAGCTGCTCCTTCTCGGAGTGGATGCTGTGGACATGCCGCTTGGTGGCGACCCGGCGTGCGCGCTTGCGGGCCGCTCCCATGAACAGCAGGACGAGGCCGAGCATGAACACCAGCCCGGCAGCTGCGCCGGCGAGGAAGAGCCCGCCCAGCGAGACGTTGGACAGGGTCACCCCGAAGGCCGATGCCGAGACCGGGTCGGTGTTGGACAGCACGACACCCAGTGTGAGAGCGCCGGAGAGCACGAGGAGCAGCAGACCGAGGACAACCACGGAGACCTCCAGGAGTCAGGTAGATCAAGACCTACCCAGGCCACACCTGTCCCAGTCCGCTCCTGAGCACAACGTCCAGAAACCGCACGGCCCCGGCCTTGTCCAGCGGTTCGTTGCCGTTGCCGCACTTGGGCGACTGCACGCAGGACGGGCACCCGGTCGCGCACTCGCACGCGGCGATGGCGTCGCGGGTCGCCTGCAGCCAACTGGCGGCGCGGGCGAAACCCCGCTCGGAGAAGCCGGCCCCACCCGGGTGACCGTCGTACACGAAGACGGTCGCGAGGCCGGTGTCCTCGTGCAGGGCAGTGGACACGCCGCCGATGTCCCAGCGGTCGCAGGTCGCGAACAGCGGTAGCAGGCCGATCGCGGCGTGCTCGGCGGCATGCGCCGCGCCCGGGAGGTCGGCCCACTCCAGCGACGCTGCCTCCAGCAGGGTGGCGGAGACGGTGTACCAGACCGCGCGCGTCGTGAGCTGCCGCGGCGGCAGGTCGAGCAGCTCCTCGCCGAGCACCTCGCCGCTGCCCACCCGCTTGCTGAGGTACGACACGACTTGGTGCGTCACGTCCACGGTCCCGTAGGACAGCACCACCCCGTCGTACGTCGTCGACCTCAGCGTCTCCGCGATCCTGATGTCGGTGATGTCCCTCGCCGAGGTGCTGTAGTCCGGCTCGTCGGGCCGGACCAGGGCGACGGCCTCCTCGAGGTCGAGCAGCTCGACGACGTAGGACTCGCCCTGGTGCAGGTAGACCGCGCCGGTGTGGGCCTGGGAGTGGGCCGAGCTGTTGTCCACCGTTCCCAGCAGCCGCCCGGTGGCAGCCTCGACCAGCCGCACCGGCGGACCACCCGCCCCGCGCAGGTCCGCGTCGGGACGCTCGCGAGAGGTCCAGAACCAGCCCTTCGGCCGGTGCCGGAGCAGCCCGCGCCGGACCAGGTCGGCGAGCAGCTCCTCGGTGCCGGGACCGAACAGCTCCAGGTCCTCCTCTGTGAGCGGCAGTTCGGCGGCCGCGCAGCACAGGTGCGGTCCCAGGACATACGGGTTCGAGGGGTCGAGAACGGTCGCCTCGACGGCCCGGCCGAACATCGCCGAGGGGTGGTGGACGAGATAGGTGTCCAGCGGGTCGTCGCGCGCGACGAAGACCGCGAGCGCCCCCTGGCCCGCTCGGCCTGCGCGGCCCGCCTGCTGCCAGACCGAGGCGACGGTCCCTGGCCAGCCCGACAGGATGACCGCGTCCAGACCCGCCACGTCGACTCCGAGCTCGAGGGCGTTCGTGGCTGCGACACCGAGCAGGTCGCCTGACTGCAGGCGCTTCTCGAGCTCGCGACGCTCCTCCGGCAGGTAGCCGGCTCGGTAGGCCGCGACCCGCGATGCAAGCTCGGGGGCGGCCTCGGTGACGGCCCGCCGGGCGTTCACCGCGACCGCCTCGGCGCCACGGCGCGAGCGGACGAAGGCGATGGTCCGGGCACCCTCGACGACGAGGTCGGCCAGCAGGTCACCGGTCTCGGCGGTCGCGGAGCGCCGGATCGGCGCGCCGTTCTCACCGCCGTGGGAGTCCATGAGCGGCGGCTCCCAGAGGGCGAACTCGGTGGTCCCCCGAGGGGAGGCGTCGTCGGAGACTGCCGCGACCGGCACGCCGACCAGGCGGGACGCGGACACGTCCGGCTCGCTGGCCGTCGCTGAGGCGAGCAGGAACACCGGCTCGGCGCCGTAACGGGCGCAGACCCGACGCAGCCGGCGCAGCACCTGCGCGACGTGCGAGCCGAAGACCCCGCGATAGGTATGGCACTCGTCCACGACGACGTAGCGCAGGCCCCGCAGGAACCGGGAGAAGTCGCTGTGCCGCGGCAGCACACCCCGGTGCAGCATGTCCGGGTTCGTCAGGACCAGGGTCCCGAACCGTCGTACCCAGTCGCGCTCCTCGTGGGCGGTGTCGCCGTCGTAGGTCGCCGCCCGGACCTGCATGAGGTTCAGGGCCCGGATCGCGCGCAGCTGGTCGGTCGCGAGGGCCTTGGTGGGAGAGAGGTAGAGCGCCGTCGCCTTCTCGTCCTCGAGCAACGCCGACAGGACCGGCAGCAGGTAGGCCAGCGACTTGCCGCTCGCGGTCCCCGTGCTGATCACCACCGACTGGCCGCCACGGGCCAGGTCGGCAGCGGCAGCCTGGTGCTCCCACGGGGCAGGCACGCCCTGCAGCGCGAGGCGGTCGACGAGGAGCTGCGGGACCCACACCGGCCAGTCGGCCCGGCGACCGACCCGTGCCGGGACGTGCTCGACGTGCGTGACCCGTTCCCGTCGGGTGGGGTCGAGAAGCAGCCGCTGCAGCAGCGTCGCTGGGAGCGTGGTCATCCCCACAAGTGTGCGGCAGGTGGCTACAGGGTTAGATCATCATCGCGGCGGGTAGCCCGTCACCGCCTGTCGGCGGGTGCCGACGCAAGGATGAGTTGGGGAGGATCAGACGTGGACGTGTCCCTGGACGACCGCCAAGAGGGTGACCGCACCATCGTGGTCGTGGGCGGCGAGATCGACGTCTACACGGCGCCCAAGCTGCGCGAGAAGCTCATCGACCTGGTGAGCGCCGGCCACTACCACCTGGTGGTGGACATGGAGGCCGTCGAGTTCCTGGACTCCACCGGTCTTGGCGTCCTGGTCGGCGGGCTCAAGCGGGTGCGCGCTCATGAGGGCTCGCTGCGCCTGGTCTGTACGCAGGACCGCATCCTGAAGATCTTCCGCATCACCGGCCTGACCAAGGTGTTCCCCATCCACGCCAGCGTGGACGAGGCCGTCGCCGCCACTCCTGACTCGGCCTAAGCACGCAGCGTGGCCACTGTCGAGTTGCTCCTGTCTCCGCTTCCGGTCCATGTCCGTACGGCCCGGCTGGTGGGCGTCGCGGCCGCCCGCCGCGCCCGGCTCGCCGACGAGCTGGTCGACGAGCTGCGCCTGGCGATCGGGGAGGCCTGTTCGCGCGCTGTCGCGCTCAACGCCGCCCACGCCCCCGACGTCCCGGTCAAGATCGTGCTGCGCGACGACGCGACCGGCCTGACCGTCGAGGTCACCGACGCCGGCCCCGAGTCCGGCCCGCCGACCGACCCGGTCGAGGAGCTGCTGGGTGAGTACGAGGTCGACCCGCGCGTGGCCCTCGCAGTGCTCATGGGGCTCGTCGACGAGCTCGACATCACGACCACCTCATCTGGTACGACGGTGACGTTGCGGTGGCCGCTGCCGGTACGGGCGGCCTGATCTCGGGCATCTCGGACGGGACTGTGGGCGTGCCGGTGTGAGCCGCATCACGCGGGCGTGCGTATCCTCGCCCCCGCCCCGCCCCGGATCCCGGGTCGGAGCCGCTCGGCTTCCGGTGCCGCTCGTGCGGACCAGCTCGCCGGGCGACGCCTGCGGGTATTAGCCCGCGCTGACCTGGAGGACGGATGTCCGCGCTCCACCTCGCCGCTGAGGCGAACACCCTGCCGAGCTACCTGCCTGACGACAAGAAGATCCTGGTCGTCATCCTCATCGTCTCCCTCGTCGCCTTGGCCTTCGCCGGTCTCTTCGCCAAGGAGGTCCTTGCCGCCGAGCAGGGACCGCAGAAGATGCGGGACATCAGCCGTGCCGTCCAGGAGGGCGCCGCGGCGTACCTCTCCCGGCAGTTCCGGACGCTCGCGGTGTTCGCCGTGCTGGTGTTCGCGCTGCTCTTCCTGCTGCCAGGCACCGCGGAGGTGCGAGTCGGTCGTTCCGTGTTCTTCCTCGTCGGGGCGTTCTTCTCCGCCCTGGTCGGGTTCATCGGCATGACCCTGGCGACCCGGGCCAATGTCCGCGTGGCGCACGCCGCCAACACGGACGGCACCAAGCCCGCGCTCCGGATCGCCTTCCGCTCCGGCGGCACCGTCGGCATGTTCACCGTCGGGCTCGGTCTGCTGGGCGCGACCACGGTGCTGCTGGTCTATGGCAGGGACGCGCCTGAGGTGCTCGAGGGCTTCGGCTTCGGTGGTGCGCTGCTGGCGATGTTCATGCGCGTCGGTGGCGGCATCTTCACCAAGGCCGCGGACGTCGGGGCCGACCTCGTCGGGAAGGTCGAGCAGGGCATCCCCGAGGACGACCCGCGCAACGCCGCCACCATCGCCGACAACGTGGGTGACAACGTCGGCGACTGCGCCGGCATGGCGGCCGACCTGTTCGAGTCCTACGCCGTGACCCTGGTGGCGGCGCTGATCCTCGGCCAGGCTGCCTTCGGCTCGCAGGGCCTGGTCTTCCCACTGATCGTGCCGGCGATCGGCGTCCTGACCGCGCTCGTCGGCATCTACGGCACCAGCCCGCGCGACGGCGACCACAGCGGCATGAGCGCCATCAACCGCGGCTTCTTCCTCTCCGCCGTGGTGTCCGCGATCCTCGTCGGCATCGCTGCCGTCAGCTACCTGCCGAGCAGCTTCAAGCAGCTGGACCCGTCCGCGAACGCTCAGGTCCGCACCCTTTCCGGCGACCCACGTGTGTACGCGGTGGGCGCGGTCATCATCGGCATCGTGTTGGCCAGCGTCATCCAGGTCCTGACCGGCTACTTCACCGAGACCAAGCGCAAGCCGGTCCGGGAGATCGGCAAGAGTTCGCTGACCGGGCCCGCGACGGTCATCCTCGCGGGGATCTCGGTGGGTCTGGAGTCGGCCGTCTACTCCGCGATCCTCATCGGCGGCGCCGTCTACGCCGCCTTCCTGCTCGGCAGCGGCCTGACCGTCCTGTCGCTGTTCGCGGTCGCGCTGGCCGGCACCGGGTTGCTCACCACGGTCGGCGTGATCGTGGCCATGGACACCTTCGGCCCCATCTCCGACAACGCCCAGGGCGTCGCCGAGATGTCCGGTGAAGTGGGCGAGGAGGGTGCGCGCGTCCTCACCAGCCTCGACGCGGTCGGCAACACCACCAAGGCCATCACCAAGGGCATCGCGATCGCCACGGCGGTGCTGGCCGCCACCGCGCTCTTCGGCTCCTTCCAGACCGCCGTCGAGCGCGCCCTGGTGGCGGCGCAGACGAACAGCCCCTTCTCGCTGTCGATCGAGAAGCCGAACCTGCTGTTCGGCCTGATCATCGGCGCCTCGGTGGTGTTCTTGTTCTCGGGCTTGGCCATCAGCGCGGTGTCCCGGGCTGCCGGCCGGGTGGTGTTCGAGGTGCGTGAGCAGTTCCGCACCAAGCCGGGAATCATGGACTACACCGAGAAGCCCGACTACGCCGCGGTCGTCGACATCTGCACGAAGGACTCGCTGCGTGAGCTCGCCACTCCAGGCCTGCTGGCGGTCCTGGCACCGATCGCTGTCGGCTTCGCCCTCGGCTACGCGCCGCTCGGCGCCTTCCTCGCCGGTGCCATCGCGGCGGGCGTCCTCATGGCGGTCTTCCTCGCCAACTCCGGCGGCGCGTGGGACAACGCCAAGAAGCTCGTTGAGGACGGGACGCACGGCGGCAAGGGCTCGCCTGCGCACGAGGCGACGATCATCGGTGACACCGTCGGTGACCCCTTCAAGGACACCGCCGGACCGGCTCTCAACCCGCTGCTGAAGGTGATGAACCTCGTCGGCCTCCTCATCGCGCCGAGCGTCGTGAAGTACGGCATCGGCATCGACGCGAACAAGGGTGTCCGTGCCCTGGTCGCCGGGCTGGCCATCGCCGGCATCGTCGTGGCGGTGACCGTGAGCAACCGGCGAGGCGTCGCTGGCACGACCGACGTGATCGAGGCAGCCAAGGCCACCGTCTGACCTGCTGCCCCGCGCGAAAACCCGACACAGGCCCGGTTCCGACACTCGGAACCGGGCCTGTGTGCAACGTCTCGTGTCCGATTCATCACCCAGCGTCAGGTGATGTCCGAATCTCTGGCCACAATGGGCAAATTAGTAGCAAAATGCACGTATTGTTCACGCGAGGCGGGGGCAGCCCTGTCGTTGTCATTGTCGGACGCCTGAGGTGTCCGAACGACCTCGCCACTGACCCAGCGGGGCATTGCCTAGACCCTGACCGCGCCGTCTTGGGACGCCGCCGGAGCCAGGTCTTGTACCCAGAGGAGCCCTCGTGTTATTGGCCACCCACTCTCGCGCAGCAGGTCTGATCTCCTGCTTCCTGGTCGCTGGGGCGCTGTCCGCACCCGCGGCCACCGCTGCGACCCCTCAAGCCCTGCTCCCGCACGCCGCGGGATCGAGCAGCGCCTACTCCGCCCTCAGCGACGGCTCGCTGGTGTTCGCCAACGCCGCCAACCTGCCGCCCATCGACGTCGCGAAGGCGGCCGTGGGCCAGTCCGCGGCCGGTGTCGCCGTGCCCACAGGGCTCGGCACCTCCGACCAGCTCCTGCAGCCGCTGCTCGCCAAGAGCAGCACGGGCAAGACGGCGTACGGCCACGGTGCCGGCGTCAGCGTGGGGCTCCTCGGCAGCCAGACCGCTCCGCCGACCATCGCCCAGACAGTGGCCGAGGCCACCTCGCCGGCTCCGAGCAGCGCGAGCGGTGAGCTCCTCACGCTCCCCATCGACCCGCTGGTGAACGCCTCGGTCCTGCCGAGCACCGCCGCCGCCAACACCACCGCAGACGGTGCGTGCGTGGTGGGCAAGGACATCAGCAACGGCGCTGCCCACGTGGCCCACGCGACCGCGCTGACCCCGACGCCTGGTACGTCGGTCGCCGTGCTCGGCAACACCTCCGAGTCGGTGTCCCACACCAAGCTGGTGGTGCCGACCAAGGCCAACGGCACGACGGTCACCACCGGCAACTCGGGGCTGCTCGCGCAGACCACGCAGATCCTCGCGCCGATCACGTTGCTCAAGGGCACGCCCGGTGAGCTCACCATCAAGCTGCTCGGCCCGCTGCAGCTGTCGGCCGCAGCCGGCGGCGTGCCGGGCACCTCGGTCGTGTCCTACGCCGTCGTCGGCAAGGGCCCCAGCGACCCGGTTCTGACCATCACGGCGGGCGGGCAGACCTCGACGCTCACCAGCCAGCAGGTGTTCGG
>JAOPVP010000038.1 GCA_025966135.1 Frankiales bacterium
CCCGTAGGCAGACCCGACCCGAGTCGGCCTGCAGGGTTCCGGTGATCATGTTGAAGATCGTGGTCTTGCCGGCACCGTTCGGCCCGATGAGTGCGGTGATCTGGCCGGCCGGCAACGCGAACGTCGCACCGGCCACCGCCTGCAGCCCACCGAAGCTCTTCTTCAGGTCCTGGGTCTCGAGCACCGGACCGGACCCCTGGGCAGCGGCGTCGGTGACCCGCGAAAGACGTCCCAGTGCCTCCTCCGGGGTGGGCACGTTCTCGAGCTGACGTCGACGCCGTGAGGGAAGGAGCCGTGTGATGCCCACCCCTTCCGGGAGCAGTCCGCTGGGGCGCAGGCGCATCATCAAGACCAGCGCCGCGCCGTAGACGACGGCCTGCCAGGGGATGGCCGAGTCGCCAACAGCCTGACGCAGCAGCGGCTCCAGCAGTCCGACGACGATCGCGGCGATGACGGTGCCCGTGAGGTTGCCGATACCGCCGAGGACCACGACCGAGACCACGAGGATCGACAGGTCGAGGGTGTAGTTGCCGGGCACGACAGAGCCGTAGTAGTACGCCGCCATCGCACCGACCGCACCGGCGATGGACGCGCTGATGCCGAAAGCCAACAGCTCGGGTACGACGGGGTTCTTGCCGACGCTGGCGACCGCGGTGTCGTATTCGCGGATGCCCTTGAGGAGCCGGCCGAACGGCGACTCTCCGAGCGCGGCGCAGATCGCGAGCGCCAGGAGCGCAACGACAAGCATGACCCAGAAGAACTGCTGGGGCTTGATCAGCGAGGTCCCGAACAGGCTGATCGGCGGGATCCCTGACAACCCGTAGGGACCGCCGGTCACGCCGTCGAGCACACCCATCAGCTGGTTGCCCACCAGCTGGAAGGCCAGGGTGAGAAGGATCAGGTACTCACCGCGGACCAGGCGCACGGCAGGCAGCGAGATGAGCAGCGCAGCGAGGAAGGCGACGACTGCCGCCACGAGCGCCGCGACCAGCCAGTTCCACCCGAGCCCCGACGGTCCCCCCAAGCCCCCACCCGACGGGAGCACGAGCCGGGCAGCCGTGAAGCCGCCGATCCCGAAGAAGATGGCGTGCGCCATCGACACGCGACCCGCGTAGCCCACGAGGAGGTTGAGCGACACCCCGAGTGCGATGTAGATGAGGATGGTGATGCCGATATCGGCGACATATGCCATGACTAAACAGCCGCCTTCCCCAGCAGGCCCTGGGGCCGGACGAGCAGTACGAGGAACATCACGCCGAAGACCACGACCGGGCCGTAGTCGACCTGAAGGAACAGGGCGCTCCAGCCGCTCACGAGACCGAGCAGGATGCCGCCGAGCGCGGCGCCCCGAAGAGAGCCGATGCCACCGAGGAACGCGGCGATGAAACCGGTCAGGGTCGGCGCCAGTCCCATGGTCGGGGTCGCGACACCGTTGGTCGTGAACAGCAACCCAGCCACGGAGGCCAACGCGGATCCGATCCCGAGCACCGCCAGGTAGACGCGCCGGCTGTCGATGCCGACAGCGGCGGCCATCGTGGCGTTGGTCCGCATCGCCGTGATGGATCTACCGAACCGCGTCTTGTCGATGAACACGATGACGGCAACGACGAGGACGAGCGCGATGATGAAGGCCAGTACGTCGTGCTGGGAGATCGTCACCGAGCCGATCTGGTGGGTCGGGTTCTTGTAGGCCGGCAGCGCCTTGTTGTCCGGGCCGAAGACGATCTGCAACAGGTTCGGGAACGCCACGCTGATGCCGAGCGACACCAGGAAGATCGTCAAAAGCGTGGCGTTCCGCCGGCGCATGGGCCGGTAGGCGAGCACCTCGATGAGCAGGCCAAACCCCGTACCCGCGACAAGCCCGAACGCACAGGCAGGTAGCAGGGGCAGTCCCCACTTCTGGGACGACCACACAGCTGCGTAGGCAGCGGCGGCATAGGGGACGGCATTCGCGAGATGGAAGATCTTCGTCGTCGCATAGATGACGCCGAAGCTCACACCCAGGAGTGCATACGTCGCCCCCACGACCAGGCCCGACACCGTGAGCTGGGCGAGGAGTTGAAAGTCCATCGAGTCTCTCCGGAAACCTGAGGGTCTAGACCAGGGCCTGACGGGGGTCCTGGCTGGCAGCGACCTTCTGGATCGCCTGGATCTTCACCGGTTGGCCGTTGACGACCTTGAAGACGCCCATCGGCTTGGAGATCGTGTGGTCGCTCGGGTTGAACACGACCTCGCCCGTCGTCCCCGCGCTGCCGCCGTAAAGGGACTTGAACTTCGGGTTCTTCTCCAGTGCAGCCTCCAGCGCCGTGGTGCTCGTCGGGTCTCCACCGTCGGCGATGACCCGGCGGACGAGCTCCCAGACGAAGAAGACCTCTTCGTAGTAGTTCGCGCCGTAGTACTCGGGGGCCTCGCCGTAGGCCTTCTTGTAGCCGTCGACGAAGATCTTGTTCCAGGGGTTCGGGTTGGTCGGGTCGTAGAAGTCGGTGGCGAAGTTGTAGCTGTCGTAGGTGCTCCCTGCGACCTTGGCCGCCTGAGCGGTGAACTCGATACCCATGATCGGCACCTTCACGTTCGCCTCACGCAGCTGCTTGACGAGGTAGCCGGGGTCATCCCCGAAGCTGAAGGTGAGGATGGCGTCGGGGTTGCTCGCCTTGATGCGCGCGACCAGCGAGCTGAAGTCGGTCGCACCGACGTCGTGCTGCTCGTTGGCGACAACGCTGCCGCCGGTGAGCTTGGCCCAGGCGGCCGGGGCGATGACCTTGGCGCCCTGGACGCCGTTCTCCTTGGTGCCGATGATCGCGAGCCGCTTCGCGTTGGGGTAGGTCTTGGCGATCCAGGCGAGACCGCCGGGGCACGGGTCGTCGCCGAAGATCATGCGGGTCTGCCAGAGGAAGGGCTTGCCGACCTGGCCCGGGCTGGAGCCACCGCCGTTGAAGGAGAGCAGCTTGTTCTGGGCGATGAGGGGCACGATGGCCTCGCTCGGTGCGCCGTACGACGTCTGCAGGATCTTGATGTTGTTCTGCGACAGCATCTGCCGGGTGCCGCTGAGCGCAGCGGGCACCGAGCCGCTCTTGTGGTCGGCGATGGTGATGCGGTAGTCGATGCCGTTGGCGGCCTTGATCTGCGCCGCGGCCAGCTTGGCGCCCGAGCTCATGACCTTGCCGAAGAAGGAGCCCTGGCCGGTCATGGCGAGGAGCATGCCCGCGGGCACGACCACGCCGGCGCCCCCCGGCTTGCCGCCGGGGCCAAAGATCGTCGTGAGTCCCTGCGCCGCTGCGGCGTCCGCCGCGCTCAGGGTCGGCGCCGAGCTGCCCGTCGAGGACTTCGACGACGAGCCGCCGCAGGCCGCGAGCAGCCCCGCGAGACCAGCCAGCCCTCCCGCGGCCAGCAGGTTACGGCGCGAAAGACTCGCGTCGCCGAGGGACCGCAGCCCCTCGCGGGCGAACTCGCGACGATCATTCATCTCATTTCTCGCTTTCGTAGAAGGCACGGGTTGACGGGCAGAACGGCGACTCAGTGCGGCGGAGGCGGGGCGTCAAGCCACGCCGCCATCGACGATCAAGACCTGGCCTGTCATGTACGACGAGGCGTCGGAGACCAGGTAGAGAACGCTGGAGGCGATCTCCTCAGAGGAGCCCTGACGACCGAGCGGGACGATCTCGCTGACGGCCTTCTCCTGGGCTTCCCGGCCACCCATGAAGCTGATGGCTGGTTGGTTGAACGGCGTGTCGATCCAACCGGGGCAGATGGTGTTGACCCGGATCTGGTCGGGCGCCAGCTCCGCGGCGAGCGCCCGGCCGAAGCCGACGATGGCGCCCTTCGACGCCGAGTAGGCCGTCATGCCGGGGCCGCCCTTCACTGCGGCGAGGGAGGCGGTGAGAGCGATGACGCCTCCCCCGGACTGCTTGAGGTACGGAACGACGTGCTTCGCCCCGAGGAAGCAGTGCCGCGGGTTGACGGTGAACAACGCGTCCCAGTCCTGGGCCTCGAAGTCCGTCACGCGACCCGAGCGCTGCAGGCCCGCGTTGAAGAAGGCGATGTCGATGCCCCCGAGGCGCTCTGCGGCCGTGGCCGTGAGGTTGGCGACGGCCTCCTCGCTCGAGACATCGGTCTTGACGACGAACGCCTCGCCTCCCTCGGCCTCGATGAGGCGAACGGTCTCCTCGGCACCGGACACATCCAGGTCACCGATGGCGATACGGGCTCCGTGCTGGGCGAGCAGGATCGCCGTGGCCCGCCCGATGTTGCCGGCTGCGCCGGTCATGACGACGCGCTTGCCTACCAGCTGCCTGAGGTCTGTCATGGCCGACGTCACTGAGCGATGGCGGCCGCACCGGCCGTGGCGATCTCGTGGTCCTGGTCGGGCGAGCCGCCCGCCACACCGACCGCGCCGACGACCTTGCCGTCGACGGTGATCGGAACACCGCCGCCGAACGTGACGAGCGCCCGACCGGCCGCGAGGTGCGCGACCTGCAGCCCGAACAGGGGGGCTCCCGGCTGGGCCGCTCCCTCTACGTCCTTCGTCGCGCAGTTGAGGGAGCGCGAGGTGTAGGCCTTGGCCTGAGAGATGGCGACGCTGGCAAGCAGCGCGTCGTCCATGCGAACGAACGCGAGCAGCTCGCGACCCTCGTCCAAGACCGAGATCGAGGAGGGTGAGCCGATCTCGCGTGCCTTGGCGAGGGCCGCCTCGACCACCGCGTTGGCCGCGTCAAGCGTCAGTGATGCCACAGGGTTCTCCTTCGTGATGATTCGGGATTAGAAGTTGGTCGAGAGCGCGATCGGTCGCACGGGAGAGCCAGTCACTCCGCGCAACTTCATGGGCAGGCAGACGAAGACGAACTCGTGGCAGCCGGCCGACGCGAGCCCCTCGAGGAACAGGTTCTCGACGATGTAGATCCCGGCCTCGATGATGAGGACGGTGTGAGAGGGCAACGAGCCCAGCTCGGGGTCGACGTTTGGGTGGTAGTCGAAGGCGACGTTGTCGGCGCCGCAGAGGAAGGGCTCCCGGGCCGCGAGCCACCGGGCGCCGTCGGCCCCGACCCCGGCGCCCTCCAGGTACGACTCAGGGTCGTTGAAGATCGCACCTGTCCCGGTCCGTACCAGCAAGCAGTCACCGGGACGAACGGTGAGCTGCTGCGCATCGACGGCGGCCTGCAGGTCGTCGCCCGTCACGAGATAGCCGGCCGGGAGGCGGTCCACGCCCTTGGCCGCGGCCACGTCCAGCAGCAGCCCGCGCCGCAGGATCGGCCCGATCTGCTCGGCGCCGAGCTCGGTGAAGCCGGTCGGGGTCTGCACGGAGGAGTCAACGGAGACGCCCCCGAACATCTCCATCTCGAGCGCCTGGTGACACAGGGCGTCGATGTGCGTGCCCGAGTGCTCCGCCATGGTGATCGTGCCGGACGCGCTCGTCCGACCCAGACCCGGCTCGTGACGGCGGTGCAGCGTGTAGAGGAAGCCAGGCCAGTGACCCGAGAAGATCGGGGCCCCGATGTACCGGTCGTGCTCGAGCTCGAACACAGTTGCCGCGCACAGCCGCTCAAGAAGGTCGTCGACGCCGCTCACGAAGGCTGCTCCCCGGGAAGCCCCAGAGCGGTCCCGGCTCGGAACCAGTCTCCACCGGCAACGCTGTTGATGAGCACCTGCACGCGCTCCGGGTCGGAGCCCAGCGACCGCTCGACGGCGGCTGTCAGCTCGCGTGCGAGGGTGGATTTGACTTCCTCAGAGCGCCCCTCCAAGAGGTACACCTGGATGACCGGCACCCCGATCCTCCCTTCCATCGTCTGTGTTGCGTCGATCGTCTCGGCGTTTCGGCATAGTAAACACAGTCCGCACTGCGGAACAAGGCCTTTCGAGCGTGTTGCAGCAGATCGGGGTCCAAATGGACCTCGTCCACAGCCCTTTTGCGGCCTCTGCTCTGCTGCGCGGGGACGTCTCGGACGACGAAAGCGACCGCTGCGGCTCGTCCACGTCGCGCTCGAGGAGTACCGGCGGGCCCGTCGTTCCGGTGACGCAAGGGCGCTGGCGTAACCACAGATCCCCACAGCTGCGAAAGAATGTCCGGGTTAGTGCAACCGGGCCTCGTCACCGCGCGTGTAACGGGCAAGTGGCGCCGTACCGCTTCGGAGGGAGACCGGTGGAGACGTCGGGGGGGCGCACCGGGTGCGCTGCGGATGACGACTTCGACGCGTTCTACGCCGCGTCGTCGCGGGGGCTGCTCTCGCAGTTGTACGGGCTGACGGGCGACTGGGCCGAGGCTCAGGACTGCCTGCAGGAGGCGTACGCGCGGGCCTGGCAGCGCTGGTCCAGCGTTCGCGACCTCGATGCCCCTGTCGCGTGGGTGCGTGTCGTGGCCTTTCGCCTCGCGCGCAGCCGCTGGCGCCGGACGCAGCAGGGCCTGCGTCTGCACCGCGCCAACCCGACGCCCAGGTCGATCGCGGGGCCGTCGCCGGACGCGGTCGCTATCGCCTCCGCCCTCCGCAGGCTTCCCGAGGCGCAGCGCCGCGCGCTCGTCCTCCACCACCTCGGCGACCTGTCCGTCACCGAGGTCGCCCGCGAGACGGGCGTCCCGGAGGGAACGGTGAAGGCCCGCCTGTCGCGCGGCCGCGCTGCCCTCGCCGGGCTGCTTGGTGACGACATGGAGACCTCCCGTGGATGACTTCTTCGACGGCCTGCGAGCTGTTGGCGACCAGGCCGTCCTGCCGACCGCGGACACGGTGCGGGCTCGCGGACGCCAGCGGCAGCTGCGGAAGCGAGCCCTGTACGGCGTGACGGCAGCCGCTGTTCTCGTCGCGGGCGTGACTGCCGGTGCCGCCCTGGCAGGCGGTGGCACGGACCGGGCTGTCGTCGTCCCGTCCACCCAGACGCCCACGGCGGCTCCGACCGCGTCTCCCACCCCGCCAGTCGGGCCGACCGCCGTACCGTCCCACCGTGTTGTGCTGCCGACGGCGACGCACGTGCCCGCGCCGCCACCGGTGTGCCAGGGCGTCGCCGACTGCCACGTCGACGGCACGGCTGATATGGATGCCGACGGGGTCCAGGACACGATCGCCGTCGTCGGTCACCCGAAGCAGGACATGTACGGCGGCTACTACTGGCAGTCGGCACCTGCCCCGGCGCCCGTGCTGCGATTGCGGACCGCGACCGCGATCTTCACCTACCGGGTGCGGCTCGACGGCCCCGCCTTCGGGCACGTCGTGCTCGGCGCCGCCCATGTCGACGGGGTGGCCGGTCAGGAGGTCCTTGTCGGGTTCCTTGACGGCGCGCACGGCTACGAGGCGACCATGGTGACCCTCCGCGGAGGCCAGCTTGTTGCCCTCCCCGCCCCCAACCCGTACCGGCTGGACCTGCCGCGCGAGGGCAGCTGGGGATCAGATGGCTCGCTCAGCCACAACATGGGTTGGCACTGCGTCAGCCCCGGCGTGGTGGAGCAGTACGAGTCCTTCAGCTCTGGTCCAGCGGGCACCGGGACCTACACGTGGACCCGCCAGCGCTGGCGCTGGTCGAGCGACCACTGGGTCAAGGCCGGCGCCCTCGTCACGACGCACCGGGCTCCGCCGGCGTCCACGGCGAAGCGCTACTCGGGCTGGACCGGGTGCGGCACGGTCACCGAGGAGCGGCCATACGTTGGCACGCCCTGACGAGGTCGCCGAGAGGGGCGCCAGAAGAACCCCTCGACGGGGCATCCAGCGTGGAGAGCCGCCCGCTCCGGTGATGGGCGCGACCAGCTCGGCTCGATGATCGCCGGAGTACCCGACGAGAAGGACCTTGCAGCCCGACATCGGACCCTCGCCGTTGGCCCGGACTGCCGACGACCGCTACTGCCAGGGCGAGCGCCAAGGCTGCACTGCCGTCCACACGCTCTTGACCCGCATGAACTGGGCGATTGCTTCATCACCCATCTCCAGGCCGACCCCGCTGGCCTTGTAGCCGCCGTAGGGCGATCCCGGGTGGAGGACGTGCACGCAGTTGACCCAGACCAGGCCGGCCTGAAGAACTGGTCCGAGGCGGGCCGCGCGGGCGCCGTCGCGCGTCCAGACGGAGGCAGCCAGGCCATACTCGGTGTCGTTCGCCATGGCTATTGCTTGTTCTTCGTCGTCGAACGTGAAGACGGAGAGAACCGGGCCGAAGACCTCTTCGCGGGCGATCTTCATCTCCGCCGTGACGTTGGCGAACACAACCGGCTCGTGGAACCAGCCTGTCGTCGGCACGTGGCCCGGCGTGTTCAGCCGATGCGCTCCGTCCGAGACGGCCGACTCGACATAGCCCCGGACGGTTTGGAGCTGACGTTCCGAGACGATCGGGCCGAGATCGGTGGTGTCGTCCAGAGGGTCACCGATGCGCAGCCTTCCGACCCGCTGGCGTACCAGCTCGAGGAACTCCTCCGCCACGGAGGCGTGCACCAGCAGGCGCGTACCTGCGGTGCAGGTCTGGCCCGCGTTGAGAAACGCCGTGAACGTGGCGGCGTCGGCGGCGGCGGCAAGGTCGGCATCGGGAAAGACCAGGAACGGGCTCTTCCCCCCGAGTTCCAAGCTGACGGACTTGAGCAACGCCCCGCAGCGTCCGCCGATGAGCTTGCCCACGGTGGTGGAGCCGGTGAACGCGACCTTCTCCACGGCGGGGTGTTCCACGAGCGCACTGCCGGTGGTCTCGCCCGGTCCGTTGAGCACACTGACCAGCCCGGCGGGCAGTCCGGCCCTGTGCAGGATCTGACCGAGGAGCAGCGCGGACAGCGGCGACTCCTCAGCCGGCTTGAGCACGACCGCGTTGCCGGTGGCCAGCGCCGGGGCGAGCTTCGTGGCGGCGTTCGTCAACGGGTAGTTCCATGGTGTGATGGCCGCCACCACGCCGTAGGGCTCACGGACGACGACGTTGCTGAACCCGGGCTGCACAGGGACGGCCGCTCCCCGCAACCGATCGGTGGTGCCCGCCCAGAACTCGAAGAGCCTCGCCGCCCGCTCGACGTCTCGGGCGACCGTGTCCCTGATCGGGCGACCCACGTCCAAGGTGTCGGCCAGGCCCAACGTGTCTGCGTGACTGCGGATCTCGTCGGCCACCCCTCGGAGCAGCCGTGCCCGATCCTGCCCATCCATCCGCCACCAGGCAGCGGCGGCATCCACGGCCGCGCCGACGGCGCGCTCGACTTGCCGCGGTCCGGCGATGGACACCGCCATCAACGCGGTCCCACTGGCCGGGTCGATGGTGTCGAAGGCCCCGTCCCCATCCGTGGCCCACTCCCCAGCCACCAGGTTGGGGATCGGCTCGCTCGGGTCTCCGGGGAAGTGACGGCGTAGCTCTCGACCGGCTTGAGCATGACGCTCGACGAGATCTGTTGCCACGGGGACTCCTTCTAGGGTTGGTGCGTACCCTGCCCGACCGGCCGGGGCAGGGACCGGTCGGGCAGGGCACGTCTGCGGTGACCTAGGAACCGGTCGGCGGGTACAGGATGCTTCGGTCAAAGCTCCCGACGTTTGCCGGCGTGATCTGAACAGGAACCAGGTACGCCTCCTTGCCGACGGGCGTGCCGTTGAGCTTCTGCGTGATCGTGTCGACCACCACCCGGCCGAGCAGCACGGAGCCGCCGACGCTGGTGTGCTGGACCCAACCCTGCGTCATGAGCTTCTCGAGGTCCGGGTCGAGGTCGACCGTGGTCACCTTCACCTCGCCCGGCTTCTTACCGGCGCTCTGCAGCGACTGCACCACGGCCTGAGCCACCACGCTGTTGAACGCGTAAATGCCCTTCACGTTCGGGTCAGCCTGCAGGATGTTCTCCGCAGCCGACAGCGAGGACGGCAGGTCAGACAGGTTGTTGAGGGCCTTGACCACCTTCACTCCGGGGCACGCGGCCAGGCCGCTCTTGACACCGACCTCACGAAGCTTGATCAAGTCGATCCCAGGAGGCCCGAGCAACAGGCCGACACCGTCACCGCTGTGGAGTTGGTCGCACAAGTACTTGCCTGAGTTGTATCCCGCCCGCTCACTGTCCTCGCCGCGCTTGAGGACCTGGTCGGTCTGCGGGAACACCCCGTCGCCTACGACGAGAACGCCGGCCTTCTGCGCTGCCAACAGGGCCGGCACGGTGCCGGTGCTGCTCGTGACCGCAATGGCGATCGCGTCGAACTTCTGCTGGACGACGTTCTCGATCTGCGAGATCTGCTTCTCGATGTTGGCGTAGCCGCCGGCGTCGAAGAAGGTGACAGTGGCGCCAACCTTGGCCGCCTCGTTGCGGTAGCCGTAGGCCTTCTGCTGGAAGTAGGGGTCCCCCGCGTTCGGGAACAGGACCGCAATCCGGTACGGCTTGTTGGCCTTGAGGCCCGGAACGACCTTCGCGATGGGCAGCGAAGCCGGGGGGCTCGCCGACGCTGTCGGCTCCGGCTGCCCAGACGACGTGGCCCCGGCGGCCTTGCTGCCGCTGCTGCCTCCGCAAGCGGCGAGCGCCAGGCTCATCACCATCGCCGGCAGGACGACCTTCATGTGCTGCATTCGAACGTGCACGTTCACCTCATGATCAGGAAAGTTGGATCGAGCCGTGGGCCGAGTCGCTCTCAGCGCTTGCGCCCCCCCTCGCGCAGGACTGTGAGCAGCACCGCGCCGATGGTGGCGGCGCCGATCACGATGCGCTGGATGAACGTCGAGATACCCAACAGGTCGAGACCGTTGCTGACGATGCCGACGAGAAGCACGCCGTAGATGGTTCCGATGAGCCGCCCACGACCGCCGAACAACGAGGTGCCACCAATGACGACAGCAGCGACCGCGTTGAGCTCCATGCCCTGGCCGAGAAGGGGCTGACCGGAACGGACGCGTGCGGTGAGGATGACACCGCCCAGCGCAGCGCAGAGCCCGCTCAGCAGGTACACCTTGAGCTTCGTCCGGGCGACCCCGATGCCCGCGAGTCTCGCTGCTTGCTCGTTGCCGCCAACGGCGTAGACGTGAGTTCCGAAGCGAGTCCGGTACAGCAGTACCGAGATGACGACGAACACGGCGGCCGCGATGACCACCGGGATCGGGATCGGACCCGCGAAGCCGATTCCGAGCTTGAAGAACCACGAGTCGGGGAGCTGGAAGATCGGATCCCCGTTGGTGATGGTGAGTGCCGTGCCGCTCACCACGGAGAGCATCCCCAGCGTGACGATGAACGGGGTGACCGCCGTGAACCCGATGATCAGTCCGTTGACCAAGCCGACGAGCAGGCCCGCGCCCAGAGCCATGGCGATTCCCCAGAGGGGATTGCCGTCTCGGAGACCGGTCGCGGTGAGGACGCTTGCGAGCGCGACCACGGAGCCGACCGACAGGTCGATGCCGGCGGTGAGGATGACCACGGTCTCGGCTGTGGCGATCAGGGCAAGCACCGCCACCTGCCGCGCGACGTTGGAGAAGTTCGTCGTGGCAGCGAAGTTCGGGGCTTGTACGGAGAAGAAGACGACCAGCGCTACGAGCACCGCGGGCAGACCCGCGACCTCCCAGTTCAGCCGCGGTAACCGAAGGCGGGTCGTGGTTTCGGCGGTCATGCCGCCCCCTTCTCGTGAGTCAAGGCGGCGTTGAGGAGCGCCTCAGGGGAAACGCTGGCGGAGGAGAACTCGGCACTGATGTGGCCCTGACGCATCACCAGGATGCGGTCGCTGAGCCCCACCACCTCGGGAAGCTCGGAGGAGACGACCACGACGGCCTTGCCTTCGGACGCGAGCGCCGCCACGAGTTCGTAGATCTCTATCTTGGCCCCGATGTCGACACCTCGGGTGGGCTCATCCAGCAGGAGGACGCGACTGCCGGCGGCCAGTGTCCGTGCGATGACAACCTTCTGCTGGTTGCCACCGGACAGCGTCCCGACGGCCGTCGTTCCACTCGGCGCCTTGATGCTCATCGCGGCCATGAAGCGTCCCCCCAGAGCCGCGACCCGCGAGCGTCGGAGAACTCCCCCGGATGTGCACTGGTCCAGAGCAGAGAGGCTGATGTTCTGCTGGATGTTCATGGGGAGCACCAGACCCCAGGCATGGCGGTCCTCCGGGACGAGAGCCAAGCCGCGGGCGAGGGACCGGGCAGGGGTGCCGCCGTCGAGCCGGTGCCCTTCCAGCTCGATCGTGCCGCTCGCCCGGTCCAGACCGAAGAGGCCGCGCAGCAACTCGGTCCGTCCCGCGCCAACGAGCCCGAAGATGCCGAGCACCTCGCCGGCGTGCACGTCAAAGGAGACGTCATCGACGCTGCCGGGAATCGTGATGTTGCGGACCTTGAGCAGCGCGTCGCCGTGCGTCGTCCGGCGCGGTGGGAACTCCTCGCCCACCTCCCGGCCGACCATCAGCCGGACCAGCTCGGGCAGAGGGGTAGACGCGGGCAGCCCGTGGCTGACGATGCGGCCGTCACGCATGACGGTCACGCGGTCCGCGATCTGCTCCAGCTCCTCCAGCCGGTGGGAGATGTAGATGACGCCGACGCCCTCGGCCGTGATCTGCCGGACCCGGGTGAACAGCTCACTGGTCTCCTGCTCGGACAGCGAAGAGGTGGGTTCGTCCAGGATGAGCACCCGAGGGAGGCGCGAGAGCGCACGCACGATCTCGACAACCTGGCGCACAGCAAGGCTGAGTCGTCGCACCGGCAGGTTCGGGTTGAGCTGCAGGCCGAGCGCGGCGAGCAGCTCCGAGGCCCGCCGGTTCATGGCGTCCTCGTCCAGGAAGGGTGTTCCCGAGTGCACGAGCTCCTGGCCCAGGAACAGGTTCTGGGCGACAGTGAGGTCAGGAACCAGCGACAGCTCTTGGTGCACCGTGCTGATCCCGGCGTGCTGTGCGGCGTGCGGTGTGGCGAGCACGACCGGGTGGCCGTCGATCGCAATGGATCCGCTATCAGGTTGGACGGCGCCGGACAACATCTTGACCAACGTCGACTTGCCGGCGCCGTTCTCGCCGAGCAGGACGTGCACCTCTCCCGGCAGCACGTCGAGGTCAACCCCGTCGAGCGCACGCACACCGGGGTAGGTCTTGGTCAGGCCGCGCACCGACACCGCCGACGTCGCGGTCATGCGCACTGCTCCAGGAGATGGACCACATCTGCATGGGTGACCGGTCGTGGGCTGCCGGCGACGACAAGATCCTGCATGACGGCATCGGCCAGCCCCGAGTAGTGCTGGGGCGTCACACCCAGGTCCTCGAGCCGAGCCGGGAGTCCAAGGCCGACGACGAGGGCCTCGACGGCATCTGCAGCTGCGGCGGCAGCTGCGGCGTCGGTGAGTCGCGTGGTGTCGACGCCGAGCGCGTCGGCAATCCGAGCCTGCTTGCTCGATGTCGCCGGCCCGAGCCAGCGCATCACCGAAGGCAGCACGACGCACGACGTCCAACCGTGCTGCACACCATGCCGAGCACCGATCTGATGGCCGATCGCGTGGGACAAGCCCAACGTCAAGTTCATCTCACCGAAGTACGACGCCCAGGCGCCGAGCTGCGCTTCACTGCGCGCATCGAGGTCCTGGGGGTCGCCGATGGTGGCAGGCAAGGCACGGGACAACCGGCGTATCGCGTCAAGGGCGAGAGCGTCAGTGACGGGGCCGCTTCGCGGGGAGTACACCGTCTCGATGGCGTGGTCCAGAGCCCTCATTCCGGTGCTTACCCAGAGCTCTGCGGGGGTGGTGACGCCGAGCTCTGGGTCCAGCAGGACCGACCGTGGCGTGAGCTCATCCGCAATCAGCAGGTCCTTGGTCCCGCGCTCGATGCTCGTCACGGCCCCGCAGTTGGCGAACTCAGCCGCCGACAGCGTTGTCGGGATGGCGATGATGGGCAGGGCCCGCCCGCTCGTCGGAGGCAGCTCCGTCCCGCTCGGCGGATGGAACACTGCCCGCCAGCGCTGGAGCTCCATCACGTCACGGAGCCCCTCGCCAGCGGCCAGGGCAAGTGCCCGGCCGGCGTCGACGACACTCCCTGCACCGAGTGTCACGAGGATGTCAGGCTTGGTCTCGTTCAGCAGGTCCAGTCCTGGCTGCAGGCACGCGTAGGGCACGTGCGGTCGGACGCCGTCGAACACGCCCACGCAACGCGAACCGAGCATCGACTCAACACGCTCGCCGAGCTCGGGCCGCCGGCGAACCGTGGGCGACGTCACGATCAGGGCGCGCTGCCCACCAAGGCGATCGAGCTCACCGAGCAGCTCGTTGAGCGAACCACGGCCGTAGTGGACGCTGTCCATGGGTAGGTAGTAGAAGTGCCCACTCATGACTGCGCGTCTCCGTGCCAGCCGTTCTCGAAGAGGTCATCGATCAAGGCGGTGAGACCCGCGACTCCCGCTGGTATCGAGCGCTCGTCCACATCGAAGAGCCCGTCGTGGAGCGGCCGTGCCGGGCGCAGACCCGACGGGTCGCGCACTCCGAGCTTGACGTAGAGCCCGGGGCGCTGCTCGGCGTAGAGCGCGAAGTCGTCGGTCGTCATGGGTGGCTGGTCGAGGGCAACGAACGACACCTCGTCCGACACCGCAGGCGCGGCGAGCGCGCGCGCGACCAGCCGCGCATCGTTGCGAACGGCTGGCATGTCGTTCTTCCAATCGACCTCTGCGATAACGCCCGCCGCGCTCGCCAGGCCGTGAACCACACGCTCCACGGCACTCCGAAGACGCTTGGCGTCGTGCTCGTCAATGGTACGGATCGTGCCGGTGAGCTCGGCGGCGGAGGGCACGATGCTCTGCGATTGGCCGGCCTGGAACGTGCCGACGTTGAGCGCGGCGCGACTGCCAGCGTCGACGGCACGACCGAGCAGCTGGTGAAGGGATCCGACGATGGCGCTCGCGGCGAGCAGCGCGTCACGGCCGTCGCTGGGAGTGGCAGCGTGGGCACCCGTGCCGGTGACCTTGATCTGAAAGGCCAGCTTCGCGGCCATGGCGACCTCGCGGTCGATGCCGATGACCCCCGCGTCCAGTGTCGGCCAGCAGTGCAGTCCGAGGACCACGTCGACGTCCTCGAGTACCCCTGTTTCGAGCATCTCCCGCCCACCGCTCGTCTCGCCGAACGGGATCTCCTCGGCGGGCTGAAACACGAAGGTGATCCGCCCGCGCCGAACAGCTCGCGAAGCCAAGGTCTCCGCGACTCCGAGCACCACGGTGGTGTGCACGTCATGGCCGCAGGCGTGCGCAACACCCGGGGTCGTCGAGGCATAGTCGACGGACTTCAGGTCAGCTGTCGGCAGGGCGTCGATGTCGGCACGGAGGACCACATGCGGATGCGCGCTCTCCCCTTCCAGGGTCGCGACGACGCCGGTACGCGCCTGTCCCGTCCGCGGTTCGAGCCCAGCCGTGCGCAGCCGCTCGGCCACCAGCTTGGCGGTGCGCAGCTCCTGAAACCGCAGCTCCGGCGACCGATGCAGGTCGCGTCGGAACTCGATCAAGTCGTTCGTCAGCCGGGGGTCCAAGAGACGTCCTTTATTAGACCTAAATTCAGACGCACGAACCTGCCGGAGGTGGCGCGACTTGTCAAGGGCGGACGTCAGCGACGCGGAACGAGCCGGTCCACATCGATCCTGTAGACGGCTTGGGGGCGACCCGCGCGGGGCGGACCCTCGACTCCGCGGACGGTGGCAACCCCCGCGGTTTGAAGCGTCGTGAGCATGCGGCGCGCCGACCGGGCTCCGCAGCCGTAGGCAACAGCGAGCTCCCGCGCTGTGAACGAGGCGGGGTCCAGTCCGCGCAAGGCGACGGTGAGCCTTGCGAGGGTGAGGGATCTCAAGCCCACCTCCCGCGCGTGTGCCAGAACGAGGCCGTCCGTCTCCCGCAAGCCGTAACCCGGGACACCGGTCGCCTCGAGACCGAGCACACTCCCGTCAGTCAACACGGTGAAGGGGCCGTGGCCGGCGCCTCCGAGGGCGAGGGCCCGCCGGGCGTTTGCCTCGGCATCAAGCACCGTCGCGCCCGCGCCGTAGCCTGCCGACCACCCCTCCGGGACGGTGGCGGCACCACCCGGCATCAGGGATCGCACTGCGGCGATGGTCGTGTGGACCACCCAGGTCCCGTCCTCCGCCGGCCGGGCCACTCCACGAAGCTGCTCGGAGAAGCTACGCACGTGCGGAGGGGCGGCGCGACGACGTCGCGTGTCCAGGGGGCGCAACACGGCGGCCGCGAGCTGCGAGCCCTCCACCTCGGCCATCCTCATGGCTGACGCTGCGCGGGAGAGCGCCTGCCGCAGCGTCGAGCGGGTGTGCTCGATGCGCAGGACGGGTGCACCCATCTGATCCAGGGTGCGATTGACAGCGCCCAAGCAGGTGAGGCTCAGCGCTGCTCGCCCGTCGCCGAGCGCATCAAGGTGGAATTGCACCACCTCGTCCATGGACCGAAGTCGGCCCAGTCCTGCATCGAGCGAGAGCACCTCGAACGTCGGCGCAACCCCAAGGTCTTGGAAGACCTCCGCCACGACGTCCTCGTCGATGGTGTCGACGCTGACGGCCGGGATCTCGCCTCCGGTGCGCAGCAGCACGACCGACAACGTCCGGTACAGGTCGATGGCCGTGTGCGGAACATAATCGACCGTCGCCTGCAAGACGTGCTCGTCTTCCACCGCGCGACTGAAGGGGACGCGTCCGGTGAACAGCAGCACTCGGCAGAGCTGGTCGAGATCGCGGGAGATCGACGGCACCTGGTCGACGTTGCTGTAGGCCCTGCCGATCACCTGATCAGCAAGGCCGATGTCAGCCGCTACTTCCAGGACCCGAGCCACAGAATCAGGAGAACCGACAACTCCGATCACCGATGTGTTCGTCCCTCCGACTTGTCTGGGGCACCAGGAGGCCCTGGACCCTGCGCCCCGTAGGTGCAACGCCGCGGATAGTAGGCCCAGCAGCGCGCCATCACGACCAGCATCCTGCAGGGCTTCCGCTCAACGGACTGCTTGAGACCTGCTGCGTCGGGTAGCGCATCCCCCATGAGCAACTTCCTGTCGGTCTCGCCTGTCACGCGCAGTTTCGACTGGACGTTCCGGAGCCGTGCGACGGGGAGGATCACGATCGCGCAGGCACCGAATGTGTCGCTCGTGCTGTTCCTGGTCCTCCGGTTCGCCCAGGCCTTGGCTGCACCATCCTCCACAGTTCACGACGTCCTGCACTGGGCGGGCGATGCGGCGCTCGCCTGGTGGGCGCTGCATGAGGTGTTGGTCGGGGTCAACCCGTTCCGCCGCCTTCTCGGTGGGGCCGTTCTGGCCTATCTGCTCGTTGGCTGACCTGCCCCGGAGTGAACGGCGTGCGTGTTGCCGGTCAGAACTCCCCACTCCGTCTTAGGGCCCTCGGCCGACCGTCAGGGTCGTAGACACGGAGGTAGACCTGCGTCGCCCAGCGGGTCTTGGTGCTCGACAGTGCGGGGTCAACGAGGGGGCGCAGACGACCGGGCGGCCGCGGGCCGGCTCGGCCGCAGTCGCGCCAGGCTTGCAGCGCTGTGGCCGACCGACGCAGCGCATCGAAGGCGTCAAGCGGGTCGATCAGCCCGTCGTCGTCCCTGCGATCGAGGTGCTCGCGGATCAGCTGCAGCCGTAGGTCGCGGGCGTAGGTGCGCGCCCCGTCCCCGAGCCCACCCGGGTCGAGGGGCGACCGCGGGTCGCGGGTGTCGTCGAGCACCGCGGCGCTGAGCTCCGAGTCGTGCGTCCACGACCGGCGGTTGAAGTTGTCCGAGCCGATAGTGGCCCAGGTGTCGTCGACGACGCAGACCTTGGCGTGCACATAGACGGGTGTGCCGCTCGAGTTCTCGACCCCGTAGAACGCGACGCGGTCCCCACCCGCCTCCCGCATCCTCGACAGCGCCCTGTCACGACCGACGAGGTTCGGCGGCATCGAGAAGCGCCCGTCCTGGTCTGGGTGGTGGGGCAGCACCGCGACGACGTGCAGCCCGGGCTGCACCCGTAACGCGTCAGCGAAGGTGCTCGCGACTTCGGTCGACCACAGGTACTGGTCCTCGACGTAGACCAGGCACCTGGCCCGCCGAAGCGCCTTCGTGTAGCCGTGCGCGACACTCCGTTCGCCGTCCGGCGCAAACGGGTAGCTGCCGAGCCGCTTCGGGTAGGTCCGGAGCAGCTGTACGGCATGCGTCCCGACCGGTCGCGGGTCCGGAAGCTGCGGCGGCAGCTTCCCTGCGTGCCGGTCCTCGCGACGGGCCCGCTCGGCGATCCAGTGCAGCGGGTTGCGCGTCAACGGCTGCGGGTCCTCCCAGCGTTCGCGGAAGACGGCCTCGACATCGCCGACGACCGGTCCTCGCAGGGCCACCATCACGTCGTGCCATGGCGGCTGTGGGCCGTAGACCTTCGCCATCAGCTGCGGCTGCGGGTCACCCCGGTGATCGGCGTCGTCGCGCCGGCCGTGGCAGAGGTCGATGCCACCGACGAAGGCGACGTCAAGGTCCGGGCGGCCGGGATGCCGCAGCACCACGAACTTCTGGTGGTGTGAACCTCCGGTGCGCACCCGCATGTCCAACAGGCACTCGCCCCCGGCCGCCTCGATCACTTCGCCGAGATGCCGGTTCTCGGCAGCGCTGAACGCCAGCTTGTCGAGGTGGGAACGCCAGAGCAGCCCACGTACGTCGACGCCGCTTCTGGCCGCCTGGCAGAAGGTCCGCGAAACCGCGCTATCGGCGTGACCGGTGAGGCGCTGATCAGGATCCCCGCGCCAGTCTGTGAACAGCAACACGTCGCCGCGCCGGAGCTGTGTCACACAACGATGCAGCTCCGCGAAGTAGGTCGACCCGTGCACCAGCGGCCTAGCGACATTGCCCGTCGACCAGGCCACGCCGCCGGGATGCCTGCCGTCCAGGCGAGACGCCGGGTTGCGACGCTCACCAGCACTGAGGAACCAATCCAGAACGGCCACGGTGTCCGTGACCTGCCCCGCGGCGCCTGGCACCAAGCCTGGTCAGCATCGCCTCGCGGGACCAGTGTTCAACACCACAGTCCAGCATGTCGGAAATCGTCAGGTATCCCTCCACGTTGCGGCCTGACAATGAGTAAGCCACGACACCAGGAGCTCGCGCACGTGACCGCCGCTGAACAGCCCGTAACAAGCGGGGCGCCCGCCCGCAGTCTCAACGTTCTGACCTTCGTGCTGGCCACAGCCTGCGGGCTCTCCGTCGCGAACCTGTACTACGCGCAGCCACTGCTCGACCTGATCGCGCGCTCGTTCCACACCAGCCAGAGCAACGCAGCTGTCGTGGTCACCGCCACCCAGCTCGGCTACGCCCTTGGACTCGTCGTGCTGCTCCCCCTCGGCGATCTCCTCGACAACCGCAAGCTCACGTCGCGCACCCTGCTCGTCACGGCACTGGCGCTCGCCCTCGCCGCCGTGGCACCGAGCCTGGGGCTGTTCGTCGTCCTGTCCGTCCTGATCGGCACCGCCTCGGTCGTGGCGCAGATCCTGATTCCCTTTGCCGCCCACCTGGCACCCGACGCCGAGCGGGGACGCCTTGTCGGGCGGGTCATGAGCGGCCTGCTGTTGGGCATCATGCTCGCCCGCACCGTGTCCAGCCTCCTCGCCGCAGCCTGGGGTTGGCGATCGATCTACGTCGTGTCGGCCGCGTTGATGCTGCTCCTGTCGTTCGTCCTGAGCCGCATGCTTCCGCCCCGGCGCCCCGACCACACCGCCAGCTACCGGCAGCTGATGAGCTCGCTCGTGCACCTTGTGCGTTCCGAACCCGCGCTGCGCCGCCGTGCCGCGGGCCAAGCCCTGATGTTCGGGACCTTCTCCGCGTTCTGGACTTCGATCGCGTTCGAGTTGATCGCCCAACACGGGCTCTCCCAGACAGGCATTGCGATCTTCGCCCTCATCGGTGCCGCAGGCGCTGCCGCTGCCCCTGTCGCTGGACGGCTCGGCGACGCCGGTCATGGCCGCATCGGCAGCGGGTTGGCCTTCCTCCTGGCCGCGGCCGCGATGCTGCTCGCCGACCTCGCAGCCCGCAACCTGGTCCTGCTGGCCGTAGCCGGCGTGCTGCTCGATCTCGCCGTCCAGGTTCACATCGTGCTGAGCCAGCAGGAGATCTACCAGCTTCGCCCCGATGCCCGAGCACGCGTCAACACCGTGTTCATGGGCACCGTGTTCCTCGGCGGCGCGGCCGCATCAGCCGTGTCGGGCCTGTTGTACGACAATGACAAGTGGGCCGGCCCCACCCTTTTCGGAGCCTGTCTGGCCGTCGCCGGATTCTTCCTCTGGCTCGGCTCGACCCTGCAGGCACGGGTCGGCACCCACGTCCCGGCCGCGGCCTAGATGGGACCTGGACAAGCCGCCCTGCTCGCGGGGGCGGGGCTCATCGCCGGGACGGTGAACACCATCGCGGGAGCGGGGTCTCTGCTCACATTTCCGGCACTGCTCGGCGCGGGCCTCGCACCGCTGGCTGCCAACGTCACCAACTGCCTCGGTGTCATCCCCGGCAGCGTCAGCGGCGCGTACGGGCTCCGTGCCGAGCTTCGCGGCCAACGCCAAGCGCTGGTGCGATGGTCCGTCTGGGTGGGCGCGGGCTCGCTCGCCGGGGCGGTGCTCCTTCTGACGCTGCCAGGCGGGGCTTTCAACCGCATCGTTCCGGTGCTCGTCGGGCTGGCGGGCCTGCTGGTGCTCGCGCAGCCCCTCATCGTGCGACGTATCCGCGATCGAGCGGCAACCTCTGCGGCGACGAGTCCGGTGGTGGGTGCCATCGGTGTCTACTCCGGGTACTTCGGCGCAGCACAGGGTGTCTTGCTCGTCGGCGCACTGGGTGTGCTTGCACCTCAGCCACTCCGCAAGGTCAACGCCATCAAGAACATCTTGGCTGTGATCGGAAACGGCGTGGCGGGCCTGGTCTACGCGCTGCTGGCGCCGGTGAACTGGACCGCAGTCCTGCTTCTCGCCGTAGGCAGCGCCTGCGGCGGGCCGATTGGCGCGGCGCTCGCCAAGCGGGTGCCTGCGGGCCCCCTGCGCGTGGGGATCGCTGCTGCCGCGCTCATCGTCGCCGTACGACTTGGTCTGTCTGCCTACTGACGACCCACGTGGGACAGTCCGGAGCAGGAGCTGATGTTCTCTGGTGGAGCCTCGTCCCCGGCGCTACCCGCGAGCCAGTTCGAGCAGCACGAGTTCGAGCTCAGCAGAGGTCCGGGAGGTCCCGCACCGGGATCAGTCCGCTGATACCTGAGCCCATCCCGACGGGTACGTGGACGGTGCCAAGCCCACCGACTTCGTCGAACAGCTCCCGGGCGTAGGTCGCCACACCCAGGACAAGATCGGGGATGAGAGGGCGGGACGGCCTCGAGGTCGCGTTCGAGGGCCAGTTCCACCGAGCACTCCCGCGCTGCCTCGAAGTCGTGACCGCGTTCGATCAGCTCCGCCCCGATGCCGCGCAACTCAGCGGCAGGTGGTGGGCGTCTGCGTCGTACGTCGCTTGGCGGCGAGAAGGCGACGGACCGCATCTCCCACGCGCTGACGGACGGCGGTCGACGAGTGAACGGCGGCGAGGACGGTCTGGTAGGCGCTGGGCAGATCCGGGCTCATGAGCAGCATGTCGTCACCAGCAGCCAGGGCGCGAAGTGCCACCTGCCCGGGGCTCCCAGCGGCACGCATGGGCAGCATCCACAAGGAGTCGGTGACGACAAGACCGTGGAAGCCGCCCTGGTCGCGCAAAAGGGAGTTCACGAGAACGGGTGACAGCGACGCCGGCACTCCGCTCGGGTCGATCGCCGGAAAGGCGAGGTGGCCGACCATCACAGCTCCGACCTGAGGCAGCGCGGCAGCAAACGCCGCCCGATCGGACGCACTCCACGCCTGCCGGGTCTCCCGGATGACGGCGAGCGCAAGGTGGCTGTCCGTGGAGGTCGAGCCGTGCCCGGGCCAGTGTTTGACGGTGGCGAGCACACCTGCCGACTGCAGCCCCTGCACGGCCGCCAGCACGTCCTGGGCGTCGGCGACGGCGTCGGGTCCGAAACTGCGGTCGCCGATGATGCCGGAGCTGCTGGTGGTGACGTCGGCGACCGGGGCGAGGTCCTGGTTGACGCCAACGGCCCTCAGCTGCGCGCCCAGTTGGGCGTAGGAGCAACGCATCGCCGCTGGGGTCATCCCGGCCGACTGCCGTTCGGCAGCGCGGCTGGGCAGAAAGTGCAGCCGCTGGACTCGTCCGCCTTCCTGGTCGGTCGAGATCAGCAGCGGCACACCACTGTCACCCAGAGCGGTGTGCTGCAGGCCTTTCGTCAGCCGGAGCAGCTGCGCGGCGCTGTCCACGTTGCCCGTGGAGAGGCTGGCGCGAGCGGGGTCGAGGTTGTTGTGGTCGAGCAGGATGACGCCACCGAGGTGCCAGGCACGCACGACCTCGGCCGGGGTCTGGACGCCGTACAGGGCCTTGTTGGCGCGTCGTTGTGCGGCCGTCGCGGTGTAGGCATCGCTCCCGTAGACGTAGGTGGTGAACAGCTGCCCGACCATCAGCTCATCGCTCAGCCCGGCAGGGTTGCGAGCCGAAGTGACTGGTGACGGTGTGGCGGTCGGCCGGAGGACGGCTTCCTGTGGAGGACGCGTCGGGGACGGTGCCGAGCAGGCCGCCACCGACAGCACCAGCGCCACGACGTACCGGAGGGATGGCGCGGAGCGGAGCACGCTGCGAGTAACACGCGCCGGCACGCCGTCGTCAAGCCTTCTCGCCTTGCCCATCAGCCGAGCCGGACCCCCCATTGGAGCGTCAGGCTCTGCTGCGGATCGAGCACCATGAGGTCCTGCCCGGTCTGCAGCGCGTTGGGTGGTGCCGTCATCGGTTCGACGGCAAGACCGCGGCGGCGACGTTCGGGGGTCAGCGTGTCCCCGGTGAAGATCTCCAGGTACGGGTAGCCGACCCCAGCCCACAGCTCGACGGTGCTGCCGTCAGCCCGTTGCAGGCGTACGACAGCGTGCCCTTTGCTGTCGCGGTGCAGATCGCCGTACGCCTCATCCAGCTGCAGTCCGCCGATGAGGCGCGCCTCACGGAAGTCATGCTCGGTGCCTTCGACCTGGCGACGGCTGACGGGGATCCCGCGCTCGTCGGTGGGCAGGAAGGTGTCGGCGGGGACCTGCAGCGTGCAGGTGTCGAGCAGCCCGGCACCGGCGGACAGGTAGGGGTGGGCGCCGGCCGCGGCTGGGCAGGGCTCAGATCCCACATTGGTCAGCGTTGTCCGCACGCTCAGCCCGTCGCCGGAGAGGGTGTACTCCAGGTCGCAGCGCAACAGGAACGGCCAGCCGGGCTGGGTGGGCAGCCGGTGGCGGAGGTGGACGCCGCTGGCGGTGAGCTCGAGCAGCTCCCAGTTCGCCCAGCGCGTGAGGCCGTGGATGGCGTTGTGCCGGTCAGGCTCAGTCAGCGGCAGCTGGTGGTTGGTTCCCTGCCAGCTGTAACGGCCGTCCGCGACGCGGTTCGGCCAGGGCAGCAGGGCCTGGCCGCGGGCCCCGTCGCACATGGCCGTGACCTCGAAACCGTCGAGCACGTCGACCTCACCGACACGGTAGCTACGCAGTCCGCCCCCGACCTCGGTCACGATGGCCTCGTGAGCGTGGTGCGTGAGGACGAACTGCCGCCCTGATGGGTGCTCCACGCCTGTTCCCTTCGGACGGGGGCCGCGCTGCCGACTCCCTGGCGTACCCGTGGTCGTGCCGCACCTTCTCAGAGTGCCGCACTACCCGGCGGCGGAGCCGGAACCGGCGTCCCGTTGTGCCATCCGGGCCCGCTGCGGTTCGATGACATAGCGAGGGTCCTTGGTGGAGGCCACTCCGGCCTCGAACACCCCGAACCGCTGCAGCGCGCCGCCAGCCAGCAACGCTGCCCCTGAGGCGACCGCCACTGTCCTGCTGCGGCCCGCGCCCAGGAGGGTGCCGGCCAGTCCACCGGCCGTGAGCAGCTCAGAGGCGTGGCGCAGTTGGTGTGCCTTACCCGTCCGGTACGCCTGCGCGACCAGGTCGAGTCGCTCCTCGAGCACCCGGGAGGCCACCAGCTCCTGGATGGCGCCGTAGACGGCGAGACCCCTGGCCGGACCGGCCTCGCCCCGGGGCGCCAGCACCATGGCGAGGCCACCGGCAGTGGCGGCGGCGGAGCCGGTGAACAGGAACGGCAGCTCGCGACGCGCCTCGTGCCAGGCTGGCGCGGCGGTCTGCGACAGCAGCACGGCCGGGTAGGAGGCGACGGCAGGAGCGAGAGCGGCAGCGGCCAGCCCGGCCGGTCGCGCAGCTCGACGAACCAGGCGCCCTGGCAACGTGGTCCGCCACCGCGTCGGCACGAGCTCGCGCATCGCCGCGATGCCGACGCCTGGGGCGTACGCGGTCAGCACCCAGGTGCCCACACTCATCGGCGAGGTCGGCTTGGCTACCCGCAGCATGTGGTGGAACCGCTCCGGACGCCCGAGGTCCGAGACCAGGAAGTAGGTGCTGGCAAGCAAGCTGGCCAGCGCGGACAACCAGCCCGCCCGGCGCAGCGCCGGCCGCCCGGTGAGCTCCGCACCGGCGCCGAGCACGGCGGAGCCGGCGGACAGACCGCCGGTGAACAGGTACGCCGCGATCTTCCACTCCCACACCGGCGGCTTGAGGACCGGACGTCCGTAGTAGGAACGAAACTCCGCCGGCGGGACCATCAGCTCCTCGCCGCGGCCCCGCCGGCTCCTTGCGAACGTGCGGGTGCCTGTCTCGAGTGCGCGGCCGTCACCGCCCTGCGTCATCGTCGGCCGGCCGCGACGAAGACTGCCACCGCCGCAGTGACGAACGCGGCGCACGCAGCGCCGGCGTGCCGCCACATGTCCACCAGGTCTCGGCTTGCGACGATCGGGTCGGGCGGCAGGCCGTACACCTCGGGCTCATCGAGGAGCAGGAAGAAGGCGGCCGAGCCGCCGATGCCGTCGTCGGGGTCCTCGCCGTAGAGCCGGGCCTCGGGAACGCCCCGCTCGTGAAGTTGCTCGACCCGCGCCGCCGCCCGCTCCCGCAACTCGTCCAGAGGGCCGAACTGGATCGATTCGGTAGGGCAGGCCTTCGCACACGCCGGCTCGAGCCCGTCCTGGAGCCGGTCGTAGCAGAGCGTGCACTTGTTCGCGCGGCCGTCCTGCGGCCGGCGATCGATGACGCCGAACGGGCAGCCGGAGACGCAGTAGCCGCAGCCGTTGCAGATGTCCTGCTGCACCACGACGGTCCCGAACTCGGTCCGGAACAGCGCCCCGGTGGGGCACACGTCGAGGCATGCCGCGTGGGTGCAGTGCTTGCAGACATCGCTCATCATCAGCCAGCTAAAGTCGGTGCGGCTCTCGGCACCGGTGGCGGCCCCAGGCAGCGACAGGGAGGGCATCCCGAGGTCAACCGTCGTGGTCCCGAGCTCACCGCCACCACGCTCGGTGTCGCGCAGACCGGCAGCCACGGTGGCCTCCATGTGCGCGACGCCCGAGGCGCCTGTCGGCATCCCCTCCACGCCGGAGACCTGCCCCCCAAGGGGCGCCTCCCGCTCGATGAAGGCCACGTGCCGCCAGGTGTTGGCTCCGAGCATCCCGCTGTTGTCCAGCGACATCCCGAGCAGGTTCATCCCGTCGTCCGGGACCAGGTTCCACTCCTTGCACGCCACCTCGCAGGCCTTGCACCCGATGCACACCGAGGTGTCGGTGAAGAAGCCGACCCGCGGCGGGTGCTCGACGTGACCTGCGTCGGCCGCAGGGTCATCGAGCCGGCCGTACAGCCGGTGCCGCCCCGGCTCGTGGTCGGTGCTCATGTCGCTGCCGCCTCTCCGTGCTCCGGGTCCTCCGCAGCCGCCCGGCGGCGGTACGCGGCGACGTACTCGAGTAGTTCCGGCCCGCGCGGCCGGCGGCCGGGGCGCACGTCGCAACTCGCGACCTTGCTCTCCTGGATGAGCACGTTCGGCTCGGCGGTGATGCCGAACAGGTCGTTGACGACGTCGCCTACGACCAGGCCGACGTTCCCCCAGTGGTAAGGCATCCACACCTGGTGCACCACGCGGCCGGCGACCCGCAGGGGCACCAGGCGGTCGGTCACGAGCACCCGGGCCTCCACCGCTGTACGGCTGGTGATGACATGCGCCCAACCCAGGTGCTCGAGGCCGCGCTCACGTGCCAGCTCCGGTGAGACCTCGACGGTGAGCGCCGGCTGGAGCTCTGCGAGGTACGGCAGGTGTCGGCTCATGCCGCCGGCGGTGTGGTGCTCGGTGAGCCGGGCCGTCGTCAGGATGTAGGGAAAGACCCGCGACTGCACTGGGTTCAGCGGATTGTCCGGCCGCGCGTAGTCCTTGCGGGTCGGCGAGGCCTGCTGCCCGTACAGGAGGTTGCGCACCGGCGACTCGCGCGGCTCGTAGTGCGTCGGGAGCGGCCCGTCCACCAGTCCGCTCGGGGCGAACAGCCAGCCCTTGCCGTCGGCCTGCATCACGAACGGGTCGTCGCCACGGAGCGCTGCGGGACCGACGGCATCCCCGGGCGGCACGTAGTCCGGCGGCTTGCTCCTTTCGAAGTCAGGAACGTCCTCGCCGACCCACTCGGCGCGGGAGGCGTCCCACCACACGCAAGCCTTGCGCTCGCTCCACGGCCGACCCTCCGGGTCCGCCGATGCGCGGTTGTAGAGGATGCGCCGGTTGTACGGCCAGACCCAGCCCCACTCGTGCGCGTAGAGGTCCTGGTCCAACCGCGAGGTGCGGCGTGCCGCGTGGTTCAGCCCACCCGCGAAGACCCCGCTGTAGATCCAGCATCCGCAGGAGGTCGACCCGTCGGCCTTCAGCTCGAGGTAGCCGTCCACCAGCCGCCCGGTCGTCAGGTCGTGGCCGCTCACCCGGCGCAGCACGTCCTCGGCGGACGGCTCGCCGCCGGGCGCGTCGTAGTCCCACGCGAGGTCCAGCAGCGGGCGGTCCCGCTCGTCCGTCGACGCGGCGAGCCGCTCCCGCAGCCGGCGGCCGAGGTGGTACATGAACCACAGGTCCGACCGCTGGTCGCCCTTCGGCTCGACCGCCCGCTCGCGCCACTGCAGCATCCGCTGGGTGTTGGTGAAGGTCCCCTCCTTCTCCACGTGCGAGGCAGCCGGGAAGAAGAAGACCTCTGTGCGGCAGTTCTCGGGGGTGATCTCTCCGGTCTCGATCTCCGGCCCGTCCTTCCAGAAGCTGGCGCTCTCGATCATCACGAGGTCGCGCACGACCAACCAGTCCAGGTTGGCCAGGCCGAGGCGCTGCACCCGTCCGTTCACCGACCCGACAGCCGGGTTCTGACCAAGCAGGAAGTAGCCGAAGACCTTGCCATCGACCATGTCCATCGCGGTGCGGTACGTGCCGTGGTCGCCGTCGATCCGCGGGAGGTAGTCGAAGCAGTAGTCGTTGTCGGCCGTCGCGGCGTCGCCCCAGTACTCCTTCAGCAGCGAGACCAGGTAGGCGTCTGCGTTGCGCCAGAACCCCTTCTGCTTGTCGGCACGCACGCTCTCGACGTACGACGTCAGGTCGGTGTGCGTCCGGGCCGACGGCATCGGCAGGTAGCCGGGCAGCAGGTTGTACAGGGTGGGGATGTCCGTCGAGCCCTGGATGCTGGCGTGGCCGCGCATCGCCATGATGCCACCGCCGGGCCGACCGATCTGCCCCAGCAGCAGCTGCAGGATCGACGCCGCCCGGATGTTCTGGGCACCAGTGGTGTGCTGCGTCCAGCCGACGGCGTAGACGACTGCGCTGGTGCGCTCCCGCCCGGAGTTGCGGGTCCACGCCTCGCACACTCGCGCGAACTGTGCCCGGGGGACGCCGCACACCTGCTCCACCATCTCCGGCGTGTAGCGCGCGAAATGCCGCTTGAGCACCTGGTACACGCACCGTGGGTCCTGCAGAGTGGGGTCGGCGGCGATGTCACCGGTCACCCCCTCCAGCCGCGGGCCGCCCGACCCGAGCTGGTGGCCGATGCCGGTCTCCTTGGCCTCCCCCGCATCGAACCCGCCGAGGTGCTGGGCCGGGTCGGCACTGCGGTACCGCCAGCTCCTCGGGTCGTAGCTCGCCGACTCGGGCTCGTAGCCGCTGAACAGCCCGTCGAGGTCTTCGGTGTCCTGGTACTCGTCGGTGAGCAGGAAGGACGCGTTCGTGTAAGCCACGACGTACTCGCGGAAGTCGAGCTCGTTGTCGAGGACGTGCTTGATGACGCCGCCCAGGAAGGCGATGTCGCTGCCTGCCCGGATCGCCACGTGAACGTCCGCCAGCGCACTGGTGCGGGTGAACCGCGGATCGATGTGGATGACCGTGGCCCCACGGGCCTTCGCCTCCAGCACCCACTGAAAGCCCACCGGGTGCGCCTCGGCCATGTTCGAACCCATGATCACGATGCAGTCCGAGTTGGCGAGGTCCTGCTGGAAGTCAGTCGCCCCGCCGCGACCGAACGAAGCCCCCAGACCGGGGACGGTGGCGCTGTGTCATATCCGGGCCTGGTTCTCGATCTGCACGGCGCCGAGCGCGGTGAAGAGCTTCTTGATGAGGTAGTTCTCCTCGTTGTCCAGCGTGGCCCCGCCAAGGCTCGCGATCCCCATCGTCCGGCGCAGCCGGTGACCGTGGTCGTCGTGCTCCTGCCAGCCCTTGGCCCGTGCGTCGAGGACCCGGTCGGTGACCATGTCCATCGCGGCGTCGAGGTCGAGCCGCGTCCAGCTGGTCGCGTACGGCGCGCGGTACAGCACGTGCTGCTCGCGCTGAGGCCCGGTCACGAGCTGCTTGCTCGCGGACCCCTTCGGGCAGAGCCGGCCGCGGGAGATCGGGCTGTCCGGGTCGCCCTCGATCTGCACGACCTGGTCGTCCTTGACGTACACGTTCTGCCCGCAGCCCACCGCGCAGTACGGGCACACCGAGCGGGCAACCCGGTCGGCGGTCGCAGTGCGAGCCACCAACTGCTCGGTGCCCTTGGACTCGGCGGACTTGCCACGGCCGAGGGGGTCGGTGCCCGTGAGCTGGCGGTACACCGGCCAGGCATCCAACCAGGTCCACCTGCTCATGGCGCTCCCCTTCCGAGGCATGACGCAGCCGGGTCATGCGGCGCTCCACCGGGGTATAGCCACGGGTCTGTGGCCCAAACGCAGCCGCGCTACCGAATGACAGAGCTGCGCGAGCCGTACGGCGACGACCTCACCTCCGGGACGCCCTCCGTCAGGCGACCCGTCCTGGCGGGCGCTTCGTGCCGGTCACGCGGATGCGCCCGCGATCGTTGCGGTCCGACCGGCGAAATCATCGACCGTGGCCAGGCTGAAGACCCCGTGATCGCTGCCCAGTCCCTGCACGACCTGCGCTGCGGTTGCGGTACCCAGGACAGCGGCTTCCCGCTCCGACCTACCGAGCAACCTGCCCACCAGGAAACCCGCCGAGAAGGCGTCGCCGCACCCCGAGGTGTCCACCACGTCGGCGGCGAACGCCGGCACCCTGGTCGTTCCGTCAGCGGACACCACGACCGCTCCGTCGGCGCCGCACGTGATGGCGACACAGCCCACGCCGACCGCGAGCAACGCACGACCGGCCGCCTCGATGTCGGCCTCCCCCGTCAGCCCCAGGGCCTGGTCGCGGTTGGGTAAGAGGTAGTCGATGTGCTGCCAGGCCGGCGAGATCCAGTCGAACATCCCGGGATCTCCGGGGGCAAGCATGTCCACCGACGTGGTCAGCCCCAGCTCGCGGGCCCGCTCGAGGACGACGGCAGCGTCGGGGCCGCCCAGGAACTCCGGTCCACCGAGGTGCAGATGGTCCACCTCAGCGACCACTCCCCAGGGAACGTCGGCGGCGGTGTACGTGCCGTTCGCGCCGATGACGTGGAACGCGGGCCGGTCGCCGTTGGGATGGATCGGCAGCACACTGGCGGACGTGGCAGCATCGGGCCGCACGAGCAGGTGAGTCGGGTCGACGCCGGCCGTGCGAAGGAGCGACAGCAGCATGGTGCCGGCTGGGTCGTCGCCCAGGGCACCGGCGCTGCTGACGCGGGCACCGAGCTTGGCGAGCGTGACAGCAGTGCCTCCGGCAGTACCGGCGGCACTGAACCGGATGTGGTCTACGAGCTGGGCGTCCTGTCCCCTTGGCAAGGACTCGACGGCATGGACGAGGACGTCCAAGACGTGCACGCCCATGGCTAGGATCTTCAGGTCCGCTGGCACGACCGCACTGCCGCCTGTCAGTGCTTCGCTCGACGTCGGTTTTGTCGCCGCATCTGCCATGTGCCCGACCGTACTACATGAACGCAAATCGTGTTCATGTAGTGTCCATTGCATGAGCACTTCGAGCGCAGCTGCGACCCGCGGGCGCCACTGATGCTCGAGCCGCTACGGGAGGCCGTCGCGGCAGCCTGTCGCCGCCTGGCCGTTGACCGGCTGGTGATAGGCACAGCCGGAAACCTGTCTGCCCGCAGCGGCGACCACGTCGTCATCACGCCTACCGGGCTCACGCTGGCGGCAGCCGCGCCGGAGGACCTGACCGTGATCGACCTCGAGGGGCGAGTGGTCGAAGGTCGTTACGCCCCCACCTCCGAGGTGCAGCTGCACCTGGCCATCTACACCGCTCACGCTGCCGGTGCGGTCGCGCATGCGCACCCGCTGGACTCGACAGCCGTTGCCTGCACCGTCGCTGAGCTGCCTGCCTGGCACTACACGACAGCAGCGCTCGGTGGGCCGGTGAGAGTAGCGCCGTACGCGACATTCGGTAGCCGAGAGCTCGCGGACGGAGTGCTCACCGCGCTGGAAGGCCGGACTGCGGCGCTGATGGCTCACCACGGCAGCGTGGCCTATGGCGACACGGTCGACCAGGCGTGCGACCGGATCGAGCATGTGGAGTGGCTCGCGGGGCTGCACACCCGGATCACCCAGCTCGGCGGGGGACGTCCACTTAGCCCGTCGGAGCTCGAGGACGTCGTCACGGCCGCCATCCAGCGCAGCTACGGCGCGCCACGAGCGTTGGCTGAGGACTGAGTCGCCGGTGAGCCCCGCAGCAGCCGACCCGCGGGTCCGACGTCAGCCTCAGCAGGCGCGCAGCCGTCTGCGCGTGGGGAGGATCCTCGACGCCGCTGAGGACCTGCTCGTCTCGCAGGGGTACGACGCGCTCACGATTCGCCAGCTGGCCGCAAGCGCCGGCGTCCCGACAGGCACGATCTACCAGTTCTTCCCCGACAAGCAGGCCATCGTGGACGTCCTGGCCGAGCGGTACCTGACACTGTTCTCCGACACCATGGCCGCGCTGGAAGTACGGGAGCCCTTTGGCTCGCCCGAGGAGCTGGTCGAGGTGCTGGTGGACACCTTTGCCGACCTCTACCGGCGCCACCCCGGCTATCGAGCGCTGTGGCTCGGCCGACACCTGAGCCCGGAACTGCTCCGCGCCGACGAGCAGAACAACGACGATCTCGCCGAAGGTCTTTGGCGTCTGCTGCTTGCCCACGGCTTCGCCGGCGAGGGCGACCGCGACCTGCAGATCGGTTGCCGTGTCGCGGTTCTCATCGCGGACGCCCTGCTCCGGGCCGCGTTCCGGGCCTCCCCGGACGGTGACCCTGACGTGATCGCGCACGCCAAGCTGGTGGAGAACAGCTACGTCGCCAACTTGCTCCATCGCCAGAACGGTGCCGTCGGAGGGCGCACGCAGTAGGGCTTGGACGACGGGTCCAGACCTGACGGTTACCGACATGAGCCCCTCTCGCCCAGGCGCGTGAGCGGCCGCTGATCCCCCGCTGCTCACCGCCGTACTGCTTGTTCCGCTCGGCGAACCGCTGCGCGTGGGTGGAACGCGCTCCTGTCCCCAACCCTGGGTTGTCGAAGTCCCGTGCAGCAGGACTCTCGAAAGGGTTAGGTGAACCCGACATGGGTTCATGTTAGGTTGGGCGACGTGGCAACTCCCCCTTCGACTCCCCCCGATCACACCTTCGACGTTGCCGTTGTTGGCGCTGGGATCGCTGGGCTCGTGGCAGCCCGGCAGCTAGCTGCTCTCGGACTGGACGTCGTTGTCCTCGAGGCCCACGAGTCGGTCGGCGGAAGGACCCGCAGCGCCCAGGTCGCAGGCGTCACCGTGGACCTCGGCGGCACCTTTGTCGGTCCGACCCAGGACCGAGTCATCGCGCTCGCGGCCGCCCTCGGCTGCCGGACACATCCAACCTGGGTACAGGGCAAGAGCGTGGTTCGCTGGCACGGCTCGCGACGCCGTTACTCCGGGACCATCCCTCGCGTCCCGGTCACGACGCTGCTCAACACCGAACGGGTCCGGCTGCTGTTCGACCGTGCCGCGAACAGGCTCGGCGCAGACGGCATGGGCAGGTCAGAGCAGGACGAGATCAGCCTCGGCACGTGGCTGACGAGGGTCCGTGCAGGCCAGGGCGCGACGGCACTGCTCGCGGCCGTCGCCAGGACGACCTGGGGCTGCGAACCCGACGAGGTGTCCCTTCTGCATGCCCTGCGATATGTCAAGGGGTGTGGCGGCATCAACCGGATGCTCGACACCGAGGGGGGTGCGCAGCAGGACCACTTCGCAGCCGGTGCCCAGGAGATGAGCCTGCGGATGGCCGCGGAGCTGAACGTCTACACCGCCTGCCCGGTCAGGTCTGTCAGGCATACCGCGGGCGAGGACGTCGTCCTCGAGACCCCGCACGGCGACCTGGTGGCCCGGGCCGTCGTCGTCGCTGTGCCTCCGGCCATGCGAAACAGGATCGTCTTCGATCCGCCGCTGCCGTCCGGCTATCAGGCACTGTCGCAGCGCTGGCCCCAGGGCGCACTCACCAAGGCCTACGCCGTGTACGAGAAGCCGTTCTGGCGCGATGACAACCTGAGCGGACAGACGCTGAGCGACGACGGTCCTGTTTTCATCACGCTCGACGCCAGCCCCGAAGACGCGAGCCGGGGGGCGCTGCTCGGCTTCATCGGAGGCGACTACGCCCGGCGCTTCGACGCTCTCCCTCAAGCCGAACGGCGGCTGCAGGTCCTCCAGTGCTTCGCCGAACTGTTCGGCCCGGCCGCGCTGCAACCGCTGGGCTACATCGACCAGAGATGGGCGTCCGAGCCGTGGATCGGCGGCGGGCCGACCGCGCATCCCGGCCCCGGGGCACTGACCGGCTACGGACGTTGGATGGCCGAGCCCGTCGGTCGCATCCACTGGGCGGGCACAGAGACCGCCGACGTCTGGTCCGGTTTCATGGACGGCGCAGTGCGTTCCGGCGAACGCGCCGCGACCGAGGTCGCGGCGCACCTGGCCGTGCGGACAACCGACGACGAAATGGCGGCAAACGCGTGACCTGGTCGACGGAATCCACCTGCGAGACGACCGCGACGGCACAGGCCGTCTGGGACCGCTGGACAACGGCGTCGAGTTGGTCCGAGGACGACGCGAGCTGCCAATGGGCAACGCTCGAGGAACCCCTGAAGGTGGGGTCGAAGGGCAAGGTCAGGACAACCGGGCCGGCCCAGAACTTCACGTTCACCGAGGTCGTCCCGCTGAAGAAGATGACCTTCACGATCAGCCTCCCCCTGGCCGTGCTGGCCTTCCCGCACACCTTGGGCGCGGGCAGCTCTCCGAGCACCGTCCGCGTCACGCACGGGATCGTCATCACCGGTCCGCTCGCCCCGGTCTTCGGGTTCCTGGTCGGTCGCAAGCTCGCCCGGGAGCTGCCTCGGGTCGTTCGGTTGGTGACGGAGCACGCCGTCCTGGCTGAGGCCTAGGACCACAGCTGGCCACCGAGTGTCATCTGGCGCCATCAAGCCCAGGGCTGACTGCACCGACGATCTGAACACCGGTCTGGCTCAACAGCTGAGCGCAACCGAACGTGGCCTCTGGATGGGTTGACCGTTGCGAACGCTCCGCAAGCCCACGATGCGTGTGGGTGACTCACCGCCCGGCGGCGAAGGTGTGCCAGGCTGCCGGCTGCCTGCTCGCGACCGCGGCTCCGACGGCCACCACGGCGACCACCGCGACCACCGCACCTAGAGCAGCCGGGACGCTGACACGCAGGACCAGCAGCGCACCGCCTACTGCGCCGAGCAGCATGGCGCCTACGGACAAGCCGCGGCGCAGCGCCACGCGCAGGTTCCGGTTACGGAGGTCGGCTGCGACACCGGTCAGCGTCATCGTGAGCACTGTGGTGGTGAGGTCGGGCACCGCGAGGCGGCGTACGGCGGCGTTCTGCAGACCGAGCGCGACCGCGGCCAGTGCGACGACGCAGTCCCGCGGGACCGTGCCCAAGTCGTCTCCGACTACGACGGTGATGACCAGCGCCGCCACGAGGAACAGCACTTCCGCAGTGGCGACGTTGCGGGCCAGGCGACCACGATGGGCGCCGAAGCGGCTGTTGGCCGCGCCGCCCAGAGCGGCGCCAACCAGGAACCCGACCAGGGCGACGAGCGAGGCGTCGAGCACGAATCCCGGTGCGCCGGCGAGGGCGAAGCCGGTGAAGGCGATATTGCCCGTCATGTTCGCCACGAACACCCGTCCCAGGCGCAGGATGCTGACCGCGTCAACGATGCCGGTCGCGACGGTGAGCCCGAGCAGGAGCGCCGGAAGGGGGCCGTGAGCTGGGTCGGCGAAGTAGTCAGCTGTCCAGCTGACGCGGACGGTGTTCCTCTCACCTGGTCTGCTGGTCATGCGACCTCCCATCGGTGGTGCGAGGTCAGCATGACAGCGGGGGCACAGAAGCTAAAGGCTCCAGCGAAGCCATCGTCGAGCTGGTCGCCAGTCGGAGCCTTGGATGCTCATCCCCTGACCCGATGACGGCGAACCGGACCAGTTGACTTCCGGACCACGAGCGGGCACGGCAACAGCAGGCAGCGTGCATCCGGGGTTGACGCGTCCTCGATCCGTTCCTGAAGCAGGCGCGCCGCTTGGACGCCCATTTCGCGTTTCGGCAGGTGGACCGTCGTCAGTGCAGGCTGAACTCTGGTCATGAACGGCATGTCGTTGAAGCCGACCACAGAGACGTCTTTCGGGCACGTCAGGCCCGACGCACGCAAGGCGTCGATGACACCGAGGGCCAGCAGATCATTGCCGGCAACGATCGCGGTGGGTGGCTCATCCGCTCCGGCAAGCAGCTCAGAGATCGCGGCCTGACCAGCGGCTTCGCTGTATCCGGCTGCGAAAAGCACCGGGCAGTCGTCCGCGGACAGACCGGCTGTTGCTGTTGCGTCGACGAATGCGCGGTGTCGGATGAGGCCCGTGGACAGCTCCTGGGGGCCGGCGACGTGCCCGATCCGACGGTGACCGAGCTCGGTCAGGTGCAGGACGGCGTCGCGGATGCCGGCCGCCTCGTCACCTGCGACTGCCGGCAAGAGCCGCTTGTCGGTGAGGCGATTGACCAGGACAGCGGGGATTCCATGCGCTGCGGCCTCCTCCACCAGGGGGTCTACCCGGCGTGCCGTTGCCAGGACGAACCCGTCGCACTGCCGCGCCCGCAGTGCCGCAAACAGCCGCAGCGCCCGGTCTGAGTCATTGTCGGTGTTGACGACGAGCGCGATCAGGCCATTCGCCCCGAGCACCTCCTCGACGCCCCGGACGATAGGTGGGAACAAGGGGTTCGTGAGGTCCGGCAGCAGGAGGCCGACGGTGAACGACCGCCGAGTGCGCAGGCCCCGGGCCAAGGTGTTCGGCTGATAGCCGAGCTCGCTCGCCGTGGCCATGATGCGGCGCACCGTCGCTGCCGCCACCCGGTGACGGGTGTCCGGGTTGAGCGCCTTGGAGGCAGTGCCCGGATGCACACCCGCGGCGCGAGCGACGTCAGCCAACGTCACACTCACCCCGGCGCCGGGGTCGGGGATAGCCGAGTGCGCGGTCATGACGGGTGCCCTTTCCCATTTGTTCGAAGTGGTTGACGCAACCTCGCACGCGAGTTAACTTTCGCGCAACCGATTGTCGTGCGTGTCGCCAGATCGTTGCAGGAGCTCACACATCGCCATTCGGCCCGCGGCACTGCGTCATGGCGCAACGACGACGCAGCAACGGATTTGCATTCCTTCACTCACGAGCAGAACGCCACAGGAAGGTCACTGCATGTACGACAATCGATTGTCGTTCAGAACCCGAAATCGTCTCGGCCTCGCTGCCGCTGCCATGGGCCTCATGGTCAGTGTCAGCGCCTGCTCCGCGTCGGCCACCTCCAGTTCGTCCACCAGTTCGACCACGTTGGTCATCGGCGTCTCCCTGTCGCTGACCGGCGACTTCGCCGACCCCGGCAAGGCCGTTCAGCGCGGCTACCAGGTGTGGGCGGACGGGGTGAACGCCAAAGGCGGCATCCTCGGCCGCAAGGTCGAGATGAAGATCGTCGATGACCTCTCCAGTCCCAACCAGGTGGTCACCAACTACCAGAACCTCATCTCCCGCGACCATGTCGACCTCGTCTTCGGTCCGTTCTCGAGCCTGCTGACGGTCCCGGCATCCCAGGTGGCCAACCGGTATCACTACGCGTTCGTCGAGTCAGCAGGTGGCGGGCCCAAGGTGTTCGCCCAGAACCTGCACAGCCTTTTCTTCGTGCAGCCCGCCCCGGTCGTGGAGCAGGGCAACGTGTTCGCCGACTACATCCTGTCTCTCCCCGCTGGTCAGCGGCCCAAGACGGCCGCCTATCCCTCGCTGGACGACCCGTTCGCCAAGCCCATCGCTGACGGCGTGCAGAAGCGGTTCGAAGCCGCTGGGATCAAGACGGTCTACTCGGGCACCTATCCCGCCGAGACACCGGACCTCACACCGATCATGGCGAAAATCGCAGCTGCCAAGCCCGATGTCATCGTCTCCGGGACCCAGTCCCAGGACGCCTATCAGCAGGTCAAGTCGCTCGTCCAGCTCCATTTCAACCCCCGCTGGCTGTTCATGAGCAACGGTGCCAACTCCCCGACCGAGTTCCCCGACAAGGTCGGAAAGGGCAACACCGCCGGAGTGTTCTCAGCCGGTGACTGGTTCGCCGACTCCAAGGCGGCCGGCAGTGCAGACTTCGTCAAGGCGTACATCGCGAAGTTCGGAGGGACCGCCGCCGGCATCGACAACTCGTCCGCGGAGGCGTACGCGGCGGGCCAGGTGATCGAGCTCATCGCGAAGCGCACGGGACGAGTCGACAACCAGACGATCATCAACTCCCTGCACAGCGGAACCTGGCCGACGCTGCTGGGTGACCTGTCCTGGAACAGCGTCGGCGCGCCGCAGGGCAGCTACCAGCTCGTGCAGTGGATCGGCGGCGCCCTCAAGCCCGTCTTCCCTGCGTCGGTGGCGCAGGCGGCAGCCGTAGTCCCCAAGCCCAACTGGGCCGGATAGGAGGCACGCGCACATGCACGCACTCATCCAAGGCCTCATCCTCGGTGTTCTCACCGGCGGCGTGTACGCGCTCATGGCGTCGGGTCAGACCTTGATCTTCGGAATCATGAAGGTCGTCAACCTGGCGCAGGGCGCGTTCGTGATCGCCTCGGCGTACCTGGCGTTCACGCTCTTCACCAGGTTCGGCATCGATCCCTTTCTCGCGGTCCTCATCACGACACCGCTCATGTTCTGCATCGGCGCCGCCGGCCAGTGGCTGTTCCTGCGCCCGCTGCGGCGTGAGAACGCCGCCGAGCTGTCGCTTCTGGTCACGTTCGCGCTTGCCCTGCTGATCGAGGGCATCTTGTCGGTCACCTACTCGACCACGTATCGCAGCATCAACACCGGATACGCGAACAAGTCCTTCGAGGTGGCGGGCTACACCGTCTCGGCGGTGCGTCTGTACGGCTTCCTGCTGTCGATTGCCCTCCTTGGCTTGCTGTACGGGGTACTGCAGAAGACCCGATTCGGGCGAGCGATCCGGGCAACCGTGCAGAACCCGCAGTCCGCGGCCCTGCTCGGTGTCGATGCCACGCGCGTGCAGGCGTACGGCTTCGGCCTGGGTATCTCGACCGCCGCGGCATCCGGTTCGATCTTCGGGCTGCTCTACCCCTTCCAGTCAGGCAGCCACTACGACCTCATCTCGCGCCTGCTGTCGGTGGTGGTGCTGGGTGGGCTCGGATCGATCGGCGGAGCGGTCTTGGCCGGCATCGCGATCGGCGTCGTGTCCTCCGTGGCCGCAGTCCTGTGGTCACCAACCTGGTCAGAGATGAGCTTCTTCGTGGTCCTCCTCCTTGTCCTGCTCGTACGGCCACAAGGCATGTTCGGTCGCGTCGAGCGAGGTGCCGTATGACCACCGCGAGCATGCACCAGAGTCGACTGGTTACCCCGGCCGGGCTCACCCGCGCGTCTGCCTTCACGGCCCTGCTCGTCGCGTTGCCGCTCGTGTTCAATGCGCACTGGATGGTGAACCTGCTGTTCTTCACCGTCCTGTACGCCGCGATGTCGGTGGCCTGGAACCTGATCGGCGGATACGCGGGGTACCCCTCGCTCGGCCATGCCGCGTTCTTCGGGTTGGGCGCCTACGGGGTCTCGCTGGTCTTCACGGGAAGCCAGGTCCTCTCAAACGGCTACGAGCCCTTCCTCCTGCTGCCCCTGGTTGGACTCGGCGCCGGCCTGATCGCACTCCCGATCGGCCTGATCGCCATGCGCACGCGGGCAGACGTCTTCGCCATCGTCACGATCACCCTGCTGTTCGTCGCGCAAACCCTGGCCTTCAACCTCAAGGGCCTCACCGGTGGGGCACAGGGCGCCAGCGTCGCGCCTCCCCCGTTCCGGCTGGAGATTTTCGAGCAGCCCTTCTACTTCGCGGCTGCTGCCCTGCTGCTGCTGGCGATGGGACTCACCTACCTCGCCGTCCGGACCAAGATCGGCCTGGCGCTGACCGCGATCCGGGCCGATGAGGACAAGGCCCGCGGGATCGGCATCCGCACCACTGCTGTGAAGCTGATGGCGTTCTCCGTCAGCGTCGGCCTCGTGGCGATGGCCGGTGGGATCTGGGCGTACTACGTCGGTTTCGTCTACCCGCAGTTCGCCGTCGACCCGTTGCTCACGATCGCCATCGTGCTGATGACCTTCCTCGGCGGACGCGCCACGCTTTGGGGACCGGTGCTGGGTGCCGCCATCCTGATGCCCGCGCAGCAGCTGCTCGCCTACTACGTGGGCGGCAGCCGGCTGTACCTGATCGCCTATGCCGCGATCTTCCTGTTGATCATCCTGCTGCTGCCTCGCGGAGTCCTGCCGACCGTGTTCCACCGACGTCGCCTGTCAGCTCTCGCGGCAACGGCCAGCCAGGCCGAGGCCCAGGCAGTGCCCTCGACAGGTCCTGAGGTTCTGCGGCCTCCGACCGTCATGGCGTCAGAACCGAGCTATGTCCAGACGTCAGCGGGTGAGCGCCGATGACGGCTCTCCTGGACGTCACCGGCATGACGAAGCGGTTCGGACACCTCACGGCTGTCGATGCCTGTTCGTTCTCCGTCGCTGAGGGGAGCATCACGGCTCTCATCGGCCCGAACGGCTCAGGCAAGACGACGGTCTTCAACCTCATCACTGGCTATCTGCCAACGGACAGCGGCTCCGTCGCGTTCGACGGCCGCTCGATCGCGGGAGCTGACCCGGGCGGTCTGTACCGCCAGGGGCTGTCCCGAACCTTCCAGCAGGCGCGGGTCTTCGGGGACCTCACGGTGCAGGAGAACCTGGTGGTCGCAGCGGGAGGCAGCTGGCGAAGCGTCTTCGGTCGACGCATGTCGCGCAGCGATCGGATCCGGGCCGCCGAGTTGTTGGAGGAGTTCAAGCTCAGTCACGTGGCGGACCTGTTCGCCAGCGAGCTGTCCTGGGGGCAGCGCAAGCTCCTTGAGTTCGCTGCCGTCCTCATGAGCAGACCCCGACTGGTGCTGCTCGACGAGCCGACCGCGGGCGTCAACCCGCTGCTGATCCAGACCATGGCAAGCCACATCCGTTCCTACAACGCGACCGGAGTCACCTTTCTCATTGTCGAGCACGACATGAGCTTCGTGATGACGGTGTGCGACCAGGTGATCGTGCTCGATCGAGGCAAGACCATCTGCGTCGGCACCCCAGAGGCAGTCCAGTCAGATCCCCGCGTGCTCGACGCCTACCTGGGCGACTGAGGAGGTAGCAGCATGACCACCGCAATCAACGCTGATGGACAGCGCAAGCCCCCGTTGCTCGAGATCGACGACGTGGTTGCCGGCTACGGCGCCGGCGTGATTCTCAAGGGCGTCAAGCTCGTGCTGCACCGCGGCGACGTGATGTGCCTCATCGGCCCGAACGGGGCCGGCAAGTCGACCGTGCTCAAGACGGTGTCCGGCCTGCTGCGTCCGAAGGACGGCGCAGTCCGCCTCGAGGGTGAGGACGTCACCACGGAAGCCCCGAAGGCCAAGCTCCGCCGCGGTGTGGTGCACGTGCCGCAGGAGCGGAGCCTGTTTCCCGGCATGACGGTCTGGGACAACTTGCTCATGGGCGGCTACCTGATGCGCAACAACAAGATCCTGCACGCGCGTATCGACGAAGCAGCCCAGATGTTCCCCATCATCACCAGCCGGCGCAGCGCACACGCAGGATCGCTCTCCGGCGGGGAGCAGAAGCAGGTCGAGTTGGCTCGCACCCTGCTGTTCGACCCGAAGCTCATCCTGCTCGACGAACCGTCGATCGGTCTCGATCCGAAGTCACGCCGGCTGGTCTTCGACGCGATCAGAAGCCTGGCCGCGGCGGGTCGAACGATCTTGCTGGTGGAGCAGAATGCCAGGTCGGGCTTGGCCGCGTCCGACCAAGGAGCCGTCCTCGAGTCCGGCCTCGTGCGGCTGACCGGTCCCGCCGCACACCTGCTGGGTGACCCCGAAGTGGCCCGCCTCTACCTGGGCGCCTCTCAGCACGCCCGCCCTTCCAACAATGCCCCTGCCCTTTCGTCCGCACTGGCAGCAGTCGCGGCACCTACTCCACAGGAAGAGCTGACATGACCAATGCTTCTGCGCCCACCATCGGCTGGATCGGTACGGGCCGGATGGGTTACGCAATGGCGGAACGACTTCTCAAGGCTGGTCACAAGGTCAGCGTCTACAACCGCACGCGCGCCAAGGCCGACCCGCTCGCTGCACATGGCGCGGTCGTCATCGACACGATTGCAGAGCTCGCCAGCTGCGACATTGTGTTCTCGATGGTGTCGGCATCCGCTGACCTGCTGCAGGTAACAGTGGACGACGACGGGGTGCTGAACCAGGACCTCGCGCCGCGGATTCTCATCGACTGCTCAACTGTCGCGGTCGAGGCATCCGAGCAGGTTCGTGATGCAGCCGCCACGCGCGGCACCACGTTCTTGGTCGCGCCAGTCTCGGGAAACGGCAAGGTTGTCAAAGCCGGCAAGCTGACCATGGTCGCCTCGGGGCCACGTGAGGTGTTCGACGAGGTGGAGGCGGTTCTGCGTTGCATCGCGAAGGAGGTGACCTACGCCGGTGACGGTGACGTGGCCCGGCTCGTGAAGCTGGCTCACAACATCTTTCTCGGAGTGGTCACCCAGTCGCTGGCCGAGATCACTGTCTTTGCCGAGAAGGCCGGGGTGCCACGGTCGGCGTTCCTGGAGTTCCTCAACTCCTCGGTGATGGGCTCGACCTTCACCCGCTACAAGACACCTGCGTTCGTCAGCCTCGACATGACGCCCACGTTCACCCCCGTCTTGCTGCGCAAGGACTTCGATTTGGGCCTGGCAGCCGCGCGCACGCTTGAAGTGCCGATGCCGCTTGCCTCCGCGACCAGCCAGCTGGTCCAGCAGGCCATCGGCCGCGGGCACACAGATTCCGATTTCGCGGTCCTGCTGCTGGAGCAGGCGGCGGGGTCCAGTCTTCAACTCGTCGCCGAGAGCGTCACGGTCTCTGACGGTCTGGAGAGTGCGTGATGCCCGCCCGTCGAGGGAAGCGACCGGAGTGAGCAGCATGACAAAAGGCGTTCCGATGCCCGCACCGGGGCACATGGGAGTCGACTTCGAGCAGCGGGTGGACTTCAGCCGGCTACGCGACTACCGCGTCGGTCGGGCCAAGGCGGCATTGCAGGCGAGCGAGTGCGGAGCGTTCCTGCTGTTCGACTTCTACAACATCCGCTACACGACGCAGACCTGGATTGGCGGAGCGCTCGGCGACAAGATGACCCGCTACGCCCTCCTGACCCGCGACGGCGAGCCGATGCTGTGGGACTTCGGCTCCGCGACCAGGCACCACAAGCTCTTCTCGCCATGGCTCGAGCCCGAGAACTGCCGTCCCGGGATGCTGGGTTTGCGGGGTGCCATCGCGCCGACAGCCGGCCTGATGGAGTCAGCGGTCCGTGAGCTCAAAGGCCTGCTGGAGGATGCCGGAGTTGCGGATGCGCCCATCGGCGTGGACATCATCGAGCCGCCGTTCCTGTTCGAGATGCAACGGCAGGGTCTGAGGATCGTCGACGCCCAACAGCTCATGCTCGACGCTCGCCAGATCAAGTCTGCCGACGAGATCATGCTGCTGACACAGGCCGCCGCGATGGTCGATGGCGTCTACCAGGACATCGTCGATGTCCTGAAGCCCGGCATCCGCGAGAACGAGATCGTCGCCCTCGCGAACAAGCGCCTCTACGAGATGGGATCGGACCAGGTCGAGGCGGTCAACGCGGTATCGGGCGAGCGGTGCAACCCCCACCCGCACAACTTCACTGACCGCCTCATCCGACCGGGTGATCAGGCCTTCTTCGACATCATCCATTCCTTCAACGGCTACCGGACGTGCTATTACCGCACGTTCAGCGTCGGTAGCGCCACCGAGAGCCAACGCGACGCCTACAAGAGGGCGCGGGCCTGGATGGATGCGTCGATCCAGATGATCAAGCCCGGCGTGGGCACCGACGAGGTGGCCAGGGTATGGCCGGCAGCCACGGAGTTCGGCTTCGAGAACGAGATGGCAGCCTTCGGACTGCAGTTCGGGCACGGTCTCGGGCTCGGGCTCCATGAGCGTCCCATCATCTCCCGGCTCAACAGCATAAGGGAGCCGATCGAGCTCCAGGTCGGCATGGTCTTCGCGCTGGAGACCTACTGCCCGGCAAGCGACGGCTACTCGGCTGCGCGCATCGAGGAGGAGGTCGTCGTCACCGAGGACGGTCCTCGAGTCCTCACGCTGTTCCCCGCGCAGGACCTCTTCATCGCCAACCCCTACTGAACTCACTTCTCTCTGGAGGGCACTACCGATGGCTGACAACCGGGCCGGCTTTCTGGCCGACCTACCGACGGACCTGTACATCGACGGGAAGTGGGTTCCTGCGGCGGACGGTGGACGCTTCGACGTGCTTGATCCCGCAACAGGGGACCTCCTCGTCTCGGTGGCGGACGGTTCGGTCACCGACGCTGGGCACGCCGTCGACGCAGCAGCCGCCGCAGCCGGGGAGTGGGCGGCGACCGCCCCACGAGTCCGCGGAGAGATCCTGCGTCGAGCTTTCGAGCTGATGACGGCGCAGGCAGAGGATCTCGCACGCCTGATCTCCCTCGAGAACGGCAAGGCTCTTCCGGACGCCCGCGGTGAGGTTGCCTATGCCGCGGAGTTCTTCCGCTGGTACGGCGAGGAGGCGGTCCGCACGACCGGCACCGCCGTCACGGCCCCCTCGGGTGCCAACAAGATTCTGGTACTCCATCAGCCGGTCGGGATCTGTGTCCTGGTAACGCCATGGAACTTCCCCGCCGCGATGGCTACCCGCAAGATCGGCCCCGCCTTGGCAGCGGGCTGCACGGTGGTGCTCAAACCGGCCAGCGACACCCCGCTCACGGCGCTGGCCATGGCCAGAATCCTCGAGGCAGCAGGGGTGCCGCCCGGTGTTGTCAATGTCCTTCCGGCCCGGCGGTCAGGCCAGGTGGTCTCGTCAATGCTGCACGACCCACGCGTTCGCAAGCTCTCGTTCACTGGGTCCACCGAGGTGGGTCGGACGCTCCTGCGAGAGGCAGCGGACATGGTCGTGAACACCTCGATGGAGCTCGGCGGGAACGCGCCGTTCATCGTCTTTGCCGACGCTGATCTCGAGGCAGCCCTCGACGGCGCCATGATCGCGAAGATGCGCAATGCCGGCGAGGCATGTACGGCCGCCAACCGCTTCTACGTCGAGTCCTCCGTCGCCGACGAGTTCAGTCGCCGCCTGGCAGCGCGCCTTGAGGCCCTGGTCGTCGGACCCGGTACGCAGGAGAGCACACAGGTCGGCCCCTTGGTCAACGAGGAGAGCGCGACCAAGGTCGCCGACCTGGTCCGGAGCGCGCTCGACGAGGGTGCGCAGATCATCACCGGGGGTAGCCGGCCCGACCGGATGGGGTTCTACTTCGAGCCCACGGTCCTGGTGAACGTGCACCCTGACGCCGCGATCCTCAGCGAGGAGATCTTCGGTCCAGTCGCTCCCATTGTCACGTTCGAGACCGAGGCGGAGGCCATCCGTCAGGCGAACGGGACCGAGTACGGCTTGGTGGCCTACGTCTACACGCGTGACCTGGCCCGTGGACTGCGTGTCAGCGAGGCACTGGAGTCGGGGATGGTGGGGCTCAACCGTGGGCTCGTCAGCGACCCAGCGGCTCCGTTCGGGGGGGTCAAGCAGAGCGGGATCGGCCGCGAGGGCGGTCATTCAGGAGTGCTCGACTACCTCGAGCCCAAGTACATCGCCGTCCAGTGGTAGGCCCCGGAGGGGGGATAGAGGGCCAGACTGGGCTGCCCGGGCTGAGAGGCGTGGACCACATCGGCTTCACGGTTCCCGACCTCGAGCAGGCAAGGGCATTCCTCGTGGATGTGCTCGGGTGCGAATACATGTACAGCTTGGGTCCGTTCCAGGACGACGGCGCCTGGATGCAAACGCAGCTCAACGTCCACCCTCGGGCGGTGATGCAGCGACTGCACTTCTTCCGCTGCGGCAGTGCCGCCATCTTCGAGGTCTTTCAGTACGCCGCACCCGCTCAGAGCGCCCTGCAGCCGCGGAACAGCGACGTGGGCGGACACCACGTTGCTCTCTATGTCGAGGATCTCGACGTCGCGATCGAGCACCTCCAAACGCACGGTGTAGCCGTGCTGGGAAACCCGGTCGCCAGCAGGGGCCCGAGCGCTGGGCAGAGGTGGATCTACTTCCTCGCTCCGTGGGGGATGCAGTTCGAGCTCGTGTCCTACCCGGGCGGCAAGGCGTTCGACCACGCTCCCCCGGAGACCACCCAGAGCGCCGACAGGGCGATGTCCGACCACCCTGCCCGCGCCCTCTAGCCCCAGTCCCTCCCTCCTTCGCATGACCCTGGAGACATCATGAGCGTGCACAACCGGCTCGAGCCCGCATCGCCGTGGGTCGAAGTCGTCGCGACCACCGAAGACTGGGACCTGGCGGCGCCGCATCTGCTCAAGACGATGCTGGGTCAGCTCGTCGTGATCCGTGCGTTCGAGGAGTACGTCCTCGAGCTCGCCGGTGCCGGCTTGATCCACGGGCCGGCCCACTCGAGCATCGGGCAAGAGGCTGGAGCGGTCGGATCGGTCCTCACGCTCACGAGCCGGGACGCGGTGAACGGGTCGCACCGCGGTCACCACCAGTTCCTGGCCAAAGCCATCTCCCACGTGGCCCCCAAGGGACTCGACCCCGACGAGGAACTCCCGGACGACATTCGGGAGCTGCTGCTGCGCAGCCTGGCCGAGATCTGCGGACTGTCACGCGGCTTCAGCCATGGCCGGGGCGGTTCCATGCACCTGCAGTGGAAAGAGGCGGGAGCCATGGGAACGAATGCGATCGTCGGTGGTGGCGTACCCCAGGCAGCGGGATTCGCCTGGGCAAACCGCCAAGCCGGCACCGACGCTGTGTCCGTCACCTACTTCGGTGACGGCGCCGTCAACATCGGATCCACGCTGGAGACCTTCAACCTGGCCTCCGCCTGGCGCCTGCCGGTCTGCTTCTTCATCGAGAACAACCAGTACGCCGTCTCCACGAACATCACGGAGGCCACCGGCGAGGCACGCCTGTCGGCACGCGGCCTGGGGTTCAACATCCCCAGCTGGAAGGTCGACGGGATGGATCCGCTTGCCGTCTACCTGGCGACGCAAGAAGCCGTGGATCACATGCGGGCTGGCAAGGGGCCCACCATGATCGAGGCGGACGTCTACCGCTACTTCCACCAGAACGGCCCCTTCCCCGGGAGCGCCTTCGGGTATCGCACGAAGGAAGAGGAGACGGCGTGGCGGCAACGGGATCCGATCAAGCAGCTCTCCGGCCACCTCGTGCGCCGCGGGATCACAACTCAGAAGGCGATCACCGCAGCCACCGCTCGAGCGAAGCGCGTCATGGCCGAGCTCGGTGACGTCCTGCTTGAGCCACTGCCGGGGGGGAAGCCCGGTCAGCGCCGCATCAAGCCGGATGAGTGGCCGGACCCAGCGTTCCGCGACGTCGGCGTCCGCGGCGACCTCAGCGAGTTCGCCGATGCCCCCCTTGCCGACCGGGACACCTACACCGGACAGGTTGCCCAGCAGAAGTTCATCGACGCGGTCGCAGGGGTGATGGCGCGTCGGATGGCGACCGATGACTCGATCGTCGTGATGGGAGAGGACATCCACCGGCTCAACGGAGGCACCAACGGCGCGACACGTGGTCTCAAGGAGACCTATCCAGACCGCATCCTCGGCACCCCCATCAGCGAGAACGCCTTCGCGGGACTTGGCGGTGGCATCGCGATCGACGGGAGGTACAGGCCTGTCGTGGAGTTCATGTACGCCGACTTCATGTGGGTCGCCGCCGACCAGCTGTTCAACCAGATCGGCAAGGCCCGGCACATGTTCGGCGGAGACGGCGCCGTGCCGCTGGTGCTCCGCAGCAAAGTCGCGATGGGAACGGGGTACGGCTCGCAGCACTCCATGGACCCTGCTGGCGTGATGGCCACCGCCCCGGGCTGGCGCATCGTCGCACCATCGACGCCGTTCGACTACGTCGGCCTGATGAACAGCGCGCTCAGGTGCAACGACCCCGTCGTCGTGCTGGAGCACGTCGACCTGTACACCTCAACCGGTGAGGGCCCGGTCGACGATCTCGACTACTGCCTCCCGGTCGGCAAGGCGGCGATCCGCCGCAGTGGTTCCGACCTCACGATCATCTCCTACCTGGCGATGGTGAACTACGTCCTCGAGGCCGTCGAATCCCTGGGGACCGTGGACGCGGAGGTGATCGACCTGCGCTGGCTCGATCGCGCAAGCGTCGACTGGGACACCATCGGCGAGAGCATCAAGCGGACGAACAGAGTGCTCATCGCCGAGCAGGGCGCGGTCGGCACGTCCTACGGCGGTTGGCTCGCGGACGAGATCCAGCGCCGGTACTTCGACTGGCTCGACGCGCCGATCCAGCGGGTCACCGGCGCAGAGGCGTCGCCCAGCATCAGCAAGGTGCTCGAACGAGCCGCTATCGCCCAGACCGACGAAGTCATCGCGAAGCTCATCGAGATGGCAGGGCCCTGACGATGGCAAGGATCTTCCGGATGCCCGAGATCGCCGCAGCCGCGACCGAGGCAGTCCTGCTGAAGTGGCCAGTGGCCGAGAACAGCCCGTTCTCCGCCGGGGACGTCATCGCCACCGTCGAGACCGAGAAGGCGCTGGTCGACGTCGAGGCCGACGCAGACGGCATCATGCTCAAGATCCTGGTCTCCGAGGGTGCTGCCGTCGAGGTGGGAGCGCCGATCGCCCTCCTAGGTGATCCTGGCGAGAAGGTCGACGACCTCAAGGCTCTGCTGGCAGAGCTGGGACTGCCGGCACGAGAGAGCGGGGTGACGGCCGCGCCGGACCGCGACGCTCCTCACAGCCACGGCGGGAGCGCGGCCCCATCAGAGGCCAGCCTCGAGGTCGTGGCGGCCCCAGCCAGAAACGGTCACGAGCCCCTTGCGGGTTCCTCACCCAGCACCAGAATCTTCGCCAGCCCCCTGGCACGAAGACTGGCGAAGGACGCCAAGCTCCCGGTGGAGCACATCCAAGGGACAGGTCCGGGAGGTCGGATCATCCGGCGCGATGTGGAGGAGGCGACCGCCAAGCGGACTGCCCTCACTGCGGCGTTGCAGCCCACTGCAGTCGTGGAGCCGTCTGCTCGACCCCAGGCTGCGCCGAACGCGGCGGCGGCACCCGCCTCCGTGGCTGCGAGAGCTCTCGCCTACGTCGACACGCCGCATTCCCGGATGCGCCAAGCTATCGCCGCCCGGCTCACCGAGAGCAAGCAGTCGATACCTCACTTCTACCTGCGTGGCACGTGTCGGGTCGGCAGGCTCCTCAGTCTCCGCGCAGAGCTCAACGCCAGTAGCCCCACCAGGGTCTCGGTCAACGACCTGGTCATCAAAGCCGCCGCCAGGGCACATCTGCTGGTACCGGCGATCAACGTCATCTGGACGCCGGAGGCGATCCGAAGCTTCTCGACGGTGGACGTCTCGGTGGCCATCGCCACCGAGCGTGGCCTCGTGACACCCGTGCTGCGCTCGGTCGAGCAGATGTCTGTGTCCGCGGTAGCGGCTCAGGTCCAGGATCTCGCAGGCCGGGCGAAGAGCGGCACCCTCCGGCAGGACGAGATCGTCGGTGGCGCGCTCAGCATCACGAACCTCGGCATGTTCGGGACCGAGGAGTTCTCGGCGATCCTGAATCCTCCGCAAGCAGCCATCCTCGCAGTAGGTGCCGCCCGGAAGGAGCCGGTCGTGAAGGGCGGGAAGGTCAAGGTCGGTCACGTGATGCGGGTAACCCTGTCCGTCGACCACCGGCCCGTCGACGGCGCCGTCGCTGCGGAGTGGATGAGAACCTTCATCTCCCTCGTCGAGGACCCGCTTCAGATCCTCGCGTAGCCCGGCGAGCAGGCAGCGTGGCCAACCCCATCGGGAGCCGCGCGGTCAGCCCGTTCTTCACCCGCGTCCGAGCTCATCCCCCGCGTCAGGGGCGCCTCCCATCATCCGCACCATCGGGATGCCGCCGGTTCGGACGAACCGCACCAGGAGGAGGAGTGCCAGCGCGAGGAAGACCACGTTCAGCACCGTCGTGTAGTTCCACATGACGTTCACCTCGACCACCTTGGCGTTGCGGCTGTCCGGCACCAGCCCGAGCCCACCGAAGATGAGCTCGACGACATACGCTGCTGCGACCATGGCCACGGAGAAGGTGGCCGTGATGAACAGCATCATCCGCGTGCCGTAGTACTTCCGGTAGATCACCAGGATCGGGAGAATGATGAGGTCGGCGAAGATGAACGCGAGCACGCCGCCGAAGCTGATCCCACCGTTCCACAGCACAGCTGCCAGCGGCACGTTGCCGATGCTGCAGGTCGAGGACAGAACTGCCACCAGCACACCTGCCACCGGACCCCACACCTTCGCACCGACTGGATGGTCGGCGAGGAACAAGGTCTGCCACCAGCTGTCCGGCACCCACGCGCCGGCCGCTCCCGCTAACAACAGGCCGATGGCGATGTCGCGGATGACCGCGGCCCACTCCATCGCGAAGATGTGCGACACCGAGGTGAAGCCGGCGTCGGAGAACAGCCGTGACCAGACCGTTCCTTCCCGGCGGATACTCATGTCCATCGCGGCGTGGCCTTCCATCGATCCCGCCAAACCCTGCTCGGCCTGCCGTCGGGCATGGTCCAGCAGCGGACGAGTGAGGAACCGCCGGAACAGGGACACGAGCAGCACGATCATGATCGGCCCGCCGACGAACTCGGCAGTGGTGAACTCCCAGCCCAACAGGAGCGCCAAGATGATGCCCAGTTCGATCACCAGGTTGGTCGAAGCGAGCTCGAAGGCCATCGCCGCGGTGAAGCTCGCGCCCTTGCGGAACAGCGACCGGGCCAGGGCCACCGCGGCATAGGAACAGCTCGACGAAGCGATGCCCAGTCCCGTGGCCACCGCCAAGGTCTTAGGCCGGTCATCGCCGAGCAGACCGACGATGGTCTCCCGGCGGACGGTGGCCTGAACGATCGCGGCCAGCGTGAAACCGAGAACCAGGCTCCAGGTCACCTCCCAGGTCATGCCGCCAGCCAGGGACAGCGCGTGGCTCAGGCCGTGCAGCGCGTCGCTCACCATCTCTACCCTCACCTCGACAGCCACCAGACTGTGCCCACCCGGGGACTATCGCGGTCAGGGTGGGACCGCGATAGCCCCCGGCCAAGGTGCACCTGGCACGTATGACTGGAGGCGTGCCGGCCTGAGCCACGTGATGGTGCGCGGCAGCCGGGGCCGCAGCTCGTCGGCTGCGAGATCGGGCGGGGCAGTCATCGCGTCCCCACGTCCGGGACCTGGATTCAAGTATCAGGCGTGATCGCCCGATACCGCGAGAAAGTCCTCTGCCGAGCAACCGAAGGTCCCATGCGCATCTCCGGCCAGCGAGTCCTGGTCCTCGCCCTGGCCCTGGCCGCTACGGTCGCGCTGCTCACTGTCGCTGTCGTCCTCGGCCGGCCGTTGGCGGGCTGGTTCGCCGGTGCAGCCATCGGCGTACTGGTTGCTCTTCTGCTCACCGAGCACTTGGCGCTGATGTCGGCATGGCGCCAGCTGGCCCGTGAACACCACGACACAGGCGCACTACAAGGACGACTCGACGCGGCTGCTGCCACCAGCGGCGGCTGGTTGTACACCCTGGACACGAACAGTCGGTTCGTCTACTCCAGCGACGCCAGCATGGACTGCTTGGGATTCTTGCCGGAGGAGCTCCTGGGGACCGAGGCAAGCGCCTTGCTCAGCCCGGACGAGCTGGGTCTCATCGAAAGCCGCCTTGGGCATCCTCCCCAGGGAGTGAACACCCTTGTGGTGCGAGGCCGGCACCGCAACGGCGAGGACCGCTGGCTCGAGTGCTCGATCGCGGCCGTCGTCGACGCCACAACCAAGGCTCCGATCGGATGGACCGGAACAGCTCGGTTGTTGACCAACGCCAAGCACCCCGGAATCTTTCGTGAGATCCACCGCCGCGACGTCACAGAGATCCTGCGCACCGAGCAGCTCATCATCGCCTTCCAGCCGATCATCGACCTCACGACTGGGTTCGTCATCGGTGTCGAGGCACTCAGCCGCTTCCCATCCAGGCCCGCAGCCACGCCCGACGTGCTCTTCGCCGAAGCTGCCAACGCCGGTCTGGGACCCGACCTCGAACTGCTCGCGATCCGTCGGGCCCTCGAGGAGGCCCGCGTGCTCGACTCCTCACTTCACGTAGCCGTCAACGTCTCGCCGACCGTCCTCGCGAGCCCCTCCCTCATCGACGCACTCCTGGCCAGCGGCATGGACCTGGCGCGGGTGATCGTCGAGATCACCGAGCACGCATCCGTCGTCGACTACACCGTCCTGGAACACCCACGAAAGCGCCTGCGGGACCTCGGAGTACGCCTCGCCATCGACGACGCCGGGTCCGGGTACGCCTCCCTGCGGCACATCGTGGCCCTCGCTCCGGACGTGATCAAGATCGACCGAGCCCTCGTCACGGACCTCAACTGCGACCGGGCCCGCCGGGCGCTGGTGGGCGCGGTCGTCTCCTTCGCCAACGAGATCGGTGCAACGACGGTCATCGGCGAAGGTGTGGAGACGCAAGCCGAGCTGGACGCCCTGATTGCTCTCGGCGTCGATGCCGCGCAGGGCTACTTCATCGGGCGCCCGACCCCGTCACCGAGCGAGTGGCTCCACTGGGACTCGTCCTCCGCCGTCAGCGGCTGATCACCGAGCGTCGGGCGAGAGCCGACCGTCCGCAAGGCGGTTCGGGACCACACCTAAGCGCCTGGAACTAGTCACAGCGGCCCAGGTAGCGACGGCAGCAGCATTGACGCTTTCGGGCGGTTCTTCGGCCTTCTCCTCAATGCGACGCTGTAGGGGGTCGACGGAGGGAGAGCATCCACGACACGGCGATCCCGGTGTGAGCCGGAGGCGCGCGGTCACGGGTCCAGCCGGGTTACCCAAAGGGAAGGCAGATCATCGTGCACAGCTCCACGAGAGCGTTCGGCACGATTGCGGTCACCGGCCTTCTCGCTGCGGACGGCTCGTCCCCCCTAGCCAGCAGTAACACCCGGGCGAGCGCCGCCGGCTCAGGGCGGACAGGACCGCCATGAGCTCGCACATCGGCACAACGTGATCACCCGACTGTCGGTGGGTCCGATCATGTCGCGTCGCGTCTGGTGGTGTTACCTGACAGTTCTGCTGGCTGGTCTGCCGGTCTACTGCTTCGCGGTCAGCGGTGTCGTGCAGCGAGCCATGTTCTATGGCTACGGGATCTCCTCCCTGCTGGCCATCATCGTGGGGGTACGGGTGCACCGACCCAGGCGACGCTGGCCTTGGGTCGCCTTCGCCGGCGGTCTGTTGTTGTTCGCCGTAGGCGATGTTGCTTTCGATCTGTACGCCGAGGCCGGCGACGCGGTCCCGGTCCCGTCTGCTGCCGACTTCCTCTACCTGGCGGGCTATCCGGTTCTCGCTTGGGGCATGGTGTTGCTCGTCCGGTACCGGGTGCGCGGCGCCGACCTCACGAGCGCGCTGGACGGGGTGATGGTCGCCCTCGGGGTTGGTGTCATGGCCTGGGTGTGGGTCATGGCGCCGTATGCACATGACCGGACCTTGGGCGTCGGAGCCCGGCTCGTACCGATCGCCTACCCGGCGCTCGACCTGCTGCTCGTCGCCGTGGTCGTGCGTCTGCTGCTCAGTCGTGGGGTGCGCAATCCGAGCTTTCGACTGCTCGCCGCGAGCGTCGTGGCCCTGCTGCTGGCCGACGGGTTCTATGCCGTCGCGACCCTGCACGACACCTACGTGGACGGCAGCCTCATCGACCTCGGATGGCTGGTGTCCTACGGCTTGTGGGGAGCCGCCGCGCTGCATCCATCGATGTCGCGCCTGACTGACCCCTCACCTTCCGCGGAGGCTGTCCGCAGTCCGATCGCGCTGGCTGTGCTTACCCTGGCGGCACTGACGTCGCCGGCGACGCTCATCGTCCAAGAGGCCCGCGGAGTGGGCTCCGATGAATTGCTGCTGGCGGCGTTCTCAGCAGTGATGTTCCTGCTGGTGCTGGCTCGGCTCTCGCTCCTGACACGGGCGCTGGACTCTGCCTACCGTCAGCAGGCCCACGCTGCTGCCCGCCAGGTGGCGCTCACCGACGCGGCCGTGGCGTTCGTCGGCGCGGGCGACGTCACAGCGGTCGCCCAAGCGGCCGTGCAGGCTGCGGTGACGCTGGCTGGCGACGCCACGTCGTGGGCGTCGTTCGTGGCCATGAGCCAGTCCGGCCTCATGATCGTGGCCGTGGCCGGCCCGGCACCCTTCAGCGCGGGCGAGCCTGCCGACGCCGAGCTGACCGCCGACTGGGACGAGCATCCAACCGATGGCCCGGTGCTGATGACTCCCGACGAGCGGGACGTCGACCGCCGACGATCGTCCGGCGAGCGCCATGTCGCGCCGATAATCGTTGACGACCAGTTGCGCGGGAAGGTGGTGGTCGGCCACATCACCGCAGGCGCGGAGGCGTTCCTCCCCGCCCTCGGCTTGGTCTGCTCTCAGATGAGTCTGGCCCTGCAGAGCGTTGAGGCGACCGAGGAGAGGCTCCGGGCTCGCAATGAGCGGCAGTTCCAGTCCTTGGTCCAGAACTCCTCCGACATGGTGACCCTCATCGGGGCCGACGGTGTCGTGCGCTACCAGAGCCCCGGCGTCCGAGCCGTCCTCGGCCGTTCGGCTCAGTCGCTGGTCGGCCAGCCGTGGAGCCTGCTGGTCCACCCAGACGACGCCCCAACCACGCAGGCCCAACTCAGCAAGGTGATGGCCGGAGGGCGTGCCGCGACGGCCAACCTCGAGTGTCGAGTCGGCCACGCCGATGGCAGCTGGCGGGAGGTCGACACCATCATGACCAACTTGCTCGACGATCCTGATGTTGAGGCCCTCGTGCTCAACAGCCGAGACGTCACCGATCGGCGGTCGCTCGAACGAGAGCTGAACCGTCAGGCATTCCATGACTCGCTGACTGGGCTGGCCAACCGTGCGCTGTTCCTCGACCGGGTAGCTCACGCTCTGGGCCGCGCCAACCGTGAAGCCGGACCGGTCGCACTGCTGTTCTTGGACATCGACGACTTCAAGGTGGTCAACGACAGCCTCGGGCATCCCGCCGGCGACGAGCTGCTCGTCGCCGTCGCCGAGCGCCTCAAGGCTTCGACCCGACCGGGCGACACCGTTGCCCGTCTCGGGGGTGACGAGTTCGCCCTGCTCCTGGAGTCCGGCAGGATGCCCGAATCCGCCCACGTCGTTGCCCGCCGCGTCGTCGAGGCACTCACCACACCGATCCGGATCGGCACCGACGACGTCTCCGTGCGGGCAAGCATCGGCATCGCCCTGGGCCAACCGCCGGACGACGGACCCGATGACCTCCTGCGTAACGCAGACCTGGCGATGTACATGGCGAAGCAGAACGGCAAAGGCAGGTTCGAAATGTTCCGGCCGGCCATGCATGAGGAAGCTGTCCGCCGGCTGGAGACCTCCGCCGACCTGAGGCGCGGGATCGAAGGCGGCCAGCTCGAGGTCTTCTACCAGCCCATCGTCGACGTCCACACGGCCACCGCCATCGGGGCCGAGGCCCTCGTGCGGTGGCACCACCCGAGTCGTGGGCTTGTGGGCCCGGTGGACTTCATCCCCGTCGCCGAGTCCACCGGCCTTATCGTGCCGCTGGGGAAGTGGGTACTCACCGAAGCCTGCCGGCAAGCGCAGTCCTGGCGCCGATCCGGCCTCACGGACGACAGCTTCTACATCAGCATCAATCTGTCTGCGCGCCAGCTTCAGGACCCGGCGCTACTCGACGATGTCGCTGCAGCCCTTCGAGACTCGGGTCTACCGGCCGATGCGGTCGTGCTCGAGGTCACCGAGAGCGCCGTCATACAGGACCTCGATGTCGCAGTCGCCCGTCTGCAGGCCCTCAAGGCTCTCGGCCTGCGCCTGGCAGTCGACGATTTCGGCACCGGCTACTCCTCCCTCAGCTACCTGCGGAACCTCCCCGTGGACGTCGTCAAGATCGACAAGTCGTTCGTCGACCGGATCACACTCGATCCCGAAGGAGCAGCCATGGTCCGGAGCGTGCTCGATCTGAGCAGCGCCCTGGGGCTGACCTCGATCGCTGAGGGGGTGGAACAAGACGACCAACTCGCACTCCTCGACGAACTTGGCTGCGACACCGTCCAGGGCTACCTGTTCGCCAGGCCCATGCCCAGCGGTCAGTTCGCTGACGCGTTGACGAAGCTACGGACGGACGCCGCACTCCAGCGACCCTCGACCCTCCAGGGGTCGGTGGCCTCCAGGTCAAGAGCCGGATGACGCCGTCGAGATTGCACCCACGACAGTCGTACCCCTCGGGGACGGCGGGCGTCAGCGTTCCACGGGTACCGTCGCGGCATGCCTGACATCCCTGTCCGCAAGGTTGCCGGCCAGGCCTTGACCCCCGGCGCTACCACACCCGGCATCGTGCGCGAGCAGGCCCTCGTGGCCGGCGACCTCTGGTCCGGCCGGGCGCGCACCGAGGCTGGCGTCACCAGCGGCTGGCACCACCACGGCGACCACGACACCGTGATCTACGTCGTGCACGGCGCGATCGCCGTCGAGACCGCGGACGGGGTCGTGCAGGGCGACCCCGGCGACTTCCTTCACGTGCCCGCCCATACGGTGCACCGCGAGAGCAACCCCACAGACGGCAGCGCAGAGGTCGTGCTCGTGCGCCGCGGCACCGGACCCGTCGTCATCAACGTCGACCCCCCGGCCGGAGCCGGCTGACCCCCACCCTCCTCGGGGCCGACACGGCCGTGCTCGGCCGTCGCCCTGATCGTGCTGAGTGCCACGGGCCTGCGCTGACTCGCTGCATCGTCATACTGACCACCGGTTGAGTATTCAGTGGCGCTGCCCTTGAGCCAGGCCGTAGGACCGCGCGTACCGTGATGCGTACGGTTCCGCCTCCCGCTCCTGAACGGCCAGCCCCCAGGAGATCACCTTGCCGGTCCAACAGCGGCCCCCTACCGGCCCGATCCGCAGCATGGGTGCCAGGGCGCCTCGACAGACTGCCCTGGAGCTACCTGGTGGGCAACGCGCTGACGGCCCTCTTGCCGAACTTCGTCCTGTTCGCCCTCACCAGGGGCGTCCCACGACGGTCAGCCCGCGAGGTGCCGCCCGGTGGGGCTGACCGGCCTGCTCGCAGCAGACCCCACGCAGCTGCTTCCCGCCCGGGAGCAAATGGCCTTCACGCTCGGCTTCCACATCATCGTGGTGCCGTTCGGCACGGCCTTGCCGTTCTTGATGATGGTCGCGAACTACAGGGGCCTGAGGTACGCCGACCGGGACGCGCTGCTGCTCGCTGAGCGCTGGTCGAAGGTGGCCGCGGTGCTGTTCGCGGTCGGTGCTGTGTCCGGCACCGTCCTGTCGTTCGAGATGGGTCTGCTGTGGCCCGGTCTGATGGGCCGCTTTGGTGCGGCGTACGGCATCCCATTCGCCCTCGAGGGGATCTTCTTTTTCCTGGAGGCCATCTTCATCTCGATCTACATCTACGGCTGGAAGCGGTTGCGGCCGTGGCCGCACTTCTGGTCCGGCCTGCCGGTCGTCCTCGCAGGTGTCGGGGGCACGGCATCGGTGGTGGCCGCGAACGGGTGGATGAACCTGCCCGGCGGGGTCACCGTGCGGGGCGGTCGGGTGGTCGACGTCCGACCGCTCGAGGTCTTCTTCAACCGCGCCTTCTGGTACGAGTTCCTGCACATGTTCCTGGCGGCCTACATCGTCGCCGGTTTCGTCGTCGCTGCGGTCTACGCGGTCGGGCTGCTCAGGGGCCGCCGCGACCGCTACCACCGAGTGGGCTTCCTCATTCCCTTCACCATCGCCGCGGTGGTGACACCGGTCCAGGTGCTCGTCGGGGACCTCGTCGCCCGTGAGGTGTTCCACCGCGAGCCGGTGAAGTTCGCGGCGATGGAGGCGCTTCAGCACACGCGGGACCACGTCCCCGAGACGCTCGGCGGAGTGGTCGTCGACGGCAAGGTGCGGTACGGCGTCGAGGTGCCGGACCTGGCCTCCCTGCTGGCCGGGTTCTCGCCCGCGACCCGCGTCCAGGGACTGGACGCCGTACCGCCGGCCGATCAGCCCTCGCAACACCTGGTGAACGTCGTACACCTGTCCTTCGACATCATGGTCGCGCTGTCGCTCCTGCTGCTCGCCCTGGTCGGGTGGTTCGGACTGAGCTGGTGGCGGCGCCGGGATCTGCCTCCCAGCCGGTGGTTCCTCCGGGGAGCTGCCTCAAGCGGGGTCCTGGCGGTGGGGGCACTCGAGACGGGCTGGATCGTCACCGAGGTGGGTCGACAACCGTGGACGGTCGTCGGCCTGCTGCGCACTGTGGACGCCGTCACGACACACGGCAACGTCTGGCTCTTCTTCACCGGGGTGCTCATCATCTACATGGCGGTCGGTGCCGGCACTGTGCTGGTGCTGCGCGAGATGCACCGCCGCTGGCAGGCGCAGGACGACGTGGTGGTGCCGTACGGGCCCCCTGAACGCGGCAGCCCCGCGCGCGAGGCAGTGCCGCCGTGAGCGACGCCGCCGCCGCGATCCTCCTCACCGGGATACTGCTGTACGTCGTGTTCGCGGGTGCCGACTTCGGAGCCGGCTTGTGGGGCCTGACCGCTGGAGGCCTGACTCGCGGGCGCCAGCCACGCGCCTTCATGGAGGCCGCCATCGGCCCGGTCTGGGAGGCCAACCACGTGTGGCTGATCTTCAGCCTTGTGGTGGCCTGGACGAGCTTCCCCTCCGCATTCGCCGCCGCGATGACAACGCTCTACGCGCCCCTCGGGCTCGCGGCCCTCGGGATCGTCCTGCGCGGCACCGGGTTCGCCTTCCGGAGGGTCGTGATCCGCAGCGAGCAACAGCGCGTCGCAAGCGCCGCGTTCGAGGTCTCGTCGATCATCACTCCGTTCTTCCTCGGCACGGTGGTCGGCGCTCTCGCCTCCGGGAGGGTGCCTGCCCAGGGCGGGGGGGATGCCCTTCGGAGCTGGACCGGAGCCACGTCCTTGCTCGCCGGCGGGCTTGCCGTTTCGGCCTCCGCCACTCTGGCCGCGGTGTTCCTCGTCAAGGACGCCCGGCTCAGAGGGGTCGTCGGCTTGCAGAGCTACTTCGCCCGGCGTGCTCGCGCCTCCGCCGCCGTCGTACTCGTCCTGTCCCTGGTCGGCCTCGCGGTGCTGTCGCACGACGCGCACCGCCTGACCACTCGTCTGCTGGGCAGAGGACTTCCCCTGTTGCTGCTGGCCCTGGTGGCCGGACTGGGGGCCCTGCTCCTGCTGCGCGCCGGGCGGCCGTGGGTCGCCCCGCTGCTCGCCGTCGTCGCGGTGGCGTCGCTCGTACTCGCCTGGGGGATCGCGCAGTACCCGTACGTCCTCGGCACCCACCTGAGCATCGCCGAGGCCGCTGCACCCAGGCCGACGCTGGTGTCGGTGGCGGTCATCTTCGGCGCCGCCTTGCTGGTCTGCGTGCCGTCGCTGACACTGCTCTACGTCCTCCACCAGCGCGGGCGACTCGTCGAGCCTTAGCAGGAGAGCAACAGAGGACGGGCCTTCCAGTGCTCCAGCACCAGATGCGTCAGCTCAGCCGGCGCCGGTCCACCAGAAGCAGACTCCCTAGCTCGCCGTCGTGCTGGGGCGGCCGGCCAGCACACTGACGCCGGCGAGCAGCGCGAGCACGATCCCCGCGAACCACGTCATCACGGTGGTCTCGGTGGTGTAGCGGGCCGCGATACCAATGCCGATGACGGGGGCTGCCAGGCCGAGATAGGAGATGAGGAAGAGACCGGCGAGGGCTTCGCTGCGCTTGGCCGGACTGGCCATGGCTGCGACGGCCCCGACTGAGGACTTGAACAGCACCCCAGCACCGACACCTACGACGATCCCGGCGACCACGAACGCGCCGAGGTTGGCGGTGTGCATGCTGATCGCGAGGACGACCACCCCTACGGCCTCAGCAATCAGCCCCACGAGCCTGCGCGCCCGTGCCTCGAGCCGACCGGTGAGCGTCTGCGCGAGGGCAGCGGCGCCGAACACGCTGAACGCGATCAGTCCCGCCAGCGCCCGCGACGGGTGATGCAGGGTCCCGCTGATGAAGCCGGGGGCCAGCGAGGTGAACAGTCCGAAGACCGCGAACGACGCGAAGCCGGCCGCGGAAGCGGCGAGGTAGCCCGCCGGGTCGCCGTGGTCGGTGCTGATCCGCTGCGGCCGGTACACCGGCTTCACGAACCCCTCCTCGACGGTCTCAGGCGTGAGGACGACGGCGGCGATGCCGACCAGCAGCAGGACGCCGAAGACGATGTAGGGCAGGCGCAGCGGTGCGCCCAGGTACTGGGCGAGGATGCCGGAGATGAGCGGCCCGACGCCGATGCCGCCGATGTTCGCCGCCGTGGACACGATCTCGAACCGCTGCGCTGTAGCGCCGGGGCGGTGGATGCTGTGCAGCTCCTGCATGTGTGCGGTCGCGGTCGCGGTGACCATGCCGACACCGAGGCCGCTGATCACCCTGGCAACGATCAGGACCGACAGCGGCGGCTCGACGATGAACAGGGCGGCGGCGGCCAGCTCGAGAGTCAACGCGGCCAGCAGGACCTTCTTGCGGCCGACCCAGTCCGAGACGTGCCCGGCCAGCAGCAAGCTCGCCAGCACGCCGGCTGCATATGTGGCGAAGACGACGGTGACCATGAAGGTGGAGAAGCCGTCGCGCGCCTGGTACAGCGGGTAGAGCGGCGTCGGGACGGCGGCGAACGCCATGGCGGTGAGGAACGCGAAAGCGATGAACCAGAAACCGAGGCCGTGTTTGCGGGCCGACCGGGCGTCCTGCGACACGGCAGCAGCGGAGGGTGAGCGAGGAGCGCGCGAGGGCGCGAACGACGGCATGGAGGATCTCCCATTCTTGACGTTGCCTGATCGGGCTTGAGCGGGCTCCGCCGCCCCGGGTCGGACACCGGGGCGGCGGAGGACTTCAGACCAGCTGTCCGCGGGCCTCGGCCCACTTGACCTCGGCTCCGGCCCCGTCGCCACCGGTGGCCTCCGCCTGGGCGCGGAACACCGACTCGACGACCGCGGCGTAGCCCGGGCTCACACTCCCGTAGACGGCCGCCCAGTCGGCCGCGTCGTCACGGGCCCAGGTCTGCTGCAGCTCTGCGGCCACGCCGAGGACATCGACGACCTTCACGCCGGCGCGGCTCAGGCGCTCGATCGAGATCCGCTGGGCCTCCTCGGAGTAGGTGCCCGAGGCATCGATGACGGCGTACACCTCGTAGCCCTCGGCCAAGGCCGCCAGCGCGGGCTCCACGACACAGATGCTGGTCATGATGCCGGCGATGAGCAGCGTACGGCGGCCGGTGTCTGCGACGGCGCGGCGGAAGCCCTCCACGTCCCACGCGTTGATCTGGCCCTGACGCCGGACATACGTCGCCTTCGGCGCGTTGTCGAGCACCTCCGGGATGAGCGGGCCGTTGGGCCCGTCAGGCACCGACGCGGTGGCGATCACGGGGACGCCGGCCAGGGTGGCGGCCTTGGCCAGGACGGCGACGTTGTTCCGCAGCTCGTGGACGTTGGTGTGATTGACGATCTGCAGCAGTCCGCTCTGGTGGTCGACCAGCAGCAGCACGCTGTCCGCGGGGTCGATAAGGCCATTGTTGTTCGACACGGTCTCTCTCCTTCGATGAGGGAAGGCAGCGCACCACTGCATGTGTGCGGTGCCAGCAGCTCCGTCCGCTGCTACTGACCTGTTCAACCAGACGCCCGGACTGATTGCTTCCGATCTTGAAGAGATGAATCGTGATGACGATAATCTCTCATGCAGATGAGCGACCGAGGAGGATCATGGATCTCCGCCAGATGCAGTTCGTCGTCGCGGTCGCCGAGGAAGGTGGCTTCAGCGCAGCAGCACGACGCTTGCACGTCGTGCAGTCCGCAGTGTCCGGCACGGTCCGGGTTCTGGAGCGCGAGCTGGGAGTGAAGCTGTTCCACCGGACCACACACCGGGTATCCCTGACCCCCGCGGGCGAGGCGTTCCTGCCGGCGGCACGGGCGACGCTGCAGGCCGCCGAGCAGGCCCGCGCAGCTGTCGATGTGCTGAAGGGCGAGCTCCGCGGCCAGATCAAGGTCGGTGTGATGCAGGGCCTCTATGCCGGTCTGCACGAAGCCCTGGCCAGCTTCCACGAGCAACACCCCAGCGTGGTGGTCAAGCTTCGGCAGGCGCAGGCCGAGGACATCCGGCAGGCCGTCCGCGACGGCACCGTCGACCTGGCGTTGGTCGCGCTGGACCGCGAGCAGCAGCGCGGACTGGAGACCCGGCTGCTGTCGCAAGAGGAGCTGGTCCTGATCACCGCACCGACCCGTCGCCTACCGAAGGGCAGATCGGTGACCCTCGCGGAAGTAGCCACCCTGCCGCTGGTGGATTTCCCAGTCGGGTGGGCGATCCGCTACTCGGTCGACCGCGCCTTTCGCGCGGCGCTTGTCGAACGCACCACGACGTTCGAGGTCAACGATGTGCTGGCGGCCACGGACCTCGTCCGTCATGACCTGGGCGTCTGCATCCTGCCGGAGTCGCTCGCCGCGCGCTTCCCCGACCTGGCCGTCCGGCGGTTCACCGCGCATGCGCCCACGTGGAAGGTGATGGTGGTGCGCCCCCGAGGCGAGGCATCGCCCGCGGTCGCCGCGCTCCTCCGCCACATCAAGTAGGTGGCAGGTCGCAAGCGAGACCGGCGGGGAGGCGGGACGGGTCACCCGGGCTCGCCGGTGGGCACATCGTCAGGGGCGCAGGCGGAAAGGTGGGTATCCGTCGGTGACCAGGATGAAGGCGTACCCGAGGACGCGGTTGTGCCAGCGAATCACGCCCTCGACGTAGTCGAAGAGCCCGCGCGGGTAGCGGCCCGTGAACAGGATGGCGAACCACGCCCCGATCACCACGAAGAGCAGGCCGACGTACAGGAAGAAGAGGACGACGTAGTGCGGAATCGCAAGGAACCACTTCACCAGCGGTAGCCAGCGGTTCAGCCCCTGGTGCGCGTCGGGGTAGCTGAAGTCCAGGTGGACCGACTGCTGCTCATCGGTCGAGGGGTAGCGGTCATCCATCAACGCGACGTACACGCCGACGCGGTTGGTGAAGCGCAGCAGTTCGAGATTCCAGTCAAACCACCAGCGCGGGTACTTCTGCCGGAACAGGATCATCAGCAGCGGAGGCAAGAACAACAGCCCCGTGCCGCCAACCGCGATGACGGTCGTGCCCGAGCCGGTGCCGACGCCGCCGCCGCTCCGGTAGCCGCCGATGGTCGCGAGCACGATGGCGATCGGGATGACCGCGAAGATGCGAAAGGCCGTTGTGAGACGGTCGAGCTCACGGTCCGGGTAGTCGACTGAGAACCGCACAGGATGGTCGTCGTTCATGTCATCACTCCTGTCACCGGTCCTGGTCTGCTTTCGCTCCCAGCAGCCGCTTGTTGAAGCTGGTCACGTCCCTGTTGCCGGCCACCTCGGCTAGGTCGGACCCGGGCCGGATGACCGCAGAAGTGCGAGCGGCCTCGGGTCGCGCCCATCTGGCAGGCCCCGGCGATCACCTGAGACTCGCGCGAGGCCGCAGACAGGTGACCCTTCCGGTGGTTCACGCAAGGTATCGCGCTGGCCCCAGTGGTGGGGTTCACGGCTTGGAGAGTTGAACCGGGAGAGGTCCTCGATCCCGGTCACGATCTTCATCTCCCGCCCGTCGGGCAGGGTGTGACAGCGGGCTGTCGCTCCGGTGGGTGACAGCGAGGCATGACATGCACCACGATCTGCCGGTGACCCCTCTGCCGCTGTTGCTGTTCGACGGCGACCGGACCACCGAGGTGATGGCCCAGGCCGACGGACGCGACCTCCGCCTGGACGCCGCAGCCGTGCTCGCGGCGACCGGCTGGGAGCTGGCGCCGTACGGCCTGTGCCGGGGCGACGTGTGCATCCCGGAGAGGCTCACCGACCCGGTGCCCCTCCGCGCGCTCGCCGCCGCGCTGCAGCGGCCGCTTGCGGTCGAGGTCCTGGCGGACCGGGCCGTGGCCATCCTGGGGGAAGCCGGCGGTCGGACCGTCCGGGCAGGCGACGTCGCACCGGCTGTCACGCTGCCCGACGTCGACGGCCAACCGGTCACCATCACCGGCAGCGGGCGCAAGACTGCCGTCGTCGCCTGGGCGACGTGGTGCGGCTGCCGCTACGAGCTGCCCGCCTGGAAGGCGCTTGCGCAGGAGCTGGCCCCCGAGGGCCTCGACGTGATCACGGTCGCGCTCGACGCGGACCCTGAGGCGGTGCGTTCCTGGGCCGAGACAGCGGGCCTGCCCGTGGTCGTGGACCGCGAGCACCGGCTCTGCGACCTGTTCGGCGTCGTCAACGTGCCCTCCACCGTGTGGCTCGACGAGCAGGACCGGGTCGTCAAACCACCGACGATCGCACCCGGCGACGACCAGTTCGTCGAGTTCACCCAGGTGCCGTCCGACCAGCACCACGAGGCGCTGCGCCGGTGGGTCCGTGAAGGCGTCCTGCCGGCGGTGCCGGGCGACGGCCCCGACGACGAGCGCCTGCGCACGGCCCGCACCGAGCGCCGCCTCGCTGCCTGGTTGCACCGCCACGGCCAGCTCGACGCCGCGGAGCAGCACTTCGAGGCGGCGGTCGCCAGGGCGCCGCTCGACTTCACGATCAACCGCGCCTCGATGCCCCTGCGGGGCCAGGACCCGTTCGGGACCGAGTTCTTCACGCTCTGGGAGGAGTGGCAGCAGGCCGGGCGGCCCGGCTACCAGGCCACCACCTGAGAAGTCCCTGACTGTGCCACCCGCCGCCTACCGCACGTAGGTCCTCGCGGCCCTCTCATCACACGGGTTGAGGCACCTCCCGTAGTGGTGCGAGCGCCGCGCTCCACGCCAGCAGCTGCTCGATCAGGGTGTCAAGGGCCTGCACCTGGTAAGCGCCGGGCGCCAGGTCCGTGAAGTTGACGAAGTCGGTGAACATCGAGAGCGCGACGTTCGTGCGGACGTCCGCCATCTGCAGCTCCCCGGCGATCAGCCGAAGGTGCTCTGCGGCGCGGGCACCGCCCACTGCGCCGTAGGAGACGACACCAACGGCCTTGTTGTTCCACTCGGCGTACAGGTAGTCGATCGCGTTCTTGAGAACCCCTGAGGTGGAGTGGTTGTACTCCGGCGTGACGAAGATGAAGCCGTCGTACTGGCCGATGGTGGCGGCCCAGTCGCGCGTGTGCTGGTTCTGGTACTGACCCATCGACGGCGGCAACGGCTCGTCCATGTGCGGCAACGGATAGTCGACCAGGTCGATCAGATCGAACTGGGCGTCGTCGCGCTGGGTCGCGATGCCCATCACCCAGCGGGCGACTTGTTCGCCTCTGCGGCCCGGGCGAGTGCTTCCGAGGATGACGCCGATCCTGGTCATGTGCTGCTCCACTGTCTGATGTCTCGGAGTGATCTCACGTGGCGAGCCCGTCCTCGAGCGACGGGCAGACTTGAATGTTCAACTTGAACGTACTCGCATGACTTGAACTGTCAAGTCATGCGTTATGGTTCTCGCATGCCGCGCTCCACCGCCAAGTCATCAAAGACGGCCACGCCCGAGGCCACTCGGTGG
>JAOPVP010000065.1 GCA_025966135.1 Frankiales bacterium
CCGCAGGACGAGATCCACTCGGCCTGGCGGTCGACGCCCAACGCAGCCAGTCGGCTGCGGAGCTGGCTCAGCGGCAGCAGAGCCCCGTGGTGGTCGACGTTGTCGCGACAGGGCAGGCTCTTGGCTCCCGGGATGTGGCCGGGGCGGGCGTCGAGCGAGTCGCTCTCACCGCGGTAGCGCCCAGCCGGGCGGGCGTCGAGGAGGGTGGCACCGGCGGCCGCGACGTCGTCGATGCCGGCGAGCCTGTCGGCCGGCCAGGGTGTGGCCGCGAATGTGGCCGGCGGCCGGGAGGTTGCGCCGTGCTCCCGACGGCCACGCCAGCCTGCATAGCCGCCGTCGAGCAGAGCCGCCTGATGGCCCGTGACCCGCAGCATCCACACCAGCCTGGCCGCGATCGCACCGCTGTCGTCGTCATACGCGACGACGACGTCAGTGTCCGCGATGCCTGCCTGTCGCATGCCCTCGGCGAACACCTCGGGGTCTGGCAGCGGGTGCCGGCCCTCCGCGGGGGACGCGGGAGCGGCGAGCCAGCGGTCGAGGTCGAGGTAGATCGCGCCGGGGAGGTGGCTGCGCTCGTAGGACTCCAGCCCGGACCGGCCGTCGGTGTACCAGCGGACGTCGACCAGCACGGCCTCGGGATGGTCGTCGAGCCAGGTGGTGTCGACGATGGGGGAGATCATGCCGGTCACGCTAGGGCAGCGGCTCCGGTGCCCGAAGGGCCGGTCCAGTCGGACCGGTCCTTCGGGGTTGCTCCGCTCAGGCGCGCGGTGACTGCGGGATCACCGGCTTGGGCGCGGTGGCGACCGCTTTGCCCTTCTTGGGCTTCTTGGCCTCACGGCCCTGCTTGTCCTTCGACATGACACTCCTTCCCTGGCCTGGTGGACGTCTCTTGCTGTGTGAGCGGCGGCAGCTCAGCTCTTCATCGTGGGGCTCCCAGGGGATGATGCTCCTGACCGTACGCGCCCGCGCCCGCTGCCTCCATGCCGTCGGGCAAGATGCGACCTCCCAGAACCGCCGGAAACCTGTCTTGAGACCCGTTTGGTTGCATCATCTGCGCTCCGGACTGGTCATAGAGAACTAGTTAAGGACCATCCGGGGTGACCACAGCGCCCGCCCCCCCTGCCCTGCACGCTGCGTGTTGATCACGTGAACGTGATCGACGAGGGGGCCGAGATGGTGCAGGCAGTGGTGGCACGACGCAGGGCACGACGTGTGGTGCTTGCTCTCCTGGCAGCAACGGCCCTCCTAGGGACGTCCGCTCCGGCGCTCGGGCCGGTCTCCTCGGCGGCTCCTGTCAGCGTCCTGGTGCGTGAGGTCTCTCCGGCCAGCGCCGCGGCCGAGCACGCCGTCGCGGCGCTCGGTGGCGCGGTCACGGGCGAGCTGCCCATCGTCGGCGGCTTCGCAGCGAGGATGCCCGCGCAGGCTGTGCCGGCGCTGCTGAATCTGCGGGGCGTCGTCACTGAGGTGATCCCGGCTGGCCGGGTGTCGTTCTCGGGCTTCTACGGCCAGGGCAGCGGTGCGGCAAGCGCGGTCTACCCCGCTGTCATCGGGGCCGACCGGGCGTGGCAGGCCGGCTACACCGGCGGTCACGTGGGTGTCGCCGTCATCGACACCGGCATCAATGCCACCGGCGACCTGGCCGGGAAGGTGGTCCACAGCGAGGACTTCAGCGGTGAGGGCGACGGTGTCGACCGCTACGGGCACGGCACGTTCATCGCTGGCTTGATCGCGGGAAGCGGCGCCGCCTCGCTCGGTGGCGTCAAGGGGGTCGCACCCGACGCCGACTTGATCTCGTTGAAGATCGCCGGGAAGGACGGCTCTGCCGACATCACCCACGTCATGGCGGCGCTGCAATGGGCGGTGTCGTTCAAGGACGTCTACAACATCAGGGTCATCAACCTGTCCCTGGGCACCGACTCGCGGCAGGACTACCGGATCGACCCGCTGGATGCCGCTGTGGAGCGGGCCTGGCAGGCCGGCATCGTGGTCGTCGTCAGCGCGGGCAACAAGGGTCCTGGCGCCGGCACCATCAACAAGCCTGCAGATGACCCGTTCGTCGTCACTGTCGGTGCGATCCGGGACAACAGCACCCCCGGCCTCGGCGACGACAGCGTGCCGTCGTTCTCCGGGGCCGGCCCGACCGCGTCGAACGGGCTCGCCAAGCCCGACATCGCCGCTCCCGGAGGCTCGGTCGTCTCCACGCGCGTGCCTGGCTCCTACGTCGACAACGCCTTCCCCGCGGCGCGCGTCGGTACGGCGTACTTCAAGGGCTCCGGCACGTCCTTCGCGACCGCGATCACCTCCGCCTCGGCGGCCCTCGTCCTGGACCGCACCCCGTCGCTGACGCCGAACCAGGTCAAGGCTCGACTCGTCGACACCGCCGATGCCGGCCCAGTGACCGATCGCACTCGTGTGGGGGCAGGTTGGCTCGACACCTACGGCGCGACCATGAGCGACTCGACGGCGGCCGCGAACCAGGGACTGACCCCGTCGACCGGCATCGGATCGCTGCAGCTCTCGCGCGGCTCGCTCACTGACAACATCCAGACCGGCGCAGTCCTCAACGTGCTCGGCATCGTCGTGCCCGTCTACACCTGCGTCACGGGGCTGCTCACGGCGCAGAACCAGCTGTACGACCCGATCACCTACTTCAACGGCGACTGGACCACTTCGAGCTGGTACACGAGCAGCTGGTACACCTCGAGCTGGTACACCAGCAGCTGGTACACCTCGAGCTGGTACACGAGCAGCTGGTACACCTCGAGCTGGTACGCCAGCGAGTGGCGGTGAGGCAGGCAACTACCAGGCGAGACCTGTTCGTCTGGCTCCTTTGCCTCGCCGCAGTCGTGGCGGGCATCGTTGCCGTTGCCGTGACGGTGGCAACGCGGGCTCGCTTCCCGGAGGCGCCCGTCTGGCTCGTCCTGGCGTTCCTGGTGGCCGTGAGCGCCGTCCGCCTCTTCCCGCTCCACCTCACGCATGCAGGCAACTCCGAAGCGCTGCACCTCGACGAGGTGTTCTTCATCCCGATGGTGTTGCTGCTCTCCCCGCTGCAGATGCTCGGGGCCATGGTGGTCGCCCTGTTGATCGGTAGCGCGGCAAGCAGACGCGGCGGCATCAAGCTGCTGTTCAACGTCGGAACCGTGACAGCGACGACGGCCGCCGGTATGGCCGCGACCCATCTCCTGGGAGGTGGCGACACCTGGCGCGGCTACGTGGCCGCCTTCGTCGGAGGCCTGGTGTGCTGCGTGACCGCAGCCGTCGCGGTCCTGACCGTCATCTCGGTGGCCAGCGGCACTCGGTTCTGGCTGCTGCTGCGGGACGGTGCCGGGGTGCGGGTGTCGGTGTGGCTCGGGTCCCTCGCCTTGGGGACGCTGGTGGCGGCTGTCGCGGAAGGACATCCGCAGGGGTTGGCCCTGGCGATCGTGCCGGTGGCCCTGCTGCACATCGGTTACGCCGGCGTCGTTCGCCAGCGGAGGGAGCGCACCCAGGCTGATGCGCTGTACGAGGCTGCCAACCGGATCCACGCGACCGTCACGTCGGAGGTGGTCCGCACCGAGCTGCTGGCCGCTGCGAAGGACCTGTTGTTCGCGGGGGCTGCCCGGATCGTGTCGTCGGAGGAGCCGGCTCGGGTCGGCTGCCTGCGTCTGCCGCTCGGTGATGGCAGCGACCTGGAGGTGTCCGAACGAGCGACAGGCGGCAGCTGGTCGCCGGGCGACAGGACCCGGCTGCAGGCTCTGGCGGCCGTCGCCTCCGGTGCCCTGGCCAACGCGGTGCTCTACGAGCAGATGCACGCCATCACGCGCAGTCTCGGCGAGGGCGTGCTGGCGCTCGACGAGCTCGGCCGCATCAGCTTCGCCAACCCGGCGGCGGAGGCCCTGCTCGGCTGGCGACGCAACGAGTTGATCGGACAGGAGATCGCCGAGGCCGTCGATCCCGCTGGGCGGGTCGGTGAGCAGTGGGTGCACCTGGCCCGGTTGCGGGCAGGCGACACCCTGCGCCTCGACGAGCACGTCGTCACCCGTCGCGATGGCATGCCAGTGGACGTCTCGCTCACCGCCAGCCCCGTCATGCACGACGACCGTGTCGCCGGAGTGGTGGTGGTGTTTCGCGACGTCCGCGAGCGCAAGGCCCTCGAGAAGCGACTGGTTCACGAGGCGTTCCACGACCCGCTGACGGGCCTGCCCAACCGGGCGCTGTTCCTCGACCGCCTCGAGCACGCCCAGACCCGGGCGATTCGCGACCGCGGCACGCAGGCGGTGCTCTTCATCGACGTGGACCGCTTCAAGATCATCAACGACAGCCTGGGTCACCGCATCGGAGATCAGGTCCTGCAGACGGTCGCGTCCCGGATCGTCGGGGCCTTGCGTCCCAGCGACACTGTCGCCCGATTCGGTGGTGATGAGTTCACGGTGCTGCTCGAGCAGATCGACGACCCGAATGACGCCGCGCAGACCGCCGAGCGGATCCTGCGTGCGTTCCAGCAGCCGATGGTCGCCGGGGGCCGCGACGTCGTCGTGACCGTCAGCATCGGCATCGCCCTTGCGCAGGGCGGCAAGGCGTCCGGCGACCTGCTCGCCGCGGCCGACATCGCGATGTACCACGCGAAGAGCCATGGCAAGAACCGGTACGCCTTCGCCTCGGACGACGCCGACGAGCGAGCGCTGGCGCGGCTTGATCTCGAGACGGAGCTGCGGCAGGCGATCAGCGACGGCCAGCTGGAGGTGCACTACCAGCCAGTGGTGCACACGCAGAGCGGCCAGCTCTACGGCCTGGAGGCGCTGGTGCGCTGGCGGCATCCGTCGCTCGGTCTGCTCGCTCCCAGTCACTTCATGGAGGTTGCGGAGGACAGCGGTCTCGTCCTGCCGCTGGGCGGGTGGGTGCTCGAGCAGGCCTGCGTCGCTGCTGTGGACTGGAAGCGGCGCCACCCGCACGCCCCGGTCATGATGGCGGTGAACCTGTCGGCCCGTCAGTTCCAGCAGCCCGACCTCTGCGAGCAGGTCGCCGCGGTCCTCGAGCGCACCGGGCTCGACCCCAGCCTGCTCACACTGGAGATCACCGAGACCGTCGTCATGGAGGACACGGAGGCGACGCTGACGACGCTGCGAGCGCTCAAGCAGCTGAGGGTGCGGCTCTCCATCGACGACTTCGGCACCGGGTACTCCTCGCTGAGCTACCTCAAGCGCTTCCCGGTCGACGCCGTGAAGATCGACAAGTCCTTCGTGGACGGCCTCGACTCGGGCCCTGTCGACCGCGAGATCGTGCGGGCGGTCATCCGGCTGGCTGCCGCGGTCGGGATGCAGACGATCGCGGAGGGCGTCGAGACCGAGGCGCAGCGGGACCAGCTACGGCTGCTCGGCTGCTCGATGCTGCAGGGCTACCTGCTGTCCCGCCCCGGCCCACTGGAGCTCGCGGAGCGGACGTTTGCCGCCGCCATCCCGGTCGCCCGCACCTCGCCGGACACGGCCGTACGCATAGCCTGACAGGCCTCACCGGGCCAGTGAGGCGGCGCAGAAATCGTTGCCCTCGAGATCCTGCATCGCGGAGTCGGTCGGTGCAGTCACCCTCGCCAGCTCGGACGCGGCCACGCCGATGCTCAGGAACCACTCGCGCCGCAGTCGACGGTGATCTGGAACGGGATCCCCATGACGTGCGACCCTAGGCTCATGCCGACTCTCGTCCTCGTGCGGCACGGCAAGTCGGAGGCCCACCGCACTGACGACCACTCCCGTGAGCTTGCCGCGCGTGGGCGGGCGGACGCGGCAGCGGTCCGGGAATGGCTGACGCAGAAGGGGATCTCACCCGATCGGGTCGTCGTGTCCACCGCTGAGCGAACCCGCCAGACCTGGCAGCTCGCCTCCGTCGGGGATGCACCTGCGGTCTACGAGCACCGCGTTTACGAGGCGTCGGTCGAGGACCTGCTGGACGTGCTGCGTGAGACACCTGCCGAGGTCCAGACGCTGGTCCTGGTGGGCCACAACCCGGCCGTCGAACGGCTCGCGTGGCAGCTCGATGACAGCGAGGCGGCGCGTGACCAGACCGACAAGGGCATGCCGACCAGCGCAGTCGCCGTCTTCGAGGTGCGGGGCTGGTCGGACCTGTCGGCCGGGGAGCTGCAGGAGCTCGTCGCTCCTAGAGGTTGAACATCGCGAGCACGTCGGAGTTGCCGAAGAAGCGTGCCGTCTCGACCGCGTTGGGTCCGCCGGCGAGCGGGTCGGCGCCGGCCGTCAGCAGCACCTGGGCTGTCTTCGTGTCGCCTCGGAAGGCTGCCGCGGCGAGTGCGGTCTGACCCCGGTCGTTGGCCCGGTCCAGAGCCGCGCCTCGCTCCACGAGGGCGCTGACCGTCTCGGGGTGGGAGTAGTAGGCCGCGAGTATCAGCAGGGTGTCGCCCTTATCGTTGGTGAGGTCGGTCGACAGGCCCGCGTCCACCATCTCGGCTAGCTCGGCGGTCTTGCCCTCGCGAGCGAGCTCGAACATCCGGTGCGCGAACGCCAGGGTCTCGTCGTCCAGCTCCATGCGTCGACCCTAACCGGGGTCAGTCGAACCAAGGGGCGACCCATGCCTCGGGGTTGTTGGTGAGCTTCTTGATGTGGCGGGGCACCTTGCCGGTGGCGATGTCCGCGAGCGAGACGTTGGACAGCACGCCGCGCAGGGCTGCCCGGACGGCGATCCAGACCTCCATGAGGGGCTCCGCGGAGCCGTGGTACTCGACCTGCTCGGGCCGCTCGCCGCGTACCAGGGCCATCGGGCCCTCGACGGCTCGGATCACGTCAGCGACGGAGATCTCCGCGGCTGGACGCGACAGCCAGTAGCCGCCGTGGGCGCCGCGGCGGCTCTTGACCAGTCCGGACTGTCGCAGCTGCGACAGGATCGCCTCGAGGAACTTGGCCGGGATCTGCTGGGCGGTCGCGATCGACTCGCTCGTCACCGGGAACTCTGAGGACGACGCCAGCTGGATGGCGGCGCGTACGGCGTAGTCGGCCTTGGCGGAGATGTGCACGCCCCCATCAAAGCGGATCCGGGTCACAACCGGCGGCGGCGCACCCGTCGGGCGAGCAGCGGGGGAGCCACCACGGCCCCGACGATCAGGCCGGCCGCGATGCCGTACAGCGACTTGGTGCGACCCGATAGGGGTAGGTCGGCGACCCTGACTGCGGCCAGGACCGCGCCAGGACCGCTCGTCGCCCCCGGCGGCGCAACGGGCACTCCACCCGGTCCTGCCGACGAGGTGGTGCCGGGTGAGCTGCTTGCCCCCGGACTCGACGCGGGACCGCCTCCCGGGTTGCCGTTCGAGACGGGCCCGTTGCTCGTGGTCACGGCCCCCGGGGCGGGGTTGACCGCCGTCCCGCCGCAAGAAGCCGGGCGCGTTGCCGCGTCGCACCGGTCCGGCTGGGGGGCCGTTCGCAGGATCGTCAGGGCCGGGTTGTCACAGGACGACAGTGACGGTGGGGCGACGTAGCCAGGGATCTTGCGGACCTGGTTGAAGCCGGCGGTGACCAGGTTCGCCGGCAGCGGCGAGTAGCCGAGGATCCCGGCCTTCTTCTGCCCTGCGCACAGGAAGTAGTTGATGAAGGTCGACAGCGACCGGCCCTTGTCGGTCGTCATGGGCGAGACCGTGGTGGTCGGCACGATCATGTAGCTGTACGACGACATCGGGTAGGTGCGCGGGTCGGGGTTGCGGTAGACGGCGTCCAGGTCCTGTGTCAGGTCGGCGTTGATCTGGGCCTTGGTCAGGGCCACGGCCACGTTCGAGGCTGACGGCTGCGCGTAGTAGCCAGCCTTGTTGAGCAGGCCGGCCACCGGGTAGTCGACCCGCTTGGCGTAGGCGTACTCCACGTACCCGATGGCGCCCTCGCCGTACGACGCCGACACGTAGTCGGCAACGCCGTTGGACCCCACCTGGCTCTTGCTCCCGGTGAACGTCGGGTAGAAGGACGTCGTCGGGCAGCCGGAGGTCTTGAACTTCACCCGGGCGAACGGGCACCAGGTCGACGGCACCTCGCGGCTCAGATAGCGCGTGAACTGAGCAGTCGCACCGGAGCCGTCCGAACGCAGGACCGGCACGATGGGCTCGTCGGGGAGCTGGCGACCGTTCTCCTTCGTCAGCCGCGGGTCGCTCCACCGGGTGATCGCGCCGGTGTAGATGAGGGCCAGGGTCTGCCCCGAGAGCTTGAGGTCACGGACCTGCTTTCCGCCGGCGGTGAGGTGATACATGAAGGAGGTGCCGCCGGCGACGATCGGCAGGTACGCGAATGCCCGGTCGGGGCGCTCGACCTGCTGACCGGGCTCGGCCGGGTCCTGGAAGGGGATCTCGGAGACGCCGAAGTCGACGGTGTGCTGCATGTACTGCGCGCGGCCGTCGGTGGAGCCGGTGCCGGAGTAGTTGACGACGACGCCGTTGGCGCGGATGTCGGCCCGCCAGGCGTCGATCGCGACCTGGCTCCAGGTGGAGCCGGCCCCGGTGACCGGGACGTAGTCGGCCGCCTGGGCCGGGGGAACGGCCAGGAACGGGACGAGCATCAGGAGGAGCAGGAGGCGCTTCACGAGAGCTTCTTTCGACCCAGCAGGCGCGCTGCGGTGAACAGCACGATGACGACGGTGAGCAGGACGAGGGCGGCGCCGAAGGCACGCGAGATCGCGTGGTCGAGCGGGAACCTGACCTCGGTGAAGATGAACAGCGGCAGCGACACCTGCGGGCCGTGGGCCGGGTCGGCGTTGAGTTCGGCGGTGAACCCGGATGTGAGCAGCACGGGCGCGGTCTCGCCGATGACACGGGCGACACCGAGCAGCACTGCGGTGACAAGGCCGGTGCGCGCCGTGGGCAGGACCACCTTGCGTACGGTCTGCCACTGGGTCGAGCCGAGCGCGTACGCGGCCTCGCGCAACGGCTCGGGTACCAGGCGAAGCACGACCTCGCCGGTGCGGGTGACCACCGGCAGCATCTCGATGGCCAGCGCGATGGCCGCGGCCAGACCGGAACGCGAGTAGCCGAGGGTCAGCACCGCCACGGCGAAGACGAAGAGCCCAGCGACGATGCCCGGGACCGCGCTCATGGCGTCGATGACGGTGCGGACCGTCCTGGCGAGCCGGCCACCGACCTCGTTCAGGTAGACGGCAGTCGCCAGCCCGAGAGGGACGCTCACGAGTGCCGCGATCCCGACTTGTTCGAGCGTGCCGACCAGCGCTGCCAGCACCCCGCCCTTGGTGAGCGGGTCGGCCGGTCCTGTGGTGGCGGTCGTCTCGGTCCAGAAGTTGATGTGCAGCACAGCCTGGTAGCCGCGCACCGCGGTGAAACTCACGACGGCGACGAGGGCGGCGAACAGCAGCAGCCCGGCGATGGTGAACAGTGCGGCAGCGACACGATCGCGGGCGGCGAACCAGCTGTCCGAGGAGGCGACGCAGACGCCGTACAGGACAACGAACGTGACCATGCCGAAGAGCGCTGCTTCCGCAACCCTGCCGATGGGCAGGACCCTGGCCGACAGGACCCAGGTGAGTGAGACGGCGCCCACGCCGGCCGCGACGAGCTGGCTGACCGTGTCGGCATTCCACCGGTCGGTACGGCGACGACGTGCGGTCGGCGCGGTCATCCGGTCACCTGGCCAGAGCGCGAGCGGTTCACCACGACGGCGGCACCGGCGTTGACGAGAAGGGTGAACAGGAAGAGCACGAGTCCGGCTGCCAGCAAGCCGGAGAGCGCGACGCCCGAGGACTCCGTCGAGAGCGTCGCGATCAGCGCGGAGATGGTGTGGGTGCCGCTCTGCAACGGGTGGGTGGTGACGGCGAAGACTGGCGAGATGATGAGGTACACGGCCACGGTCTCACCGAGCGCTCGGCCGAGCCCGAGCATGCTGCCACCGATGATCCCGCTTCTGCCGAAGGGCACGACCACCCGACGCACGACCGCCCACTGGGTGCCGCCGAGGGCGAGCGCTGCCTCCCGCTCGCCGGTCGGGGCTTGGGAGAAGACCTCGCGCATGATGCTCGTCACGGTCGGAACGACCATGACGCCGACGACGCAGCCGGCGATGAACGCCGAGCTGGCGAACGACGAGTCCGTCTCGGCGTTGTCGACGCGCAGGAAAGGCAGGGCCGGCCCGAGGTTCTCGGACAGCCAGCGGCTGACCGGGATGAGGTGCGGCTGCACGAAGAAGAAGCCCCACAGGCCGTACACGATGCTGGGTACGGCGGCCATCAGGTCCACCAGGCTGACAAGGGCTGGTCTGAGGTGCCGGGGCGCGTACTCCGCGATCCAGATCGACGCGCCGAACCCGACAGGGACGGCCACCAGGAGGGCGATGCCCGCGATCAAGATCGTGCCCTCGAGCACCGCCGCGACACCGAAGTGACCGACACCGGGCAGCCACTCGGCGGTGGTGAGGAACCTCCATCCGGTGACCTGCAGCGCGGGAAGGGCACGCAGGAACAGGAAGACCCCGATGAGCCCCATGACCGACAGGGCCAGGACGGCGGCACCCCGGACCGTGCCCCGGAAGGCCTTGTCGGCCGGTGTGGAGGACGGCGCGATCTCGCGACGGCTGGTCGCAGCGGCGGTCACCCGAACCGTCCAGCCACGTAGTCGGCGGTGCGGGGGTCGGTCGGGGAGTTGAACACGCCGTACGTCTGGCCCTGCTCGACGATCCGCCCAGGCTCGCCGTCCTCGGCGAGGAAGAAGGCGCAGCGCTGGGAGACCCGTGCGGCCTGCTGCATGTTGTGCGTGACGATGACGACCGACACCTCGTGCGAGATCTCGGAGATGGTCTCCTCGACGCGGCGGGTCGAGGTCGGGTCCAGGGCGGAGCACGGCTCGTCCATGAGCAGCACCTCCGGGTCGACCGCCAGCGCCCGCGCGATGCACAAGCGCTGCTGCTGACCTCCCGACAGCGTCCCGGCCGGGGTGCGCAGCCGGTTCTCGACCTCCTTCCAGAGCCCGGCGCGGCGCAGGCTCCGCTCGATCAGCGCATCCTTGTCCGCGGTCTTGCGGCCGGTGATGAGCAGCCCCGCGACGACGTTGTCGGCGATCGACATGGCCGGGAAGGGGTTGGCCTTCTGGAACACCATGCCGACTGTGCGGCGGACGTCGGTGGGGCGGACGCGGCGCTCGTAGATGTCCTCGCCGTCGAGCAACACCCGTCCCGCGAGGGAGGCACCGGGCACCATCTCGTGCATCCGGTTGAGGATCCGCAGGAACGTCGACTTGCCGCAGCCGGACGGTCCGATCAGCGCGGTCACCGTGCTGTTGTGGACCGTAAGGGTGATGTCCTCGAGCACCTGGTGGTCGCCGAACCAGGCACTCACCTGGTCGGCCACCAGATGTGGGCGCACGGCCGTCCTCGGGGTGACGGGTGCGAGCAGGGCTGGCTCGTTCACAGGGGGTCCTTCACAGGGTGCTCGGCAGGAGGCGGGCGAGGGCGTCGGCCAGCTGCCACAGGACAGCGAGAGCCGCGGGGGCTCCACCGATCCAGACGACCGGCCGGCACAGGCGCTGCCATCCCCAGGCCAGCAGGACCGACAGCGAGAGCAGTAGAGCGGCCCAGACCACGACAGGTACGGCGGCGCGCGGGTCACCAAGAAGCGCGAACTCTTGCGCCGTCGGTGCAGGCAAGCCCGATGCCGCGGGCTGCAGCTGGCCGTCCACCATGACGGCGCTGACCACCAGGGCGTGCTGCGGCGTCCAAGCAGGATCGCTCGTCACGAGCTGCAGCCGGCCATCGCCGGGCGGCAGTGTCAGCGGCGCGCCGTTGTGGCGGACGTCGTCCACCCTGAACGTCGCCTTGCCGAAGCCGGTGGTGGTGGTCAGCAGATCGCCGATCCGCAACCGGTCGAGGTGCGCGAACGGACCGCCGTACGCCGACCGTCGACCGGCCACGACGGCGATCCCGGCCTGCCCGGGCAACGGGCTGGACGCCCGGTGGCCCGGGCCATGGGCCAGGTCCGCCCCCGTGGTGCCCTGCACGACCAGGGCGTCGATCCCTAGCCGCGGCACCTGAAGGACGGCGATCGGCCGACCGTCAGGCAGCGGGAGCGTGACCGGGGCAGTGCCCTTGCGGACCTGATCACGGAACTGGCCGCGGAGTACGGCCTGGTCGCGGCCTTCCGACAACCGCGAGAGCACGGCGAGGTGGACGACGAATCCCACGAGCAGCAGCCCGACCGCCGTCAGCGTGCCGCCAAGCAGCAGTCCGCGGGCGGGCGGACGCTGCAGCCCCGGCGCGGCCGGCGTCACGTCCGGGAGGACCGCCAGCGCCACCGTCATGACGTCAGCCAGGGAGGCGTGCGGGCCCTGCGGGTCAGGAGCACCGCTGCCGGTCCGGCGACGAGAGCGCCGAGTCCCGCGAGCAGGACGACGGGCACGACGCCCGAGCTGCTCGCGGGCTCCGGCGCCGAGACCAACCGGGGCGGCAGGACGGGTGTGGGCGTGGGGTCACCAGACAGCAAGCTCAGCCCGCCCGGGCTCGGCGTCTGACCGGAGCGAGGGCTTGTCGGCGTTGCTGCCGTCGCCGTCGGGGACGCGTTGGCTGTCGGCGAGGCCGTGCCCGTCGCGCCCGGTGTCGGGTGCGCGGCCACGGCCGGTTGCGGACCGGCCACAACGGCGCCGCGGGCCTTGAGCGCCTGCGTCCGCAGCGCAGCAGGCAGGGCTGGGTACCCGTCGGGCAACTGCCCCAGCGAGTCGCCCGGGACCTGGCCGGCGCCGAGCGCGTAGTCGAGGAAGCGCAACACGCTCTCCCTTGAAGCCCCCGTCCGGTCCGTGGGCACGACGGCCTGCACCGGCAGCAGGAGCGGGTAGGCCGCCGGGTCCAGCGCCGTGAGGGTCAGCGGCGCCACCGAGCCGCGAACGTCCACGGTCAGTCTGCCGGCAGCGGCGGCCAGCCCGGCGCTGTCGGCGGCGGCGTACCGGCCTGCCGGGTTCAGCAACGAAGCGGTCGGGATGCGAAAGGCTGCCGCGTCGGCGGTGTCGATGATGCCGAGCGTCTCGCGGCGCCCGGTTGGCTGGCGCGACGGCTTGGTCACGACCGCGACGCCGTCCTCGTACGTCGTGATCGCACCCGGGAACTGCGACAGCGACAGCTGCCGGGAGACGTGATCGAGGCCCTGGACGGGTTGGAAGGAGTCCTGCTGGGCCTCGTCCAGCAGCGGGAACGTGGAGACCGGCAGCTTCAGACCCTTGTAGGCGAGGTTGACATGCATCCCGTAGGGATCGGGCTTGCCGTCCAGAAAGGCCCGCGCTGTCGGGTCGGCATCGATCCAGCGGGTCAGGGCCCAGGTCGTGTCGGACAGGTCGCCGAGCAGCAGGACGTGGTTGCCGGGAGATCCCCCGGGCCAGGCCACGCCGGGGTTGAGGCCTCTGAACTCCGGGTCCCGGAACACACTGGTCGGGTTGCCGGCCACGCGGTTGTCGTCTGCCACGCGGTACGACGCCGTGATGAGCTTGGCCACCAGCCGGGGGTTGAGGTTCATGTGCTCGACCGGTCGACCGGTGAGATCGTCGACCTGGAAGGCGATCGCCACGGCTGACAGCGCGACCGGGGCGTAGGCGAGGGGATGTGCCGGCCGTGCGTCGACCTCCAGCGGGCGGGTCACCAGTCCGACGTCGGACAGACCGCTGGCCACGTCCTCCCTGGCCTGGGGCTCGCCGATCGCGGTGTAGTCCACGGTGACGGGCGCGGTGGCGGTCGTGCAGGCGGCTCCTCGCCAGCTGGCCAGCGCGCGTGCCGCCGACGGTGAGCCCTCGATAGTGAGCGGTGAGCCGCCCAGCTGGCAGGTGTCGTCCAGAGGCAGGAACTGCAGCGGTACGACGGTTCTGCGGTCCCAGGCCCAAGGGCCGTCCAGCTGATCCTCGACGGCGCCCGCTCCGGAAGCGCGGCCGTAGTTGGGGACGACCACGATCGAGCAGACACGGGACTGGTCGCAGCCCAGGCTCGGCGCCTCGCGGCGGGTGAACAGCTGCAAGGTCACCTGTCCGCTGCCGTCGGGCGACGTCGCGACGTCCTGCCAGTTGGCCGGTCCGTCCGGCTGGTTGGCGAACGGGTCCGTCTGACCGGGGTAGGTGAAGCCCGGGACAGCGGGCACCGCCGGCTCGGTCCCGCTGGCTGGCGTCCCACGGAAACCGGGCGAGCCGTAGCAGTCGGACGAGCTGACCGGGGCGCTGCCTCGGCACTCGTAGACGCGCACCGGGTTGCGGGTGCTCGTGTCGTAGGAGTCGCCGCCGTTCTGCAGCTGGTGGGCGGAACTGGGTGTGAACCCGGTCCAGGAGACCGTCACCGCCTCGTTGCCCAGGTTGGCGGCCTTGCTGACGGTCACCGTGGCCGCCAGGCCCGCGCCGGGGGCGTCCACGCTCGCGCCGGCCGCCGTCGCCGTCGCGGTGTTGACCCAGGGGAGGACGGCTGCGGTGAGACCCAGGGCGCCCAGTAGCCGGAGGTGCGCGCTGGAAGTGATTCGGAGCAAGGTGTTCCTCAAGCAGGTGCGGCGCCGGGACCCGTCGCGGACGACGGGTCCCGGCGGTGGGTTAGTTGGGGTTAGTTGGGCTTGCCGCAGTACTCGGTGGCCGTGGTGTCGACGCCGAGCGGCACCGCACCGAACTGGGGAAGCAGGGTGTCCTCGTTGGCGCAGATGAACCCGCTTGTGCCGAACAGCGACGCCAACGACGACCCGTTGCGGATGACGTTGTAGAGAACCCGTCCCTGCGTGCTCGTCCCGCTGACGTTGCCGCTGGCGAAGTCGGGGTTGAGGACGTAGTACGGCGTGCTGCCGTACTTCACGACCGGTGCCACCGAGCTGCTGTCGGACAACGGGACCCGGCCCAGCACGGCGCCGCCGCGCAGGTCGGCGATCCCGGGTGCCCCGTTGAGCTGAGCGGCCCACTTGGTGACGGCGTAGGGCGCGATGCCTTGCGGGTCTCCGGCGATCTTCGTGCCGTCGTTCTGCTGCGTGGGCCGGGTGCCGGTTGCGCCACATCCGTTGGTCACGTTGGTCAGCGAGGAGCCTATCGACTGCAGGAAGAACGTGTACGTCGCGGCGGACGTCGGCGGGACGTACACGTGGACGGCGCCGTACTGACCGCCGACCTGCGCCCAGTTCGTGATGCTGCACTCGAAGATGCCGCGTAGCTGCACCGTCGTCAGCGGCGCGTCTGGGGCGTAGCTGCCTCCGATGGTCGCCCACGTGACCGCGTCCCGGGTCAGGTCGTAGAAGGTCAGCCCGGACTCTGTGCCGTCGGTCTTCTTGCTGCGCGAGGAACGAGCGAAGTCGATGCAGTAGCTGGATCCGTCGCCCGCGTTCGGGTTGACGGTGGCGACCTGGCTGACCTGGTTCTTCGCGATCGCCGTGAGCCCGGCGTTGGCGCCGTTGGGTCGGGTGAGGTCGCAACCAGGCTTGACGTGGATCGGGTTCGCTTCGACCGATCCGGTCGTCGGGTTGACCGCGTCGAAGGACAAGATCCTCGGGGAGGTCGCGGCGATCTGGCCGTTGTACTGCTGGGCGATGTAGTTGACGAGCTCGGCGTCGGCGTCGGCGCCCACGGCGGTGATGAAGTCGGAGGCGGTGGGCGTGACGCCGGAGCCATTGGTGGTCGGGTAGGTGCCAGGACTGGCGGGTACCGGTTCTGCCACGGCGGTTCCGGCGATGGTGACGAGCAGACCGCCGGCGACGGCGGCCGCCAGGCCGAGGGAGCGGCGCACGGGAGAGGTCCTCTCAGGGTTGGGGGCGGTCGTGGGGTGCAGGCGGCGGCTCATGCGTAGACCCGCAAGAAGCCCAGCACGACGACGTAGCCCTTGCTGTGGATCGAGCGCTTGTGCAGGGCCTGGATGACGACCGAGTGCTTGCCGGCCGACAACCGGCGGTAGGCCTTGACCAGGTCGCCGGTGGTCGGCGACCTCAGGTCGAGGATGGTGGCCTTGCCGTCGACCGTGATGCGGACCAGGCCCGCGTCCGGACGGCGCTGGAAGTGCAGGTCGAGGGACCGGCCGTAGCTCGTGAGCTTCACCCAGGAGGTGCCGGTCGTCTTCAAACCCCTGTGGCCGGGCGCCGCGGGGTAGGGCACCCCGATCCAGCCGCCGCTCCGAGGGATCTTGCCGTTGATGAAGCTCGCCGACCCAGGACCGATCGCGCCCGCCGGCACCCCGACGCGCACGAACGTCCGCGTCACCGTGGTCCCAGCCCCGCTGGTCGTCTCGTAGGAGCGCACCGTGAGGGTGTGGGTGCCGACCGAGAGGGTGTTGAGGTTGATGGTCTTCGACCAGGTGGAGCCGGACAACGACGCGGCGCTGGCTGTCGCCTTGTCGACGGCGACCGTCACCGAGGAGATGCCGAGAGGGGCTGACGCCGTACCGGTCGCTACGAGGCTGCCGGTGAGGTAGCTGATGCGCTGGCCGGCCACGGGTGACGTGATCGCCAGCGGGCGCGGGTTGAGTGCGTCACCGGTCGGGGCTGGTGCGACACCGCGGAACTCGGCACCCGCGGGCGGGCTCGCGATCTTGGCCGGAGCGGCCGAGGTGAAGCCTGCGGCCGAGCCATCGGACTCGCCGAACGTGTAGAGGCCGGTCGGGGTGGTGGCGGCGAGCAGCACCTGCGTTCCCACGGCCTTGGCAGCGAGCCCGAGCGCGCCGTCGAGTCCGATCGACCCCTGCTTCGCCCAGGAGGTGCCGTCGAAGGAGTACTTGTCGACGGCGCCGCTCTTCTCCGCGGAGTTGACCGCGTAGAGGGTGTCGAGGCCCGTCGTACCGAGGCCCTTCGTCGTGAGGTCGAGCAGGACGAAGCCACCCGGCAGCAGGCCAGAGGGAAGGCCGCTCAGTCCAGTGACGGCGGCACCGCTGGACGGGGTGCCGGCGCCGACGGTCACGATGCGCTTGTCTGCCTGACCGTCGTAGGCGCCGCCCGCGAGCAGCTGGCCTCCCCTGACGACCAGTGCGTTGGCGTCGAGGCCGGTCGCCGTGAGAACCGAAGTGGCGCTGCCGCTGCCGCGGGTCGTGCTGAGGACGCCGCCGTCACTGCCGCCGAGCCACAGCGCCTGACCGTCGCCGGTGGCCGCGGAGCGGACCACGTGCGGGACGCTGGCGCCTGTGACCGAGGTGGAGGTGTCGACCGTGCCGGCGCCGTCGAGGAGGCCCGCGACACGACCCACCGTCGCGGGATCGCTGGCCGTCAGGCTCTCGGTGACCTGGACGGGTTGACCGTTGACGTCCTGGTAGGTGACCGTCGGGCCGGCCTGGCCCACGGCGGCGTCGTACCCGGTGAAGGAGACGAGCTTGCCGTCGGGCGAGAGGCTGAGCTGGCCCTCGGAACGCGACAGGCCCGTTGCCGTCAGGCGGTGCTGGGCGCCGGTCGTCGTGGTGGGCACCGCCACGCTGGCCTTGGGTGCGCCGTTCGTGACGTCGGACGCGTAGGTGTCGAGGAAGACGGGGGCGGCGGTGCCGGCCAGGGTTCCTCCGGCCGCGCCGACCCGGTAGACCACGAAGTCGGCGGGGGAGAAGGTCGCGGCGGACGCCGCACCGTTGTCGATGACGAGGACGGCGGTCCCGGACACAGCGGCCGCACCGGCGGTCGCGAAGAGCAGGCGCAGGGATCTGCGCATAGGGCTGGTCACCTCATTGGGTTGGAAGCGATGGGGTCGCTGTGCAAGGCCGCCGGACGGGCGGCAGCGGACCGCGGCACGGCGTGCCGGGGTCAACAGAGGGCGGAGCTCAGCAGAAGAGAGCGGGCCCGGCGGTAGCGCGACAGAGCGCTGCCGCGGTGCGCACGAGATCGACGTGGCGACGCCACGCGAAGACCTTCCCCCCCGACATGGGACGGAAGGCTCGCATGACCTAGGTCTCCTAGCAAGTCACTCGGAAAAGAGGCCGCCGGTGCGACAGCGCTCAGAACAGGACATCGCTACCCGGACCGGACGTGCCCGACCGGTGTGAGAGTGGTCACAAGCTGGCGCCAGCGACACCTGTCCGAACCCGTCCTCGGAGCGGAGCGTCGTACCCGGAGCTGTCGGTGGGGCGTGCGAGACTGGAGACCGAGAAGCAGAGCACGGCCCGCCTTCCCCTCGGACCGCCCTGTCTTGCGACAGACACTGCACCACCGGCGCCCCCTTGGAGACACCTCTACATGTCATCGGCCGTGAGCGACGACTCGTTCGTGCACCTGCACGTGCACACCGAGTACTCCATGCTCGACGGCGCGGCCCGCCTGGACGACCTGTTCGCGAAGACCGCTGAGCTGGGGATGCCGGCCATCGCGATGACCGACCACGGCAACGTGTTCGGTGCCTACGACTTCTGGAAGAAGGCCAAGGCGCACGGCGTCAAGCCGATCATCGGCGTCGAGGCCTACCTGGCGCCGGGCTCCCGGTTCGACAAGACCAGGCACCGCTGGGGCGCAGGCGGCGAGGACGACATCTCCGGCGGTGGGGCCTACACCCACATGACGATGCTCTCCACGAGCACCAAGGGGATGCACGCGCTGTTCCGGCTGGCGTCGCTGGCGTCGCTCGAGGGCTACTACTACAAGCCCCGGATGGACAAGGAGCTGCTCGCCGAGCACGCGGTCGACATGATCGGCACGACCGGCTGCCCCTCCGGCGAGATCCAGACCTACCTGCGGATGGGGGAGTACGACAAGGCGAAGCGGGCCGCGGGGGAGTTCCGCGACATCTTCGGCAAGGACAACTTCTTCTGCGAGCTGATGGATCACGGCATCGAGATCGAACGCCGTGCCCAGAAGGACCTCATCCGGCTCGCGAAGGACATGGGGCTGCCGTTCATCGCGACCAACGACCTGCACTACGTCCACGCCGAGGACGCCAAGGCCCACGAGGTGCTGCTCTGCGTGCAGTCGGGCAAGACGATGGCCGACCCGGGCCGCTTCAAGTTCGACGCCCAGGACTTCTACGTGAAGTCGCCGCAGGAGATGCGGCACCTGTGGCGCGAGTTCCCGGAGGCTTGCGACAACACGCTGCTCATCGCCGAGCGCTGCGAGGTGACCTTCAACGAGGGCGCCGACCTGATGCCGCGGGTCGAGGTGCCGGAGGGCTACGACGAGCAGACCTACCTGCGCGAGCAGGTCCACGCGGGCCTGCGCGAACGCTTCCCGGCCGGCGTGCCGGAAGCGCACCGGGTGCAGGCCGACTACGAGGTCGACGTCATCTGCAACATGGGCTTCCCCGGCTACTTCCTGGTGACCGCCGACCTGTGCCGGCACGCCAAGGACAACGGCATCCGCGTCGGCCCTGGCCGCGGCTCGGCTGCCGGCTCCCTCGTCGCCTACGCCCTGAAGATCACCGAGCTCGACCCGGTCGAGCACAAGCTGCTGTTCGAGCGCTTCCTCAACCCCGAGCGCATCTCGATGCCTGACATCGACCTCGACTTCGACGAGCGCCGCCGCGGCGACATGATCCGCTACGCCACCGAGAAGTACGGCGAGGAGCGCGTCTCCCAGATCATCACGTACGGCACCATCAAGGCGAAGCAGGCCGTCAAGGACTCCGCCCGCGTGCTGGGCTACCCCTTCGCTGTCGGCGACAAGATCACCAAGGCGATGCCGGCGCCGGTCATGGGCAAGGACATCCCGCTGTCCGGCATCTTCGACCCCACCCACAAGAGGTACGGCGAAGCAGGCGAGTTCCGGGCCCTCTACGAGACCGACCCCGACGCGAAGGCGGTGGTCGACACCGCGCTGGGGCTCGAGGGGCTCAAGCGCCAGTGGGGCGTGCACGCCGCGGGCGTGATCCTGTGCCGCGAGCCGCTGCTGGACGTCATCCCCATCCACCGCCGCGAGGCTGACGGCGCGATCATCACGCAGTTCGACATGGGCGCCTGCGAGACGCTCGGCCTGCTGAAGATGGACTTCCTGGGGCTGCGCAACCTCACCGTCCTCGACGACTGCCTCAAGCACATCCAGGTCAACCGAGGCGAGACGGTCGTGCTCGAGGAGCTCGACGTCATGGTCCCCGACCGGCCGACGTACGAGCTGCTGTCGCGCGGCGACACCCTCGGGGTGTTCCAGCTCGACGGCGGGCCAATGCGGGCCCTGCTGCGGTCGATGCAACCCGACAGCTTCGAGACCATCTCGGCCGTTCTCGCGCTCTACCGGCCGGGACCGATGGGCGCCAACGCGCACAACGACTACGCCGACCGCAAGACCGGCCGCAAGCCGATCGTGGCGATCCACCCCGAGCTGGAGGAGCCGCTGAAGGACATCCTGGGCGACACCTTCGGGTTGATCGTGTACCAGGAGCAGGTCATGGCGATCGCCCAGAAGCTGGCCGGCTACACGCTCGGCGCCGCCGACCTGCTGCGCCGCGCGATGGGCAAGAAGAAGAAGGAGATCCTCGACAAGGAGTACGTGCCGTTCCGGGACGGGATGAAGGCGAACGGGTACTCCGACGGCGCCATCAAGACGCTCTGGGACATCCTCGTTCCCTTCTCCGACTACGCCTTCAACCGCGCCCACACCGCCGGGTACGGACTCGTGTCGTTCTGGACCGCCTACCTCAAGGCCAACTACCCCGCCGAGTACATGGCGGCGCTGCTCACCTCGGTGAAGGACGACAAGGACAAGAGCGCCCTTTACCTCGCCGAGTGCCGGCGGATGGGCATCAAGGTGCTGCCGCCCGACGTCAACGACTCCGACTCCGACTTCACCCCCCGCGGCACCGACATCCGGTTCGGGCTCTCGGCCATCCGTAACGTCGGCACCAACGTCGTCGCGTCGATCGTCGAGACCCGCACCTCGAAGGGGCGGTTCCTCGACTTCTCCGACTACCTCAAGAAAGTCGAGGCGGTCGCGGTCAACAAGAAGACCGTGGAGTCGCTCGTCAAGGCTGGTGCCTTCGACTCGTTGGGCCACACCCGGAAGGGCCTGCACCAGGTGCACGCCGAGGCGATCGACGCCTGCCTCGACACCAAGAAGGCCGAGGCCATCGGGCAGTACGACCTGTTCGGGTCGATGGGGGACGTCGAGGAAGACCTGGGCGGCGGCGTCTTCGACGTCCGGATCCCGGTCGGGGAGTGGGAGAAGGCGGTCCTGCTCGCCTACGAGCGTGAGATGCTGGGGCTGTACGTCTCCGACCACCCCCTGTTCGGCGTCGAGCACGTCATCGCCGCAGCGGTCGACTGCCCGGTCTCGGGCCTGATCGACAAGGACGACGGTGCTTCGGTGGTCGTCGGCGGCATCCTGTCCAGCGTCGCGCGCAAGGTGACCAAGCAGGGGAACGCCTGGGCGGCGGTGCAGCTCGAAGACCTCGAGGGCGCCGTCGAGGTGATGTTCTTCCCGGCGACCTACCAGTCCGCCGCCGTGCACCTCGTCGAGGACGCGGTCGTGCTCATCCGCGGTCGCGTCGACAAGCGCGACGAGACCCCCAAGCTGATCGCCAGCGACATCACGGTGCCCGACCTGTCGATCGGGCCTCGCGGACCGGTGGTGGTGTCGATACCGACCCCGAGGTGCACCCCTCCGGTGGTCGAGAGGTTCAAGGAGGTGCTGGCCGCCCACCCGGGTACCACCGAGGTGCACCTGCAGCTGGTCAACGGCGGCAAGACGACCGTGGTGCGGCTCGACGACCGGCTGCGCGTCACCGCGACGGCCTCGCTGTTCGCCGACCTCAAGGCCCTCCTCGGCTCCGGCTGCCTCCCCCTCGGATAAGCGGCCAGATCTGGCATCGGTGCGCACCGAGGTGGGAGCGCCCAGCGGTCGCGGAGCTCGTGCGGGCTTACCACTGATCAGGACGCCAGGCGGGGGGAGTTCGCCGTACCCGGTCCGAGTTCGCCCTAGGCTGCAACACGTGGAACCCATCAAGCTGTGCGGCGGGACCCTGCTGGTGGAGCACCCGGACGAGGTGCTGCTGGACTACGT
>JAOPVP010000093.1 GCA_025966135.1 Frankiales bacterium
CCCCGACATCGACATGATGTCGTTCACCGGTTCGACCCGCGCCGGCATCCTGGTGGCCAAGGCCGCCGCCGACACGGTCAAGCGCGTGCATCAGGAGCTTGGCGGCAAGTCGGCCAACATCCTGTTCGGGGATGTCGACCTCGCAAACGCCGTCAGCAAGGGCGTTGCCGGCTGCTTCAGCAACAGCGGCCAGTCCTGCAACGCGCCGACGCGCATGTTCGTGCCGCGCGACCGCCACGACGAGGCTGCCGGCTATGCCAAGACGGCGGCCGAAAAGTTCACCGTCGGCCCCGCCGACGCCGCCGGCACCAAGCTCGGCCCGGTCGTCAGCCAGATCCAGTTCGACAAGATCCAGGACCTGATCCAGAGCGGCATCGACGAGGGTGCTACGCTGGTTGCCGGCGGCCCCGGCCGACCTGCCGAACTCAACCGCGGCTATTACATCCGCCCGACGGTGTTCGCCGACGTCACCCACGACATGCGCATCGCGCGCGAAGAGATCTTCGGGCCGGTATTGGCGATCATGCCCTATGATAGCGTCGACGAGGTGATCGACACCGCCAACGACACTGTCTATGGCCTTGCCTCCTACATCCAGGCCAAGGACATGAAGAAGGCGCGCGACGTGGCGGCGCGCATGCGCACCGGCAATGTCTACATCAACTATCCGACCTGGGACGCCGGCCTGCCGTTCGGCGGCTACAAGCAGTCGGGCAATGGCCGCGAATATGCCGAATACGGGCTCGAGGATTTCCTCGAGATCAAGGGCATCGCGGGGTATGAGGCGGCTGAGTAGATTTGGTCGCAGCGCGCCGCGACATGCGGCGCGCTATCAACTGTCGCACGTAAATTCCCTCTCATCCGGTCGCTTCGCGGCCACCTTCTCCCCGTCGGGGAGAAGAGGCTGGCGCCGACGCTGGTCATCCGGGCGCGGCTGAGGCTTCGGAGGCTTGTCGCCCACCTGTTCCGTACCGATCCGGCTGATCCGCGCGGGCAACCACATTGGCTGCGTAACGGGCTCGACCTGACCTTTTCTTCGCGTTACTGACTTGCGAAGAACAAAGATTTGTTTGATCAAGTTGGCACGAGACCAACAACCGCATTTGTGATCCAGAATCTGCTGACATGATATTTGATGGACGGCTAGTCGAGCGGTCGGTTCAAGAAGGGCGGCGGGCGCTGGCCGGTCTCCTCGTCCTGCTTGCGTTCAGTGCTCCCGCTCTGGCTGGCGGCCTTGAGGATTGCGGCAACGACAAGCTTGACACCGCCAAGCGGATCGCTGCCTGCACTGATGTCATCGAGGACAAGGCGGCGACCTCCAGCAATCGGGCGCTTGCCTATTTCAACCGCGCCAACGCATCGGATGATATGGGCGCTTACGACCTCGCCATCGGCGATTACAGCGAGGCGATCAGGCTTGATCCGAAGGACGCCGATGCCTTCAACAACCGTGGGCTGGCTTGGGGCCACAAGAGTGACTACGACCGCGCCATGGCCGACTACAGCCAGGCGATCAGTCTCAATCCGAAGCTCGCCGTCGCCTACTCGAACCGGGGCATGGTCTGGAACGACATAAAGCGCGATTACGTCAAAGCCATCGCCGATCTCGACAAGGCGATCAGCCTCGATCCGGCAAACAGCACCGCCTACAACAATTTGGGCAACGCCTTCCTGCGCACCGGCGACTATGACAGCGCCATTGTCAGCTACAGCCAGGCGACCTTTCTCGATCCGCAGGACCCCGATCAGTATTTCAACCTCGGACTTGCCTGGTCGTACAAGGGCAATGACGAGCGCGCCATTGCCGACTTTAGCCAGGCGATCAGCCTCGACCCGAAACATGTCAATGCCTGGCACCGGCGCGGTGACGCCTGGGTGAGGAAGGGCAACAATGATCGCGCCATATCAGACTATGGTGAGGCCATCAGGATCGATCCCAGCGATGCTGAGACCTTCCGCAATCGCGGCGACGTCTGGCGCGGCAAGAAGGATTACGATCGTGCAATTGCTGATTACGGGCAAGCCATCGACATCGATCCCCGAGATGCGGTGGCCTACAATAGTCGTGGCTGGACGTGGTCGCTGAAGAACGAACCCGACCACGCGATAGCGGATTTCGACAAGGCGATCAGCTTCGCTCCGAACTACGCCAGGGCCTATAACAATCGCGGCCTGATCTGGTCGGAAAAGGGTGACCTCGACCGTGCTATCGCAGATTACGACCAGGCAATCATCATCACGCCTGGAGATGCCTGGATCTATAACGACAGGGGCCGGGCCTGGGCGTCCAAGAGCGAATATATCCGCGCCATTTCAGACTACAACGTCGCCATCATGATCAAGCCTGATATGGCCAGCGCTTTCAGGAACCGAGGCTGGGTGTTCAGCCGCAAGGGCCAATACGACAGCGCCATCGCGGACTACGATCAGGCAATCCGCCTCGACCCGCATTATGCCGTCGCCTACAGGAGCCGGGGCTGGGTGTTCAGCCGCAAAGCCCAATACGACAGCGCCATCGCCGATTACGATCAGGCGATCAGCCTGGAACCCAAATATGCCGATGCCTATAGCGGCCGTGGCCGTGTCTGGTTCTACAAGGGGGAGTACGACCGCGCCATCGCGGATTGCGGCAAGGCCATCAGCCTCAGCCCGAAAGATGCCTCTGCCTTCGAGTGTCGCGGCCTCGTCCGGCAGCAGAAGGCGGACTATGACGGTGCCTTCGGCGACTACGACGACGCCATACGCCTCGACCCGAAAAATGCCGATGTCTATGGCGACAGGGGATTGCTCAGCTTCTATTTCCGCTCGCCAGTGAAGGCGCAGGCGGACTTCGAGCAGGCGACGGCGCTGAACGCCGACAATGCCTATTACGCGATGTGGCTTGACATCGCCCGTCGCCACAATGGCCAGCCGAGCATCCTGCGCGAAGCCAAGCTCGACATGACGAAATGGCCAGCGCCGCTGGTGCGTATGCTATTGGGCGACCAGACGCCTGAAATGGCGCTGGCGGCGGCTGAAGACCCCGACAGCACGACGAAGAACGAGCATGTCTGCGAGGCCAATGTCTTCATCGCGGAATTCCAGCGGCTGCAGCACCGCGACGACGAGGCCTTGCGGCTCTACCGGCTGGCGCTGCGCGACTGTCCCCGGGATTTCACCGAAATCACCGCGGCAACCAACGCGCTGCGCGCCATGGGCAAGGCGCCGTGAGATTCTGGCAAATAGTCGTCAGTACGAACCCAGTAAAAATCGAACAATCGGTTTGCACCGGTATTAACTTGGCGTGATGCATTCTTGCCGCGTAGAAACC
>JAOPVP010000103.1 GCA_025966135.1 Frankiales bacterium
GCTGCCCCGAAGTGCTGGCGGTCGAACGTGAGCGACGTGCCGCCGCGGAAGAGAAAGCCGCCCGCGTCCCGCAGCTCGAGGAAACGCTGGTCGCGCAAAACCGCACCCTGACCGAGCAACGTTCGACGATCGCCGAGCTCACGACCCGTCTCGCCGAGGAACGCAAAGCCTCCGACGAAAAGCTCGCCCTGGTGAAGCAGGCCGAGGCGGCGCTCTCCGACGCGTTCAAGGCGCTCTCCTCAGACGCGCTCAAAAGCAACAACCAGGCGTTCATCGAGCTCGCCCGCGCCACGCTCGAAAAATTCCAGGACGGCGCGAAAAGCGACCTCGAGGCGCGTCACAAAGCCGTCGACGAGCTCGTGCGGCCGCTCAAGGAATCGCTCCAGAAAGTCGACGGCACGCTGAACGAGATCGAGAAAGCGCGCGTCGGTGCGTACTCGGCGCTGAACGAGCAGCTGAAAGGGCTGGTGGAGACTCACCTGCCGATGCTCCACAGCGAGACCGCCAACCTCGTCAAGGCGCTGCGCCAGCCCACGGTTCGCGGACGCTGGGGCGAGATCCAGTTGAAGCGCGTCGTCGAAATGGCCGGCATGCTCGACCACTGCGACTTCATCGAGCAGAAAAACGTAACCACCGAAGACGGTCGCCTCCGCCCCGACCTGATCGTGCGCCTCCCCGGAGGCCAGCAGATCGTGGTCGACGCAAAGGCGCCCATCTCGGCCTATCTCGACGCCATCGAATCGACCGACGAGGACATTCAGCGCTCGCGCCTCGTCGACCACGCGCGTCATGTGCGAACCCACATGAGCGCGCTCGGACGCAAAGGCTACTGGGACCAGTTCCAGCCGACGCCGGAATTCGTCGTGCTCTTCCTGCCCGGCGAGATGTTCTTCAGCGCCGCGCTTCAGCAGTCACCCGAGCTGATCGAGCATGGGTGGACCGAGAAAGTCATCCCCGCGACACCGACCACGCTCATCGCCCTGCTGCGCGCCGTCGCCTACGGCTGGCGCCAGGAAGCCCTCGCGCAGAACGCGCAGGAAGTCGCGGCCCTCGGCAAGCAGCTCTATGAGCGCATCGCAAAACTGGCGGAACACTGGGGCAACGTCGGCGAGCGGCTGGGTAAGGCAGTGGACGCGTACAACAGTGCGACCGCGACGCTGGAATCGCGGGTGCTCGTAACCGCGCGCAGGTTTCAGGATCTGCGCGCCGCGCCCGAGAATCTCGCTATCGAGATCACTGCTCCGCTTCCGCAGACGCCGAGGAAGCTGCAGGCTGAGGAGCTTGCGGCGTCATTGCTGTCGGACGGCGGCGGATGAGCCACGAACAACGAACGAGCCGCATGACGCCCACTACGTCCGGATCACGTGTCGAGCAACGGAACGCCTGCCTGCCTCGCAGCAGCCCTGAGTTGGTCGTCGAACACAGCGAAATGAAACGCCACCTGATCGCCGAATATTTCGAATGCCGCTGCCGCGGCGGCGAGATGCAGGCTGTCGTATCCGCGCAAGCGGTAGCGCCCCGCAAAGTCGGCCGCCCGGCGAATCAGCAAATCGGTAGCTTGCAGTATCTCCCACGAGTTCCATTGAACGTCGAGGTCGCCCCGCAGGCTCTCGAACAATGCGTCTTCCTTACGCTCGTAGGTCACACGCGCGAACACAGCGCAGGCTTCGACATACGCGATCGCATGCGTGGCGACCAACCGCGCACCGGACACAGCCTTGCGCACCTGGTCGGAGCGCTGTTCGTGAACGAAAAGCTTCACCAGTGCGGAGGTATCCAGGTACAGGATCATCCGCGCAGTTCGCTCACCATCTCCGCCAGCGTTTTCTCGCCTTCATCGATACGGATGACCGGCTTCGGAAGTCTGGGCTTCTTGCCGCTCCCGGGGCGCACCCAGGGAAGATCGCGAAAACGGGCGATGAGTTCGGCTTCGGTCACCCCGTCACGTCCCCGCGGCGGCACGAGTCGCGCGACCTCCTGGCCATGCGAGGTCACGATCACCTCTTCCCCTTGCGCCGCGCGGCGAAGGTACTCGGACAGGCGGCTTTTCAGCTCGCGCACTGATACGTCCATGAGCAGGCTCCGGCATGTGACCACAACATTGGATTGTAGCCACGAGACATACGCCACGCAAGGTTAAGCGCATGCCGAGGCCCAAGCCGACGGAGAACATGACGGACGTCGAGCGGAGCTGCAGGACATGCGCGAATGCGGAAACCGAAGAACGCGGATGACGCGAATACAAATGAGCGACAGCTATCTTTACGGCGGTGTAGTCACCCAAGCCACCTCGGCGGCCGGAGTCAAAGGGGTTCTCTTGCGCAGCCCCAGCGGCCCAATGATCTTCCGCGTATACCGCGACGGTCACGAATTCACAGATTACGAGATCAGGCACGATGAGCTTGCGGTCACGATCGATCCGGAGGAACTGGCGATGTTTTACCGCGACGGTGACCGGGACGTGCTCGATCACAGGCCGGAAGTGCTGGGACTTAAGAGGAGTGACAGCTGATGAGCAACAGGAGCCTTCCGGCAGGCCCCTGCCTATGAAGCTCGAATCGAGTGGAGAAATACAAGCCGTTGCATGCAACGGCACGGCCTTTCGGCACGCTCCTGTTTTTCCCCGACAACGCCCCAATCAGATGAAGACGTTTAGCCACAACAGCAATGCAATGGAGACACCGAGCGCAGCGACGATGCCAACTGCTAGCCGAAATATCCCCCGAAGGCTCTGTGCTTCCCGCTTCGGAGTCGAATCAACCACTATGTCCAAGCGAAGCCTAAACACGCCAGTTCCTATGCGAGGTACGAAGCTTTTTATGGCGATGGACTCAGAGTATGGTGCACGGAGACAATCGCGGGTTCTTTTGCTTTTAATTAAATCTAGCGAAAACTGATTCCGTTAAGCCTCATTAAAGATTTTGGTTTTAAGCACATGCTTTTTAACGGAAATAACGATCCGCGGCTCGTTGCCGCGGCCTCATTGAACATCCCCCACACGCTGCGGAGGAACCCCATGTCGCAATTAGCTCTGGCAAACCTTCATAACTTTGTAGCTGCTGACGCCGCCGTGCGCCGCCGTCAAAAGCTTCAACCGGTAGGCGGAAAAGGCGACAAAGTTTTTCCACCGACCTATCCGGGCGAAGGACGAAATGCCCCTCCCCGTCACGTATACGAGAAGCGGCGACTGGAGACGAAAGATGTGTGGTGCGTCCTCGTCGACAGCGTGCAATCCCAGGCGAATCGGTTGGAGGAATGCCTTCTTCAAGTGATTGCGGACGGGATTCCGATTCCGCACGTTGTAGTCGATTTCGGCGCCGCGAAACTGGACGGCATTTCCAGGGTTACTTCGCTCGATGCACCGCATCGAGTCTATGACGCCATCCTGCGTGACAGCCTGCTCGGCAAAGTGCCGTTCATGGAAAGCAACGTCGGAAAGCAGCTCGCCAAAGCCAAGCCTGAGGATGCCTCTGCACTGCTGGAGACGTCGCCGACGGCGCTTTTGTTTGGTGCATGGCATTCGACGGGGGAAGGCGGCGGCATCGGCGCCAAATTCGCGCGGTGCCTGATATCTGAAATCGTAGGGATCGACGTGCCGATCGAGGAGTCGACAGATCGACGAACCGGGGAAATCGATGTCCGTACTTCTGGGCGGCGGACCGGAAGCAGGATTGATCCGCTCGGAGTTCTCAGGAAGGTGGACGTTTTTAAGGGCGAGAGCGGCTGGGGTGTGACTGAAGCGGCAGCGGGTAAGAAAGCAAAGAAAGTCAGGCCCTCTGAGATCAATCACGGCAATATCGCACCCTCTGTCCAGCCGCTCGGCATTACCTGCGATTACCTGGAGCACAGTTTCGTGCTCAGCTTTGCTGCCGTGCGTCGATTGCATTTCGGCGGCGGCGAACGCGATTCCGCGGGTCGCACGTTGCTAGCTGCGCTCGGCCTTCTCGCGCTGGCAGAGCAGGATGCTCGTGGTTATGCCTTGCGCTCGCGCTGCGACCTTGTCTGCGAGGGTCGCGCGGCGCTTGAGCTCGTGCGTCCCGACGGGGCAACAGAAGCCCTCTCGATCGATCGCAATGGCGCTCGGATGCTCTATAAGAGTGCGTTCGAAGTGGCTCAGTCCGCAGGCTTCAAACTCTCGGCAGAACCGCTCCGCCTCACGCCCCAGGACAAGCTCGTTGAAATCGTGCGACAAAGTCAAGAGCTCGCGCTGCGCGGAGCCGGCGGCGAAGACGAAGAATCAGGCGATGGATCATGAGCCTCGTTCTCGAGATGGAATACCTCTCGGGCGTCTCGTTCGCGGCAATCGGCCCCGACAGCCCAGCGCCGGATTGGCCGCCAGAGCCTGACCGCATCTTCTCCGCACTGGTTGCTACCTGGGCTACGCGAGGCCAGCAAGAACAAGAAGCGCAAGCACTCCAGTGGCTTGAAAAACAGGCGGCTCCACGGGTCATCGCACCCCGCGCCTACCCGCGGACGAGTGCCACCGTTTTTGTTCCGCCTAATGATCCGCGCAGCGACAAGCTTAAAAACGCACGTGGCGTATTACCTGCAATGCGTAGTCGCCAGCCACGCCGCTTTCCCGCGGCGCGCCCGGTTGAACCGACTGCGCGTCTCGCGTGGTACGGGGTAGCTCCGGAAGAAGCGACACTCTCCGCGCTGCAGCGGCTGGCGCACGATACGGCCTACGTCGGTCATTCGGCCAGCCTCACGCGCTGCCGATTCTTCACTGACGACGGTAAGCCAGCTCCGATCGCGGAAGTATCCAGGCAACGCTGCATTTACCCTGGACGGTTCGCCGAATTGCGGCGCGAATTCGAAGCCGGTCGCCGGCCGCTGCGTGGCGCTGCCCTGGCAGTGTCTTCAACGCAGACCGTGCCGAGTACAAGCGTGTTCGGTGATCGCTGGCTGCTGCTGGAGCATATCGCTGGCGACATGCCCGATCTGCGCGCCTGCGCGATCGTGGCGAAGACGATTCGCGATGCGCTGCTCAGTGGTTACAGGCGAATAGGTCTCGAAAACGATATCCCCGAAGCCGTCAGCGGCCACACAGTGGACGGAAAACCGAGCCGCGTTCCTCATCTTGCGATCATCCCCTTGCCATTTGCCGGCTTTCCTTATGCCGACGGACACGTGATGGGCTACGCCCTCATCCCTCCGCGCGAAGGCGGTCTCCGCGACGATGCGCATTTCCTTAAAGCCTTGCGAGCCGTCGCCCCTATGGATGACGAGCGGCAGCGGCGCATCCTGGCGATCAAGCCGAAGGAAGGCACTTCGCGAGACCAGGGATTTTCCATTGAACTTTCGCTCACCCAGGATCCTCCAGCCAAGCGCTCGCTCGACCGTTCGCTATACCTGGGGCCGGCGCATACCTTCGCGACGGTAACTCCCATAGCACTCGATCGGCACCTGAAAAAGGAAGGCCAGGCACGCGAGGACGAGATAAAGGCACAGATTGCGGCGGCCTGCCGCAACATCGGATTGCCCGAGCCGGTTGAGATCAGTACCGACAAGCACGCGGCACTCGAAGGTGCACCGTCCGCATACCCGTCAGGAAAATCGCCGGAATGGATGCGCTGGCGCCTGCCGGCTTCGCTCGGCAGTCGCCAGCTTACGCACGCCGTGATCCGTTTCGCCGGCGCGGTCGGTGGTCCGATGATCCTCGGTGCCGGGCGCTTTATCGGCATCGGCTTGTGCAGACCTATCGATGGAGGG
>JAOPVP010000041.1 GCA_025966135.1 Frankiales bacterium
CCCCCTTGAGCGGGGACCTTCCCCACGCGAGTGATGGGGTTACGGTGGCTGAGATCCGCCTCATCGGCTGGGACCGACGAGGACATGGGGTGACCTATGAAGTACGAGCAGGTTTCCGGTGAAAGGACCGTCCTGGGGCTGCTGCAGGACCGGATCGACGGCTTGACGGCCTGGCACACTGCCGCCCGATCCCGGGAGCTCGCCGACAGGGCCCGCAAGGACAGCCGGGAGTTGCGGCTCGACGCCCGGCGACGGCTCGAGGCGCTGCATCGCGTCAACGACGCGTTGATCACGAGGTCCGAGGCAGCGACCGCCGAAGCGGAGCGCCGGCTCGACGTCTCCACACCGCGTGCCGTGGTGATCCATCGCCAGGCCTGGATGCGCGAGAAGCTGGCCGCCGGACTTGTCCAGGAGGGGTTGCTGGTCGTCGCCGTGGTCGAGGACGGCGCTGACGGCCTGGGGATCTGCATCGCGGAGCAGCCCGATGTCGTGGTGCTGGAGGACCGGCTGCCGTCCATGACGAGCCTCGACGTGCTCCGCGCCCTCCGGCAGTTCGCTCCCCGGACGGTCGTCACCGCCCAGGTGGAGTCGGACGCGAGCACCAGGCCCCTGATCGACGCGGGGGCGACAGCGGTGTTCAGCCGACGGGTTCCACCGGCGCTGCTGTGCCAGGAGGTTGCCGACCACCTGAGGAAGCGCCCGGAGCACAACGTGGCCGCCACGTGACCGGTGAGCAGTTCCTGTGGGACGGGAGCGGGTAGCCGCGGGGCAGTCGCGTCCTGCCTGCAGGACCTCAGCCACGTCCCGGTGACCTGGGTCCTTCCTGTGCGTCCGGTGCGCGCGCCCCCGGGTACGTCGGTCACGGCGCGACGTTCACGTGGCCGAGCACTCGCACTTCCGGAGGTCGACCGCCACGAGCTCCTCGGCGACGGCGTCAAGGGGTACGTCGAGACCCCGGCCGGAACGGCTGGCGGCACCCGCCCGGCGGCTGCTGGCCGGTATCAGGAAGCCGCGGGCGCCAGGGGCTGGAACCTGTAGCTGGAGCGCAGCAGGCGCCAGCGTTCGTCGCGGATGCACCAGTGCTCGAACCCAGCGGACCGACAGGCCTTCATGGACGGCTCGTTCGACTCGGCGACGTAGGTCATCACACTGCGCGCCCCGCGGTCACCGGCCCGTTCGGCGATCTCGGCCATCGCGAACGACATGACCTTCAGCCCCCTGAACTTCGGGAAGGTGTAGGCGCCCTCGAGGAGCGCCTCCTGTGCCGCGAGCGCCGGGAACGAACCTCCGAAGTGCCCCGCGAGCAGCGCGTTGTCCTCGCTGGCGATGAGCCACTGGACATAGCAGATCTGCCCCAGCTCGTCGACTGCGGCCCAACAGGTGCCCAAGCCGCTCTGCAGCAACTGCAAGCGACTGCGCTGCTCGTAGGCCTCCGCGCCGTCGGCGTGCCCCGCGTCGAACAGGTCCGCTTCCGAGGCCGCGAGCGGTCGGACAGTGACTGCCACCTTCGCCGGGCGCTTCTCGAACGGCACCTTCAAGTCGCGACGCAGACCGATCGCCCGCGACCTCCCGTACAGGTGCCTGGAGACGGAGGACACCGCCGCCTTGCCGCCTCGTTCGTGCAGGAGGGCGAGTGCCAGCTCGGCCCTCCGCGTCGTGGTGCCCATGGGCTCTCCTCGTCGTCGTGGGTCGCTCGCGTCCGACGCAAGTGTCTTCACCTGCCGTCACATCTGAGCACCTGTGGGAGCACTAGTGCCCCCCTCCTGGGCGAACCGGACGCCGTCAGCCCACGAGGCCGTCGAACAGCCGTCGGTGAACCGCCTTGGCCGCGGGCAGCCGCACGCGGTCAGCATCGGTCGTGCCACCCCAGACGCCCTCTCGCAGCGGCTCGCTGAGTCCGAACCGTAGGCATGGCGCCCGCACCTCGCATGCCTGGCAGACCTCGAGCGCCGCGGCTTCGCGCCGCTGGCGTCTTCCCGGCGACTCGCCGGGTGGGGGGAAGAAGAGCCGCCCTTGACCGACGCACCGAGCCCGCTCCATCCAGCCCAGACCCGCTGGGGATGCGGCTGACTGACCGCTCTGCGACGTGCCCTCCACGCTTGTCAGCATGAACTGCCGAACCTGAGCGAACACTGAACGCCGACCTGGCCGCTGTGTCGTTCTCAGCGTTCTCTTGCCTGCCTGCAAGCGGACTCACAGCCTGAGCGGCCAACGTGCACGTCGCAAGGTGCGTGACCACGGGAGGTCCCATGAAGCTGTCGACCAGCGACGACGCGCTGCTGCAGCGTCGCATCACCGCCGTCCAGCTCGGTCTGCTCCTGGCGCTGGTGCTCACCGTTGTCGGGCAGCAGTACGGCCTGCCCATGACTGTCTTCGCGCAACTACCGCTCATCGCGTCGAGTGTCGCCGTGACCCTCGGCTTCGAGCATGCGGTCCGGCCGCACGCACTCAGGTTCACGACAGCCGAGGTCCGCAGACTGTGCACGACGCCTAGGGAAGAGATCGCCATGCACACGACCGTCGGTGCGCACGCCGGGAGGGCCGTCAAGCCGTCCGGGGTGCGTAAATGAGCCCGGTGGGCGAGACCCTCGACCTGGTCGCTCACGGCCCGAGGTCGTAGGGCATTCGATGACTGAAACGTGGGGCTTCGCCCTGCTGCTTGCCACCTGGCTGGCGGGTGTGATCCTGGCAACAAACGGGCGACGGCACGCGGCACGAGTCTTCACAGCGGATCGCCCACCCGGTCGGGAGATGCTCCTGGCACAGTTCGCCGGCACGGCGCTGAACCGCGTGGTGCCTGCGGGCGGCGGCCTCGTCGCCACCCACACACGACTGCTGCAACGGCGGGGGCACGACCGAAAGTGCATCGCCGCCGCCATCGCCGGCTATGCCACGGGCGGAGCGCTGGCGCATTTGTTGCTGATGGGCCTGGCCGCCACCGCGGTGCTCAGCGGTGTCGTGACCTTGCCGAGCACGCCTCACCTCCCGCCGATGAACTGGCCTGTGCTGTGGACCGCCCTCCTCGTCGGTGCGGCACTCCTCGCGGCGCTGCGGACCCGAGCTGCCCGCAGGCTGCGGTCTTTGCGTGAGACCTTGTCGCTGGCAGCACGCGCCGTCTGTGCGCGGCCGCGAGCCGTTGCCGGCCTGACGTTGCTGCAGTTCCTCACCCAGGTCCTGACTGCAGTCGGGCTCTTCGCCGCCGTGTCCGCGACGGGCACGAGCGTGTCCTTCACGACCCTGCTCGTGGTGTACGTCGCGAGCAACTCCCTCGCCTCCGCCATCCCTGCGCCGGCGGGCGTGGGGCCGGTCGAAGTCGGTCTCGTCGGCGCGCTGGTGCTGCTGGCTGTGCCATTGGCCACCGCAGCCACGTCTGTAGCGCTGTTCCGCGCGGTCACCTACTGGTTGCCGGTGCCGCTGGGGATCGCCGCTGCGGTGATGACCGTGCGCAGGCACCGCCGTCCCGCCGGCTTCGCAGGCATGTCCGAGGCCTGAAGGTCGAGGCGGGTGTCTACGGTTGCTTGACGACACTCCCGGCGCGCATCACGAAGTCGACCCGGGACAGCTCCGTCACATCGGCACGGGGATCCCCCGAGACTGCAATGACGTCGGCGATCGCCCCCGGCTTCAAGGTTCCTGCCACACCGCCGAGCCCAAGCAGCTCGGCAGCCACCGTCGTGGCGCTCCTGATGGCATCGATCGGCGACATCCCACCGCGCACCTGATAGGCGAACTCCTCGGCCTGGTTGCGGCCCATCCAGTCGAAGCAGCCGGCATCCGTTCCGAACGCGATCTTGACCCCCGCCTCAAGGCAGTTGGTGAACGAGCGGGCCTGGACGTCGACAGCTTGCCTCCAGATGGGGCCCCGCTCATGCGCCCGGTGTTCCGCCACATGGTCCGTCGGCATCAAGGTCGGACACAGGTAGACGCCGCGCTCGGCCATGGTCCGAGCGACCTCAGGACGAATCGAGTAGCCGTGCTCGATGGAGTCGACCCCGGCGGCCAGCGCCATGGCGACCCCGGTATCCGAGGTGGCGTGCGCGGAGACTCCCTTGCCACGCGCATGCGCCTCGCTCACGATGGCCGCAAGCTCTTCGGCGGTCCAGTTGGGCGCGGACTCGATGTACCCGTCCTCCGTCAGCGTGCCACCGGCGCCTGCGTTGGCGTAGACCTTGATCCAGTCCACGCCGTAGGAGATCTGCTCTCGCACGGTGCGCCGACAGGCATCAGCCCCGTCAACGACCTGCACGCCTGACGGGAAGCGCCAATCGGGCCGGAAGTGCAGCACCGGGTACGTCCCCGTCGGTGAGAGTGCGGGTCCGGCAACCTGCATGCGCGGGCCGGGCAGCACTCCCTCGCTCACGGCATCCCGCAGCCCCACGTCGTCGTACCCAGCACCCTCGGTCTCCAGGTCTCGAATGGTCGTGAAGCCGTGATCCAACGCGATGCCGAGGGAGCGCACGGCCCGTGCGACCCGGTGGCTCGGATACTCCTCCATCACCTGGTAGCGGAAGTCTGCATGGCTGACGTTGCTCTGCAGGAACACGTGGGTGTGCGCATCGATCAGGCCCGGCAGGAGGACCCGGTCGCCGAGGTCGACGACGACAGCCTCCTCAGGGACGACCGCCTCCACGGAGACGATCTTGTCGCCCTTGACGACAAGAACGGCCCGGTCGGAAAGCGCCCCCGACGAGACATCCAGCAGTCGGTGAGCGACGAGAGCGACCAACTGCTCAGCGCCAGCTCCGGCCGGGTCTGTCATTGTTCCTCCGCAATCGAACAGGTGCGCTGACCTGGTGACGGACTCGATCGGACGTGATCTGGCTAGACGGGCGGCGCCCCGAGGCGGGTCGACACCAAACGCGCGGTATCGACCACGAGCTGCGCCACAACCTCGACAGAACGAACCTCGACCCGGAACTTCGGCCCTGAGATGGAGACCGCGCCGACAACCCTGCCCAGGTGGTCGAAGACGGGTGCGCCTATGCAGAGCACCCCTTCGTTCCTCTCCTCGTTGTCGATCGCGTATCCGCGGGCTCGGGTGTGCTCGAGCTCTCTGCGCAGGGCAGGCAGATGAACCAGCGTCTTGTCTGTGAGGGCGACCAGCGGCCGAAGGGAGAGCAGGACGCTTGCCTCGTCCCAGGGCAGCCAGGCCATCACCGCCTTGCCCAGCGCGGTGCAGTGAATCGGGTGTCGACTGCCGGCGACAGACTGGATACCGAGCTCTCGTTGCCCCTGCGCGATGGCGATGTAGAGCACCGAGCCCTCGTCGACGATGCCTGCGCTGGCAGTTTCCTGCGCGGCGACGGCGAGTTCCTCCAATGGCTGCTGCACCTCCACAGCCATGGAGCTGCGCTGCGCGAAGGCGCTGCCGAGCTCGAACAGCTTGGCACCGAGCTCGTAGCCGGTCTCCGGCGTGTGCCGCACGAACCCGCGAGCCTGAAGCGAGTTGAGGTAACGAAGCGCGGTGGCCGCGTGAAGGCCGCTCTCGCGCGCCAGACTTGCGAGATCCAGTCGCCCTGTCGCTGCGGCGATGACGTCGAGCAAGTCCAACGTGCGCGTCACCGCACGCAGGCCTTGTGCCTCCCCGCCGGTCGTCGAGGCTTGCTGAGCCCTCTCAGCAGCCAGCCGTTCACCGCGCGGCATGAGCCCGGTCCACGGTCATCGCGCACCCGTCAGATGTTGGCAAGCATGCCGCCGTCGACCCGCACGACGGAGCCGTTGATGTACGACGCCCGCTCACTGGCCAAGAACGCCACCGCGTCCGCGTACTCCTCCGGACGCCCGTAGCGACCCGCTGGGATGGTCGCCGCGCTGGCTGTGGCCACATCCTGAGCGGAACGCCCCTCGCGGTCGGCCCGCGCGTGATCGAGCTGAGCAACCCGCGCCGTGGCGATCCGGCCGGGAACCACGACGTTCGCCGTGACTCCCTCACCGCCGACCTCGCCCGCCAAGGTCTTCGACCAGCCCACCAAAGTCGACCGAAGGGCGTTCGAGATCGCCAGGTTCGGGATGGGGGCGATGACGCCGGATGAGGCGCTCGTGATGATCCGACCCCAGCCGGCGGAACGCATGCCCGGCAGCACCACGTCGGTCAGGTGGAACACCGACGCCACCATGGCATCGAAGTGATCCCGCCACACCTGCGTGGCAACTCCCGCTGCCGGCCCGGGGGGAGGGCCACCCGTGTTGTTGACGAGGATGCTGACCGGACCCAGCTCGCTCTCGGTGGTGGCCACCGCCTTCTCGAGGCTCGTCAGGTCTCGCAGGTCTGCGACCACGGGCAAGAACGCTTGACCCTCGTGTGCAAGGCGCGTCTGCGTTGTGACCAGGTGCTCGTGCGTGATGTCGCCACCCGCGACGAGGGCTCCTTCTCGAGCCAAGGCGGCTGCGATGGCGCTCCCGAGGCCTCCCCCGGCACCCATGACCAAGGCGACTCTGCCTGCAATACCGAGATCCATCGCGACTGCCTCGCTCCTTCAACAATGCCTGGGACCGGATCGAGGGGGCCGCGTCGTTGCTGAGGCCTGAGCTCGGACACGACCGTAGGGAGACGTTCCAAAACTGTCAACCACGTTTCAGTAGCTGAAATCACCTCCAGCCCGTCGCGGCGGCCCCTCGCGGGTCGGTGTGGACCGGACGGCAGACTGCGTGCGTGAGCTCATCGAGCGCGGCCACTTCGCTGCTCCTGGCGGAGGACGACCACGACCTTGCGGACCTGCTGATGCGTGTGCTGGTCGCCGAGGGCTACGACGTGACAACCGCAGCCGATGGGCAACGCGGCCTGCACCTCGGACTGACCCGGACGTTCGACGTGATGATCGTGGACCGCGGCTTGCCCGGCGTGGAGGGCCTCGACCTGATCGGCCGGCTACGAGGTCGTGGTGTACTGACTCCGGTGCTCGTGCTGTCGGCGCGTGGGTCGACGCAGGACCGGGTCGACGGGCTGGACGCCGGGGCCGAGGACTACCTCGCGAAGCCCTTTGAGGTCACGGAGCTCCTCGCACGGTTGCGGGCGCTGCTGCGTCGCCACCGTGACCGGGCTCCGGTCCTGCCCCTGGGTTCGCGCAGCCTGGACCTGGCCACCCGGACCGTCAGCGGCGCGGATGGTGTCGAGGTGGAGCTCTCAGAACGGGAGGCCGCCCTCCTGGCGGTCCTGGCTGCTCGACCCCAGCAGGTCTTCAGCCGCCGCGAGCTGCTCGAGCGGGTCTTCAGCGACGCGGAGTCCGACAGCGTCGTCGACACCTACGTGCACTACTGCCGACGGAAGCTGGGTCGCGGTGTGATCCGCACCGTCCGCGGCCTCGGGTACCGCCTCGGGAGCCCGTGATGCGTCTGCTCGGTGACGAGCTGCTGGTACGGCGAGCATCCCGCGGCTTGGCGCTGCAGGCGGCCGGACTGGTGGCCGCGGCCATGCTGCTGCTCGTCGTGCTGGTGACGCTCGTCGTCGTCCGCGGGCAGCAGAGCGCCACCGACACACAGCTGCGCAGCACCGTGGCGGCCGCAGACGACGTGGTGGATCCTCCTGCCGGGTCGTGGATCCTCATCAGCAAGGGCAACCAGGTCTCCTCCACACCGGGACTGCCAGGCCGCCTCCGGGCCTCCCTGGCCGCGCTGCGCAGCAGCCCCACGACCGTGCCGGTGCTGCGCACGCTTTCACCGGACGACGGCGGTTCCTATCGCGTGGTCACCCGTCAGCGCGCCGGACAGACCGTGCAGGTCGTGCTCGACCTCCTGCCCCAGCACGAGGAAAGGGAACGGCTCTTCCAGGCCATGGGCGTCGCCGGCGTGCTGTCGCTCGTGGTCGCTGCCCTGCTCGGCGTGCTGTTCAGCCGCCGCGCCGTACGCCCTCTGGCCGAGGCGCTGATGTTGCAGCGGACGTTCGTCGCCGACGCCAGTCATGAGCTGCGCACGCCGCTCACCTTGCTCAGCACCCGGGTGCAGGTCCTCGACCGCGAGTTGCAGGGCGGCACCGTGGACGCCCAGGCACTCAAGGACTCGCGCGGCGTCGTCGCCGACGTACGGCGCCTCGGTGAGGTGGTCGAGGACCTGCTCGTCGCCGCGGACCCGCGCGGCGACGACCAGCACGAGAGCATCGACCTCGAGGCCCTGGTGAGGGATGTGGCCACGAGCGCGGCCGCCCACGCCGCGAGGGCAGGCGTGTCGTTGTCGGTGACGGACGCAGGCGAAGCTGCACCGCTGACCGTGCAGGGCATCGGGCCAGCACTTCGCCGGGCCGTGCTGGCCCTGGTCGACAACGCCATCGAGCACACCCCAAGTGGCGGCCGAGTCGAGCTGCAGGTGCGACGACAGCGCCGCGACATCATCGTCACGGTGCGCGACACCGGTCCTGGAATTGCGCCCGAAGCAGCCGAACGGGTTCTGAACCGGTTCCACTCCGGAGGGCAGCGGGCCGGCCGCTCCCACTACGGCCTCGGTCTCGCCTTGACGCACGACGTCGCCAACCGGCACGGCGGGCAGCTGCGGCTCGCACCCTCCGAGTCGGGTGCCACGTTCGAGCTCGTGCTGCCCGCGTCGTACCGAAAGGACAGCACGTAGCCTGACCGCTTCGCGAAGGCGGGGGTTGGCCTGCCTGTGGATCGTGGGGCCTCTGCTCGCCCGCGCCCACGTACGGCGGACCCGTCAGCGCCCGCACCGGCGGGATGCTTGACGTACGGACAGGCGGGTATCGCGACGGTACGGAGTCGTCATCGCTGCTGCGGAAGGCATGTGCGGAGGACTCTGCGAGCAGGACTCTTTTGCGGAAGGGCGCCATGGCCATCTCGGTCAAGACCTCGCCCAACGGGCAGGTCTCCGTAGTGGTGCCCGCCGGCGATCACGACCTCGCGACCGCGTCAGAGCTGCGGCGCGCGCTCTACCCCCTCGCCACCAAGGTCCCGTTGATCGTCCTGAACTTCGCCGAGACCACGCTCCTGGACTCCACGGCCCTCGGCGTGATCGTCGGCGCCTGCAAGCGCGCGGAGGCACACGGCCACCACATCATTGGTGTGAATGCACACGGGACCATGCTCAGAGCGCTGCAGATCACGGGAATCGGGGACCTGGTCCAGCTCGCCAAGAGCACGGCGTCCCTCGATGTCGAGATCGAACAGCTATTGGTCCGACCGAAGCTGTAGTTGCCTTACCCCACCCGGATTGACGCGGGTTCGGCCGCCGGCCGGCAGGTAGTGGCGCCGCTGTGGTCAGGTTGTGGTCATCCCGTTTGCCTCAGCCTTCCGCCTCATGACCAACCAGAGCGCAACCAGGCCGTCAGCACGTCCCGACCTCGTGAACACCATGCTCAACAAGGTCCCCGAAGTCACGATCTACTTCTGGATCATCAAGATCTTGGCCACCACCGTCGGTGAGACGGCAGCCGATTTCCTCAACAGCAACCTCGGGCTGGGCCTCACCAACACCACCTTGGTGATGGCCGCCTTCCTGGTCGTCGCGCTGGCCTTCCAGTTCCGGGTCCGGCGCTACGTACCCACCATCTACTGGCTGGCGGTCGTGCTCATCAGCGTCGTCGGCACGTTGATCACCGACAACCTCACGGACAACTTCGGGGTCAGCCTGGTCACCACGACGACGCTCTTTGCGATCGCGCTGGCCGCCACCTTCGCCGCCTGGTACGCCACCGAGAAGACACTGTCGATCCACAGCGTCGTCACCAACAGGCGCGAGAGCTTCTACTGGCTGACGGTGCTCTTCACCTTCGCGCTCGGCACGGCCGCCGGCGACCTCACCGCGGAGAAGCTCGACGTCGGCTACTGGAAGTCGGCGGTGCTGTTCGGCGCCATCATCGCCATCGTTTTCGCCGCGCATCGCTTCTTCGGTCTCGATGCGATCCTGGGCTTCTGGCTCGCCTACATCGTCACCCGCCCGCTCGGCGCCTCGCTCGGTGACTACTTCTCCCAGGCCAAGGCCGACCAAGGGCTCGGCCTCGGCACCACCGCGACCAGCGCCTTGTTCCTGGTCACCATCGCCCTTGTGGTCACGTACCTGACCACGACCAAGAAGGACGTGACCGAACTGCAGGAAGACGTCTTGACCTAGACAGCACAGGTGGCCGCGGCCGCGGAGGTTCCCTTCACCGCCGGCGTGCTGCTGGGTGTGGGGGTCGCGGTGGTGCTCGGCGTCCGGGTGGCGCTGACCCCCGGGCTCGGCGCCTTGCCTGAAAGGGCCTGGAAGGTCTGCGGGAGCTTGGTGTCGTCCAGCAGCACGACGCTCTGGTTGAGCCCGTGAATGAGCCGCCAGCCGTTCGGTGTGGAGATCGGCAACGTCAGGAAGGTCACGTGGGTGGCGTCGAGCGAGCGCAGCCGGGAGGCGAGAGCGCGAAAGTCCGACAGACCGAAGCCCTTGTCCACCGTCAGCGCCTGGGTGGTGGCGGAGAGCAGGGACGTAAGCCGAACCGGGTTGGCGAGGGTGCCGGCCGCCATCACCTTCTTGTAGACCTGCGAGAGGAAGTACTGCTGGTCCGCGATCCGGGCCAGGTCACCAGCGGCCAGGCCCTTGCGGTCACGCACGAACGCGAGCGCCTGGTCGCCGGACACGTTCTTGTGAATGCCGGCCGTGAGGTAGTCCCCCGAGTCCTTGTCGTTGCGGGTGGTCCCGACGCAGAGCGTGACCCCACCGACGGCGTCGACGATCTGCCGGAAACCGTCGAAGTTGACCTGCATGTAGTGGTCGATCGGCAACCCGGAGATGCTCTCGATCGTCTTCACGAGAAGGTCAGGACCGCCGATGGAGTAGGCCTCGTTCAGCTTCGCGTAGTGCGCCGCGGTCGTCACGCCCGCGGAGTCGGTGTAGGCCGGGATCTGGACGTAGGAGTCGCGAGGGAAGGAAACCAGGGTCGCCTTCGCGGAACCAGTGGGGATATGCACCAGAATGACAGTGTCTGCGCGCTGGCCAGTGACGGCCGTGCTCGCAGTGGTCGACTGGAAGCTCGCTCCGTCCGGGATCGCGCGGGTGTCGGAACCGGCGATGAGGAAGTACTGGCCGGTGTTCACGGTGGGTGTCGTCGACCCGTGGCGCAGGCTCGAGATGCCGATCCGCGTCACCTTGCCGTTGTAGTAGCGGTAGGCGCCGTAAGCGGTCCCGGTCAGCACGACCAGCAGGCCGACCAGACCGAAGGCGAGCCTCCGGAGCAGCCGACGTCGAGGCCGCGCAGGAACATAGCCGTTCCGCGGGTGGCGCAGAGGGGTCACGGGAAAGTCTCCTTGGGGTTCCTGTGGGCCTGCCCGAACTTGCCAACCAGCAACCCAAGGGTGCTGGGGAGCACCTGTCGTTTGCCTGTGTGAGATGAAGGCAACCTGGTTGTCACAACCGTGACCCTGCGCGGCAACGCGTTCGCCCTTGACTTCCCTGTGACCTGCTCACGCGGCAGGGCGCGTCTAGGGTTCCGCCTCCATCCAGCAGCACGGAGGGCCTGGTCCGAGAGACGCAGGCGGGCGACAGCGTTGCCGTCCGCTCCACGGCGGGAGAAAAGCCCGGGAGGCCGATGTGGCCCTGGGCTGTGCCTGCGCAACCAAGGGCCCTCCTGCCAGGAGGCCTGCATGACCCCATCCCCGTCCGCCAGCAGCGACCCGTGGGACGTCGCTCACCGCCACGCGCGGACGGTCTTCGCGCTCGTGGTGGCGCGGTGACCGGGCACGACGTCCCCGGAGGCGCGGCGTGGTCGTTTCGCGTGCGCCACGGACGCGAAATGCGGTTCACGACCCTTGCCAACGGGGCGAACGTGAGCCTCCTGCTGTTCGCCGCGGACCACCCCGTGGACCGGCTCAACGTCCCCGACACCCTCAAGGCGCAGATGAGCGCGCGCATCCACCCGCCCATGGTGCTCATGTCCGACCGGGGTCTCGCGCTCGCCTCGGTCACGGGTTCCTCGCTCGACTGGCATGACGCTCTAGGTGGGCACTCCACCGAGAGGCACGTCACCCGTTTCGGGCCCTCGTCCTACCAGCAGGACCGCAACGACCGCCGGCTCTCTGCCCGCACCGGGCTGCTCAGCGAGCTGCGCAAGCACGGACGCGACCGGGCCGACCTGCACGCGAGCGTGAACTTGTTCAGCAAGGTGGCCCTCAGCGGCGACGGCGGCCTGTCCTACGTCGAGGGCCACTCCGTCGCAGGCGACTGGGCGACCTTGCGTGCGGAGGTCGATCTGCTGCTGGTGATGTCGACCGCACCGCATCCGCTGGCCACGACGTGGTGCCCGGCGGCCGTGCGGGTCGAGGTCACCGATGCACCCGCGGACGACGCGTCGCGGCTGTTCCGGGACGAGAGCGCCCGTGCGCTCGCGCAGTCCGCGCTGGTATGGGCGTGACCGCCGTGTTGCTGCCGCATGGGGTGCTCGTCCTCGACGAGGTCGTGCCGTCCGGCGACGGGTTCCTGGCGACCGTGCCGGCCGGCGGATCGCTGCGCATCGTGGACCTCGAGGGCAACCAGGCGGCCGACACCCTGTTCTACGACGCCCACGACCTCGACAACCGCTACAGCGCGATGGACACCGTCCGCGAGCAGCAACAGGCCTACCTGACGACCGGCTCGCAGTTGCTGTCGACGGACCTCGACGTACTCGCGACCATCACTGCCGACACCGTCGGCCGACACGACACCGTCGGCGGCGCCTGCTCGCAGGAGTCCAACGTCATCCGGTACGGCGAGCAGCACCGCCACCAGCATGCCTGCCGCGAGACGTTCCTTCGTTGGGGTGCGGCGGCCGGCATCGGCGCCCGCCAGCTCACGGCCAACATCAACTTCTTCATGAACGTGCCGCTGACCAGCGAAGGCGGCCTGACCTTCGCAGACGGGCTCTCCTCCCCGGGTGCCTACGTGGAGCTGAGGGCGGAGCGCGACATCGTCGTGCTCATCAGCAACTGCCCGCAGCTCAACAACCCCTGCAACGGCTGGAACCCCACCCCGATCCAGGTCCTCGTATGGGGGCCCGCGTGACGACGATCGCGGTGTGCACCACCACCGTGAACGTCCTCGAACCCGGTCTGCAGACCACGGTCCAGGAGCTCCCCGGACGACTGGGGCTGTGGGGCGTCGGCGTCCCGCCGTCCGGTGCCTGGGACGACCTGTCCTTCGCACTTGCCAACCTCGCGGTTGGCAATGCCGGCACTGCCGCCGGGCTCGAAGCCGTGGTCACGGGACCGGTGCTGTCGTTCTCTCACCGCACCCTCGTCTGTCTCACGGGCGCGGTGCACGACGCTCGGCTCGACGGCCGGCCGGTACGTGCCGGCGTCGTCCTCGCCGTCCCGGCTGGTGGCGTGCTCGATGTCGGACGCCTCGACGGACCCGGGATGCGCGGCTACATCGCGGTCGCCGGTGGGATCGACGTCCCGCTCGTCCTGGGCAGCCGTGCGACCTTCATGCTCGGAGGACTGGGCGGCATCGAGGGGCGGGCTCTGGAGGCCGGTGACGCGCTGCCGCTCGGCAGCGCCGAGAACACGTCGGCGCCACTCGACGTGGCCCCGCTGCTCCCGGTGCTGGCCCACGCCTGGGAGCTGCGGGTCGTCCCCGGCCCCCACGGCGCCCCGGAGCACCTGACGGAGGCGGGTGTCGCGGCGCTGTTCGCGGCGACCTGGACCGTCGACCACCGCGCGGATCGCACCGGGGTGCGTCTGGTCGGGCCACGGCCGGGCTGGGCCCGCAGCGACGGCGGCGAGGCAGGCCTGCACCCGTCGAACATCCACGACAGCGCCTACCCGGTCGGCGGGATCATGCTGTCCGGCGACACGCCGGTCATCGTCGGTCCCGACGGCCCCAGCCTCGGCGGTTTCGTCGTCCCGTGCGCGGTCATCACGGCAGACCGGTGGTCGCTGGGCCAGCTGCGCCCGGGCGACACGGTGCGACTCCTCACGGTGACACCGCAGCAGGCCGACGACGCGGTGGCCCAGCGCGTGGCGCTCCTGGCCGACCCACGCGCAGCCGTCGCGACGGCCTTCGAGACGTCGCTCGCGAAGGCGGACCCGGGTACCGAAGGTCGCGCCGGCACACCAGAACGGCCTCCGGCGCTCGCCGTGGTGCCCACCCAGGGGCACACGCCCGCGGCCACGATCCGCCGCGCCGGCGACTGTCACCTGCTTGTCGAAGTCGGCCCCCCGGCCCTCGACCTCTCGGTTCGGGTCTGGGTGCACCTGCTCGCCGAGGCTCTCCGGTCGCGGGCGCTGCCGGGAGTCACCGAGCTCGTGGAAGGCGTCCGGTCGATGCTGGTCAAGGTCGACCCTTCCCGCCTGGCCCTGCCGGAGCTGGCGCGGCTGCTGGCAGACCTGGCCGTCGACGTCCCTGACCCGGCCGCGGTCGTCCTCGACGTACGCGAGGTCACCCTGCCGATCTGCCTCGACCACCCCGAGGCGCACGAGGCGATGGCGCGGTACGCCCGCTCTGTGCGGCCGGACGCGCCCTGGTGCCCCGACAACGTGGAGTTCATCCGACGCATCAACGACCTCCGCGAGCGCAGCGACGTCTTCGACGTGGTGACCTCCGCGACCTACCTCGTCGTGGGGCTGGGTGACGTCTACCTGGGCGCACCGGTCGCGGTGCCGATCGACCCGCGGCACCGGCTCGTCACGACCAAGTACGACCCGGCCCGCACCTGGACCCCGCAGAACGCCGTGGGCATCGGCGGTGTCTACCTGTGCATCTACGGGATGGAGGGGCCGGGCGGGTACCAGCTCGTCGGGCGCACCGTCCCCGTCTGGCGCCACCTCGCCGGTCGCGAGGAGAAGCCCTGGCTGCTGCGGCCCTTCGACCGGCTGCGGTTCGTCCCGGTCACGGCGGACGAGCTCGCGGACCTCCGGGCCGAGGTGCACGCCGGCAGGACTGAGCTGGCGACCCGGCCGGCGACGTTCTCGCTCGCGGAGGTCGCCGCCCTCGAGGCCGAGCACGCCACCGAGATCGAGACCTTCCGGACGCGGCGACATGCCGCCTTCACCGCAGAGCGGGAGCGTTGGGCACGATGACCACCACAGGTACGACACCAGCCGAAGTCGCGCTGTCCGCCGCTCGACAGCACGGCCTGCCCGTCTTCTTGTCCACCCCCGACGAACTGACGCTGTCGGAGGGACCGCTGGCCGGACTTCCCTTCGCCGTCAAGGACAACATCGATGTCGCGGGCCTTCCGAGCAGCGCCGCCTGCCCGACACTGACGGAGCCGGCGACCGACAACGCCTACGTGGTCCAGCGCCTCGTCGACGCCGGCGCGGTGGTGGTCGCCAAGACCAACATGGACCAGTTCGCCACCGGCCTGGTGGGGACGCGAAGCCCCTACGGCGCGTGCACCTCCGTCGCCGACCCGACGCGCGTCAGCGGCGGGAGCAGCAGCGGCAGCGCCGTGGCCGTAGGTCTCGGCATCGTCCCGCTGGCCCTCGGCACCGACACCGCTGGCTCGGGCCGCGTACCCGCGGCGTTCAACGGACTGGTCGGAGTGAAGGCCACCCGCGGCCTGATCTCGACCCGCGGGGTGTTGCCCGCCTGCCGGTCCATCGACTGCGTCACGACCCTCACCCGCACGGTGGCACAGGCGCGACAGGCCTTGGACGTGCTCGTCGACCCGGACCCGCTCGACCCCTGGTCACGGGCCCGGCCCGTCGAGCTGCCCTCCGGTGTGGCCAAGGTGTTCGGCACCGTAGGGGTGCCGCGCCAGGTGCTCGACCTCGATGAGGAGACCCACACCGCCTGGGACCGCGCCCTCCGGCACGCCCGGGACCTCGGTCTCGACGTGGTGCCCATCGACATCGAGCCGTTCCTGGAGGCCGCCCTGCTGCTGTACGGCGGGCCGTGGGTGGCCGAGCGGTACGCCTCCGTCGGCCATCTCGTCGAGCAGGACGGTCCGCACCTGGACCCGACCGTCGCCTCCATCATCCGGGCGGGGCGCTCACTCGCAGCGGCCGACGCGTTCCGCGCCTTCGACCGGCTCGCCGAGTTGCGTCGCCGTACCGAACCGACGTGGGCCCGGGTGGACGCGCTGCTGCTGCCCGTCACCCCTGGGCACCCGACGGTCGCGGCGGTGCAGGCCGATCCGATCGGTGTGAACAGCCGGCTGGGCAACTTCACGAACTTCGTCAACCTGATGGACCTGTGTGCCGTCGCGGTCCCGGCAGGACGAAGGGACGACGGGCTGCCGTACGGCGTGCAGCTCATCGCCCCGACCTTCGCCGACGAGCCCTTGCTGGACCTCGCGTCGCTGTGGTGCGGCGAGGACGTCCCACCGGTGAGCACCGGCACGACCGTCGTGGCCGTGGGAGCGCACATGAGCGGGCTACCGCTCAACCACCTCCTGGTACGCCGGGGTGGCCGGCTGCGGCGGCGGGCGCGTACCGCGCCGGGCTACCGGATGCTGCGCGTCCCCGGCCCGGGGGTCCCTCGTCCGGCTCTGGTCAGCGGCGACGGCCCCGCGGGCGGATTCGCCGTCGAGGTGTGGGAGCTGCCCACCCAGGGGCTCGGGGAGGTCGCGGCCGAGGTGGCGGCGCCGCTCCGGATGGGACCGCTGCGGCTGTCCGACGGCAGCACCACCCTCGGCTGGCTCGGGGACGCTCAGGCCCTGGGTGGCGCCGAGGACATCAGCGCCTTCGGCGGCTGGCGGGACGCCATCGCCTAGCAGCACCGCCAAGGTCGCCGTGCGGGTCCAGGCTCAGCCCCGCACTTCCCTCCCTCAGCCCTGTCAGCACGCCCTCTCGCACGCATCGCCATCAGGGCCACGGGAGGGAAGTGTGGGGAAAGCGGAGGGAAGCGGAGGAAAGTGAGGGAAGTGAGGGGCGCGGAGGGCTTTCCAAGTTCTGAGATTTCGTCTAACTTGCGACTGTGTCTCAGATCACCGCCGTCGATGTCGGCCTCCGTGAACGCAAGAGACAGGCTACTCACCAGCGGATCGCCGACGAAGCCGCCCGCCTCGCGTCTGTGAAGGGGCTGGCCGCGACCACGATCGATGAGATCGCCGCAGCAGCGGAGGTCGCCCGAGCCACCTTCTTCCGGTACTTCGACGGCAAGGAAGTCGCGGTCGCCGAGGGCTGCAGCGTCCCGTGGCTGCAGCTCATCATCGACAACCTGGAGCTCCAACCACCCGAGCTGAGCGCCATGGACGCCGTACGCGAGACCTTCCGGGGGTTCGCCCCGGTGCTCGACGAGGCCGGCGTGCGGCTCGTGCTCCGGCAGGCTCGCATGGCCGTCGCCTCCCCCGGGCTGCAGGCCTGGACCTTGCACGTCTACGTCCGGTTCGAGAAGGCCATCGCTGCCTCGGTCGCCAGCCGCTTCCACGACCTCGCGCCGGACGACCCGCGCCCGAGGCTGGTCGGCGCGCTGACGATGTCCGCCGTCCGCATCTCCCTCGACACCTGGCTGGCCTCCGACGGCCGCAAGGACCTGGCGATGCTGCTGCAGTCGGCGCTGCACGCGGTCTCGTTCCGCACGGATCTCGCAGGACCCGGGCGATGAGCGACCACCAGGTGGCCCACGATCTGGCCACGTCCGCCGGAGAGCTGCTGCTGGAGTTGCGCGGCAGCGGTCTCAAGGGCTCCGAGCTCAAAACCGCGGGAGACCGTGAGGCGCACGTGCACCTGATGGCCGAACTCGCGCGCCGCGCGCCCGACGACGGCGTGCTGTCCGAGGAAGGTGCGGCCGACCCCACCCGGCTCACGATGCAGCGGGTCTGGATCGTCGACCCGCTCGATGGCACCCGGGAGTACTCCGAGCCGCCGCGCGACGACTGGGCGGTGCACGTCGCGTTGTGCGTCGACGGTGTCGCGACCGTCGGCGCCGTCGCGCTGCCCGGCCGCGGCCTCACCCTCAGCACCGGCCACCCGCTGCCGACCTTGCCGCCGCACACCGGACGCACTCGGCTGGCGGTCAGTCGGACGCGGCCGACCGCGCACGCCCAGCTGCTCGCCGACGCCTTCGACGGCGAGCTCGTCGCGATGGGCTCGGCCGGCGTCAAGGCAATGGCCGTCGTCCTCGGTGACGTGGAGATCTACGCCCACTCCGGCGGCCAGTACGAGTGGGACTCGGCCGCTCCCGTCGCGGTAGCCGCCGCCGCCGGCCTGCACGTCTCGCGGCTGGATGGCTCCCCGCTCGTCTACAACCGCGAGAACCCTTACCTGCCCGACCTTCTCATCTGCCGACCAGAGCTCGCGCAGACCGCCATCGACATCTGCGCCGGGGTAGCACCGTGACCATCGCAAGCACCACACTCACGCATCTCCAGCGGCTCGAGGCGGAGAGCATCAGCATCATGCGCGACGCCGTGTCGGAGTCGCAGCACCCGGTGATGCTCTACTCCATCGGCAAGGACAGCGCGGTGATGCTGCACCTTGCACAGAAGGCGTTCTTCCCCGGCAAGCTCCCCTTCCCACTGCTGCACGTCGACACCACCTGGAAGTTCCAGGACATGTACCGCCTGCGCGACAAGAAGGCGCAGGAGCTCGGCGCCGACCTCATCGTGCACAAGAACCCCGAAGCCGTGGCCCTGGGGATCAACCCTTTCGACCACGGGTCCGCCGTACACACCGATGTCTGGAAGACAGAGGGACTCAAGCAGGCCCTCGACGCGGGCGGGTTCGACCTGGCCTTCGGCGGAGCTCGCCGCGACGAGGAGAAGTCGCGTGCGAAGGAGCGCATCTTCTCGGTGCGCAGCAAGGACCACCGCTGGGACCCCAAGCAGCAGCGCCCCGAGCTGTGGCGCCTCTACAACGCGCGTGTCCATCAGGGCGAGAGCGTCCGCGTGTTTCCGCTGTCGAACTGGACCGAGCTCGACGTGTGGCAGTACATCTCGCTGCAGGGCATCGAGATCGTGCCGCTCTACTTCGCGGCCGAACGCGCCGTCGTCGAGCGCGACGGGACGCTGATCATGGTCGACGACAACCGCTTCCGCCTACACGAGGGCGAAGTGCCGATGACCAGGAAGGTGCGGTTCCGCACCCTGGGTTGCTACCCGCTGTCCGGCGCCATCGAGAGCGAGGCCGACACCCTGTCCGGGATCATCCAGGAGATGTTGCTGGCAACGACGTCGGAGCGGCAAGGGCGGCTCATCGACCACGACTCCAAGGCATCCATGGAGAAGAAGAAGCAAGAGGGCTACTTCTGATGACGGCGCACCAGTCTGATCTCATCGCCTCGGACATCGAGGCCTACCTCCACGAGCACGAGCACAAGAGCCTGCTGCGGTTCATCACCTGTGGCTCCGTCGACGACGGCAAGAGCACTCTCATCGGCCGGTTGTTGTACGAGTCGCAGATGGTCTTCGAGGACCAGCTCGCGGCGCTGCACGTCGACTCCAAGACCGCCGGCACTCAGGGCGGGGAGCTCGATCTCGCACTGCTCGTCGACGGGCTCGCCGCCGAGCGCGAGCAGGGCATCACCATCGACGTGGCCTACCGCTTCTTCTCGACGGAGAAGCGCAAGTTCATCGTCGCTGACACCCCAGGCCACGAGCAGTACACCCGCAACATGGTCACGGGTGCTTCCACTGCTGACCTCGCGATCATCTTGGTGGACGCCCGCAAGGGCGTGCTGACGCAGACCCGGCGACACAGCTTCCTCGTGTCCCTGCTGGGGATCCGCAAGATCGTGCTCGCCGTCAACAAGATCGACGCCGTCGACTACTCCGAAGAGGTCGTCGCCGCGATCGACGCCGACTACCGCGCCTTCGCAGCCGGGATCGGCCTCCACGACATCACGACCATCCCCACGTCGGCGCTCAAGGGCGACAACGTCCTGGTCTCCAGTGCCAACACGCCCTGGTACGACGGCCCGACGCTGCTCGGACACCTCGAAGTGGTCGAGAACGACTCCGCACTGCAGGCCGGGCCGTTCCGGATGCCCGTGCAATGGGTCTCGCGCCCCGACCTGGACTTCCGCGGCTTCGCGGGGCAGATCGCCGGCGGCATCGTGCGCCCCGGCGACCAGGTCCGGGTGCTGCCGAGCGGCCGGGTCTCGACGGTCGCACGCATCGTCACGATGGACGGCGACCTCGATGAGGCCGTGGCGCTGCAGTCGGTGACGCTCACTCTGACCGACGAGGTCGACATCAGCCGTGGTGACGTCCTCGCGGCCGCCGACGATGCCCCCGCTGTGGCCGACCAGTTCGACGCCACGATCATCTGGATGGGCGAGCAGGACCTGCGGCCCGGCCGGCCATACCTGTTGAAGATCGGTGCCCGCACCGTGACCGCGACCGTGGGCACGCCGGACCACAAGGTCGACGTCAACACCATGGAGCAGCAGCCGGCCACGACCCTGTCGCTCAACGAGATCGGCGCCTGCCGCGTCAGCCTCGATCGTGCGGTTCCCTTCGACCCCTACACGACCAACCGCGACATGGGCGGCTTCATCCTCATCGACCGGCTGACCAACAACACGGTTGGTGCCGGGCTGCTGCAGAGTGCGGTCCGTCGAGCCGACAACGTGCACTGGCAGGCCACCGACGTGGACAAGGCCGCACACGGCGTCCTCAAGGGGCAGAAGCCCTGCGTGCTGTGGTTCACCGGGGTTCCGAGCTCGGGCAAGTCCACCGTCGCGAACCTGGTCGAGAAGCAGCTGCACGCCCAGGGACGGCACACCTACCTGCTCGACGGCGACAACATCCGGCACGGCCTCAGCAAGGACTTGGGCTTCACCCCGGAGGACCGGGTCGAGAACATCCGACGGGTCGGTGAAGTGGCCCGCCTCATGGTGGACGCCGGCCTCATCGTGCTGGTCACCCTCGTCTCGCCGTACAAGGCAGAGCGCGACCTCGTGCGCAATCGGTTGGACGAGGGTGAGTTCTTCGAGATCTTCGTCGACGCCCCTCTCGCAGTCGTGCAGGAGCGCGACCCCAAGGGCCTCTACAAGCGGGCGCAGCGCGGCGAGGCCGTGGGTGTCACGGGAGTCGACTCGCCCTACGAAGCACCGGAGAACCCCGAGCTGCGGCTGCCGACCGCCGAGCTGTCGCCCGAAGCTGCCTCCGCCAAAGTGCTATCGATGCTGACAGACGTGGGCATCGTCACTGCGTAGAGGACCACTTGGTGAGCCCCCGTTCACCGTCCCTCGCCTTGTGGCCGGCTCGATGATGCACCGCCCGGACTGCGCGGCCGTCGACGGTCGCGGCAACCTGCGTGCTGCAACTACCCAGACCAAGGGGCTCACGGCAGGCCGCCTGTGCGACCCGCTGGGCGCCGCACCTGACGGTTGACGTCTGCTGTCACCACGATCGCCTGGCCTTGACAGGCAGGACGCGCGGGTGAATGAAGGAGAACACACATCTACGCTCCCCCCACCTGGCAGACAGCATGTCTCACAGGCTCGCCGCTCCCCATCCCCTGAGGAACGCCGTGCGCCTGCACGCCATCGAGCGCGAGCTGCGTCGCGATCCGCAGCTCGTCGCCGCATTTGCCTTCGCGGGATGGATGACCCCCCGGCCGCGCTTCGCGTGGAAGGCATGGGCCGTCGGACTGCTCGTCATCGCCATCCTCGGCGTGGGGGTGGCACTCAGCCCGCCCGAGGCAAGCCAGCCGACCGCCTGCGTCCCGGCGAACCGGGCCCCGGCGATGGCCCCGCACGCCTACCTCAGACCTTGCACCTGAGTCTGCGATCCGACACCGGCTGTGTGGCTAGCGGTCGTCGCGAGATGCTGCGGCGTCGGCACGCTGCGCCGAACGGAACCGCTGCTGGTAGGCCCGCGGCGAGACGCCGACTCGACTGATGAAGGCGCGGCGCAACGACTCCGGGCTGCCGTAGCCAGCCCGCTCTGCAGCCTCACTGACCCCGAGCCCAGCGTCGAGGGCCGCTTTCGCGCTGTCGAACCGGACGGCATCGACGTACTTCGCCGGAGTGGTGCCCAGCTCGTCGTGAAACAGCCTGGTCAGGTGCCGGGGGCTGAGCGAGGCGTGCGCGGCCAGCGTCGCGATGGAGTGATCCGCTGCCGGGTCGGCCGCGACAGCGTCGAACACCGCGCGCAGCAGCGGTGTGCGCGGCCTCGGTCCTTGCAGAGATGGCGAGAACTGGGACTGCCCGCCGGGGCGTTGCAGGAAGACGACGAGCGACTGGGCCACCTGCCGGGCCAGGTCCTCGCCTCGATCGTCTTCCAGCAGCGCCAGGGCCAGGTCTATGCCGGCGGTGACACCGGCGGACGTGAGCAGGTCTCCGTCACGGACGAAGATCGCGTCGGGCTCGACAGTGATCGCGGGATAGGCACGGGCCAGCAGCCCGGTGTGCTGCCAGTGCGTGGTCGCCCGGTGACCGTCCAGCAGCCCGGCCGCGGCCAGGATGAAGGCGCCGGTGCAGATCGAGCAGACCCGCCGGGACCGGGCCGCCAGGCCGCGGACCGCGTCGCGAAGCTCCGGGTCGATGGGCCGGGTCGGCAACAGGTCACCACCCATCACCAGCAGGGTGTCGAACCCGAGACCGTCGGCTGCGGCGTCCAGGTCGGCGGAGATCCGCATCCCGGTGGAGGACATGACCGCACCGCCGCCGACCGCGCATACCGCCAGCTGGTAGTTCGCCCCCAGCCGGTTACTCTCGGCGAACACCTCGCTGGGGCCGGCGACATCGAGCATCTTCACGCCGTCGAAGACCACCACCCCCACCCGATGCGGCCGGTCGCGCAGCTCGGTCACCAGCACGCCCTCCTCTCCTCGTGTCGTGTCCGTTTCCGTGCGAACCCTGGCCGTCACGGCGGGGCGGCGAACACCCCTCGCGACCACGCTAGGGCTACACCACAGACGACCCCGAGGAGACATTCATGACGGAGACGATCGCCGGGATCACGATCCCGGACACCGCGCTGGTCCGCGAGGCCACCGACCTCGTCCGCGAGGCCGCGACACCTGTCCTCTTCCACCACTCCCGGCGCGTGTTCCTCTTCGGCAGCCTCAAGGGCCGGCACCGAGGCCTGCACGCCGACCCCGAGCTGCTCTATGTCGGGGCCATGTTCCACGACCTGGGCCTCACCGAGCGCTACCGCCGCACCGACCAGCGATTCGAGGTCGACGGCGCTGACCTGGCCCGCGACTTCCTCCTCGCGCACGGCCGCAGCGAGGCCGAGGCCCGCGCCGTGTGGCTGGGAATCGCTCTGCACACCACACCCGGAATCGTCGAGCACCTTGAGCCCGAGGTCGCCCTCGTGACGGCCGGCGTCGAGACGGATGTGCTCGGCTTCGACCTCGATGAGATCAATCCCGGCGACATCGGCGCAGTCACCGCTGCGCACGAGCGGCCCAACTTCAAGCAGAACATCCTCCAGGCCTTCAGGGAAGGCATGAAAGATCGCCCCGACACCACGTTCGGAACGATGAACGACGATGTTCTCGCGCACTTCGTCCCAGGCTTCACCCGCCGAGACTTCGTCGAGATCATCCTCGGATCCCCGTGGCCTGAGTAGTTCGGCGGGCGCGTGTCGCGCTCATCACGAACTGCGGCGCTTCACCAGGCATGATGTGCGGCTCACGCCCACGTCAAGGAGCGCCTTGTGTCCGAGTTCGACCAGATTCCGCTCGCCGACACCTCCGACATGGTCGGGCTGCACCGGGTGTTTCGTGAAGCCCTCAGTGCCGCCCCCACGCTGGTCGGTTCCGTCGCCGCGGGCGACAGGTCACGCGCAGACGTCGTAGGGAGCTACTACGCCAACGTCCTGAGCCTGCTGCACGTGCATCACGAGGGCGAGGACGAGCTGCTCACCCCCCGACTGCTCGACCGCAGCCCTGCTGACGCTGCCACGCTCGCGCGCATCGCTGCGCAGCACGGCGGAGTGCTGGAGGGCATTGCCGCGGCCGAGGGTGGGCTCGCGACGTGGCAAGCGGAGCCGACTGCGGCCGCGCGCGAAGCGCTGACCGGCGCGCTCGCGACGCTCGACGCGCAGCTGTCAGCACACCTCGACGAAGAGGAGCAGGTGGTCCTGCCGATCGCCGCGCGGCACATCAATGCCGCAGAGTGGGGCGAGCTGCCCGGCCACGGCATGCGTCACTTCGGGGGCGACAAGCTGTGGCTGATCCTGGGTCTCATCCAGGAGCAGATGTCCCCGGAGCAGGTCGCCATCATGGAAGCCCACATGCCGCCGCCCGTGGCCGAGTCCTGGACGCAGACCGGACGCGGGTTGTTCCGGGACTACATCGACGAGCTGCGAGTCTGAGTCAGGAGGCGTAGGACAAGAAGGGGCGAGTAGGCGTCGAGCACGACGGGATTTCTCCTCTGGGTCAGTGCCCAACAATAGGAGGACGTCCTCGCATCTGTCACTGGCAGATACATGGACGTCCAGGTATCTTCGGGTTCCACCGCCAAGCTCAGGAGACCCCGTGGCTCTGCACGTACCCGTGAACCCCGTGCGCTTCGTGACATCGGCGAGCCTGTTCGACGGACACGACGCGGCCATCAACATCATGCGGAGGGTCCTGCAGTCCCAAGGGGTCGAGGTCGTCCACCTGGGCCACGACCGCAGCGTCGAGGCGGTCGTCACCGCGGCACTGCAGGAGGACGTCCAGGGCGTCGCGGTCAGCTCCTACCAGGGCGGCCACGTCGAGTACTTCAGCTACCTCGTCGCACGACTCGCCGAGGTCGGCGCCGGTCACGTCCAGGTCTTCGGCGGCGGCGGCGGTGTCATCGTTCCCGAGGAGATCGCGCTGCTGAAGAGCCGCGGCGTCACCATCTTCGCGCCTGAGGACGGCCAGCGCCTGGGCCTGGGCGGCATGATCAACACCCTCGTAGAGGCCTGCGACATCGACCTGACCGCACAGCCCCCTTCCGTCGACGAGGTGCAGTCCGGCAACCCCGCAGCCCTCGCCCGTGCCATCACCGTGCTCGAGCAGGGCCGCTCCCCCGAGCTCGCGACGGCGCTTCGCAATGCAGCCCACCAGGGGACCGCGCGCGAGGTTCCCGTCCTCGGCATCACCGGCACCGGCGGTTCTGGCAAGTCCAGTCTCACCGACGAGCTCCTCCGTCGCCTGCGCCTCGACCAGGAGGACAAGCTCCGGGTCGCCGTACTGGCCGTGGACCCGACCCGCCGCAAGGGCGGCGGAGCGCTGCTCGGCGACCGCATCCGGATGAACTCCCTCGGTGGCGACCAGGTGTTCTTCCGCTCTATGGCGACCCGCTCCTCGCCCGGCTCCGTCCCCGAGCACCTCGACGACGCCGTCGCCGCTTGCAGGGCCGCCGGCTTCGACCTCGTCATGATCGAGACCCCCGGTATCGGCCAGGGCGACGCGAGCATCACGTCGTACTGCGACGTCTCGCTGTACGTCATGACACCCGAGTACGGCGCCGCCACCCAGCTCGAGAAGATCGGCATGCTCGACGCGGCCGACGTCGTGGCGATCAACAAGTTCGAGCGCCGCGGCGCCGAGGACGCCCGCCGCGACGTGGCCCGTCAGATGGTGCGCAACCGCGAGGCGTTCGGACAGAGCTGGGAAGACATGCCGGTGTTCGGCACCAGTGCCGCCCGCTTCCACGACGACGGTGTCACCGCGCTCTACCAGCACCTGGTGGGCTTGCTCGTCGACAAGGGCCTCGTCGCCGGGGCGGGCGTCCTCCCGCACGTGACGACCAAGACCTCGACCGGCCTGACCAGCGTGCTGCCGGCTGCCCGCGAGCGCTACCTCGCCGAGATCAGCGCCAGCATCCGGGCCTACCACGCCAAGACCGACGAGCAGAGCGAGCTGGCCCGCCGCCGCCAGCACCTCGAGACCGCACGTGCGCTCGTCCAGGAGACCGCGGAGCTGGACGCTCTCATCGAGGGCGGCAAGCTCGACCCGGAGGTGCAGGAGCTGCTGGACGCGTGGCCCGCCCGCGTCGAGGAGTACAGCGGCGACGAGCTCGTCTACTCGGTGCGCGGCAAGGAGGTTCACACCCCACTGACCCGGGAGACTCTCTCCGGAAACAAGGTCCGTCGCGTGGCGCTGCCCCGCACCACTGACGACGGCGAGCTGGTGAGCTTCTTGCGCCGGGAGAACCTCCCGGGTTACTTCCCTTTCACTGCGGGCGTTTTCCCCTTCAAGCGCCAGGGCGAGGCACCGGCCCGGATGTTCGCCGGCGAAGGCGATGCCTTCCGCACCAACAGGCGCTTCCAGGTCCTGTCGCAGGGCCAGCCGGCGACGCGCCTGTCCACGGCCTTCGACTCGGTCACGCTCTACGGCCGCGACCCCGATCCGCGCCCCGACATCTACGGCAAGGTCGGTACGAGCGGCGTCTCCATCGCCACCCTGGACGACATGAAGGTGCTGTACGGCGGGTTCGACCTCTGCTCCCCCACGACCAGCGTGTCGATGACCATCAACGGGCCCGCCCCGACGATCCTCGCGATGTTCCTCAACACCGCCATCGACCAGCGCCTCGACCGCTTCCGCGCCGACGAGGGGCGCGAGCCAGACGCGGGGGAGACCGAGGAGCTGCGCGAGTGGGTGCTGCACAACGTCCGCGGCACCGTTCAGGCCGACATCCTCAAGGAGGACCAGGGCCAGAACACCTGCATCTTCTCGACCGAGTTCGCGCTTCGCGCGATGGCCGACATCCAGCAGTACTTCGTCGACCACCAGGTGCAGAACTTCTACTCCGTCAGCATCTCCGGCTACCACATCGCCGAGGCCGGGGCCAACCCCATCAGCCAGCTCGCGTTCACCCTCGCCAACGGCTTCACCTACGTCGAGGCGTACCTCGCGCGCGGCATGAGCATCGACGACTTCGCCCCGAACCTGTCGTTCTTCTTCAGCAACGGCATGGATGCCGAGTACACCGTCATCGGCCGTGTCGCGCGCCGCATCTGGGCGATAGCGATGAAGGAGAAGTACGGCGCGTCCGAGCGCTCGCAGAAGCTGAAGTACCACGTGCAGACGTCGGGACGTTCCCTGCACGCGCAGGAGATGGCGTTCAACGACATCCGCACCACGCTGCAGGCGTTGTGCGCGCTCTACGACAACGCCAACAGCCTGCACACCAACGCGTACGACGAAGCCGTCACGACCCCCAGCGAGGAGTCGGTGCGCAGGGCCCTCGCGATCCAGATGGTCATCGACAAGGAGTGGGGCCTGTCGGCGAACGAGAACCCCCTCCAGGGGTCGTACGTCGTGGACGAGCTGACCGATCTGGTCGAGGCCGCGGTCCTCGCCGAGTTCGACCGGATCGCCGAGCGCGGTGGGGTTCTGGGCGCCATGGAGACCGGCTACCAGCGCGGTCGCATCCAGGACGAGTCGATGCTCTACGAGCACCGCAAGCACGACGGCTCGCTCCCTATCGTCGGTGTCAACACCTTCCTGGCACCGCACAGCGACGACACCCCGGCAACCGTCGAGTTGGCCCGTGCCACCGAGGATGAGAAGAAGTCGCAGCTGGACCGGCTGGCGGCGTTCCACACCACCCACCGCGCCGACGCGCCGGCTGCGCTGGCGAGGCTGCAGACCGCAGCCACTGTCGGAGGCAACGTCTTCGAAGCCCTGATGGAAGCGGTCCGGTCCTGTTCACTGGGGCAGATCAGCGACGCCTTCTTCGAAGTCGGCGGCCAGTACCGGAGGAACGTCTAGATGGACACGATCGCGCTGGCCCGCGCCAAGTGGGAGGAGCACGGCTGGGGCGATGTCGCGGAGGGCATGGCCGCCGTGACGTCGGTGATGCGCGCACAGCAGATCTTCCAGGCGCGTGTGGACGACGTGCTGCAGCCCTTCGAGCTGACCTTCGCGCGTTACGAGGTGCTGATGCTGCTGCACTTCAGCAGCCGCGGCTCGATGCCGGTGAAGAAGGCCAGCGGACGCCTGCAGGTGCACCCGACCTCCATCACCAACGCCGTCGACCGTCTCGAGGGAGCCGGTCTCGTCCGGCGACTGCCTCATCCGACAGACGGGCGAGCAACGCTCGTCGAGATCACCGACCTCGGCCGTGAGACCGCGTTGAAGGCGACCGAGGTCCTCAACCGCGAGGTGTTCGGGCGGCCCGGACTCAGCCCCCGGCGCGTCAGCACGCTGGTCAACGTCCTTGCCGACCTCCGCAAGGATTCCGGCGACTTCTGAAGGGTCGTCCTCAGCGCGCGCTCAGTTCGCCACGACGGCCGGAGAGCAGACTCCATGTGACGGTCCCGCGGCAGCGGGGCCCTGCGCGTGCGGAGGGGAAATCGTGATCGAGGCCCGTGGCCTGACGAAGGAGTACGGCGACAAGCGTGCCGTCGACGACCTCAGCTTCACCGTCCAGCCCGGCATCGTCACCGGATTCCTCGGCCCCAACGGGGCCGGCAAGTCCACGACCATGCGGATGATCCTCGGCCTCGACCGTCCGAGCCATGGCTCCGTCACCGTCAACGGCAAGGCTTACCGCGAGCACCAGGCGCCCTTGCAAGAGGTAGGCGCGCTCCTCGAGGCCCGGGCGATCCACACCGGCCGTTCGGCCTACAACCACCTGCTCGCGCTGGCGCAGACCTGCGGCATCCCGCGTTCGCGCGTGGACGAGGTGATCGAGGCGGTGGGCCTGCAGGGCGTCGCTCGCAAGCGGGCGGGAGGGTTCTCGCTGGGGATGGGCCAGCGGCTCGGCATCGCGACGGCTCTGCTGGGAGACCCCAAGACCGTCATCCTCGACGAGCCGGTCAACGGCCTGGACCCGGAGGGCATTCGCTGGATCCGTGACCTGCTCCGGTCGCTCGCTGCGGAGGGCAGGACGGTGTTCGTCTCCTCCCACCTGATGAGCGAGATGGCACTGACCGCCGAGCACCTCATCGTCATCGGCCGCGGCCGCCTGATCGCAGACACGAGCGTGGCGGACTTCATCGCCGGCGCCTCCCAGAACGTCGTGAAGGTGCGCACTCTCGACCCGGAAGGCCTGCGCGCGGTGCTGCGCGGGCCGGACGTTATCTTCACGGACGACGGCCAGGGGGCGCTCCAGGTCGAGGGGCTCACGACCGACCAGATCGGCATCGCCGCGGGTTCCGCCGGCATCACGCTGCTGGAGCTGACCGCGCAGCAGGCGTCCCTGGAGGAGGCCTTCATGGGCATGACCAACGACGCCGTCGAGTACCACGCCGACGCCCATCACACCGGAGCCCTGTCATGAGCACTGCTGCCGCACCCGTTCTCGCTCGAGCGGACCTCCGCGTCACGCAGGCCCGGGTCATGCGCTCGGAGTGGACCAAGGTTCGCTCGTTGCGCTCCACGGTCTTCTCGTTGCTTGCCGCCGTCGCGTTCGTGATCGGCCTGTCCCTGCTCGTCCCCACCGTGACCGTGGCCCACTGGTCGTCGCGTACCGCGGCTGAGGCCGCGACCTTCGACCCCACCACGCGGAGCCTCGCGGGCGTGTTCCTGGCGCAACTGGCCATCGGCGTCCTCGGCGTGCTGCTGATCACTGGTGAGTACGCCACCGGCATGGTGCGCGCGACGTTCGCGGCCGTGCCCACCCGGCTGCCCGTCCTCTGGGGCAAGGCCGCGGTGTTCGCCGGGGTGACCCTCGCCCTGACCGTCCCGGCTGTGCTGGCGGCCTTCCTGATCGGGCAGTCGATCTTCTCGAGCAAGAGCATCCAGACCGATCTCGGCCAACCAGGGGTGGTCAGGGCCGTGCTCGGCGCTGCGCTCTACCTGACCGCCGTCGGTGTGCTCGGTCTCGGGCTCGGGGCGCTGCTGCGCAACACCGCGGCCGCCATCAGCACCCTGTTCGGCTTGCTGTTCGTGCTCCCGATCATCGTCCACTTCCTACCCACCAGCTTCAGTGACGCCGTCGACAAGTACCTCCCCAGCAGCGCCGGCCAGGCGATCACCCATGTCACTGCTGACCCCCTCTCGCTGTCGCCCTGGACCGGCTTCGCCGTCTTCTGCCTGTACGCCGTGGCCGCTCTCGCTGCGGCCGCCGTCTCGCTCCGGCGCCGCGACGCCTGACCTGGCCTCCGCACTAGGTTTGAGAGACTGTTCGCATGCCTCGTACCGCCACCTCCGACCAGGTTTCCCGCGACCAGCTGCTCGAGTTTCTCAGGACCCGGCACCACGCGCTCCTGATGACCCGCAAGAAGGACGGCTCACCGCAGCTGTCCCCGGTCGCCGCCGGCGTCGACCCGGAGGGCCGGGTGGTGATCTCGACGTACCCGCAGCGGGCGAAGGCAAGGAACGCCCGTCGTGAGGCGCAGGTGTCGTTGTGCTTCCTGTCCGACGACTGGGACGGCGCCTGGGTCCAGGTCGACGGCACGGCCGAGGTCCTGGACCTGCCGACGGCTCTGGAGCCGTTCGTGGACTACTACCGGAGCATCGCCGGCGAGCATCCCGACTGGGACGACTACCGCCAGGCCATGGTGCGTCAGGGCAAGGCGTTGCTGCGAGTGACGATCGAGACCTGGGGTCCGGTGGCCACCGGCGGCTTCCCGCCAGACCTCACCGCCTGAGCGACGCTCAGCCGGTGTGGCGCATACCTGCGGCGACACCGTTGACGGTGAACAGCGGAGCCCTGGACAGCAGCGGGTCCTGCTCGCCTGCACGGGCCGCGAGAGCAGTTCGACCTGCAGGTGGTGCAGCGGCCCGAGGTAGGTCTCACGCGTCTGCAGGGTCTGCCGCAGTACCGGGGTCGCTGTCGAGCAGGGCGCTCTCCCCTGTGACGGCCAGCACCTCGGCCACCGTCAGCACGTGCTGGTGGCCGCGGCGGTCCAGCTCGCGGTTCGATCCCTCAGGGCTTGAGAAGCCCGGTTCTCACGCACTGATTTTGGCTGTATCCCAATCTGGTACCATGCTCAGGATGAGCACCCAGATCGCGGTTCGTCTCCCGGATGAGCTGGTGGCCTACGTGGACCAGGCCGTGGCCACTGGACGTGTGAGAAGCCGGGCCGAGCTCGTCACGAGACTGATCGCACGTGACGCGCGCCGGCAGCGCGCGGAAGAGGACCTTCAGCGCCTCATCGAGGCGGGGGCACTCGAGGATCCTGAGACACTGGCGATGGTCGTGGCCACCGCCGGCACACCGGTCACCGACGACTGATGCGACCGCTTCACTGGGCCACCCTCGACAAGCGACGTCCGGTCCTGGTCCTGACTCGCGAGGTCATGGTTGGGCGGATGTCTACCGTCACTGTGGCTCCGGTGACGAGCAAGGTCCACGGGATCGCCACCGAGGTGCTGGTAGGGGCTGGGAACGGCTTGGACCAAAACTCCGCGATCAAGTGCGACCAGATCATGACCATCCCCTTCGGCCAGCTGCAGGAACAGTGCGGCTGGCTGCTCGAATCTCAGGAACTCGCTCTCCATGAAGCGATCCAGGCGGCGTTCGACCTGGTGTAGCCCGCTCTGCATCACTCAGCTCGACGCGCGGCATGACATCCTGGTGGCGTGAAGTCAGCATGGGACCGACTGTCCGCGTGGGCGTATGCGCTTGAGGACCGCCGGCGCTGGCAGGTATGGGTACTCCTGGCACTCGGGGCGGCAATCCTGCTGACCGTGCTTCCCTCGCCCTGGTCCTGGGTAATGACGCTGCCCATCGCCGCCTTTGGGGTGCTGCTGTTCGACTCTCAGGCGCGCCGCCAGCGCGACGAGGTGCGCAGAGGCACGGCTCCGCGCAACTGACGAGAAAGATCTTCGAAGTTCCGGCAGCCGCCGTTCCGCATGTCACGGACAGCCGGC
>JAOPVP010000074.1 GCA_025966135.1 Frankiales bacterium
GCGAGTGCTCGTAGATCCCGGAGCTCTCGTCCCACAGGTAGTTGGACCGGATGATGGTGGTGTTGCGGGCCATGTTGCCGCCGGCCAACCAGCCCTTCTCCAGCACCGCGACGTTGGTGATGCCGTGATTCTTGGCCAGGTAGTACGCGGTCGCCAGCCCATGACCACCCCCGCCGACGATGACGACGTCGTAGGACGGCTTCGGGTCCGGGTTGTGCCACAAAAAGCTCGGGTGATCCGGAAGGTCCGCGCCAGGGGTGGACGGCAGCGGGCGCACGTCGTCGGTCATCGGCTCACCGCGCCCGCGCACGGGCCGAGTGCGCCGCCGGTTGCCGTGGAGGAGGGGCCGCCCGTCATCTCATCCGCCTTAGAATCCTTAGTCCCCGTGATTGATATATCAGAACGATGATAGGGCATCGCCGCCACTGCTGCCACCGGTGACGAGCCGGCGTTCGGCTGCTCAGCGGCCGATGTGGGCGATGGCTCCTGTGCCTGATGGACGAAGTTTGTCGCAGCCCGTGTCGGGCTCGCGGTGCCCCAGCCGCCCTCAGGCGCCGAGAACGGCGCGTAGTGCCGTCACGCCGCCGGGGGTACCCGCTCGTCGCTCAGCCCCCCGCACGGTGCGACGAAGGCGGGGGCGCCAAACTCGAGGGCGACCCAGTCACGTCGCGGGCCGGCAACGAAGCGTGCACAGGGTGCCCGCAAGACGAGTGAGCGCATCACGGTCTTCCGAACAGGCCGAGGCCGTCGAGGCAGGTGTTCGCCTCGACGGCCTCAGCGCTCCCCCTGGGTCAGGACGGGTCAGGGGCAGGTGACGGTCGGGTTCCAGGACGAGAAGTCCCCGCTGGGGTTGCTCTGCCAGGCCCACGCGTGCAGCGCGTAGAACGGCGGGAGCCCGAACGGGTTGCTCGTGATGAGGTCGAAGGTCTTGCCGAAGAGCACCGGAGGGCCGTCGTGATGGGCCAGCCAGTCCCCCGCGAGCACGACGTACTCCACACCCGTGAGCACCTTGGTCCCGTTGGCCTGCGGCTCGTAGAGCAGGACCTCCGGTCGCTGGCGCTGGATGACGCCGTCGCCCACGCGGCCGGCGTTCGCGTAGTGCTGACCCATCGCGCCGGCGCTGCCGTTGGAGATGCAGGTCTCCTGAGTCTGCTGGTTGGTGACGAGCGTCGTGAAGCCGTCGGCCTGCGAGTTGGCGAAGCTGCGGTAGTCAGCCGTCGCGTTGCGGATCGAGACCAACGACTGGGCATCGGCGTTGTCGGCCTGGGCGGGCGCCATCGGGGCGGCGAGGCAGCCAGCGGCGATCACACCGGTGAGCGCCAGGCGGAGGTTGCGGCGGGTCATGACCCCTCCTTGACTTCGAAGATCTCGTCCGCCACGAGGCCGTGCGCCTCTCGGTGCACGGCCACGGCGGCGTCGGACGATGGGGCTTCGACCAAGCAGTAGATCGCCCCCTCCTTCTCGGCGACCCAATAGCGCAGGTACGACACGTCGTGCTTGCCCTGGGTCTGCAGGTCGGCCATGTGGGCCTTGGCGACGTCCTCGACGGCAACTCCCCCGTCGAGGCGATGGGTGTCCATGAACAGCGGCATCGTGTGCTCCTCGTGTCGTCGGTGACTGGCACGAGGGACGCTAGGGACGCCGAAACCGGGCCACATGGGTGCCCGGTACGGAGGTTGTGCGGGCCAGTACCTAGGTTGCGACCGCGTCCAGCAGGCCGCGGCGCTCTGCCTCGCTGGCCGCCTCGGCCCGCGTCCCGACCTGGAGCTTGGCGAGCACATTGGAGACGTGGTGCTCCACAGTCCGCTCGGACAGGAACAGCTTGCCGGCGATCTCGGCGTTGCTCAGCCCGCGGATCAGGCCCTCGAGCACCTCGCTCTCGCGCCGGGTCAGCCCAGCGGGGTGCGCCCGCGTGCTGGCCCGAGGGCCGGCCGGCACGGCGTCGGCACCGATCTCGCGCAGCCGCTGCCGCACGCGCGCCTCAGCCGCGGGAGCCTCCATCGCGCGGAACCGCTCCATCGCGTCGCGGAGGTCCTGCTCGTCGTCGGAGAAGGCAAGCGCCATCGAGGCGAGGTGGTGAGCCCCCAGCCGGTCCCACTCCTGCGCGGCTCCTCGGACGTCACCGGCCAGCTCGTGCGCCCAGGGATCGGCGGGCGTGCGCTCGGGCTCCACGTCGGAGGTGTCGACCCCGAGCCGCCTCGCCCACGCCAGCGTCTCGCCCGTTTCCCAGCTGTCGAGGCCCACGGTCCCCGCCAGGATGCGGACGACGTCGACAGCGGCCAGGTCGGACCGGCTCTCGAGCCAGTGGGCCTCGACGCGACCGATGAGCACCACACGGGTCCAGTTCGGGTCCTGGAGCGTCTCCGCGTTCCGAAGCGCCTCGTCGAGCGCAGTCCACGCCAGCTCCACGTCACCACCTCGAGCGGCGAGGACCCCAGCAGCCGTCAGCGGGTTGAGGCTGTTCACGGGCGACGGAAGCCCGGCGTCGATGACCTCGTGCGCGAGCTCGCGCGCCTCCCGGTTGCGTCCCTGCTGCCGAAGGAACTGGCTCCGGCCGCCACGGATGCAGACTCCGAAGGTGCCGAGGTCCTGGCTGTCGGCGTAGGCGATGCCCTCCCTGTAGGCCTCGTCGGCTTCCTCGACGCGCCACTCCGACTCGAAGGTCGCGACGAGGTTCGAGTGAGCCCGCCCTGCCTGGCCCACGTGCCCGCCCGAAAGTGCTGTGGCGAGACTCTGACGGAGCATCGGGATGCTGTCCTCCCCGAAGAAGCCGCGCAGGCACGCCTCGGTGTTCAGCGCGTCGCTGAGGACGTCGAGCAGGTCGTGCTCGCGGGCGAGGTCCTGAGCCTTCTTGGAGAGCAGCAGCGCCTCCTCGAGCCGGCCCGCCCCCCACAGCCAGGAGCTCTGGCACTCCCAGGCACGGGCAAGCTCCGGCCCGGGCGGAAGGGCTTCCAACAGCTCTACCGCCTCGAGACACACCCGCTCCTGGTCGGCGCCACGGCACAGCCGCCAGTAGGGCTTCGCCAGCCGGGTCAGGGCGTTGCCTGTGCGCAAGTCGTCGCCCAGCTCCCGCCAGATCGCGAGAGCCTGCTCGAAGCCGGCCGCAGCCTCCTCGAACCTGTCGAGCAGCCCGTACTCCAAGGCCATCGCCTCGCACACCTCGGCGCAATCCCTCGACGCCAGCTGGTCGCCGTACCGGAGGACGCGTGCGTACTGGGCGGCTGCCTCGCGGTGCGACCCGACGGCTGACGCTGCCTTCGCGGCGGCCAGGCCGTGCTCGATCACGGCAGGGCCGTCGTGCGCCGCATCCGCGTGGTGCGACAGCCGGGCGTCGTCCTGCACGTCACAGGCGCGCAGGGTGCGCAGGACGGACCGGTGCAGCTCGACCCGCTTTGCTGGCGGTACGGCGGCAGCGACCGCCAGCCGCGCCAGGTCGTGCCGGAAGACGACCCCCGACGGCTGCGCGACGAGCAGCCCGGCGTCCACGCACGCGTCAAGCGCGGAGCCCTCGATGCCCTCGACCGAGGAGAGCACGCGAGGCTCCGGGCGGGAGCCTAGGAGAGCAGCCACGTCGAGCGCGCGTCGCGCCGTCGCTTCGAGCCGGTCGGCTCTCGCGAGGACGGCGTCGCGCACGGACGGCGGCACCTGCACCCCGTGCGCCTGGAGCACCTCGCTCAGGAAGTAGGGGTTGCCGCCCGTCAGCTGGTAGAGCTCGCCCGGGGCGTACGACGAGCCCCGGGCCAGCTCGGCCACACCCCCCTCGCTGAGCGCCGGGAGCGCCATGCGGCGGGTGCCGCGGAAGCTCCCCAGATCTCCCAGCGCGCTGCGCAACATCGGGTCGGTGCCGAGCGCCTCGTCGCGGTACGTGACGAGCAAGAGCGTGCGCACGTCATGCAGCCGCCGGGCCAGGAAGCGCACGAGGTCGAGAGTCGCCTCATCGGCCCAGTGGACGTCCTCCACGACGAGCACCGTGAGATCGCTCTCCCGGAGCTCATCCAGCAGCAGGTCGAACAACTGCTCCCTCGCCTGGTCCTCGCGCACCGCGGACAGCAGCGCCCCGTCGAGGTCACGGGCGAGGTCGCGCAGCGGGGCGAGCGGTCGCGGCGTGGACAGGTCGTCGCAGGCACCCCACGCCCACCTGGCAGCGGGCAGCCGCTCCTGGAAGGCTTCGACCAGGGCCGTCTTGCCGACGCCCGCCTCGCCGGCGATCAGCACCGCGCGGCCCTTGCCGAGCAGCGCCTCGTCGGCGTAGGACGTCAGCGAGTCCAGGAAGGTCTCGCGCTCAAGCAGTCCCATGGCCGGGAGTATCCGTCGCGCGCCGCACATTGTCAGCCGGGGTCACGACATCCCAGCTACTTGGGCGGGAGGGTGCGGGCGTAGGCGGTTCCTCGCCGTACCCACTCGGCCAGGACCGCGTCGTCGTCCAGCACGTCGTCCCGCACGCGGAGCCAGCCCTTCATGGGACCGCGTGCTCCCATGTCGAAGACCTCCGCCCCCGGCTCTTCCAGCAGGGCGTCGGTCTCGGCCGGGTCGACGCGCACGAGCAGCCCGCCCTGGCCGCTGGCAGCCACACTCATGTTGCCGCCGAGCAGGAACGCCAGCCCTCCGAACATCTTCTTCTCGGTGACGGGCCCTCCGGACAAGAGCTCCCGGATGCGTTCCGCGAGCTCCACGTCGTATGCCATCACCCTCACCCCCTTCACGCCGCCGGTCGGGGCCAGGCTAGGCGCATGGCAGCCGACCTGGTGACGACGGAGCGCCTCACCCTCGAACCGCTGGCCCTGCACCACGTCGACGAGATGGTCGAGGTGCTGTCCTCGCCGGCGCTCTACCGCTTCACGGGTGGGGACCCTCTGGACGTCGAGGAGCTCACCGGCCGGTACCAGCGCCAGCTCGCCGGCCCAGCGGGCGCCGACGAGGCCTGGCGCAACTGGGTCGTCCGCGTCGATGGTCGAGCAGTCGGCTTCGTGCAGGCGACGCTGACGCTTGCCGAGGGCCTTGCAGAGCTGTCTTGGCTGGTTCAGCCGAGCGACGAGGGCCGAGGCATCGCGACCGAGGCGGCTGCAGCCATGGTTAAGCACCTGCGTGCACGAAACGGCGTGACCAGCGTTCATGCGCACATCTCCGACGAGCGCCTCGCGTCGCAGGCCGTGGCGCGGGGCATCGGCTTGAGTCCGACCGAGCGCTTCGTCGCGGGCGAGCGGGTCTGGTCGGACGCGGCTGGTCCGTCCCCGAGGTAGCGAGCCTCATAGGCCTCGTCGCGGAAGGGGACGCGATTCGAGATGACCGGCACGGGTAAACCGACGGGAGACCGCCGGGTCCTACCGCTGAGTACGGCCGCCGTCGATCGTCGGAGCTGACATGACTGCTGTCGAACCGCACCCGAAGAACCTCGCCGACCTGTACCACCTCGCGCCTCTCGAGTGGGAGCAGGTGCGTGGGGCGCTCGAGGGCATGCTCACCCAAGCACCCGGGACGGGCGGACCGGATCGCCACACCTTCTGGCTGTCGACGGTCGATGCCGACGGCCGACCTCACATGACCGCGGTCGGCGCCCACTGGGTCGACGGCCGGTACTACTTCAGCGGCAGCCCGCAGTCACGCAAGATCCGGAACATGGAGCGCGAGCCGCGCTGCTCCTTCGGCGTCGCCCTTCAGGGGTACGACGTGGCGCTGGAGGGCCGCGCGACCCGCGTCACCGACGAGGTCCGGCTGCAGCAGGTAGCGCAGGTGTTCGCCGAAGGAGGTTGGGCCCCGACGGTCGCCGACGGAGGCTTCGTCCACGACTTCAGCGCTCCCAGCGCCGGCCCGCCTCCCTGGTTCGTCTACGAGTTCACGCCGGAGGCTGCGTACGCCGTGGCCACCAAGGAGCCAGGCGGCGCCACCCGCTGGACTTTCTGACTTCTCAGACCCCGAGGTAGAGGAAGCCGTAGGCCTCGTCTCCTGAGCGCGTT
>JAOPVP010000073.1 GCA_025966135.1 Frankiales bacterium
GTTGAGATCCGTCGCCATCATGCCGAGCTCGTCCTTGCTGCTCACGTCGGCACGCAGCGTCAGGTCACCCGCCGCCATACCCTTCAGCACCGCCGAGACCTTCTTCAACGGAGTCGTGATCAGGCGGCCGATGAACAGCCCCAGCGCCAGGGCGGCGACCAGACCGATCGCCAGGACCACGATCACGGACGTCCGCGCGCTGTGGTAGTTGGAGGTGGCTGTCTGGCTGACCGACTTGGCATCGGTGCGTTCGAAGGCTGCAAGGTCCGCCAGCGCGGCGAGGGCGGTCGCCGCGACGGGTTGGGCCTGCTTGTCACGCATCCGCGTGAAGGTCTTGACGTCGCCGGTGTCCGAGGCCGGCAGCAAGACGGTGTCCCGGACCTTCTGCCAGGCCGCCCAGGAGTCCTTGAAGGTGGCGATGTCCTTCTGCCAGCGAGCACTCTTCATCGGATCGGCGGTGTAGGCCGCGAGGTCCGCAGCTACAGCCTTGTCGCCGGCCTGGATGTTCGCGAGGTAGGTCGCACGTCCAGCCGGGGTGGTCGCGAGGCTGTGGTTCGTGAGCTCGAGCTGGGTCTGGACGGCGTCGATGCGGGTCTGCCCCAGGTTGTCCAGGGACTTCACGTTGCCCGTGTACAACGTCTGGGCCTGCGTGTTCACGAGGCTGATGCGGGTGATCGCCAGCACACCGACCACCGCACTGACCAGACTGGTGATGGCCAGCAGCACGAGGATCTTGGTGTTCACGCGGCGGTCGGCAAACAAGGAGCTCACGGGGTTGCTGCTGGCGGCCATGTTCGGCAGGCCTTCCTGGAAGAGATCTCGGGTAGGGGTTGGTCGGTCTGGGTGCGGTGGCGCTGTGGTGGAGGTCAGACCTCGACGGCGCGCGACACGTCGAGTGCGAGCAGCAACGTGTTCTCGAGCTTGTAGGCGCCGCGGATGAGGTCCTTGGCCTTGGCTGTCACTGTGTCCGGCGGCGGCTCGAACTGAGCGGTGCGCGTCTCGATGACCGCCCCGATCTCGTCGACGAGCAGGCTCACCGCGCCGTCCTCGGTCCGCACGACGACGTTCATGGGGTCACGACCCTCCTGCCGGTCCGGCATACCCAGCCGGCGGCGGAGGTCAAGGGCTGTGATGACCTGTCCACGCAGGTTGATGAGACCGCCGACCGCGTCCGTGGCGAGGGGGATCCGCGTCATCTCCTGGTAGCGGATGACCTCCTGGACCGACTCCACCTCGACCCCGAACAGGTGTCCGTCGAGGACGAAGGTTGTGAAGAGCTGCGTGGCCTTCTCGGCGCTGGTGATCGACATGGTCACACCCCTGCTGTGGCGTAGAAGTGGGGGTCCGCCGCGAGGATCGCCTGGCGAACGTCAAGGAGCTCGGTGATGTGCTCCTGCACCACCGCGGAACCGAGCAAGCCGTGGTCGGCGAAGTCGCTACGGGAGCTGAGGACCTGCTCCGCGATGTCGAGGATGGTGTCCACGACGAGCCCGACGCTGCGGCCGTCCTCGCTGTAGACGACGACCTGCAGGACTTCGTCCGTGGCGGGCTCGCTGTAACCCAGACCGAGGAACGACGACAGTCGGATGAGAGGCAGGATCTGGTCGCGGTACTGGACGACCTCGCGCGAACCCGCATGCTCGATGCTGCCCACCGGGAACTCCTCCAGACGGGTGACCATGGCCAGAGGGATGGCCATGCGGCGCTCGGCCCCGAAGCCGACCACGAGCAACGTCTCGATGTCGGAGCTGGCGGCCCCACCCGCACTTCCTTGTGCCCCTGCGCCGCGGTCGCGGCCCACCACGACGACGTTCGCCTGCTGGGCCAGGGCAAGGACATCCAGGATGAGGGCCACGCGGCCGTCGCCGAGGATCGTCGCCCCTGCGTAGCAGGGGATCCCCTTGAGATGCTTGGACAGCGGCTTGACGACGATCTCCTCGGTGTCGACGACGTCGTCGACGACCAGGCCGAACTGGCGGTCCTCTGCCTGAAGCACGACGATGTACGCCGTCTGGCGCGACCTGTCGAGCTGACCGGGGCCGACCGCGAGTTCGCGGTCGAGGTAGACCAGCGGAAGCAGGTTTCCCCTCAGCCGGTAGACCGGCGCGCCATGGATCTGCTCGATCCCGGACTGCACGGCCTCTCCTTCGAGACGCACCAGCTCGAGCAGGCTGACCTGCGGTATCGCGTAGCGGTCGCCGGCGCAGGTGACCGTGAGGGCCGGGATGATCGCCAGTGTCAGCGGAATCTTGATCCGGAACGTCGTGCCGTGCCCGACCCGGCTCTGCACGTCGATCGTGCCGCCGATCTTCTCGATGTTGGTCTTGACGACGTCCATCCCGACACCGCGACCGGAGACGTTGGTCACCGTCTGCGAGGTGGAGAACCCGGCCTCGAAGATGAGGTTGGTGATCTCGCGCGGACCCATCCGGCCAAGCTGTTCGGGAGTCAGCAGCCCCTTCTCGACCGCTTTCGCCCCGATGACGGCCGGGTCGATGCCCTTGCCGTCGTCGGTGATCTCGATGTTGACCTGCCCGCTCTCGTGATAGGCGCGCAGGAGCAACGTGCCCTCAGGGGACTTGCCTGCGGCGACCCGTGCGTCCGGGGTCTCGATGGCGTGGTCGACAGCGTTGCGCACCAGGTGCGTCAGCGGGTCCTTGGTGGCCTCGAGGATGGTGCGGTCGAGCTCGGTCTCCCGGCCCTGCATCTCGACCCGTACCTTCTTGCCGAAGCTGAGTGAGAGATCCCGCACCACCCGCGGGACCTTCTGCCAGACGCTGTCGATGGGCTGCATGCGTGTCTTCATGACGCCCTCCTGCAGCTCGCTGGCGATGAGGTTCAGCCGCTGCGAGGCCCGCGTCAGGTCCAGGTCGTCGCGGGTCGCGGCGTGTTGCACGATCTGGTTGCGGGTCAGGACCAGCTCGCCGACCAGGTTCATCAAGGCATCGAGCAGGGAGACGTCGACCCGGATGCTGCTGTCGGCGACCGACCGCTTCCCGTCGGCCTGAGCCTGGAGTGCGGTGTCCACGTCGTGCTGCGCCACCATGCCGGTCTGCACCAGGATCTCGCCGAGCGGGCGGCTGTCACCGCTGCTCTTCTGCTCGATCACCGCCTCCACGACGTCCTCCTGCTCGACGACACCCGACGAGACAAGGACCTCTCCGAGCTTCGCCACGGGGAGGGGAGCCGGCTCCTCAACGTCCAGCTCATCCGCCGGCAAAGCCGGCCGCGGCTCCGATGTCGAGGACTGCAGCCTGGTCAGCCGCTCGATGAGCTCGGTGTGGTCGGGCTCGCCCTCACCGCCGTCCTGCTCGATGCTCCTGAGCAGTCCGCGCACCGCGTCGACCATGTCGAGCAGGGCGCTCGTGAGCTCAGGCGTCAGGACCAGCTCGCCGTCACGCAGCCGGGAGAGCAGGTTCTCACCGACGTGCGTGATCGCCTCGAGGGCGTGGTACGCCAGGAAACCGCTGGTCCCCTTGATGGTGTGGATGGTGCGGAAGATGCTGCTGAGCAGGTCCCGGCTCGTCGGGTCCTTCTCCAGGGCGACCAGGTTCTGGTCGAGCTGGTCGAGGTTCTCATGGCTCTCAACCAGAAATTCCTGGACGATCTCGTCCATCTCGTTCACGGTGGGCCTCACTGCCGACGGGTTGTCGGCCTCATCGGTCTCAGCGGGTCTGCCGTGAACAAGGTCGACGGGAATGACCCGTCGGAACCAGATCGGCCCCCCGAACTCGCCAGATCAACCTCACCCCCTCCCCTCCCAGATCACGCCAGGCCCTCATCGCGCCTCCCGATCGCTCAACGCACCTCGGTCGCTGCCGATGTAAGGGCCAAAGGAGGTCTCACATGGAGGCTCTGGCACGACTGCTCACCAGGGAGCGGCTTCTCGTGGAGCTGCTCGTCTTCAAGCTGGTCGAGATGCGCCAGCTGTTGGTCGCCGGCGAGACCCGGTTCCTCGGTTGGGCGGCGGAAGAGGTCGAACGGGCCACCACATCCGTTCGCGCGGCCGAACTCGACCGAGCGGTTCTCGTCACCAGTCTCGGCGACACCCGTGGCCTCGACGAGCCCACGTTGGGCGACCTGGTGGCCGACGCCCCCGAGCCCTGGCGCAGCTTGCTCGAAGACGACTTCAAGGCCTTGCGTGCCGGCGCCACGGAGGTGGCGGACCTGCTGCTGGCGACCCGCCGGCTGGCTGATGCGGGTGCGCGCAGCATCTCCGAGAGCCTCGGCACCCTGACGGACGGCGAACCGCCGCTGTCGGCATACGGCCCCCACGTCCGCCGTGAGGCGACTGCCCCCGCGCCGCGCGTGCAGCACGTCCTCTGAAGGAGGCGAACCTTGTCGTTCAGCAGTCTGAGCATCGGAGCGTCTGCGCTCTACGCCGCCCAGCGTGCGGTCGAGGTGGCCGCCAACAACGTCGCCAACGCCAACAATGCCGGCTACACCCGTCAACGGGTCACCATCCAGAGCTCCGTGCCCACGTACGGCACCGCGGGGCTGCGCGGAGACGGCGACCGTGGGACCGGCGTGACGGTCATGGACGTGTCGCGGTTGCGGGACCGGCTCGCGGACGTCTCCTACCGCAGCGAGGCCGGGGTAAGCGGTGCCGCCAGCGCGCGCAGCGACACCCTCGGCCGGGCCGAGTCCGTTCTCGGCACCTACGCCGACGGCGCCCCCGAGTCGTTGTCGAACTTCATCACCGCGTGGGACCAGCTCTCCACGAATCCCTCCGACGCAGCGGCCCGCAACAGCGTGCTGACGGCCGGCAAGCAGATCGCCGACACGATCAACGGGGCCCAGCAGCAGCTGGACGCGGTCACCCACGAGGTCTCCCTCCGCGTCGGGGACGACGTCGGCGAGCTCAACGGCCTCCTGAGCTCGGTGGCGAGTCTCAACTTCGAGATCGTGAAGGCGGGTAGCTCGGAACGCCAGCCCAACGACCTGCTGGACCAGCGTGACGTCGCCCTGGACCGCATCAGCACCCTGACCGGCGCCCGGATCGACGCGCAGCCCGACGGCTCGGTGAACATCAGCATCGGCAGCACGGCGCTGGTCTCCGGAATCACGGCCCAGTCGCTGACGGCCTCGACCACCGACCCGGTCACCGTGTCACTCGGCGGGAGCCCACTGTCTGTTGCCGGCGAGATCGGTGGCTACGTGGCCACGGCCGCCGTCGATCTCCCCTCCTACCGCTCGCAGCTCGACGCCCTCGCGGTGGGCTTGCGCGACGTGGTCAACGCCGTGCACCGGCAGGGCACCGGGACGGACGGCTCGACCGGACTGGACTTCTTCACGGGCACGGACTCGAGCGACTTCGCGGTCAACCCGAACCTGACCCCGGCAGGCGTCGCAGCCTCGCAGAGCGGCGCCGCCGCCGACGGCAACAACGCCCTGGCGATATCAGGCGCCCTACGCACCACCGTCGCGGTGAACAGCCAGACGATCGGCGACGCACTGAACGCCTTCGGGGCAAAGATCGGCCAAGCCAGCGCGGACGCGGCCCGTAACGCGAAGACCGCGAGTGCCTCCCTCACGTCGGCTCAAGCCACGCGGGCCAGTGCCGATGGGGTCTCTGTCGACGAGGAGATGGTCGACCTCCTCAAGTACCAGCACTCCTACGAGGCGGCCTCGAAGGTGATCTCCATCGCCGATGGCATGCTCGACACACTCATCAACAACATGATCAGGTGACAGCGCCGTGAGAGTCAGCACGATCAGCACCTACCTGACCACGTCCCAGAGCCTGGGCGGCGCCTTGGAGCGCGTCCAGAACGCCCAGGCTCAGATCGCGAGCGGCAAGGTCCTGACCCGGTGGTCCGACGATGCCTCCGCGGCAGCGGCGGCGGAGCGGTACCGGGCCCAGGAGTCGGACTGGACGTCGTACCAGCGCTCAGGCACCGATGCCCAGAGCTGGCTCGGAGCGGCCGACGGGGCCCTGCAGTCGATGTCGTCGATCCTGTCCCGGGTGAAGGAGCTCACCGTCTCCGCGACCAGTGGTGCCCTGACCGGGAGCAGTCGCACGGCCATCGCCGACGAGGTGGACCAGCTCCGCACCGAGCTCAAGGACCTCGGCAACACCACGCACCTCGGTCGGTCGCTGTTCGGAGGGTTCGCCGCGACTGCCCTGACGTCCGCCTCGGACGGAACGGTGACGTTCGCCGGTGACGGCGGCAACGTGCAGCGCCAGGTGAGCCCGACGACGACCCTGACGGTGAACGTCTCGGCCAAGGACGTCTTCGGGTTCAACGCCGGTCCAGGACAGGACCTGTTCTCGACGCTGACGACGCTGTCGACCGCGGTCCGCGCGGGGGACAGTCCGGGACTGGCCAACATCCAGACGGCGCTGGCGTCTCGACAGGCCGACGTCCTGCATGCTCTCGGAACGGTCGGCAGCACGACGAACCGAGTCGACAACGCCTACGCGTCGGGCAGCGTCGCGCTCCAGGACCTGGCCTCCCGGCGCTCGAACCTCGAAGACGTCGACCTGGCGAGCGCCGTCCTGACACTCAACCAGGCACAGGCCGGGTACACCGCCGCGCTCGGCGCCGCCAGCCGGGCCAACCTGCCGTCGCTGGCCGACTTCCTCAAGTAGCTCTGGGGGAGCAGGATGCTCCTCCCTCACGACCACGGACGGCCCTCCAAGGACGGCCATGACCCCCTTCAGCCCGCTCACTGTCGTGTTCCCGCTCGTCGGGGAGCCGCGTGACCTGGTCGCCGAGGTGCGCCACCTCACCACCGACTGGCCCGACGATGTCGACGGTCGTGTCGTGGTGGCTGCCGCGTCCCCGTCCGCGCGCGAGCGCACCCTGCTCGCGGACGTCGCCGAGGTGGCCGAACTCCTCCCGCTGGACGTCGAACGCGGGTACGGCGCCCTCGCGGTGGCGGCGATCCTCCTCGAGGGCGGTCCTCTCCTGCTGGCCGGCACCGGTCTGACCCCCGAGGACGTCCGGGCCGCGCTGACGTCCTCCGGGCCGCGCTGGACCGAGCGTTGGGCCCTGCTGTCGCCGGAGGAGGTGGCCCACAGCGTGCTGACCGCGGCTCGCGACCTCCCCTCGCTGGTCGCCCTGGCGCAGCAGGTGCTCGAGGGCCCCGGCCGTCGACTGTCCTCGCTGGCGCGTCCCTTGCTCTCGGCCTCCCTCATCGTCAAGGACGAGCAGGACTCCCTCCCCACCTGCCTGGCGTCCTTGCGGGGACGTGTCGACGAGATCGTGGTCTGCGACACCGGGTCCTCCGACCGCACCGTGGAGATTGCCGAGGTCTTCGGCGCGACCGTCGTGCACACGACCTGGAGTGACGACTTCGCCGCCGCTCGCAATGTGGCGCTCGCGGCGTGCACCGGTGCCTGGGTGCTGAGCATCGACGCAGACGAACGGCTGGTTGCCCCCCGTCGCGGTGAGCTGCGGGACGCCCTCAGCGCACGGGGACCGGGTGCCCTCGGTGTGCTCATCAGCTCGACGACCGACGACCGAGGGGAAGCCGGGTTCGAGCACGAGGCGGTCCGGCTCTTCCGCCGCGACGGCGTGCACTGGGTCGGTGCGGTGCACGAGTCGGTGGTGCGGACCGCCACCGGTGAACCGCCCGAGGCCGTCCGGTTCGCCGGCGCCCACCTCCTCCACGACGGCTACCTCGACAGCGTCTACCTGACGCGAGGCAAGGCAGCTCGCAACCTCGCCCTCGCTGAGAAGGAGTACGTCCTCGCGACGTCCGGCCAGAGCTCCCGGCCCGTGGCCAAGGCCGCCTACGAGCTGGCGCGTGCACTGTCCCTCGTCGAGGGCACCGCCGACCGGCAGGAAAGCCTTCTGCGCGAGGCTCTGGAGACGGTGCCCGCAGACCTGAGCAGGCTCGCGTCCTCGGTCGCCACCCGGCTGGCGGCGTTGCTGCGGACCACGGAGCGTCCTGACGAAGCCGTTGCGGCAGCGAAGCGGGCCGTCGCCCTCACTCCCTCGGACCCGTCCGCCGTCCTCGAGCTGGCCACCTCCCTGGCCGGTAGCGGCGATGTGCTGAGCGGACTGGCCACCATCGACGCCTGGGCTGCCCGAACCGGCCCGGCTGCCGACGAGGTGGTCGTGCACAACGCCGCACTGGCCGACGCCACACTGCCCGAGATCCGCGGCGTGATGCTGCTGCAGCTGGAGCGCTGGGAAGAGGCGTGGTGCGCCTTGGAGCGGGTGGCGGGCACCTACCCTTCGCTGTTCGGGAGCTGGTCGCTGCTCGTGGAGGTCGCCCAGCACACGCAGCCCGACGCCTGGGCCGAGAAGGTCGCAGCCCTCTGCCCCCCGGAGCCGCACCACCTGCTGGACGCCTGCTCGGGACTCGCCGAACCGCAGCTCACCCGCTTGCACGAGGCCCTCCGCGACCGAGGTGTCTCACCCGAGGAGCACACCGCCGCCGCGCGGATGGAGCGGGAGGTCACGACGATCCTCGAAGCACACGACGCGACTGACATCCAGGCCGCCGCTGAAGCGCTCGAGGACGACGACCCGGAGCTGGCGCTGCAGACCTGGCTGCAGCTGCCGTGGTCCAGCGCACGGCAGGTCGCCCTCGCGCGGTGCGCGATCGCACTGGACGACGTCGAACGTGCCCTGGACGTACTGGACGGCATCGATCCCGCCCAGCTCGTACCGTCCGACCGCCTCACGGTCGCCTGGCTCGCGTCTCATGCGGGCGACCGGGAGAGCGCCATCGCTCTCGTCTGCTCCCTGCCGGAGGAGCTCGGCCCGCTGGCGCAGCCCGTCGCCGAGTTACGAGCGCTCCTCGGACTGCCGCCCCTACCCGTCCGGGTAGAAAGCCTCGGCACCGGCTGACCAAGGCTTCACGGCGTCCCTCCCGGACCGATACAGGCTGTGGCCCCACAGGACGTGGGGTTGCCGGCATCACTCCCAGGAAGGGAAAGGTCCAACATGTCTCTTCGCGTCAATACCAACATCGCGGCGATGAACGCCTACCGGAACCTCACGGTCACCGAGGGGAACCTCGGCAAGTCGCTGGAGAAGCTGTCCAGCGGGTTCCGCATCAACCGTGCCGCCGACGACGCCGCTGGTCTCG
>JAOPVP010000067.1 GCA_025966135.1 Frankiales bacterium
GTGATGCCGCCGTAGTCGAGGAAGAAGCATCCCTGGTTGATGAACACACGCTCTCCGAAGGATGCCCCGAGGCCGTAGTCGCAGTAGAAGGGCGGCAAGATGGACAGCGAGTCGGGGACCTGGTGACCGAAGATCTGCGCGAGCACCGCCGCGCGCTCCTGGAGGTCGCCGAACGGCAGCGCGTTGAGCCGCGCGCTCAAGGTCATGACGAGCTGTACGCGCTCCGCAAAGGCTCTGGAGTCCGGCGTACGTGCTTCAAGCCGTTGCTGGTTCCGCACCCGCTGATCCTGGCACGTCGCCACGGTGAGCCCTTCCCGAACGGCCACTCTGCCGCCGGGCGAGCTCGGCGAGCGGCCGTAAGGGCGCTTACGGAACGCCTGCACCGGCATCTGGACGACCGCGTCTAGGAGATGTAGCTCTGGCACTGTCGCTCGGTTACCGCCCGTCGTGAGCGGGCGGAACACGTGCCGCCCCGAGCATGGTTGTCCTACTGAATCCTCTGAACGGGAGCCAGTCATGAGCGAACCGCCTGCCTCGATCCCCCCGCTCATCGAGAGCTATCAAGCAGCCCACGACCGGCACGACATCGACGCGGCTCTCGCGTCGTTCACGGACGACGCCGTCGTCCGTGACGAGGGCGAGACCTGGGCCGGCACCGAACGGATCCGACAGTGGCTGGCCAAGACAAGTACGGAGTACACCTACACCCGAACGCTTCTCGGCGCTGAGCCCACAGGCACGGCGTCTTGGCTGGTGCGAAACCGCCTCGAGGGCAACTTCCCAGGTGGCGTCGTGGATCTGCGCTACAAGTTCACGCTCAGCATCGACCGCATATCTGCGCTGACGATCGCGCCGTAGCACCCCGTCGGCAGCGCCGGTTCCATCGGCAATTGGTTCAGCGTTCCAGCGACAGAACGGTTGTCACCGGCCGACCTGCGGTCTGCTGCAAGTACCTCGAGGCGGCCGTCCAGAAGACCGGATCTGCTCGGGCGCCGCCCGCCAACGCACTCACCTCCCGCGGATCGCCCCTTCGTACGGCGGATTGATCAGCTGATCCGCTCGGCGAGCGAGACGGTGATCCTCTGGTCCGCGCACGGAGGCCATGCGCCAGGCGTTCTCGTACTCGCCGATGCCGCCGACCAGGCCGTAGCCGTCCTTCGAGAGCCGCTCGACGATCGCATTCACGTCGTCCACCTCGAAGGCCACGCTGCGCAGTCCCAGCTCCGTGGCCACGGCAGCGGGCAATCCCGGCTGGTGATCAGGCCGGATGAAGCTCGCCAGCTCGACCCCGGCTCCTCCATCGGGCGCCCGCAGCAGGACGATCTCGGTACGCGCACCCGGTATGCCGATGACGGTGTCCAAGAACTCCCTCCAAGAACGTGCGGCCCTCGACCTCGAGACCAAGTACGACGAAGAACGCCGACACTGTGTCGAGGTCGGCCACCGTGATGCCGACATGGTCGAACCGCTGAATGCGCGACATGAGGGCATCCTTGTCGGTTCCACCGACAGTGCGTCACTACGCGGCGTCCGCCTCGCACTCAACTGCCGCTGACGTCGCTCCTGCCGAAGACAGCGTGCGTCCTGTTGGTCTAGCCTCCGCCTCGCACGGCGTGGCCAGCGCTTACGGGCGAACAACCACCGTGCGATCGTCCGGACGTCCGCTTGCACGTCGCAACCACTCGGGGGCTCATGGTGTCGGACACCACCTGCCACATGTCGATCTCTCTGGATGGCTTCGTCGCTGGGCCGGATCAGAGTCGGGAGGATCCCCTGGGCAAGCGGGGGCGGGAGCTGCACGGCTGGCACATCGGCGACCCGCGGGCCAACGACGCTGACGAGATCGCGAACAGCTGGCTCATGCGGCCGCGAGGTGCCTACGTGATGGGGCGGAACATGTATGGCCCCATCCGCGGGGACTGGGATGAAGACTGGTCTGGCTGGTGGGGCGCCGAACCGCCGTATCACGCGCCGGTCTTCGTGCTGAGCCACTACCGCCATGATCCGATCCAGATGGACGGGGGGACCACGTTCCACTTCGTCACCGAGGGCTTCGAGGCGGCCTACTCCGCAGCGTGCGAGGCCGCCGGGGACAACGGGGTGGACATCGCCGGTGGCGCCTCCACCGTCCGACAGGCGTTGACCGCCGGCGTGATCGACGAGCTCACCCTGGACATCGCACCCGTCCTGCTCGGCTCGGGCGAGCGCATCTTCGACGGGGTCGAGTCCTTCGGCTTCGAGCCCGCCGAGGTGCTCCACTCACCGCTGACCACCCACATCAGGTACCGCCGCGTCAGCTGACTCCGTTGGCCCGCTGCGCTGCAGCACCGCTCATTCACCCGGCCTGGGACGGCAGATCGAAGTTGTCGGCGAACCAGCCCGCGCGGGCAGGCAGTCCCCAGGCGTGAGCCGCGGAAGGCAAACGCACGCTCATCCGCGGGTCGCGTCCCCGCCGATGTCAGCAATGACGGAAGCGGGAAGGGCTGTCGCTTCCTGCTCGCTGCGGCCGGTGGTGGGAGACGAGAGGGGGCACGAAGCTGCTTCTGGTCTCAGGCCTGCGCTGGGGGGGCCTGTGTGGTGAGGGCCAGATCAGGGAGGCGGGGAGCCGGATTGAGGCGGACGACGAGGAGCGGGAGGAAGCGCTGGACGAGGGGTCCGATGGACAGCGCGTAGAAGACGGTGCCGAGCCCGACCGTGCCACCTAGAGCGAACCCGACGCCGACCACCACGAGCTCCTGCACGGTCCGGACGAGCCGGATCGACAGCCCGCTACGACGGGAGATCCCGGTCATCAGGCCGTCGCGCGGACCAGGACCCAGCTGAGCCCCGATGTACATCGCGCCGGCGAGGCCGTTCAGCACGATGCCGAGCGCCAGCAGGGCCGCGCGCAGCCAGAGCTCGGAGGGGCGGGGCAGCACCGAGAGGGTGGCGTCGCAGGCCACACCGATGACGAGGACGTTAGCGATCGTGCCGAAGCCCGGGGCCTGCCGCAGCGGGATCCAGGCGAGCAGGACTACAAAGCCGACGAGGGTCACGACAGCCCCAAAGCTGAGCGGCACGTGGCTGGTGACGCCGTAGTGGAAAACGTCCCACGGATCGAGTCCCAGAGCGCTGCGGATCATCATCGCCATCGAAATGCCGTACAGAGCGAGGCCGGCGAGCAGCTGGCTGAGGCGGCGCGGCAGCTGGCCGGCGCGCAGCTGGGCGGCGGGCCCGAGGTCGGCCAGCATGGTCGAGGGGGTCAGCATGCGCTCAAGTCTGATACAGATTGGTCTGGTGAAGTAGAGCCAATAGTGCAACAGTGGCCTGCATGAACCGCACCCTGTCGGCGCCGCGCGCAGCCACCCTGCTTGGCGACTTCCCCACGTCCCCCGCCTACCGGGGTCTGGCCGACGGACTCCGCCGGCTGATAGCTGACGGCCGCATCCCGGTCGGCACCCGGCTTCCGAGCGAGCGCGACCTCACTGCCGCCCTCGGGGTCAGCCGGACCACGGTGACCCGGGCGTACCAGCTGCTCGGGGAGGTCGGCTACGCCAGCGCCCGGCAGGGATCGGGAACAGTGGCCGCGCTGCCGGTCGCCCGGGGTCATCGCGGCGACCACCTGCTCACGCCCGCTGAAGGCGGGGGCGACGACCTCGACCTGACGTGCGCCGCCACCGTCGCGCCGGCCGGGATGTCGGCGGCCTACGAGGCGGCCGTAGCCGAGCTGCCGTCCTACCTCGGTGGCACCGGTTACTTCCCTTCCGGACTACCGGCGCTGCGCGAGGTACTCGCCGCCCGCTTCGCGGCCCGGGGGCTGCCGACCTCGCCGTCGCAGATCATCGTGACGGCCGGCGCCCTCGGCGGCTTGGCCATCGCGGCGCGGGCTGTGACCGCGACAGGGGATCGGGTGCTGGTGGAGAGCCCGACCTATCCGAACGCGATCGCCACCCTGCAGCGCGCCGGCTGCCGGATCGCCGGCGTGGACGTCGACGTGCAGGGTTGGGACATCGGCTCGATGGCCGCGGCCCTGCACCAGGTCGCACCGCGAGCGGTCTACCTGATCCCGGACTTCCACAACCCGACCGGTGCCCTGCTGCCCTCGGAGCAACGGGTGGAGCTCGGTGCTGCCCTACGGGCCTCCCGGACCGTGGCGCTCATCGACGAATCCCTGGTCGACCTACCACTCGAGGAACAGTCGATGCCGGCGCCGCTCAGCTGCTTCGTGGCCGACAGCATCACTATCGGCAGCGCAAGCAAGAGCTTCTGGGGTGGCCTGCGGATCGGGTGGCTCCGCGTCCCCGACTCCCGCTCCGCCAGCATCATCGCGGCGCGGCTCTCGCTGGACCTCGGGGCGCCAGTCCTCGAGCAGCTCGTCCTGCTGCAGCTGCTCTCTACCGAGAACGAGATCATGTCCTGGCGACGAGCCGAGCTGCGGGCGTCCCGAGACGCCCTGGTGACGGCGCTGCGGTCCGAGCTACCGTCCTGGACCGTGACCCCGCCCCGGGGCGGGCTCGCGATCTGGGCCGAACTCCCCGAACCTGTGTCCTCCACCCTGACCTCCGTCGCGGAACCACACGGCCTCCTACTGGCCTCGGGGCCGTCGTTCGCGCCCGAGGGCGGACTCGAGCGCTACCTCAGACTGCCGTACGCCCTCCCCTCAGAATCCCTGGTCGAGGCCGTCCGTCGGCTCCGGCTCGCCTGGGACGTGACCCTCGCGAACGGCACCGCGCGCCCAGGCCGGCGCACCCTCGTGGCCTAGTTCGCCGAGTCCGTTCAAGCCCCGGCAGGCTTGCGAGGGATCGTCGGCGGGGAGCGGAGTCGAATGACGTCGAATCTGAACGACGTCGTGTCGCTCACGGTCCACCGGGGAGGCTCAGAGTTGGGAGCCCTGGCGTACGGTCTGGTTGTCCGCTTCCAGGCCATTCCGGAGGGTTTCCGTGTCCTACACCGTCGACTTCGAGAACGTGTCCACGACGGGCCTCGAGTCGTCCCCTGTCGCCAAGGCACTTGCCCGCCTCCGGGCCAACGAGGCCCGCTACTACAAGAACAAGTACGACCACGTGTTCACGGTCGAGCCGGCGAAGAAGGCGAAGGCGGCGGTCGACTTCGTGAGTCGGGTCCTCAAGGAGGAGCGCGACATCGTGATCTCCTCCCCACCGCTCGAGGCGACGTCGTTCGAGGTAGCCGGCATCCGGATGGCCTACGTGTTCTACGAATCCGGTCTGTCGATCAACGTCATGTACACCGTCGCGGACGGCAGCAAGCGGGCCGTGGGCTTCAAGCTCGCCGACGGGATGGAAGTCCCCGAGGAGTTGGCGGAGCGCTTCAAGTTCGCGCGGCAGAAGTCGAAGCTCGCGGGGACCATCCGCGGTTCCTACTTTGTGATCAAGGGCGAGTACTGAGCCCAAGCCGGTATCAGCGCACCGAGCGCCACAGCTCGGGCCTCGCCGCTTGCGGTGCCTCGCTGCCGTACACCGCGATCGCCGGCTCGCCGCGAACCTCGTGTCGCGTGCTGGGCTACGACCGGTTCGACGCGCTGGGCATCTCGTGGGGCGGTGGCGTCGCGCAACAGATCGCGTTCCTGAAGCTCCTCAACCACGCCCGGCACCGGGCGCGTTTCGACGCCGAGGGTCGGATCGTCACCCTCGACCGGCGGGACCGCAACGCCGCGACGGCGGCCGAGACTGACTGGCAGCAGGTCCTTGCGTGAGGCAACAGCGACACCGGACCGCGGTCACAGCAGCGCCGGGGTCGGGTCGGGCACAGCGTGGGCCCGCCGCCGAGCGGCGGGCAGGCCGCGGTGCCGGTGCTGACCGACCAGCACGATCACGCCGAGGGCGGACAGGAGCATCCCGCCGAGGGACAGCGTGAGGATGCCGCGATGCAGGTCCGCGACGGAGTGCGTGGGGCTCAGCGACCGGCCCTGCGCCCACATGCAGGCACCCAGCACGAGGGAGACGGGAACGCCGGCTGCCACGAGAAGCACCTTCGTACGGCATGTCGGCCGCCACTCGGCCGGGTCGTGGCCGAGCACGGGCACCCAGAACAGCAGCCCGCAGGCGAAGAAGTAGGCGTGCACCACCTCGTGGAACGCGGTGCTCTGCTCCGACAGCGCGTAGAGGGGCGTGAGCAGGTAGACCGCCATCGTCACGTAGTAGTCGAGTGTCAGCCGCCGCGCAGCGTGACGGCCACCCGTCAGCCGGCGTACCCATTGGGTGCGGAGGAGGCCCGCCACCCAGCGGCGCACGGCGGGAGAGCCAACAGCCAGGCAGAGCCGGACCGGCGAGCCCCAGGCAAGCAGAGGCGGTGCCAGCATCATGAGCACCAGGTGCTGGGTCATGTGCACCCACAGCAGCCGGGTGTCGTACGCCGCGAGCCCGGACTGCAGGACGACCGCGATCGACGTGAGACCGAGCAGGAACGTCACGGTGCGGTCGACCGGCCACGCGCGCTGCCGTCGTCGCATGAGGGCGACTCCGACGAGGTACGCCGCGGCGCTCAGCAATTCGAGGGCGAGCCCCGTTGCCGCCACCGCGCCGGTCTGCCAGTCGGTGAGCATCACGGCCGGGTCCAGGCCCACTCAGCGACTCGCGGCGAGGTGGTCGAGCCGCTGGCCGTAGCTGCACAACCGGCCTGCAGGTCACCGCCGGCGCCGCGCGGACCCGACCCGGCGAGCGCGACCCGTCGGCCGGCGCAGCGCCAGCGCTCGAGGTGGGCCAGGAGGTCTTTCATGCCCGCTTCGCGCGCGCTCTCATACCGGCATCGTGTGCCGCACCCGTCGGGGGTGTCCAGCAGCCTAAGCAAAGCCTTAGGTCACCGTTGCAAGGTGCGTGCAACGGGTGAAGAGTCGGCCTTGGTCGGGCCGAGGAGCGCGCCATGCAAGTTCCAGCACCATTCGAGTACGCCCGGGCCGGCAACGTTGCCGAGGCGATCGGGTTGCTGGAGCGGCTCGGCAGCTCGGCCAAGCTGGTCGCGGGCGGGCACAGCCTGCTGCCGATGATGAAGCTGCGGCTGGCAAACTTCGAGTACCTCATCGACATCAACGACCTGCACGGCGAGCTCGGCTACATCACCGTCGCGTCTGACCAGATCCGGATCGGCGCGATGACCCGACACCGTGAGCTGCTCGAGTCCGCACCGCTGCTCGCGGCGTTCCCGATCTTCCGGGACGCCGAGCACGTCATCGCCGATCCCGTGGTCCGCAACCGCGGAACCCTCGGCGGGTCGCTGTGCCAGGCGGACCCGTCCGAGGACCTGTCGGCCGTCTGCACGACGCTCGACGCCAGTTGCGTGATCCAGGGCAGCGGCGGCCAGCGGGTCGTGTCGATGGCGGAGTTCCACCGCGGGCCGTACGAGACGGCGGTCGGCGACGATGAGCTCCTCATCGAGATCCGGCTCCCGTTGCGGGCAGGTGGGTCGAGCGCCTACGAGAAGGTCGAGCGCCGGGCGGGCGACTGGGCCGTCGTGTCCTGCGGGGCCGCGCTCTGGATGGACGGCGGCACCATCGCCGAGGCCCGGGTGGGTCTCGCGGCGGTGGGGCCCAACACGACGGGCATCCCGGCGATCGGCGAGCTGCTGCGCGGCAAGGCTCCGTCGGACGAGCTGTTCCGGGAGGCCGGTGCTCTGGCGTCGAGCAGCTGCAGCCCGGTGACGGATCTGCGCGGCACCGAGGAGTACAAGCGCCATCTCGCAGGCGAGCTCACGCGCCGCACGTTGAGCACGTGCGTCGCCCGGATCAAGCAAGGAGTGTGACGGATGCAGGTCTCGATGACCGTCAACGGAGCACCCGTGACCGAGGAGATCGAGGGGCGGATGCTGCTGGTGCACTTCCTGCGTGACCAGCTCCGCCTCACCGGTACCCACTGGGGCTGCGACACGAGCAACTGCGGCACGTGCGTGGTCTGGATGGACGGCGAGCCCGTGAAGTCGTGCACCGTGCTCGCGGCGATGGCTGGCGGCCGGGAGGTGCGCACCGTCGAGGGGCTCGAGCAGGACGGCGTCCTCGACCCCGTCCAGCAGGGCTTCATGGAGTGCCACGGCCTGCAGTGCGGCTTCTGCACGCCGGGGATGATAATGACCGCCAGGGCGCTGCTCGACCGCAACCCTGATCCCTCCGACGGCGAGATCCGCGAGGCGATCAGCGGCCAGATCTGCCGCTGTACCGGTTACACGACGATCGTCCGCTCCGTTAAGTGGGCAGCCGCCTACGAGGCCGCGCAGGTGACGTCATGACCGCCGTCGAGGACCGACCCGCCGGCTTCGTCGACAACGACCAGAAGCCCGTCGGCTACGGCCGGATGCTCCGCAAGGAAGACCCTCGCTTCATCCGCGGCATGGGGCGGTACGTCGACGACATCAACCTGCCTGGGATGCTCCACCTCGCCATCCTGCGCTCGCCGGTGGCCCACGCCCGCATCATCAGCATCGACACCAGGGCGGCCGAGGCCCACCCGAAGGTGAAGGCCGTCGTCACCGGCGCGATCCTCGCCGAGAAGGGCCTGGCGTGGATGCCGACCCTGTCCAACGACGTACAGGCTGTCCTCGCCACGGACAAGGTGCGCTTCCAGGGCCAGGAGGTCGCCTTCGTCGTCGCCGAGGACCGGTACGCCGCGCGCGACGCCCTCGAGCTCATCGAGGTGGAGTACGACATCCTCGACCCGGTCATGGACGTCCGGAAGGCGCTCGAGCCGGGCGCGCCGCTCATCCGTGACGACCTCGAGGGCAAGAAGGACAACCACTGCTTCGACTGGGAGACCGGCGATGCCGCGGCTACCGAGGCCGTCTTCGCCAAGGCCGACGTGGTCGTCAGTGAGGACATCGTCTACCCCCGCGTGCACCCCGCCCCGATGGAGACGTGCGGCTGCGTGGCCGACTTCGAACGGGTCGAGGGCAAACTGACCCTCTGGACCACCAGCCAGGCGCCGCACGCCCACCGCACCGTCTACGCCCTCGTCTCGGGGCTGCCGGAGCACAAGATCCGCGTCATCGCCCCCGACATCGGAGGCGGCTTCGGCAACAAGGTCCCGATCTACCCGGGCTACGTCTGCGCGATCGTCGCCTCGCTGGTCATCGGCAAGCCGGTGAAGTGGACGGAGGACCGCAGCGAGAACCTCGTCAGCACCGGCTTCGCCCGCGACTACATCATGCGCGGCGAGATCGCAGCGACGAAGGACGGCAAGATCCTCGCGATCCGTACCAACGTCCTCGCCGATCACGGCGCGTTCAACGGGACGGCCGCGCCGATCAAGTACCCCGCCGGCTTCTTCGGCGTATTCACCGGCAGCTACGACCTCGAAGCGGCGTACTGCAAGATGACCGCGGTCTACACCAACAAGGCCCCCGGCGGCGTCGCCTACGCCTGCTCGTTCCGCATCACAGAGGCCGTCTACCTCGTCGAGCGGATCGTCGACTGCCTGGCCTACCAGCTGGACATGGACCCGGCGGAGCTGCGGCTGAAGAACTTCATCCAGCCCGACCAGTTCCCCTACACGTCCAAGACCGGCTGGGTCTACGACTCGGGTGACTACGAGCCGGCGATGCGCCTCGCGATGGACATGATCGGCTACGACGAGCTCCGCAAGGAGCAGGCCGAGAAACGCGCCAAGGGCGAGCTGATGGGCATAGGCATCTCGTTCTTCACCGAGGCCGTGGGAGCGGGTCCGCGCAAGGACATGGACATCCTGGGCCTGGGCATGGCCGACGGCAGCGAGCTGCGGATACACCCCACGGGCAAGGCGGTCCTGCGGGTTTCGTGCATGAGCCAGGGGCAGGGCCACGAGACGACGTACGCGCAGATCGTGGCCGAGGAGATCGGCATCCCACCGGCGGACATCCAGGTCGTCAACGGTGACACCGACAACACGCCGTTCGGGCTGGGGACCTACGGCAGCCGGTCCACGCCGGTGTCCGGAGCGGCTGCCGCGCTCGTCGCACGGAAAGTGCGCGACAAGGCGCAGATCATCGCCTCGGGGATGCTCGAGGTGTCCGTCGCGGACCTCGAGTGGGACAAGGGCAGCTTCCACGTGAAGGGCGACCCGTCGAAGTCCGTGACGATCCAGGCGATCGCGATGCGGGCGCATGGCGCCGGTGACCTGCCGGAGGGCATTGAGGGCGGGCTCGAGGCCCAGATCTGCTACAACCCCTCCAACCTCACCTACCCGTTCGGCGCCTACATCTGCGTCGTCGACGTCGACCCGGGAACGGCGCAGGTCAAGGTACGGCGGTTCGTCGCCGTCGACGACTGCGGCACCCGCATCAACCCGATGATCATCGAAGGCCAGGTGCACGGTGGCCTTACTGACGGCGTGGGCATGGCGCTGATGGAGATGATCTCCTTCGACGAGGACGGCAACTGCCTGTCAGGCTCGCTGATGGACTACCTCATCCCGACGGCGCTCGAAGTGCCCGAGTGGGAGACCGGCTACACGGTCACGCCGTCGCCGCACCACCCGATCGGCGCCAAGGGCGTCGGGGAGTCGGCCACCGTTGGGTCGCCCCCGTGCGTCGTCAACGCGGTCATGGACGCCCTGAAGCCGTTCAAGGTCCGCCACGCCGACATGCCGCTCACGCCCTCGCGGGTGTGGGAGGCCATGCAGGGAAGGACGCGTCCGCCGATTTGAGCCCCCCGGACCTGACCCGACGTGCAGCGGCCCTGAGCGCCGACCGGCAGCCGTTCGTCCGCGCGACCGTGGTGCGGGCGCAGCCGCCGACCTCGGCGCGTCCTGGAGACCAGGCTCTCGTGCTGCGCGACGGCACCCTCGAGGGCTTCGTCGGCGGGCAGTGCGCGAGGGAGTCGGTGCGCGTCGCAGCCCTTGACGTGCTGCGCGACGGCAAGAGTCTGCTGCTGCGCGTCCTGCCCGACGACGGTGTCACCTTCCCTCAGACTCCTGGAGCCCGTCAGACCGTGAACCCGTGCCTGTCAGGGGGAGCCCTGGAGATCTTCCTCGAACCACAGCTGCCGGCCGCTGTGCTGCAGGTCACCGGCGACACGCCCGTGGCCCGGGCCGTTGCGACGCTTGGCGCTGCACTCGGCTACGAGGTGCGTGACGGGCTGCAGGATGGGCCCGTCGCGGTCGTGGTCGCCAGTCACGGCCACGACGAGCCGGAGACCATCAGGGCAGCCCTCGACGCCGGCGTCGGCTTCGTCGGCCTGGTCGCCAGCAGCACCCGTGGCGCCGCCGTGCTGGACGCGATGGACCTCACGGCTGACGAGCGCGCCAGGGTGCGCACCCCCGTCGGGCTCGAGATCGGGGCGCAGACCGCCGAGGAGATCGCCCTGTCGATCCTCGCGGCGGTCGTGAGGGCCGTCCGCGTCGACGGGCTGGCGGCGCTCGTCGCTCCGGCGTTGCCCGTCACCGCAGTCGACCCAGTCTGCGGCATGACCGTCGTGGTCGGACCTGACACCCCTCAGGCCGATGGGCAGTGGTTCTGCTGCACCGGCTGCCGCGACTCCTACCAGAGCGCGAGCTGAGCGGTGTTCGTCTCCGGGCTCGTCCTTGCCGCCGGCGCCTCCAGGCGGTTGGGCTGTCCCAAGCTGCTGCTGCCGTACCGGGGGAGCACGTTGCTCGACGCGACCCTGGCGACGGCCCGCACCTGCGGCTTCGACCAGCTCCTCGTCACTCTCGGCGGCGCGGGCGAGCAGGTCCGGGCGGTTGTCGATCTCGGCGGCCTCGAGCTGGTCGACAATGCCGGGTTCGAGAGCGGCTGCGGGTCGTCGATCCGCACGGCATGCGACGTGCTCGACGACCGCTGCGACGGCTTGGTGCTCCTGCTCGGGGACCAACCTGGCGTCACCGCTGCAGCAGTGCGCCGGCTCGTGGACGCCGGCGGGACGATCGGCGTCTGCCGGTACGACGACGGGCTCGGTCACCCGTTCTGGTTCGGCCGCGAGGTGTTCGACGACCTGCGTGCCCTGCACGGGGACAAGGCGGTGTGGAAGCTGCTGGAGTCTGGGCGCCACCCGGTTACCGAGGTCGTCGTGGCTGGCCCCGTCCCCACCGACGTCGACACCTGGGACGACTACCAAGCCCTGCTTGCCGAGAGCGCGTCGTGACGCTGGCCGACGTCATGGAGGTGCGCGAGCGGCTCGACGCCCTGGACTACCTCGTCGACGAGGGGCTGGGGACCGCCCTCTACCTGGCGGTGGCGCTCGGGCAGCCGCTGCTCCTGGAGGGTGAGCCCGGTGTTGGCAAGACCGCCGCCGCCAAGGCGCTGGCGCGGGCCCTCGACACCCCGCTGATCCGGCTGCAGTGCTACGAGGGGCTCACCGTGGCGGAGTCGCTCTACGAGTGGAACTACCAGCGGCAGCTCCTCACGATCCGGCTCGCCGAGGCGGGATCGACGTCGCTGACGGACGCCGACCTGTTCACCGAGGCGTTCCTCCAGGAGCGGCCGATCCTGCAGGCCCTCCGGCACCAGGGGCCGACCGCACCGGTGCTGCTCATCGACGACATCGACCGCGCCGACGACGAGTTCGAGGCCTTGCTGTTCGAGTTCCTCGGCGAGGGCTCGGTGACCATCCCTGAGCTCGGGACGTTCACAGCGGTGCGCAGGCCAGTCGTCGTCCTCACGTCCAACCGCAGCCGCGAGCTGCACGACGCGCTGCGCCGCCGATGCCTCTACCACTGGATCGACTTCCCGTCGCTGGAGCGGTCCGCCGAGATCCTGCGGCGCTCCGTCCCGGCCGCCACTGAGTCCCTCGTCCAGAGCACCAGCGAGTTCGTCGGCAGGGCGCGCAGGCTCGACCTCGACAAGGCGCCGGGGATGGCCGAGACGATCGACTGGCTCTCGGCGCTCAGCACCCTCGGCGTCGCCGAGCTCGGCCGCAGCGAGATCGTCCGAACCCTCGGCGCCATCGCCAAGACGCCCGACGACCGCGACACCCTGCAGGACGCGCTCGCCGACTTGGGCTACCCCGAGGCAAGCACCGCATGACGCCCCGACCGAGCAAGGGAACCCGATGAAGATCTCCAACGAGTTCACGGTCAGCGTCCCGGTGGCCGCGGCCTGGGAGGTGCTCACCGACCTGGAGCGGATCGCTCCGTGCCTGCCTGGCACCCAGCTCACCGGTCGAGACGGTGACAGCTACCAGGGCAAGGTGAAGGTCAAGGTCGGCCCGGTCGTCACCGAGTTCTCTGGCGTCGCGACATTTGTCGAGAAGGACGATTCGGCCTATCGCGCAGTCATCGACGCCAAGGGCAAGGACGCTCGCGGTGGAGGCAACGCGAACGCCACGATCACTGCGCAGCTGCGCGCCGAGGGAGCGCAGACCGTCGTGACGGTCGAGACCGACCTCAAGATCAGCGGTAAGCTCGCGCAATTCGGCAGCGGGATGATCGCGGAGGTGTCGAACAAGCTGCTGGGACAGTTCGTCGAGGAGCTCGAGAAGCAGGTCGTCGGAGCCCCTGCGCCCGCTACGGCCGAGACGACGGCACCCGCCGCGGCTGCCCCGCCCCCGCCCCCGCCATCGCTGGAGGCGGTCGACCTCACCGAGCTCGCCGGTGGTGCGGTCGCGAAGCGGCTCGCACCTGTCGCGGTGGTGCTGCTCCTGCTGGTGCTGCTCTATGCCGTGCGCCGCAAGCGGTAGCCCCGTCGGGGGAGTCGACCGCGCGGCCTTCGTCTCCGCCTTCCTGAACCGGCTGCGTGCTGCCGGCGTGGAGTCAGGGATGCCGAGCGCGGAGACGTTCACTCGAGCGCTCGAGGCGCAGGCCCCGCGCACCCGGTCCGAGCTCTACTGGCTGGCCCGTGTCACCCTCACCCACCGCCGGTCCGACCTGGCCGGGTTCGATGCGGTCTTCGACGCGCTCTTCTCCGACGTCGGGCTGCCGCTCGACCCGCACGCCCGTCGGAATGCGCTGGCCGCCGGCGCACGGCCCGACGACGTGTTCGCCCCACTGCCGGCGCGGGCGGGGGCCCCTGAGGACGGCGGTGGGCTGCCCTGGGCGACGCTGCCCCCCGTGGGTGACAGCGCGACCGGAGAGGCTGCCCTGGCGGTGCCCGAGCGGCTCCCGACAGGCGTCGCGGCGCTGGCCGACGTACCCTTCGACGAGCTCGACCCCGACCAGCTCAGGCTCGTCAGCGACTGGCTCGAGCAGGCGTTCACCCAGTGGCCGCTGCGTCGGACGCGCCGTCTTCAGCCGCATCCCCACGGCCGGTATGTCGACCTGCGTGGGACCCTCGCCCGGTCGCGACGAAGCGGTTGGGAGGCGATGTCCATCCAGCGCAGCGCCCCCCGCTACCGGCCGCGCCGGGTCGTGCTGCTCTGCGACGTCAGCAAGTCGATGCAGGCCCACGCCACGGCGTCGCTTCACCTCATGCGCGCCGCCGTGCTCACCGCGGACGCCGAGGTCTTCGCCTTCGCCACTAGCCTGACGCGACTCACCGCGGTCCTGGCGCACCGGTCTGCTGACGTCGCGATCGCGCAGGCGACGGAGGCGGTGGTGGACCGCTTCGGAGGCACCCGGATCGCATCCAACCTCGAGGCGCTGCTCCGGTCACGGCACGCCGGGGTGCTGCGTGGGGCGGTGGTCATCATCGCCTCCGATGGCTGGGACAGCGACGAGCCGGAAGCCCTCGCGGCGGCGATGGCCCGGCTGCGTCGCCGCGCCCATCGCGTGGTCTGGATGAACCCGCGCGTCGCGGCCGAGGGCTTCGCGCCGCTCGTCGGCGCAATGGCCGCGGCGCTGCCGTACTGCGACGAGCTGCTGCCGGCCCACGACCTGCGAGCCCTGCGCGACGCGGTCGCGACGGTCGCTACTTCCAGAGCGTCACGTGGATCGAGGGCCGGAAATGGCCGACGTTGACGCCCGATCCGCGGAGCATGGCCTGGATGGCGCGGGGTGTGGAGATGAAGCGGGTGAGCTCCGCGACGGCCGGCTGAAGCGAGTGCTCAGGCAGCGTCATCGTCGACCACGTGCCCTCCGCCGGGAGCCCCGGTCCGCGCACGAGAACGAGCCTTCTCCTGGTCAGGTCCGCCGATATCGCGAAGGAGAGCGCGAAGGCGATGCCGCTGCCGCGCTTGGCCTCCTCCAGGGCGGCGGCGTGGCTCTGGAAGATCCGCTGCCGGTCTTCCGGCACGTCGAACTGCCGCAGCAGTCGGCTGACCGCTCCGTCGGAACCGGTGGCGGACGGGCCCAGCAGCCACGTCTGCTCGCGCAGCACCTGCTTGCGGGCTGAAGCCGTCGTCGTCGTCAGGGGGTGTCCCGGTCCCACAACGGCCACGATCTCGTACTTGAGGAACGGCTTGCAGACGAAGCTGCCCTCAGGGCTGCGCAGCTCAGGGCCGATGGCGACATCCAGCGCCCGGGAGGCGAGCAGTTTGCCGAACTGGGAGTCCTGACGGACGCTCAGCTCGACGTCGAAGTCGTCGGCCCGACCGAGGAACAGCTCGATCATGCCAGGGGCGCAGTGCTCGGCGAACAGGCTCGTCGACACGATGCGCAGGAGCCGTCGCCCCTGCCGGGCCTGGTTCACCTCGCGGACCGTCTGGTCCTGCAGGCCGAGCATCTCGCTGGCCCGGCTCGCCAGACGAAGTCCCCCGGGGGTGAAGGCCAGACCGGATGCGGTCCTGGCAAACAGCTGGTCGTCGAGCTCCTTGCGCAGCGCCCCAACCTGCAGCGACACGGCTGACTCGGTGACGCCGAGCTCGACCGCGGCGTCCTTCACCGACCCGTTCCGGGCCACCGCCGTGAAGGCCCGGAGCTGGCTGGGTGTCATGTCGCCGAACCCGCTCTGTCTGGCGGGGAACTGCCGCCCACGTTCCGCGCCATGTGCCGTCCCTGCCCGAACCGTTCCTGTGTGACGTCCCTCGCTCGGAATGTAGTGCTGTTCGCACCGCTTCGGCGAGGCCGCCCTTTACGTCCCGGAATCCACCGACGGACCGCGGGCGGCGAAGCGCTCGGTCGCCGGGAAGGACCGACCTTTGACGGCACGGCTGTCGTTGAGCACGGAGCTCTCGGGCTCAGCCGACGCTCCTGCCCGCGACCCGACGAGGACGTAGCCGGATCACGCTCTGTCGCGGGCCGTCAGCCCAGGGGTGGGGTATCCGGGCGCCGTCCCGGACAAGCGCGGCAACCTGAGGGTCGCTGAGCCGCTGGGCTGTCCCCAGCACGACGACGCTGCGCCCGCTCCGCGCCGTCTCGTCGATCTCATCGACCTCGAAGGCGACCAGTTCGCGACGCTCTGCGGCCTGCAGCTTGGGACCGCGGCCCGAGCACACAAGAACGTCGTCCCCGTGGACGGCGTAGTTCACGGGGACGACGTCCGGCGTGCCTTCCCGTGCCAAGTACGCCAGCCGCCCGACCGTGTGACGGTCAAGCAGCGACCAGCAGTCGTCGGCATCCATGCGCCTGAGTGCTCCGGCCTCCGGCGCCTCGTCGAGGGACTTCGTCAGAACGACACGTTCGGCAACCGCGAGCGCCACCTCGAGCGCCGACCGCCGGGCGTTCACGAGCCCGCTCCCGGGGAGACCAGCGAGGCGCTGAAGGACCTGCGGAGGCCTCATCGTTGGAACTCCTGCGAGGGCAGGTCGACCGCTCCTACGAGCCCATCGCGCGTGTCCGGCATAGGTCCTCCTCGGTCCGCTTTGAGCCTGCGACCCGACGGGACCGCGCGGCAGAGGCAATGGTCCTGCCAAGGGGGGCGACTGGCTTGGTTCGAGCAGAAGGCGGCGGGCCGCCGAACCATCTCGAGGTGCTCGCGGGACGCCACCACAAGCCTGCGCGTGGTCGTGACCATGTGCGTCGTCACGCGAGGTCACCCCACGGGCTGTGTCACAACCGGCTGGCTTCTTGATGTTGGCAGCTCGCCCGGCGGGTCGACAGTTCCGCCAGGCCCCGGCACCTCGTGCTGCGGTGCGCCGCGGATGGCGCGCCGCCGCCCGTCCGTCCCGACGACCTCGACGCCCACACCGTCGATGCCGGACAGCTGCGCCAGCCCACGCATCCGTGAGTCGACGGCGAATTCTCGGTTGTCGCCCAGCTCGAAGAAGTGTCCGGGCGTCACGGTGACCGCCGCATACGGAGCGATGTCGTCGCCGCCGCCGATGAAGAACCCCGGCAACACGGTCATGCCAGGGGGAGGCGGAGAGCCTGGGTCGCGGCCGATGTAGGGCTCGGACAGAACCTGACCATTGCGGGTCCAACCGTGGCAGTGGCCGTCTCTGCCTGCGGGACAGGCAATCACGTCGCCGGGCAAGGCGATCACGCGACGGACGGACGTGAACACGTGGCCCTCGTAGTTCCCGTGCACCTCGACCAGGTCGCCGCGTGATGGTGTCAGGGTGCGGTCGGCGAGGAGGTGCTCGCCCACCGTCAAGGTCGGCGCCATCGAGGAGCTCGGCTCGTAGACGCTGTAGAACCGGGTCTCACCGCTTCTCCGCGCCGCAACCACGCCCCCGGCCACCAGGCCAGCAAGGGCGAGCGAGACGCCGATGCGGCGACGTCGCCTCGATCGGCGGCGGAGCGCCACGACACGCTCAGCAAGGAACGGCTGTATAGCCACAGACGGTGATCCGGCCTCAGCGAGGTCACGCAAGGTCCGCTCGGTCGTTAGGTCAGGCCTCACGGGTGACTCCTTCGGGGAGCATGGAACGCAGGCGCGACAGCCCGCGGGAGAGGTTGGCGCCGACCGTGCCCGGGGCGCAGCGCAACGCTGCCGCAGCCTCGGCCTCCGACAGCCCCTCGATGACTCGCAGCACGACCGCGGCGCGCTGCTTCGCCGGCAGGACCTGCAGCAGCTGCTCGAGGGCGGCCTGCGACGCGTGCGCATCCGCGAGGTCCGGGAGCGCGGACTGCCGGTCCCCGGAGACTTCAGTGGGTTCGGGAACGAGGTGTCGCCTGCGGTCACGGTCGCGCGTGAGGTTGACCAGGGTGCGTCGTACGTAAGCCTGGGGATGCTGGACGGGCCACCTCCTCGACAGCCGCAGTAGGGCGGTCTGGAGCACGTCCTCCGCATCAGCGGTGTCGCGCACCAACAGCCGGCTCGTGCGCAGCAGCGCACCCCCGTGGTCGCGCACGAACATGCTGAATCCGTCCTCGTCCTTCACGTGATCTCCACAACTAGGTAGACGAGACCTCGGCCCGATCCCTTGCACACTGTCCAGAAGATTCTCAGCAGGGACCGCAGGCTCGCCGAAGCGAAGACGCAGGTGGGCCCTACCGTGGCCAACGTCCCCGCCGACTACGCGTAGAGCCTGCTCCTCCAGCGGTACGCCACCAGTCAGTGGATCGCGCAGCTGCCGAACGGGCACTGTCGTGTCAGGGGATTGCGGAGTGGCGGCCGTGACCTGAGCATGGGGAAGAGACGACGCTCGGGAGGTATGTCATGGATGAAGGCGAGATTCACGGGGCGATCGCGAAACTGGTGGCCGAAGAGCACCAGCTGCGGGCAGATCCGGGTGCGGCGGCTGATCAGCAAGCTCGGCTCCGAGAGCTCGAAGTCTCACTCGACCAGTGCTGGGACCTGTTGCGGCAGCGCCAGGCCCTGAAGGAGTCTGGCGTCGACCCCGACACTGCGCGGACAAGGTCGGTCGCCGAGGTCGAGGGCTATCTGCAATAGCCGAATTCCCAGGCGCCTTCCCCCAGAGCGGGATCTAGGACAGCAGTCGGCTCTCTGTCGCGTGGTCGTCGGTGCGGCGGCTCTCGACCACGCGCCGGACGGCAGCTGCCACCGCTGTTGTCACCTCCGGGTCGAAGACGCTCGGCACGATGAACGAGGCGTTGAGCTGGTCGGGGTGCACGACGTCCGCGAGCGCCTGTGCCGCGGCCGCTTCCATCTCGAGATCGACGTCGCCGGCGCCGGCGCCGGCGTCGAGCAGCCCCCGGAACACACCCGGGAAGGCGAGCACGTTGTTGATCTGGTTGGGCTCGTCGCTGCGGCCGGTGGCTACGACGGCTGCCGTACGGCGAGCCTCCGCGGGCTCGACCTCGGGGTCCGGGTTCGCCAGGGCGAACACCACGGCGCCCTCCGCCATGGACGCGATGTCGTCGCCGTTCAGGATGCCCGGTGCGCTCACTCCGATGAACACGTCGGCACCCACGAGCGCGTCCCGCAGGGAACCGGTCTGACCCCTGGGATTGCTGTGCTCGGCGAGCCACTGCCGGTTCGTGTCCAGGTCCTGGCGAACCGTGTTCACGACGCCGCCGAGGTCGCAGACGACGACGTCGCGGGCACCGGCGGTGAGCAGCAGCCGGGCGATTGCTGAGCCGGCTGCTCCGGCCCCGGACAGCACCACGCGCGCGTGCGCGAGCTCCTTTCCCACCACCCGTAAGGCGTTGGTGAGCGCCGCAAGCACGACGATGGCGGTGCCGTGCTGGTCGTCGTGGAAAACAGGGATGTCCAAGAGATCGCGCAGTCGGCGTTCGATCTCAAAGCACCGCGGCGCGGCGATGTCCTCCAGGTTGATGCCGCCGAACACGGGTGCGATGAGCTGCACCGTGCGGACGATCTCGTCCACGTCCTGGGTGTCCAGGCAGATCGGCCAGGCGTCGATGTCGGCGAACCGCTTGAACAGGGCGGCCTTGCCCTCCATCACCGGCAGGGCCGCGGATGGCCCCAGGTTGCCGAGCCCGAGCACGGCCGAGCCGTCGGTCACCACGGCCACGGAGTTCCGCTTGACGGTCAGCCGCCGGGCGTCCTCCGGGTGCTCGGCAATGGCGAGGCAGACCCGGGCCACACCCGGCGTATAGGCCATCGACAGGTCGTCGCGGGTCCGGAGCGGCACCTTGGAGCGCACCTCGATCTTGCCGCCGAGGTGCAGGAGGAAGGTCCGGTCACTCACCTTGCGGATCACCACGCCCTCGACCTGCTCCAGCGCAGCGGTGAGGTCCGCCGCGTGAGCCTGGTTGCTGGCGGCACACGTGACGTCGATGACAATCCGGTCCGGATGCGACTCGGTCACGTCGAGTGCTGTGACCACGCCACCGGCATTGCCGACCGCGGTGCAGAACAGGCCCACGGACGTCGGGTCCGCTGGAGCCTCCAAACGCACGGTGATGGAGTAGGAAGCGTTGGGAACGGCCACGGCTTAGGCGCTCTCGACGAGCGAGAGCCTGGACGGGCGAGTCTGGCGCTGGACGGCTTCAGGTACTTCAGTCATGTCGGAACGACGGTAGTACCGCACGGTCCGCTCACAGCAACCGGGGAGGTTGGTCCAAGAAACGCCTAAGAATCAAGGGGCATGCTGGGCCGGCAGCATGCCCCACTCGACGGAAGGCCATCCTTGACCAGCACGGCCAGCCTGAGCTGACCCTTGACCTCCCAGACCCGCGCGAGGCCGCCGGCGCGCGCACCTCAGCAAGCCCGCGAGCGTGTCAAACCTGCCCCGGTGTGGTGGCGCGATGCCGCAGGTGTCGCCTGCTGGGGTAGTGCCCTCGTGGTCGTCGCGCTGTGGCTGTCCGGTCGGGGACTGCAGTCCCTGGCTGCGACGCCGGCAGACCTGCTGATGTCCCTGGGGCGCGTCACCGGCCTTGTCGCCGCGGACCTGCTGCTCATACAGGTTTTCCTGATGGCCCGGGTGCCGTGGATCGAGCGCAGCTACGGCCAGGACGAGCTGGCGCGCCGGCACCGCCTGGTGGGGTTCTGGTCCTTCAACCTGATGCTCGCCCACATCGTGCTCATCACGCTCGGCTACACCCTTGCCGACCACAGCGACGTGGTTCACGAGACCTGGAAGTTCGTCACGTCGTACGGCGGGATGCTGCTGGCCGTCGCAGGTACGGCTGCCCTCACGGTGGTCACGGTCACGTCGGTGCGTGCCGCCCGACGGGTGCTGCGCTACGAGTCGTGGCACCTTCTGCACCTGTACGCCTACGTCGGTGTCGGGTTGTCCATCCCACACGAGATCTGGACCGGCACCGACTTCATCACCTCGCCACTGGCACGGGTGTACTGGTGGGCCTCCTACCTGGTCGCGGCCGGGGCCGCGCTGGTGTTTCGGGTCGGTATCCCTGTGTGGCGGACGTTGCGGCACGGCATCACTGTCACCTCCGTAGTACGAGAGAGCAACGATGTCGTCACCGTCCACATGGGAGGGCGCGGCCTGCACCGGCTTCCCGTTCAGGCAGGGCAGTTCTTCATCTGGCGTTTCCTCGATGGTCCCGGTTGGTCCCGCGGCAACCCCTATTCGTTGTCGGGTGCCCCCCGGCCGGGCCGTGTCCAGATCACCGCCAAGGACCTCGGCGACGGCAGTGGACGACTCGCACACCTACGGCCGGGAACGAAGGTGCTCATCGAAGGCCCCTACGGCCGACTGACCGGTGAGCACCGCGTCGGGGACAAGGTTGCGATGCTCGCCTGTGGCATCGGCATCACGCCCATGCGTGCACTGCTCGAGGACCTGCCCTACAAGCGCGGTGACGCAACCCTGATCTACCGAGCCCGCAGCGAACCCGACGTCATCTTCCGCAACGAGCTCGACGAGCTCGGCAGGACCCGGGGCATCACGGTCCACTACCTGACCGGCCCACGGATCCCAGGTCGTGGTTCTTGGCTCCCTCACAGCCACGCGCGCTGGCGCGACAACGACGTACTCCGACGTCTCGTCCCCGACCTCACCTCGCGGGACGTGTTCGTCTGCGGTCCTGACGCCTGGATGGAGGCGGTCAGCAAGGCCGCCCTCGACGCCGGCTTGCCTGCAGGCCAACTGCACCAGGAACGGTTCACGTGGTGACACGACCTGCAGGGGAGGTGAACCGGTGAGGCGCGCGGTCGCGACCGTCATGTCTGGGCTCAGCGTGCTCGTCGTCGGTACCAGCCTGCGCGGCAGCAGCCACAGCCACACCGCGGCCCTGTCGGGTGCGCCGGCAGGCGTCGTCCAACCGGTGGCCCCGACGACGAGCTCGCAGACACCGTCGGCGCCCACTCCCACCGCGTCGGCTGCTCCGACTCCTCGTGCCGCGCCGCGGAGCGTGACGGTCAACGGGTCCCCGGCGGACACCCAGTTCGGACCCGTGCAGGTGCAGATCACGCTCACGAACGGGCGCTTGGTGCGCGCCGACGCGATCGTCTACCCGCAGGGCAGCGGGCGCGATCAGGAGATCAACAGCTACGCGATCCCGCAGCTCGACCAGGAAACGCTTCAGCGTCAGAGCGCTCAGATCGACACGGTGTCCGGAGCGACGTACACGTCTGACGGCTACAAGCAGTCGCTGCAGTCCGCCCTCGACGCCGCCCGCAAGGGATGACCCAGATGCCTGCCAAGCGACCCGCCTCCCAGCTGACGCTCCCTCTCGCAGGGACGACGGCCGCTCATGTGGCAGCGCGCGCGCTGGCCAGGAGGAACACCAAGGTCTTCGGTGCCTCGGCGGCTGCCATCGGCTTGTTGATGCTCTACCCGACCAGTACGAACAGCAGCACCAACGCTCGACGTCCTGGTCAGGCCGTCGCCGTGGCCGGCGTCGTGCAGCCCACAACGACGCCGACGGCCGCAGGCTCATCGGGTGGCTCGCCCGCAGCTCCCGCCACGACTGTCGTGAACGGCGCGTCCATCGGCACCGCCTTCGGGCCGGTGCAGGTCCAACTGGCGATTCGTGGCGGGCACATCATGCGCGCCACGGCCATCGACTACCCCCAGGGCACCGGACAAGACCAGGAGATCAACAGCTATGCGATCCCGCAGCTGCAGAGCGAGACCTTGACGGCCCAGAGTGCCCGCATCGACGTCGTGTCGGGAGCCACCTACACGTCCGAGGGTTACGCGCAGTCCTTGCAGTCCGCCCTCGATGCTGCGCACATCAAGTGATGGAAAGGCCCGCGCAGGAGCTCGCCATCGAGCTCGCTGGATGGCACGAGCCGGAGGAGTCTGATCAAGGAGTTCGTGGGAATGCGCGGCTCACGGCTCTCACTGGCGCGGTCCTGCTCGTGCTGCTTGCTGCCGAGGGCGTCACGCTCCTGAGGATCCACCGCCTGATCGAGCTGCACGTCTTCCTCGGCTTGCTGCTGCTGCCGCCGGTTGCTCTCAAGCTCTGCAGCACCGGCTACAAGATCCTTCGGTACTACACGGCCGCCAGGAGCTACAGGGACGCTGGACCGCCGCACCCGGTGCGTCGCGCCTTGGGACCGTTGGTGATCGTCTCGACGCTCGCTGTCCTCGCAACGGGGGTGTCGCTCCTCACCGTCACACCCCGGTCAGGCCACACCCTGCTCTTCCTGCACCAGGCCAGCTTCATCGTGTGGGTTTCCGCGATGACGTTGCACGTGCTCATCCACCTGGTCCGGACGTTCCGCGGCGCAGCACGCGAGCTCGAACCAGCGGCTGTGGCCCAAGGAAGCCTGTGGCGCCTAGGGCTCGTGTCAGCGTCGTTGGCCGTCGGGGCGGTCCTGGGCGTCCTCTCACTGAGCTGGGGTCAACCGTGGTTCCAGCGCATGGTCGGAGGCTGAGAGCGCACTGCCCTGCCCTTGAGGGGGCCCAGGTATCGTGAGCAGGACCGCGGCATGGGCTGGTGAGATCCACCCGCAAGCTCCACGACGACCGGCCCATTCGACCGCGAGCGAGAGAGCCCGTCGGGAGAGGACGAACAAGCAATGCGGGAGACGGCGCGTGCGCGGCAGCCGCGCCATCGCGCCGCAGCCCAGTTCGTGGCTCCGGTTCTTGCGCTGCTGATCGTCTGGTTCGGCTTCGTGGAGGACATCGTCCGAAGCGACTTTCTCGTCTTCCTTCGGGCGTCGTCTCAAGTTCTGAACGGCGTGAACCCGTACACCCCGAGCAGCGATGCCTTTCTGTGGGGCGGCAGCGCCTACGTCTACCCGTACCTGACTGCCTTCCTGTTCGCGCCCCTGACGGCCGTACCTGTTGCCACCGCTGACGTTCTCTTCTTCCTGCTGTGCGGAGTCGCGATCGTGTCGGGCTGCCGACTGCTCGGAACTCGTGACCCGGTCGTCATCTCCACCCTCCTGCTGTCTTCGACGTGCATCCGCAGCTTCCAGGTGGGGGCCATCAACGCCCTCCTGTTCCTCGCGGGTGCCGTGGTCTGGCGGTTCCGGGATCGCGCTGCGGTAGCGGCACCCGGTTTCACGTTCTTCGCGGGCAGCAAGCTGTTCCTGATGCCTCTGGCGGTCTGGCTGGTCTTCACGCGACCACGCAGGGCCGTCATCGCCTCGCTCGCTGGCCTCGCGGCCTGGTTGGGGATCGGTTTTGTCCTACAGCCGATCTCTGTCGCGGAATTCGTGAGATCGATGTCCGTGCTCGCCCAACACGAAGGGCTGCAGGGCCTGTCCCTCTACCGCCTGGTTCATCTGTGGGTTGGCGACCCGCTGGCTGGCCTGGTGCCGATGCTCGTGGCGGGAGCGCTCCTGGCAGCAGGCATCGTCCATCGCTTCCGTCGATCAGGCCCGCCCGCCCGCGGGGACGCGGCGCTGTTCTGCTGCGGCATCCTCGCCTCCTTGATCGCCACTCCCGTCTACTGGAGTCACTACACCTTGCTGGCGGCGCTGGTCGTGCTCATTGCCCGCCCGACCAGGTGGGCGATGGCCGCGTTTTCGCTGGCGACCTGGGTCGCCGCGCGGCCGGACCACTTGGCTTCGCTGCTTCAGTTCCCGACCAGTCTGGTGCTGGTCACGCTGTCGGCTCTGCTGCTGGCGAGTCTGGCACCCGGACGCAGCGCTCCTGACTTCGATGTGGACCAGGGCCTGGCTGTGCCTACTCCGAGTACGGAAGACCTGTGTGTGGCGCGGTGACGACCGACACCCCGCCGGTGAGTGCTCTCGTCGAACGAGGCCATCTCCCGGTGGTCCGGCGGTGGTCGGCCGCTGCGGCCGGCTTGCTGCGCGGTCGGGACGTCGGCGCGGTCTATGCAGGTGTAGTGCTCATCAGCGGCATCGTCGTCTTCGCGCAGCCGCACGGGGTGGCTGCTCAGGCGGTCCTGGACTCCAGCACCAACGTCTCGAACCTGCGCACTCAACCCCTGCTGGTGCTGGTGTTGAGTGCCTTCGTGGTCTCCTCCCTGGAGAGCCTGTGGATCCTTCCGTGCGTGGTCTGGGTCTTCGGGGCGGCGCAGCGCTGGGTCGGCCGCGCGGCGACGGTGCTCGTGGCTGCGTTCGGCCATGTGTTCGCGACGGTGTTCGTCGGCATCTTGGTCCACGCTGGTATCGCGCACCACGCGTTGAGTAACGGGGTCGCGCATGAGCCGGACGTGGGTGTGAGCTACGGGCTCGCGGCACTTGTGGGCCTCATGGTCTTCCGGTTGCCACAGGCGACGCGTCGCAAGGTCGCTGTGCTGGGAACGGCAGCACTGATCGGCTTCGTCCTGGTGTCCCAGACCTTCACTGACCTCGGCCACCTCGTGGCTTGGGGGATCGGTTTGGCGATGGGCTTCGTCGGGTCCCGCTTTGCCGAGACTGGCCGGTAGGGACAGTCCGCAAGCGGGACGAGCTGTGACGTTGCCCTGCTCACTTCGGGCGGCCGATGCCCGGGTCCGAGGGTGACGGTCTGGGAGCAGGTGCGACGTGAGCGCCACCCGCTCTCCGCCGGCCGTGACGAGCTTGCCCGCGGATCCTGGCGGACAGGGTGAGCGAGGTCACCTGCCCAGGACTTGTGCATGTAGCCAGCAAGTAGTTTGGTAGACCGCATGGATAGCTACGCACGGCTTGGGGGTGAGCTCGCGACCCTGATGCGTGGCCTCAAGGACGTGAACGGGCACGTGCTGGAGACAGCGGGTGTGCGGTGCGAGGCGGCGGGTGCTGCGGTGCTTGGCAGGCTCGAGCGGCTCGGGCCGGTCCGACTGACCGACCTGGCCCAGGCCCTCGGTCTGGACCCGTCGAGCGTGAGCCGGCAGGTGACCGCGTTGGAGCGGTCCGGGTGGGTAGAGCGGGAGAAGGACCCTACGGACCTGCGCGCCCAGCAACTGCACCTGACCGACAAGGGCCGGGAAGTCGTCGCCGCGCTCGGCAGGGCGCGAGTTCAGGCGCTGGAGCGGCTGACGCCTGGGCTGTCCACGCGCGACATCGACGAACTGACGGACCGGCTGGCCCGTCTGAACCACGAACTCGAAGGGCACCGAGTTCTCCGGGACGCCCGGCAGGAGACCGCATGAGCAGCACCGCAGCCCCCCAGACCACGGGGCTCTCACACCGCCAGATCCTGACGATCATGTCGGGTCTGCTGCTGGGGATGTTCCTTGCCTCGCTTGACCAGACGATCGTGTCGACCGCGATGCGCACCATCGCCGACAAGCTGAACGGTCAGACCGCGCAGGCCTGGGTCACGACGGCGTACCTGGTGACGAGCACTGTCAGCACGCCGCTGTACGGCAAGCTGTCCGACCTGTACGGCCGCAGGCCGTTCTACCTGTTCGCGATCGCCACGTTCCTGGTCGGTTCGGTGCTCTCCGGACAGGCTCACTCGATCTACGAGCTCGCCGGCTATCGCGCGATCCAGGGGCTCGGTGCCGGTGGTCTCCTGTCGCTGGCCTTCGCGATCGTCGGGGACCTCGTGGCCCCCCGCGAGCGCGCCAAGTACCAGGCCTACTTCACGTCGGTGTTTGCTACGTCCAGCGTTCTGGGGCCGGTGGCCGGTGGCTTCTTCGCCGGCCAGAACCAGCTTCTCGGCGTCGACGGCTGGCGTTGGATCTTCTACCTCAACGTCCCGATCTGCCTCGCCGCCTACTACGTGGTGTCGCGCAACCTTCGCCTGCCCGTGCACCGCACCGAACGCCAGATCGACTTCCTGGGTGCCGGCCTGCTGACGGCGGCCGTGGTGCCGCTGCTGCTGATCGCTGAGAAGGGCCGCGAGTGGGGATGGAGCTCCGGCCTCACGCTGGGACTGGTGGCCGTCGCTGTGGTGTCGTTCTGCGTGTTCGTGCCGTGGGAGAAGCGGATGGGGGAGGACGCGATCCTGCCGCTGCGGATCTTCCGCGACAAGGTGTTCTCGGTGACGAGCGTCGTCGCCTTCCTCGTCGGCATGGTGATGTTCGGCGGTCTGGTGCTCATGCCGCTCTACCTGCAGATCGTGAAGCAGGAGACCCCTACGGACGCCGGCTTGCAGATGGTCGCGTTCATGGCCGGTCTGATGGGCTCGTCGCTGGTCGTCGGCAGGGTCATGCAGCGCACCGGCCGCTACAAGATCTTCCCGATCTTCGGGACCGCGATCATGTTCGTCGGGATGCTGCTGTTCTCGACGCTGGGTGTCGACACCCCGATCCCGCAGGTGATGGCCTACATGGTCGTGATGGGCGTCGGACTCGGCCTGACGATGCAGATGCTCGTCATCGCGGTGCAGAACGCCCTGCCGCCGCAGGACATGGGCCTGTCCACCGCGTCCGTCACGTTCTTCCGCTCGATGGGCGGGACCCTCGGTGCGGCCGTGGCCCTGGCCATCCTGTTCGGATCGGTACAAGGCAACATCCTGCGCCGCGCGGCCGAAGCCCACCTGCCGAAGCCCGCGCTGGACGCCCTTGGCGCCGTGTCCCTCAACAACACCGGCACGTTCGCCAGCCTCCCCGGACCGGTCAAGCGCATCATCCTCACGGGCTTCGCGGACTCCATGCACACGGTGTTCCTCGTCGTGGCCTGCGCCGTCATCCCGGCCTTCATCGGCACCTTCTTCATCAAGGAGGTCCCGCTGCGCAGCCAGAGCGGACTGGACGCCCAACGCTCGACCACCGATGGAGGCGAGCGAGCGCTGGCGGAAACGGCGATCGTCTAGCGTGCGGCGGTCGCTGCCTCGACCGCGCTCCCGTCCGCGGTCTCGCGACGCCAGCTGACGGCTCGTACGCCGACAACCGTCGCGGCCGCGTAGACCCAGCCGAGGAGCACGTCCGTGACGTAGTGCTCGCCGGCGTACACGAGCGTGAGGGCCATCAGCCCGGCGTAGACGGCCAGCAGGACCCGTCCCCGCACGCGGACTTCCCGCCAGAAGAACAGCAGCAGCATCATGGGGATCGCGGCGTGCAGGGACGGCATGGCGGCGACCGGGTTGGAGTAGGCCGCGCCGCTCTCGAAGGCGCTGTTGAGCGTTTCGCTGCCTAAAACCGCGAGGGTGTTCTGGACAACGCGGTGCACCTCGGGCAGGCGGTCGTTGAGGGCTGCCATCCACGGCGGTACGGCGGGGTAGAGCAGGTACGTCAGGAGCGTGACGGCTGTCAGGGACACCAGGGTCGTGACGTAGGTGCGGAACAGTCGGTAGTTGACGCACCAGAGCACGATCGCCAGCACCAACGACACCAGAAAGTGCGAGAGGTAGACCGGGACGGCGATCCGGTCGTACCAGTGCGCCACGCCGAAGTCGTAGAAGTGCTGCTGAAGCCAGACGGTCGGCACGGTGCCGCCGAACAGGAACTTGTCCGCCTCGAGGGGTCCGGCTAGGTGGGCGCGGGCCAGCTCAGGGGAGTCGGCGCTGCTGGCCCAGTACGGCAGGTTGAAGATCCAACCGCCCACCTCGTTCGCAACACCACGCAGCAGGTCGTAGGCGAACAGCACAGCAAGCAAGGGCATCCAGTCGCGCACCACGGCCCGCCGCCAGACCCGCACGTCGCCGCCGCACGCTGCCAGCAGGGTCGCCAGCATCCAGAACGTGATGACCTCGCGGCCGGTCGGGAAACCGGCGAGGGCGGCCTGGAGGGTGAACGCGATGACGACGCCGAGCAGCAGCCGGCGACGGCGCTGGCGAGCCACCGGCCCGGCCTGCTGCCAGGGAGAGAGGCCCGGGTCGTCTACCGGGATCGCCTGCTCCACCTCTGCGGTCACGCCCTGGAGGATAGGCGGCGGCGGATTCGTCGTACGATGCAGCCATGCACCGGTCGCTGCTTCTTCCCGAGCCGCGCTGACTCACCGAGCTCAGTGCGGCGCCCTCGTGACCACGGGGGCTTTTTTCTTGGGCGGATGCAGCACGTGAGAGGAACACCATGAGCGACGCAGTCCCTGAGCTGGTGGCTGAGGCCTACGACCCGCACGCCGTGCAGGACACCTGGCTGCCCGTGTGGGACGAGCTCGACCTCAACCGTGCCGGCCGGCGGCCGGGGGCGCCGAAGAAGTACGTCCTGGACATGTTCCCGTACCCCAGCGGCGACCTCCACATGGGCCACGCCGAGGCCTTCGGCATCGGCGACGTCGTCGCGCGCTACTGGATGCGCCGGGGCTTCGACGTGCTGCACCCCATGGGCTGGGACTCCTTCGGGCTGCCTGCCGAGAACGCCGCCATCAAGCGGGACGCGCACCCTGCGGAGTGGACCTACGCCAACATCGAGACCCAGGCGGAGTCCTTCCGGCGCTACGCAATCTCCTTCGACTGGTCGACCCGCCTGCACACCTCCGACCCGGAGTACTACCGCTGGACGCAGTGGCTGTTCCTGCGGTTCCTGGAACGGGGCTTGGCCTACCGCAAGAACTCCTCGGTCAACTGGTGCCCGCAGGACCAGACCGTGCTGGCCAACGAGCAGGTCGTGGGAGGCAGGTGCGAGCGCTGCGGGGCCGAGGTCACCAAGCGCGAGCTGACCCAGTGGTACTTCAAGATCACCGAGTACGCCGACCGGCTGCTGGACGACATGTCCCTGCTGGAGGGCTCGTGGCCCGACCGGGTCCTGCTGATGCAGAAGAACTGGATCGGGCGATCCACCGGCGCCCACGTCGACTTCAGGGTGGGCGACAGGACGGTCACGGTCTTCACGACCAGACCCGACACCTTGTACGGCGCGACCTTTTTCGTGGTCGCGGCCGATGCGCCGCTGGCGGACGAGCTCGTCACCGCCGAGCAGCGGGAGGCCTTCGAGGCGTACCGGGCCGACGTGCGCAAGCTGTCCGACATCGACCGGCAGTCCACCGACCGTCCCAAGACCGGCGTGTCGTTGGGCGTCACCGCGATCAACCCCCTCAACGGCGAGGAGTTGCAGGTCTTCGCGGCCGACTACGTGCTGGCCGATTACGGCACCGGCGCCATCATGGCCGTGCCCGCGCACGACCAGCGTGACCTCGACTTCGCGCGTGCGTTCGACCTGCCGGTGCGCGTGGTCGTCGACACCGGTGACCCGGACCCGGCGGAGACGGGGATCGCCACGGCCGGCGACGGTGTCCTGGTCAACAGCGGGCCGCTCGACGGGTTGCCCAAGGCGGAGGCGATCGCTCGCGCGGTGGAGGTCCTGCGTGAGAGGGGCACCGGTGAGGAGGCCGTCAACTACCGGCTGCGCGACTGGCTGCTGTCCCGCCAGCGCTTCTGGGGAGCGCCGATCCCCGTCATCCACTGCCCGGTGCACGGCGAGGTCCCGGTGCCCGACGACCAGCTGCCGGTGCGGCTGCCGTCGGACATGAAGGGGGCGGACCTGCAGCCCAAGGGGCAGTCTCCGCTGGCCTCGAACGAAGCGTGGGTCAACACCACCTGTCCGATCTGCCACGGACCGGCCAAGCGCGACACCGACACGATGGACACGTTCGTCGACTCGTCCTGGTACTTCCTGCGGTACTGCTCGCCGGACTACGAGGGCGGCCCGTTCGACCCCGAGGCCGTCCGGGAGTGGATGCCGGTCGCGCAGTACGTCGGTGGAGTCGAGCACGCGATCCTGCACCTGCTGTACAGCCGCTTCTTCACCAAGGTCCTGCACGACCTGGGCATGGTCGACTTCGTCGAGCCCTTCTCCGCCCTGATGAACCAGGGCCAGGTCATCCTCAACGGCTCGGCGATGTCGAAGTCCACCGGCAACCTGGTCGAGCTCGGCCAGGAGCTCGCGGCGTACGGCGTCGACGCGGTGCGCCTGTCGATGGTGTTCGCCGGCCCGCCCGAGGACGACATCGACTGGGCGGACGTGTCGCCGACCGGCTCGGTGAAGTGGCTGGCTCGCGTGGTGCGGTTGGCGACTGACGTCGCCGCGTTGTCGGGCGACGGTCGCGACGCCGCGGTCGACAAGGCCGTCGCCAAGACCGTCGACGAGGTCACGCGGCTCACGGAGTCGCACCGTCTCAACGTGTCCGTCGCCCGCTTCATGGAGCTGACCAACGTGATGCGCAAGTCGGTGGACTCGACCGCTCCCGCGGGGTCGCTGCGGGAGGGCGTCGAGGCGCTGGCCGTGATGCTGTCCTGCTACGCGCCCTATACCGCCGAGGAGGTGTGGTCCCGGCTCGGCCATGACGTTCGCGCGGGCGACTCGGTGCACGACACCCTCTGGCCGACCGCCGACCCGGCGCTGCTCGTCGACGACTCGGTCACCTGCGTCGTGCAGGTCGCCGGCAAGGTGCGCGACAAGCTCGAGGTGCCGCCAGGCATCTCCGAGGACGACCTGCGCGCCCAGGCGCTGGCCTCTCGGAAGGTCCAGGAGCTGCTTGCCGGGCGTGAACCGCGCACTGTCATCGTGCGCGCCCCCAAGCTCGTCAACGTGGTCCCGGGCTAGCCTTCGCCGCATGGTCAGGGTCGCGGTCGTCACCGACTCGACCGCCTACCTTCCCGACGGCGTCGCTGAGGCGTACGGCGTCGCCGTCGTCCCCCTGCACGTCGTGCTCGGAGGTTGGTCCGGCAAGGAGACCCTCGAGGTCTCCCCGGCCGACGTCGCCTCCGCCCTCGGTGAGCGCCGCGTACAGGTCTCGACCTCCCGACCCACCCCGGGCCAGCTGGCCGCTGCCTACAGGGCAACCGGCGCCTCGCAGGTCGTCTCCGTCCACCTGTCCTCCAAGCTCTCCGGTACGACGGACTCCGCCCGGCTCGCCGCGCAGCACGTGGCCGCCGAAGGCATCGAGGTCCGCGTCGTGGACAGCCAGTCCGTGGCGATGGGGCTGGGCTTCCCCGTGATCGCGGCGGCCGAGGCGGCCGCCGACGGCGCCGACCTGACGCACGTGGAGGCGGCGGCCGTCGCGGCTTCACTGGGCACGACGTCGTACTTCTGCGTCGACACGCTGGAGCACCTGCGGCGCGGGGGGCGTGTCACCGCCGCCTCGGCGTTCCTCGGCACAGCCCTCGGCGTGAAGCCGCTGCTCGTCATGAGGGACGGTGAGATCGTGCTGCTCGAGAAGGTCCGGCCTTTCTCCAAGGCGCTGCTCCGCCTCGAGGAGCTCGTAGTCGAGGCGGCAGGCGAGGGGCCCGTCGACGTCGCCGTGCACCACCTGGCGGCACCGGCCCGCGCGGACCTGCTCGCGGACGAGCTGCGGGCGAGCCTGCCGGGCCTGCGCTCGCTCTACCTGTCGGAGGTCGGCGCCGTCGTCGGTGCTCACGTCGGTCCCGGCCTGCTCGCCGTGGCGGTCTGGTGTCGCTGATCCTGGCCACGGTTGTCGGGTACCTCGTGGGGGCGGTGTCACCGGCGACGCTCATCGCCCGCGCCCGCGGTATCGACCTGCGTGCGGTCGGTTCGGGCAACCCGGGCGCGGCCAACGTGGGGCGTGCGCTCGGACGCAAGACCGGTGTTCTCGTCGCGCTGCTCGACGTGGCCAAGGGAGCGGTACCCGCGGCCGCGTTCGGCGCGGCCGACCACCGGGCAGCTCTGGCGGCCGGGCTCGCGGCGGTGCTCGGCCACGTGACCTCGCCGTACCTCCGCGGCCGAGGGGGGAAGGGCGTGGCCACCGCAGCCGGGGCGGTCCTCGGCGCGCACCCGCTGTGGTTGGTGTTCGTCCTCGCCACCTGGCTCCTGGTCCTGGCGGGATCGCGCTGGATCGCGCTGGCGTCGATCTGCGCTGCCGTCGCGATCGTCGTCAGCGCCGTCATCGCGGGTCACGACATCTGGTGGGCCGCAGCCATCGCGGTGATCGTGCTGGTCCGGCACGCGAGCAACATCAGCCGGCGGCTGCGTCCACAGCCCGACTGACCCTCCACAGATGCCCGTACGGCGAAGCCCCTGAGCACCTGTCGCTCCTAGCGTCCGACGGGTGCCTCGCCTTTCTCGGACCGGCCCCCGGGTGCAGGGGCCCGACGCGTCAGCGCGCGTCGCTGCCCTGCTTGGGAGCCCGGCACCGTCCCTGCACGGGTGGACGCCCGCCGGTCCGGCCGCACCGTCCGCGCAGGCAAGGTTTGCTCAGCCTTCCGACCCCGTCGAGCCGGCACCAGCAGCGGTTCCGGCCGCGGAAGGCGGCCTGCGGTCAGGGTCCGGCACGGTGCGGGCCCTGTTGCAGACCGGTCGCCTCGACCCGGGGCGGCGCGGCGCCCTCGCGCTCGCGGTCGTCGGCTTGGTCGCCGCGGTCGTCGCGGCCTTGGTCCTGCTGCGCGGTCGGCCCTCGGAGCAGCCGCTGACCGTGCCGACAGTGGCCGGTTCGGTCACGACCTCGGCCGCACCGGACCTGGTCGTCGACGTCGCCGGCAAGGTGCGCCGACCCGGCTTGGTGCGCCTGCAGACGGGTGCGCGCGTCGACGATGCCCTGAAGGCCGCTGGGGGAGTGCTGCCGGGTGTCTCCACGGGAGCCCTGAACCTGGCCCGCAAGGTCGCGGACGGCGAGCAGGTGCTGGTCGGCCTCGAAGGGACTGTGTCGGCGGGTGGCGGCCCGGCGGGCGGATTGCTGGATCTCAACACCGCCGCGGCCAAAGACCTCGATGGCCTCCCCGGCATCGGGCCGGTCCTCGCCGACAAGATCGTTTCCTGGCGCACCGAGCACGGCCGGTTCGCCAGCGTGGACCAGCTCCGCGAGGTCGGCGGCATCGGGGAGTCGAAGTACCAGGCGCTGAAGTCGAAGGTCCGGGTCTGATGGCGGCGCTCCTCGACGAGCCGGAGCTCGAGGCCCCGGACCTCCGGTTGGGCCTACCTGCGGCCGGGGCCTGGGTCACCGCATGGCAAGGGAGGCTGCTTCCGCCGTATCTGTTGGTGCTCGTCGCCGTCGGTCTGGTGTTGGCGGCGGGGCTGGTGCTGCTGCGGTCGACGAGGTCCCGCGCTGCCGTCCTGGCCGCGACGTGCGTGTGCGCGGCGGCGGCCGGGTTCGCGACGGCCGCGCGAGTGCACGCGCGCTCGCACGGCCCGCTCGCGCAGGCTGCGGCGCGAGCCTCTGCGGTGACCGTCGAGGCGGTGCTGATGGACGACCCGCGAGTGGTGCCGCCGAAGGGCGACGTGCTCATGTTCCAGCAGCTGGTCGTCGTGCGGGTCCGGGTCGAGCGGCTGGCGGTCGCCGGCCGCGAGATCCGGCTGCGCCAGCCGGTGTTGGTTCTCACGTCCGATGACCACTGGCTCGGGTTGTCCCCCAGCCAGCGGGTCCGCGTGGAGGGACGGGTCCGGACCGCCGGTCGCGGGGACGACGTGGCGGCGCTGCTGTCGGCGCGCGGTCCACCGACGGTGCTCTCGGGCCCCTCGGTGCTGCAGCGGGCTGCGGGGCGGTTGCGACGCGGTCTCCAGGAGGCCGTGAGCGTCCTGCCGTCAGACGAGCGCGGGCTGCTTCCCGGGCTCGTCGAGGGCGACACCAGCCAGCTCGACTCGCGCCTGCGGGACGACTTCCGCACGACCGGGCTCACCCACCTCACAGCCGTGAGCGGCACGAACGTCGCCGTGGTGCTGGGTGCGGCGCTGGTCCTCTGCGGCCTGCTGCGGGTCGGGCTGCGGTGGCGTCCACCGCTGGCCGCCGCCGTTCTCCTGGCTTTCGTGGTGCTGGCGCGCCCGTCGCCGAGCGTGCTGCGGGCCGCGGTGATGGGCGTCATCGCGCTGCTGGCGCTGGCGACCGGTTCGCGTCGGCAGGCGCTCCCGGCGCTGTGCGCGGCGGTGCTGGTCCTGGTGCTGCTGTCGCCGGAGCTCGCCGCGCAGCCGGGGTTCGCGCTGTCGGCCCTCGCGACGGCTGGGCTGCTGCTCATCGCTCCCGTCTGGCGGGAGCGCCTGGCCCAGCACCTCCCGGGGTGGCTCGCCGACGCCCTCGCCGTACCTGCCGCGGCACAGCTCGCGTGCACGCCGGTCGTGGTGGCGATCTCCGGACAGGTCGGGCTGTACGCCGTCCCGGCGAACCTGCTTGCCGTTCCCGCCGTCGCGCCCGCCACCGTGCTCGGCGTCGTTGCCGCGCTGCTCGCTCCGGTCTGCCTGCCGCTGGCGCAGCTGGCGGCGTGGTGCGCGTTCGTCCCGACCCACTGGCTCGTGATGGTGGCCCACACCGGTGCGCGGCAGCCGGGGGCTGGCCTGTCCCTCGCGAACGGCTGGTTGGGGGCGTTCGTCGCGCTCATCGCGATCGGGCTGGGGGCGTTGGTCCTGCACTCGTCACGGCTGCGCCGTGCCGCGGCGGCGGCGACCGTCGGTGTCCTGCTGGCGCTGCTGGCGGTCGTGGTCGTCCGACCGCCCTGGCCGCCGCCGGGCTGGGTGCTGGCGAGCTGCGACGTCGGTCAGGGGGACGGGTTCGTGGTGCGACTCGGGGCTGGCACCGGGCTGGTCGTCGACACCGGACCGGACGCGCAGAAGATGGATGGCTGCCTGTCGCGGCTGGGCATCCGGCGGATCCCCCTGCTGGTCCTGACTCACCTGCACGCCGATCACGTCGAGGGGGTGCCGGGGCTGTTGCGCGGCCGACAGGTCGGCGAGGTCGAGATCGGCCCGCTGGACGAGCCCAGGGTGGAGCGGGCCCGGCTGCTGGGCTGGCTCCGCAGCCGGCACATCCGGGTGGTGCGGGCGCAGATCGGCGAGGTGAGGCGGACCGCCGGCGTGAGCTGGCAGGTGCTCGATGCGACCGCGCGGCACGGCACCGACAGCGACCCCAACAACAGCTCGATCGTCTTGCGGCTCGTGACGCACGGCGTCACGGTGCTGTTCGCCGGCGACCTGGAGGGCGACGCCCAGAAATCCCTGCTGGAGCGGGGCATCGACCTGCGCGCTGACGTGCTCAAGGTCCCGCACCACGGCAGTCGGAAGCAGGACCCGGACTTCCTTGATGCCGTACACGCTCGGATCGCGCTCACTCCGGTCGGGGCCGGCAACCCCTACGGTCACCCGGCTGCCTCGACCCTGCAGCGGCTCGAGCGGCACGGCGCCCGGACCTATCGCAGCGATCGCGACGGCGACGTGGCTGTCGTCTCCCGGGGCGGCCGGCTCACGTCCGTCGGCAGGGGCGGCGACGGGGTCCCGCCGCGTGCCGCCGCGGCCGGCGACCTCCACCACCTGCTCCCAGCGACCTTCGTACAACGACCCGGGACCCTCCCTGGCATCCCGGTGCCGGCGGAGGCCATGGCCGTCTGCGACGTGGCCGTCGGGCCGGTGGCGCCGCGCGCCCGCCCGCCCCCGGCCGTGGGAACATGGAGGCGTGCCGCCACCTGACGTCCTGACCCCGCTGACCGTGGTCGTCGGTGAGGAGGAGCTGCTCGTCGCGCGCGCCGTCTCCGCCGTCGTCCGGGCGGCCCGCGCACGCAACCCCGACACCGAGGTCAGCGAGCTAGACGGCGGGGCGCTGCAGGCAGGGGACCTCGTCGAGGTGTTCAGCCCCTCGCTGTTCGGCGACGAGCGCGTTGTGGTGCTGCGTGCCGCTCAGGACCTGTCCAAGGAGACCGCGGCCGAGGTCCTGGCCTACGCCGCGGACCCCGTCCCCGAGATCTGCCTCGTCGCGCTGCACGCCGGCGGTGCCAAGAGCAAGGCGCTGCTCACCGCGCTGGTCGGCGCCGGGGCCAGGCGGGTCGAAGCGGCGAAGGTCACCAAGGCCAGTGAGCGTCGTGACCTGCTCCGGATGGAGCTGCGCGGCGACGGCCGGCAGGTGAGCGAGGACGCGGTCACCGCGCTCCTCGACGCGATCGGCAACGACCTGCGGGAGCTGTGCTCGGCGGCCGGCCAGCTGCTGTCGGACACCGAAGGACCGATCACCCCCGAGGTGGTGGGCCGGTACCACCGGGGCCGGGCGGAGTCGAGCGGCTTCGCCATCGCCGACAAGGCCGTCGACGGGGACCTGGCGGGCGCCCTGGAGCTCGTGCGGTGGGGACAGTCGACCGGACTTGCCCCGGTGCTCGTCACCAGCGCCCTGGCCAACACGCTCCGGTCGGTCGCGCTGGTCGCCTCGGCCGGTCGGCAGCCCGTCAACGCCCTCGCCGGGCAGCTGGGCATGCCCCCGTGGAAGGTCGAGAAGACCCAGCGTCAGGCGCGCGGGTGGCGGCCGGAGGGCCTGTCCGTGGCCCTGCAGGCGGTCGCGGCCGCGGATGGTGATGTGAAGGGTGGGGCGACGGACGCCGCGTACGCCGTGGAGCGTGCCCTGCTGGCCGTCGTACAGGCGCGAGGTGCGGCCCGATGACCTCGCCCGACCTGCAGCAGGCGAAGGTGCGGTCCAAGCGGCCGTTCTACCCGGTGCTGCTGCAGCTCAAGAACGTCCACCCGAACGCCTGGCAGCGCGCGGTCCTCGGGGAGGGGATGGCGCTGCTCGGTGCGCTGCTCGCGATGGCCGACCTCTCCTCCGCCTGGTCGATCCTGGTCCTGCCCCTCGCCGTCGCCGTGGTCGTCAAGGGCCACGATGTCCTCGCCGGCCTGCTGCGCGACCACTGACGTCTGCTCAGCTCCCGCATGGACGTGCGCACCTCGGCAGGCGCAAGCCGCGCCCGGGACCGACGAAAGGCGCCGGCCCCCTGAGGGTGCCGGCGCCTTGTCGTGGTCGAGGACTACTTGGAGACGAGCTGGGCTGACTTCTTGGCCATCGCCGACTTGCGGTTGGCGGCCTGGTTGGCGTGGATGACGCCCTTGCTGGCGGCCTTGTCGAGCTGACGGCTCGCGGTCTGCATCGCCAGGGTGGCGGCAGCGGCGTCGCCGGCGTCGGCGGCCTCGCGGAACTTGCGCACAGCGGTCTTCAGCGAGCTCTTGACCGACTTGTTGCGCAGGCGCGCCTTCTCGTTGGTCTTGATGCGCTTGATCTGGCTCTTGATGTTCGCCACTGCGGAAGGATCCTCGTCATAAGTTCGTCAATGGGCACGCAGCAGCACGCCGCGCGCGGTCGAGCAACCCTAGCAGTCACGCGCTCGTGGGGCGAGAGCCACGCCTGCAGCGAGACCTGGGTCGGCGGCTGCCGGGACTGCACCGACGTGCCACCGCTCAAGGGCGGGTACGCCGGTCGGGGCTCGCACTCCCTCGGCGTGAGCGTCGAAGTCACTCGACTCGCCTGACGCGCCCCTAGACTGGCTCGTGCCCTCGAACACGCCGCAGGAGATCATCCGGAACTTCTGCATCATTGCCCACATCGACCACGGCAAGTCGACGTTGGCTGACCGCATGCTCGAGGTCACCGGGGTGGTGGACGCGCGGCAGATGCGGGCGCAGTACCTCGACAAGATGGACATCGAGCGCGAGCGCGGGATCACCATCAAGGCGCAGAACGTCCGGCTGCCGTGGACCGCCGACGACGGCCAGGACTACATCCTGAACATGATCGACACGCCGGGGCACGTCGACTTCACCTACGAGGTCTCCCGGTCGCTGGCCGCGTGCGAGGGGACGTTGCTGCTGGTCGACGCCGCGCAGGGCATCGAGGCCCAGACGCTGGCCAACCTCTACCTGGCGCTGGAGAACGACCTGCACATCATCCCGGTGCTCAACAAGATCGACCTGCCGGCGGCGCAGCCGGACAAGTACGCCGAGGAGATCGCGAAGATCATCGGCTGCGATCCCGACGACGTGCTCCGGATCAGCGCCAAGACCGGCGAGGGCGTGACGGACGTCCTCAACGCGATCGTGCGGGACGTCCCGGCGCCGATGGGCGTGCTCGACGCCCCGGCGCGCGCCATGATCTTCGACTCCGTCTACGACCCGTACCGCGGCGTCATCACCTACGTGCGGGTGATGGACGGGCAGCTGTCCACCCGGGACCGCGGGCTGATGATGTCGACGCAGAACGCCCACGAGATCCTCGAGGTCGGCGTCGTCTCCCCGGACATGACGCCCACCGAGTTCCTCTCGGCCGGCGAGGTGGGCTACGTCATCCCGGGCGTGAAGAACGTGCGTCAGGCCCGGGTCGGGGACACCCTCACGACGGTCCGGAACTCTGCGACCGAGTCGCTCGGTGGCTACCGCGACCCCAAGCCGATGGTGTTCTCGGGCCTCTACCCGCTGGACGGCTCGGACTACCCGGCGCTGCGCGAGGCCCTCGACAAGCTGCGGCTCAACGACGCCGCGCTGGTCTACGAGCCGGAGTCGTCCGCGGCGCTCGGCTTCGGGTTCCGGGTCGGCTTCCTCGGCCTGCTGCACCTGGAGATCGTGCGCGAGCGGCTCGAGCGCGAGCATGGCCTCGACCTGATCTCGACCGCCCCCAACGTCGTCTACCGCGTCGTCATGGAGACCGGCGAGGAGCTCGTCGTCACCAACCCGAGCGACTGGCCGACCAAGGGCAAGATCGGCGAGATCCACGAGCCGGTCGTCAAGGCGATGCTGCTGCTGCCGGGCGAGTTCGTCGGGGCCGTGATGGAGCTGTGCCAGGGCCGCCGCGGTTCTCTGCAGGGCATGGACTACCTGTCGGAGGACCGGGTCGAGTTGCGCTACACGCTGCCCCTCGGCGAGATCATCTTTGACTTCTTCGACCAGCTGAAGTCACGGACCCGCGGCTATGCCTCGCTCGACTACGAGCCGGCCGGCGAGCAGGTGTCGGACCTGGTGAAGGTCGACATCCTGTTGCAGGGCGAGGCCGTCGACGCGTTCAGCTCGATCGTGCACAAGGACAAGGCCTACACCTACGGCAACATGATGGCGACCAAGCTGCGCGAGCTCATCCCGCGGCAGCAGTTCGAGGTGCCGATCCAGGCCGCGATCGGCGCGAAGGTCATCGCCCGCGAGAACATCCGTGCCATCCGCAAGGACGTGCTGGCCAAGTGCTACGGCGGTGACATCACCCGCAAGCGCAAGCTCCTCGAGAAGCAGAAGGAGGGCAAGAAGCGCATGAAGATGGTCGGGCGCGTCGAGGTTCCGCAGGAGGCGTTCATCGCAGCGCTCTCGGGCGACACCGAGAAAAAAGACAAGAAGTGAAAGACAAGAAGTAGAGCCCATGCGACGCTCCACGTTCACCGACCAGCCCGTCACCTACGGTGCCGTTGGCGGTACGCAGGCGCCCGACCTGCTGTACTACCCGCCGAAGGGCTATCGGCCGTTGCAGCGGCAAGCGCGGCTCGGCAGTGGCGAGGAGC
>JAOPVP010000087.1 GCA_025966135.1 Frankiales bacterium
TCGCAAGCGCGCCGGGACATGTCGCCAGGGTGCGCTCGCTTGTCGTCGACGGGTTCAGCTCCGCGGAGCTTCGGCAGCTGCATGACGCTTCCGAGCGCTTGCTCGCACGTATCGACGCGTCAAGCTAACCCACGTCGGACTGACTTGACGGTTCAAGTCAGCGCGATAGAATGACTTGAGTATTCAAGTCATGAGGGTCGAGCGCAAGAGATCGATGAGCAGAGCGTGGCTTGGTGAGCACCACCGCCGCAGAAGGATCATCACCATGAGCAAGGGCGGACCTGACAGAATTCGCGTCGGCATCATCGGAGCCAGTCCGGGACGTGGCTGGGCGGCGCAGGCGCACATCCCGGCTTTGACGTCGCTCGCGGATGACTTCGAGATCGCGGCGCTGTCCACCAGCCGTCAAGAATCCGCCGACGCCGCCGGCAAGCTCTTCGGTGTGCCGCTCGCGTTTGACAACCATCACGACCTCGTGAGCAGCGACGCCGTGGACGTCGTCGCAGTCACCGTGAAGGTGCCCCATCACCTCGAGCTGGCGACCGCAGCGCTGGACGCGGGTAAGGCCGTCTACTGCGAATGGCCGCTCGGCAACGGCGTGGCCGAGGCCGAGACGTTGGCCGCGCTTGCCAGGAAGCAGGGTGTCCTCGCGGTGGCCGGTCTGCAGGCCCGGTCTGCACCGTCGGTCGCCTACGTGCGGGACCTGATCAAGCAGGGATACCTGGGTGAGCTGCTCTCCACGACCTTGATCGGCTCGGGAATGGGCTGGGGACCGACGGTCGAGCCGTTCAACGCCTACCTCAATGACAAGCAGAACGGCGCGACGATGCTCTCGATCGCTCTTGGCCACGCGTTGGATGCGCTATGTCATTGCCTCGGCGAAGTACGCGAGCTCTCGGCCACCATGACCGTGCGCCGAAAGCGCGTCACGATCTCCGACACCGGCCAGACCGTGCCGATGACGACAGAGGATCAGGTGTGCGCCGCCGGACTGCTCGAGGGCGGAGCCGCGCTGTCGGTGCACTACCGCGGCGGGTACTCGCGCGGCACGAATCTGCTCTGGGAGATCAACGGCACCGAGGGTGACCTGCAAATTACCTCCGCTGGCGGCCAACCGCAGATCTTCGAGATGACCGTCCATGGAGGCAACCGCTCCCAGACCTCGCTGAAGGTGCTCCCCGTGCCAGAGCAGTACCAGTGGGCGTCGTCGCAAGGTTCAGGACCTTCCGCCAACGTCGCACACGCCTATGCGCGGTTCGCCCGCGACTACCGCGAGGGCACGCAGTTCTGCCCGACGTTCGATGACGCAGTCACCCGCCATCGGCTGCTTGACGCGATAGAGACAGCCGCGGCAACTGGCCAACGCCAGACGCTCCGCTGACCTGGCCGCCGCCGATCGCGCGTCGGAAGCCCCCCGAGCCGGACCCTCTCTTTCGGGTGGCTCTGCCCGTAATACCGGGACGTCCCGGATCTTGCCCAGGCAAAGCTTGGCGTTGGGTCGAGCGTTCGGGCTATGGCACCTGCGGGGGTTCAGGGGCGTTGGCCGGGGAAAGAGCCTCAACGACTCTTCGTTTCCGCCCACAGCTGGGCGCTCGCGACCGCGACTGCGTTGACCGTCGTCACGACGGGCCCGGACATCGTCTTGGCGACGGCACCGTTTCGCCACACCGGCGGCGTTGGTCGCCATGAAGCTGCATGCCATCCAAGACCGCTCGGGCGACGAGCCGTCTGCCACTCACCGGCCGCAACTGCGGCGTAGCCCTCCGCTACGAGAACCGCTGCATCGTCGGACTCCACAGACCCGGAGCCTACGTCTGAGCTGGCAACGGAGCATCAGTGCAGGTGCTGGGTCGACGCTGCACGTGCTCCCTGAGAGAGGTTGACGATCATGTGCCCTGAGACGAGAGTGGGCGCTCTCGGGACGGGGAGGCGCCATGTCGTGGAACCTGCGAGGCAGCTACATCGAGACATGTTCGTGTGAGCTGATGTGCCCCTGCAACTTGTCGTTGGATCACGGGGCCACCTACGACTTCTGCAGGGTCGTGCTGGTCTTCAACGTCCGCGAGGGCACGGTCGAAGGCACCGACATCGCCGGCTGCAAGGTCGCGATGATCGCCGACTCGCCCAAGGTGATGACCGAGGGCAACTGGCGGGTCGGCGTGTTCGTCGGCGAGGAGGCGAGCCAGGAGCAGTTCGACAAGCTCGTGGGCGTCTTCAGCGGCCAGCTCGGCGGTCCGATGGCCGGCCTCGCGCCGCTGATCGGTGAGGTGCTCGGTGTCGAGCGAGCGACGATCCTGATCGAGGACGACGGCCTGCGGCACTCGGTCAAGGTCGGCGACGGGATCGACTTCGAGATCCAGGACATCGTCCCGTTCGGGGTGGAGACCGGTGAGCCGGTCAGGTTCGCTGGGATGTTCCATCCGATTGGCTCCGACCTGACGATGGCCGAGGCGAAGCGCTCGCGCATCAACGCCTTCGGCATCTCGTACGAGGGCAAGACGGGTCTGTCGAAGTCAGACTTCTCGTGGGCTGCCTGAGGGCATGACGGCTGTCGAGGAGGCTCGACCGGTCGCCTCCGGTGGCCTCAGGGTCGCCTTCGCCGCCGCCCGGGTGCGACTGGGACTCGTGCTTACGCTGTTCATGCTCTCCGGACTGGGCTGGTGGTGGACGCTCGACCAGATGCGCGGCATGGACAGCGGACCGTGGACCGCGCTGGGCACCTTCGGCTGGTTCCTCGGTGTCTGGGTCGTGATGATGGCGGCGATGATGTTCCCGTCGGTGGCCCCGACGGTTGCGCTCTACGCCCGCATGACACGAAGCCGGTGGCCACTGGCTCCGGCGGCGTTCACCGCCGGGTATCTGCTTACCTGGACTGCCACGGGCGTCGTCGCCTTCGCGATCGCCGATGCGGCTGGACGGCTGGCCGGAGACAGGCTGGCGTGGGATCACGCCGGTCGGCCGATCGCCGGTCTCACCTTGGTGGTTGCGGCGGTCTACGAGCTGACGCCGCTGAAGAACGTGTGTCTCGGCAAGTGCCGCAGCCCGCTCGGGTTCCTACTGGGCTCGTGGCGTGAGGGCTGGCAGGGCGGCCTACGCATGGGGGCGAAGAACGGTGCCTGGTGTGTCGGCTGCTGTTGGGCTCTCATGGCTGCGTTGTTCGCACTCGGTGTCATGAGCATCACCTGGATGGCTGTCGTCGCGGGGCTCATCGCTGTCGAGAAGACGGTGCCATGGCGTCGTACAGCGACGTTCGGTACGGCGCTCGTCCTGCTTGCGCTCGGTGTGCTGCTGCTGGCCGCACCGCAGGCAGTTCCTGGCCTGACCGAGCCCACGGGGGCACCGATGCCCATGATGTCCGGCGGCTCGTAGGCCCTGAAGTGTCCGACTGGCCAGCAGCGGAAGTGGTGCCCGACGCGCTGGCATGACCGGCGCCGACGCGGTTGCCGTCGAGGTGTTCGATCGTGCGTACGCCTTGGGTGCGGCGCTGGCCGAGGCTCGACGCGAGCGGGGACTGAAGCAGCGCGAGCTGGCTGAGCTCTCTGGCGTCGACCAGGCCGACATCAGCCGGATCGAGCGCGGCGTGTTGGCTCCTACGACTCCCACGCTGCTTCGGCTTGCGGAGGGACTGAACGCTCGCATCACCCTTGAGCTGTTGCCGACGAGATCGATTCGCACTCGGGTCGCTGGCCCGGCTTCGTAGACGCACGCTCGGCGGGTGTATGAACGTCGTCGGACGGTAGCGGATCGTGCACATGGAAGTTTGGGACCAGGATGCCGTCGACCTCCTCGCCCCGGGATTCTTCGAGTTCGAGCCCGACTCGCTGGGCCGCCTCGGCTTCAAGGCGACGACGACGGCGATCCTGCCAGTGGGCGCGGCTGGGCGAGGCTGGAGCCGTACGGCTCCCTATGCGGTCGTATCTACGTGCATCTAGGTGACGACTCGGCCTTCCTCGCGGTGCCGGGGAAGATCAGTCGGGATAGCGCTTGCGACCGCGGCTTCTCATCGTTGTCCCGTGCCAGCTGGTCCCAGCCAGCCTTCGTGTTGATGATCAGCTCGTCGCGGTGGCGGCGGAAGTCCTCTGCCAGCAATCGCCCGACGTTCGCCTCGGCGGCCGTACGGCGGCCCGTAGTTGTTCGCGAGGTCGAAGTGGGTGATGCCGAGGTCAAAGGCCCGCCGCATGATCGCGCGTTGGGTCTCCATCGGACGGTCACCGCCGAAGTTCTTCCAGAACCCGAGGAGAGCAGCGGCAGCTCGACGCCGCTGCGGCCCGATCGGCGGTAGCTCATGTTCGCTTAGCGGCCGGGGTTGGCGACGAAAGTGGGTGTCGTGTCCATCACGTGCTCCTTGTTCAGCTGACAGCGGCGACGGCGGCCAGGTCGTCGTGTGCGTGTCCGGCGTCGATTCTGTTCTCCTCGGCGTTCTCGAGGAAACGTTGGCCACGCACGTCGCACTGTGCTGAGGGGGACTCCGCCGGCGGCCTCGCCTTGGTGTCCGCACAACAGCTTCGCGAGCACGGCCGGTCATTGCCCGAGCGGCTCGTCCTGCTGTCGCCCTGGCTCGACACCGAGGTGCGCATCCCTGGATACCCCAGTTCGAAAGGGCAGACCCAACCCAAAGGTGAGCGCGCCCTACCACGCGCTGAGCCGGTCACCCTCGGGGGTGACCGGCTCAGTGTTCCGTGCGTCGAGGGTCAGCCCCTGCCGGCCTGGGCGGTCGCGTTGACGTGCAGGGCCGCGCCGAACTGGCCGATCTGCGCGTCGGTCCAGTGCAGTGCCGCCGGCACCTGGATGTCGAGCACGTGGCCCGCGGCGTCGGTGAAGAACAGCTGTGCCGTGGTCGGGTCGAGGTGCGAGACGACGCCGGACCTGGACCCGACTGCGACGTGGCTGCCCGTGGTCGGGATCGATCCGTCTTTCGACAGGAGCATCACGACGAGCTTGCCGGCGAAGTTGTCCACGTGGCGGTCCGGGTTGCCGACCGCGGCGATGGTGAGCACGTAGTTGTTGACGCCCTGGATTTCCCAGCCGGCGGGCACCGCGTCGACCGTGTACCCCTCCGGCTGGCTCCCGGTGTAGGCCACGAGCTTGATCGGCGACGTCTGCACGGACCGGGTGGCGGTGTGCGTCGGGCTCTGGCTCACACCCTGGGCCTGTACGACGACCAGGGTGCCGACCGCGGCAGCGGCGACGAGCACACCGCGGGTTCCGCCCTGTCGCAGTCGGCGGCGGGCAAGTGCCCGGCGGCCACGTGCCAGGTCGTCGTCCACCACGTGCGCGGAGGGCTCGGCGCCGGGTCGGCCGGCGTCGAGGAGAAGGGTCTGAAGGTCGGTCATCGGGTGCTCCTGGAAGTCATCGGGTCGGGGATCAGGCTTGCGCGCAGCTGTTCGAGCCCGCGGGCGGTTTGGCTCTTGACGTTGCCCTCGCTGCAGCCGAGGGTGCGGGCGGTGTCCGCGACGGACAGGTCGTGGACGTGACGGAGGACGACCGCTGCCCGCATCCCGGGCGGCAGTCCGGCGAGCGCAGAAAGCAGGGCCTGGAAGTGCGGCGGCTCGGACGGCGCGTAGTCGGGCACGTCCGCGTGGGATGTCTCCCGCTGCCGGAAGGGCCGTCGCCGTTCGTCGATCAGGGCGTTGACGAGGATCCGTCTGACATAGCCGTCTGGCCCGTCCGGGAGCCGGATCCGGGGCCAAGCGACGTACAGCTTGGTCAGGGCGGTCTGGACAAGGTCTTCCGCGAGGTGGCTGTCGCCGGCCGTCAGGAGGGTCGCGGTCCGCACCAGCGAGGCCCGTGACCTCACGACATACGCCCGGAACTGCTCCTCGCGGCTCGTCCGCATCAGGGCTGGTCTCTGCTCATGCCATTAATACGGAAGCCGACCTGGCTGAGGTTGCATGGGTTTGCAAGCGATGAGCGACCACCCTGCCTGCACCTGGTCTACTGCCTGGACGAAGACGTGGTCTTGTGTGGCGCCGCCGCGAAACTGGGAAACACTGCCACCATAGACGCAGATGCAAGCGTCCGGTCTCGTCCGGTCGCGGGAACGGGGTCGGTTACGACGTGTTTGTGCCCGCTGCGGCCGCATCAGTCGTGAGCATCGACCAAGCGCTCGCTGTCGGCTGGGTCCGGGCAGCGACCGTCGCCTGCCGGTGGCGTGGTTGAGCCTGATCTGGATGAGCGTGAAGGCCGTGCTCGGCCTGGTCGTCGGCCTGGGGGTCGGCGCGATCTCGCTGGTCGGGTGGGCGGCCGGATCCGCGGTGGAAGGGCTGGCTGCCGCAGTCATCATCTGGCGCTTCGCCGCGACCTAGATATCTCCGTGCCCGTCGACGCGACGGATCCCAGCTCCTGGGGCGGCGGCCTCCGGGTTCCTGGACTGCGTCAGCTGTTCGCGCAGCAGGTACCGCTGCACCTTGCCGCTCGGGGTCTTGGGGAGCTCCGACGCGACATGGATGCTCCTCGGGTACGCATGAGCAGCGGACGGCGAACGGCCATCACCGCAGGGCGTATGACGAATGGCTCACGCGGTGAACGTCACCGGGTGGCGGGCCCGGGTGTCGACGTGGAGGGAGAACACGTCGGGTCGGGCGTAGTGTCCGACCGGGTCGAACTCATGCCGCTGTTGACGGATGGTCGCCAGGTCGATGTGGGCGTACAGGATGCCTTCCTCGCCGGTTAGTGGCCCGGCGAGGATGCGGCCGTCAGGCCCGACGATGGTGCTGTTGCCACGGCTCATCCAGTCGTCGTCGCCGCCGTAGATGTCGCCGCGTAGCGCTTCGGGGACGTCGCTGCCGCGCAGGACCGGGGTGACGCCGATGACGTAGACGCGGCCTTCCTTCGCGATGTGCTGCAGCGTCGGCACCCACACCTCATCGTTGTCCCAGGTCGGCGCAAGGTAGACGTCGATGCCTTGGGCGTAGAGCGCGGTGCGGGCCAAGGGCATGTAGCTCTCCCAGCAGATTAGGCCGCCGACGGTGCCGAATGGGGTGTGCACGACGTCAAGGGTGGAGCCGTCGCCGCACCCCCAGACGCTGCGCTCACCGCCAGTGGGCATGAGCTTGCGGTGCCGTCCGACGACGGCGCCGTCGGGCGCGAGGTAGAGCAGCGTGTTGTAGAGCGTCCCGCCGTCAAGCTCGCTGATGCCGATCGCCACGTAGGCGCCGGCGTCCTGGGCCGCCTCACCGAGACGCTGTGTGATTGCCCCGGGGACGGTGACGGCTTGCTCGCGCAGCCGCGCGGTGTAGTGGTTGTCCTCCCAGGCGGGCAGGCGCCACACCCAATCCGGGTAGGTGGGCAGGAAGGCTTCCGGGAACACCACCAGCTCGGCGCCATGAGCGGTGGCCTCCTTGATCAACGCGCAGGCCTTGTCGGTGCCGGCGTCGGTGTCGAGGAAGACGGGCATGGCCTGCACGGCCGCGACGCCGGTCATCGGGTCGCCGAGACGACGAGCAGTTCGCACGGCCCGACGAAGCCGGCGGGAGTCTCATAGCCGCGCAGGTGGTCGTGGATCTCGGTCCACACCTCGTCCCGGTCAGCCTCGGGGACGCCGCTGAGCATCTGGTGCAGCGCACCGAAGGACTCTCGCTCGAAGCGCAGGCAGTCGGCGGCGGACGGCAGCCGAAGAGGAGCGTCGACCGCCTGAACCGTGATGTCGGTGAAGCCGGCGTCGGTCAGGGCCTGCTCGAGCACGCCAGGCGCTCCGAGACTGAAGGGGCCGGGTTGGCCGGGCGTTGGCGGTGGCAGCTGGGCGCGCCGCCGGATGATCCCGACCGGCCCGGAGAAGAAGCCGTTGCGGTCAGCGGTGGAGTACACGATCGCACCGACCCGACCGGCGGGGCGAAGCGCACGTCGCATCCCCGAGAGGGCCTGCTGCTGGTCGGGGAAGTAGATCAGTCCCACGCGTGAGATCACGGCGTCGAAGCTGCCCGCCTCGAGCTGGGTGAGTGCTTCGCCGTCCAGCTCTCGGGTGTCGACGTTGGTCAGGCCCTCAGCCGCGGCGGTCTTCGCGGCGTACTCCAGGATCGTCGGGGAGATGTCGGTGGCGACCACTCGCCCGGACTGGCCGACCCGCCGAGCCGCCGACAGCGCCTGACCGCCGGCGCCGGCGGCAACGTCCAGGACCCTGCTGCCGCTGGTGATCTGGACCGCGTCGAGCATCAGGTCGGTGGCTGGGCCGAGCCATGACTCGAGCAACGGTCCCCAGTGGTGCCAGGCCTCAGCAGCCTCCTCCCACTGGTTGCGGGTGGTCTGCTTGTACTGCGCTGCGTCGAAGGTGGCCATCAGGTGCTCCCTGTCTCGATGAGTGCTCTCACCTGTATTGGCGCCAGATCAGGCGGTGGTTCGCCAGGTTGTGACCTGGCGGTTCGCCAGGCGGCAAGATGCGGCCATGAGCGGGCCGCTGTTCGTGGGACGAACCCGAGCGCTGAGCCGACTCGCGCAGTCCCTGGCGGCTGCCCGCGCGGGCCGGTCAGGCGTCGTGCTCATCACAGGAGCGGCGGGGATGGGCAAGAGCGCCCTGGTCGCCCACGCGCTCGACGACCTCCGGCCGCGATCGGTCTGGGGGACCTGCTGGGCCGACGCACCGGGCTACTGGCCCTGGAGCCAAGCCCTCAGCAGCCTGGCTGCCGGGCATCACGGCGACCCCTCCGTTGACGACCGCGGTCTGCTGGCCCGGGTGGTGCCCACACTCGGGGTGGCCGCAGAGACGACCGACCCGAGTCGAGACCGCCTGCTGACCTTCGACGCCATTGCTCGCTGGCTGACGCGGCTCGCCGCGACCGAACCCCTGGTGGTCGTGCTCGACGACCTGCAATGGGCCGACCGCTCATCACTCGACCTGCTCGACTTCCTCACCAGGGCACTGCACGGAGTCGCTGTCCTGTTCATCGGCACCGCCCGCGACGACGAACTGCCCGAGTCAAGTCGAGCCACACTGGCCGCGCTGACCAGCCGGGGCGAGCACATTGCAATCACGGGTCTCGACGAAGCTGAGGTCCATGACGTGGTCGCGGAGCTCGCCGGCGAGACCGTCGCCGAGCAATGGGCGCCGTCGGTGCACCGTCGCAGCGCCGGCCGGCCCTTCTTCGTCAAGGAACTCGCCGTCGCGCTTGCACAGGGTGCTGGCGGGACACTGCCCGCGGCCGTACGGGACGCCATCACCATCCGTCTGGACCGGCTAGGCGCGTCTTGCCGCGACGTCCTCCAGACCGCTGCCCTGATCGGCAACGAAGTGCACGTCGAGCTCCTTGTTGTGGTGACTGGGCTGCAGAGGGCTGAGGTCACCACCAGCCTTGAGCAAGCCGAGTGCGCGGGTGTCCTGGTGGCAGCGCGCTTCAGCCACGATCTGGTCCGCGAGACCTTGGTCTCGGAGCAGCGTCTGCCGGAGAGGGGCGGACGGCACCTGCGCATTGCCGCCGCGATGGCCGCCACGCAGGGTCCCGCGCACCCACCCGGGGAGGTGGCCCGGCACTTCGCCGAGGCGATCGGTCTCGACGGTCACCAACGCGCCGTTGCCTGGGCGCTACGGGCCGCCGAGGTTGACCGGAACCGGCTCGCCCTCTCGGAGGCAGCCAAGCACCTGCGGGTGGTACGGGAACGCAGCGCAGCAGCCGGCGTACTGCTGCCTGCCGCCGTACATGTCGAGTTGCTCGTCGCGGAGGCGGACGCGCTCTCGCGCAGCGGCAACCCAGACGAGGCCCGAGCACTGCTCGAGCTGGCATGGCCGATTGCCACACGTCCGCAGCAGAAAGCGGCGGTCGCGCTCGGTGTCCAGTCCCTCGGAGCCAGGTTCGCCATGCCGCGCACGCCCGTGATCGAGCTGCTCGAACAGGCCCGGGTCTGCGCGGCCGGTGACGACGACCTGCAGGCACAGCTGACCGCTGCGCTGGCCCGCGAACTGGCCCATTCCATCCCCGAGCACCGGGCCAAGGCCGGTCCGCTGAGCCTGCACGCGCTCGACCTCGCCCGCGCACCCGCCGCGCAGCTGGCTTGCCTACGCGCCAGGCACGATGTGCTGTGGACGCCGGGCACCGGCAGCGATCGGCAAGACCTTGCCACGCGGGTGGTCGCGCTCGCAGACGACCTTGGTGACGCGGAGCAACGCGCCGAGGGGCTGCTGCTGCTCGCGAACGCCCAGCTCGAACAAGGATCCCCAGTGTTTCGCTACACGCTGCGGTTGTGGTCTGACGCCATGGAGGCGCTCGGCCAGCCACGGCACCAGTACCTGCTGCTGACCCGCCGTGCCGCCCTGGCCCTGCTCGATGGCCGCCTCGACACCGCCGAGTCGTTGATCGATGACGCAACCACGCTCGGGGAGCGCATCCGGGAGCCAGACACTGGCAACGTGCGGATGTCCCAGCGCCTGGCACTGGTTCAGCAGCGCGGCGACCCGGACGAGCTCAGGGCTTTCGCGGACGAGGCGGTCCGCTGGTGGGTTGGCGCCCCGGTGCACGCGCACGCAGTCGCGGCAGGGTTCCTCAGCCGAGCAGGCGATCTCGACGCGACCCGCCGCGAGCTCAACAGCGTGCGCGAGCTCGGCGGATGGCGCGCAGACACCTCCTATCTCTGGTCGGTGTTCATCGGCCAGCTCGCCGAGGCCGCGGTCGCCGTCGGGGATCTCGAAATGTGCGCGGACGTCCTCGACGGGCTGCGCCCTGTAGTCACCTCGTGCGGCGTCAACGGCGCGGTGGTCGCCTTCGCGGGTAGCCTTTCCCAACCTGCCGGCGCGGTTGCCAAGGCGCTCGGCCTCACCGACGAAGGCAACGGACTGCTGGACCAGGCAGCCGAGGTGCACACCCGCCTCGGGGCCTGCGGCATTGGCTCCGCCGGTACTGGCCACGCCGTGCTGCGCCGGGTGGGAACGACCTGGTCGGTCGCCGTCGGGTCGAGCACGGCGTCGTTCGCCGACAGCAAGGGCCTACGTGACCTCGCCGTGCTTCTCTCGCAGCCAGGCGTCGACGTTCACGTCCTACAGCTCACTGGCGCCGGTCTCGTGCAGGGTGCAGCTGGCGAGCTGGCCGACCGCAGCGCCATTGGTGCCTACCGCCGCCGGCTGCTCGATCTCGACGAGGACGAAGCCGTCGCCTCCGACCAGCACGACCTTGAGAGGGCCACGCGGCTCGGCGCGGAGCGCGATGCCCTGCTCGAGGAGCTCGGCCGAGTCACCGGCCACGGCGGCGGGTCACGCGCTGCGACGGGAGCCACCGCGGAACGTGCACGCAAAGCCGTCAGCGCCCGCATCAAGGAAGCCATCGCCCGGCTTGCCGCGACGATGCCAGACGCTGCAGCTTCCCTCGACCGGTCCGTCGTTACTGGCAACTGGTGCCGCTATCGGCCCGATCCGA
>JAOPVP010000006.1 GCA_025966135.1 Frankiales bacterium
GGTCGATGTCGTTCCAGCTGGCCAGGTACTGCTCGGCGAGGGCGGTCATGTCGGTCATCGCGTGCTCCTGTCTGAGTGGGTGCACGAGAGCATGTGGCCGACCAGGTCATGCCGTCGATGACCTCGGAGGTCATGGCACTGGCCTGTTGGGCGGCAGGTGTGATGCCGGCGCACGAGAGGCCCGTCCCGTACTACCCGACGCCGCTCAGAACCAGCTGTCGTGCATGTCCAGGGTGGTGCGGTCCAGGGAGGCCAGCAGGTCGAGTTGCGGGGTGGTCTTGGGCAGCTCCCACTGGAAGAAGTACCGCGCGGCATGGCGCTTGCCGTCGTAGAAGTCCCCCTCCTTGCCATGGGCGGCGAGCAGCTGCTCGAGCCACATCCAGGCGATGACGGTGTGCCCGACGGCTTCGAGGTAGACCGAGGCGTTGGCGAGCGACAGGGCCACATCGCCCGCGCCCCAGACGATCTGGGTCACCTCCACCGCTCGGTTGAGGGTGGCGCTCAATGCTGTCGCGTACCTCGATGCGATGGCGCCTTCTTTGAGCGCGCGGTCAACGGTTTCGCCGATCGTGGAGGCAAGCAGGGCGAGTCCGGCGCCGCCCTGCATCACGACCTTGCGGCCGAGCAGGTCGAGGGCCTGGATGCCGTGGGTGCCCTCGTGGATCGCGTTGAGGCGGTTGTCGCGATACAGCTGCTCGACCGGGTACTCGCGGGTGTATCCGTAGCCGCCGTGCACCTGGATCGCGAGATCGTTCGCGAGCAGGCACCACTGCGCAGGCCAGCTCTTGGCGATCGGTGTGAGCATCTCGAGCAGCAGGTGTGCCCGCGTGCGGGCCTCTTCGGTCAGGCCCGTGCGCTCCTCGTCGACGAGCCGGCCGCAGTAGAGGTTGAGGGCCAAGGACCCCTCCACGTAGGACTTCTGCGCCAGCAGCATCCGGCGGACGTCGGCGTGCTCGATGATCGGCACCATGCGGGTCGCCGGGTCCTTCGCGTCGGCGGGACGGCCCTGAGGGCGGGTCCGGGCGTAATCCAGGGCGTGCAGGTAGCCGCTGTATCCCAGGGCCATCGCGCCGACGCCCACACCGATGCGAGCCTCGTTCATCATGTGGAACATGTAGGTAAGGCCCTGGTGCTCCTCGCCGACCAGGAAGCCGACGGCCCCGGGCGTCCCGCCCGGCGTGTGCTTGCCCTCGCCGAAGTTGAGCAGTGCGTTGACGGTCCCGCGGTAGCCCATCTTGTGGTTGAGGCCGGCCAGCACGACGTCGTTGCGCTCGCCCGTCCCGACGAGGAACTTCGGTACGACGAACAGCGAGATCCCTTTGGCCCCCGCCGGTCCGCCCGGGACCTTCGCCAGCACCAGGTGGATGATGTTCTCGCTCAGGTCGTGGTCACCGGCACTGATCCACATCTTGTTGCCGTACAGCCGGTAGCTGCCGTCGCCCTGTGGCTCGGCCCGAGTCGTGACATCGGCCAGCGACGACCCGGCCTGCGGCTCGGAGAGGCACATCGTCCCGAACCAGCGGCCCTCGACCATCGGCACGACGTAGGTCTGCACCTGCTCCGGCGTCCCGTGCGCCTGCAGCAGGTTGGCGTTGGCGATCGTGAGGAAGGGGTACGACGACGTGCCCACGTTGGCTGCCTGGAACCAGGCCATGGTTGCCTGCGTGACCACCGCCGGCAGCTGCATGCCGCCGACGCCCTTGTCCATGCCCGCGCCGATGAGCCCGGCGTCGGCGTACCTGCGAAGCGCCTTGCCGATCTCGTCGTGCAGGATGACGCGCTCGCCGTCGAAGACCGGCTCCTCGATGTCGGAGCGACGGTTGTGCGGCGCGAAGTCGCGGGTGGCGATCTGCTCGGCCAGGTCCAGGACCGCGTCGAACGTCTCACGGGAGTGCTCGGCGTAGCGCTCCCTGCTGGTGAGTGAGGAGACGTCCAGCCACTCGTGCAGCAGGAAGTCCAGGTCCCGACGCGACAGCAGCAGCGATGCCATGGCACGCACCCTAAGACCCAGTTCGAAGACCCAGTTCGGACCCAGGGACGCCTCAGAACAGGACGGTGCCGGCGACCTTGGCCTCGTGGTCGAGGAGCCAGCGCTTGGCGTGGATCCCGCCCGCGTAGCCGGTGAGGTCCCCGTCGGCGCCGATGACCCGATGGCACGGCACCACGATCGCGATCGGGTTGCTGCCGCTGGCCAGCCCGACGGCTCGGGACGCGGTCCGAGGGTCGGCGCCGACGCGGGAGGCGATCTCGCCGTACGAGATCGTGGTGGCGTACGGGATCTCCCGCAGAGCCGCCCAGACGTGCTGCTGGAAGTCGCTGCCCGTGACGTCCAGGGGCAGGTCGAACGCGGTGAGCGTGCCGTTGAAGTAGTCGTGCAGCTGGGTGCGGGCCGCGGGCAGGCAGTGGGCCGAGGGGTCATGCCGCTCCTCGTTCGTCGCGGGGACGCCCTTGCTGCTCGGCAGGAAGACCTGGACCAGGCCCTTCGAGGAGGCGACGAGCAGCAGCTCGCCGATCGGGGAGGGGATCGTGCAGCTCCGTAGGCCGCTGTCCACAGGTTCCTCCTGAGCACTTGACGGTCTTGTCGGTGACGAGGTCTACTGTTCGCGTTGTTCGAACAGTAGTTCGATCAGCCTGTCGGGACCTCGCGGACCCGCCAGTGGGCGGTACGTCCGCCCGACGACGTGCGTCTCGACCCTCTCACGTCGCCGGGCGGTCCACCGGCTCGGGACGCGGGCGTGGGGAAGCGCCTCGTTCCGGCCTCGAGACAAGGGACAACTCCGCCGTCTTCCCCGGCACTCGCACCGCGCCAGGAGGAAGGAGCACGCCGTGAGCCGCTTGCACGCGGACCCTGTCGAGGTCCGCACCCGCGTCGCTGCCTCCGGGCCCGTCCCGGACCAGTTCCGGTGGCGCGGCCGGCTCTACCTCGTCCGCGAGGTGCTGGCCCGCTGGACCGAGTCCGGCTCCTGGTGGAGAGGTACGGCGGTCCGCTCCCTCACGACAGGCGCTGCGCTCACCCATGGGCCCACCCAGGCGCCCGTCCAGGAGCAGGCCAGCCTCGCGCTGGACGACCGGGAGATGCAGTGGTGGCGGGTCGAGGCCGACTCGGGCCGGATGGCCGCCTTCTCCGGCGGGCAGTCACCTCCACGTGGTGTCTACGACCTGTGCTTCGACTGGTCGGCGAGCAGCTGGTCGCTGAAGCGGGTGATGGACTGATGACGACCCCCGTCCTGCCGGCACCGATGCTGCTCGCGCTGTCCCAGCGCGGCCTGGCTGAGGCCGCCGCCACCCCCGTTCCCGGGCAGCGGTACGCCTTGGCCCACCTCGCCGCCCTGCGCGCCGCCGCCGCGGTGCTCTCCTGCCGTGCCAAGCCCACCGCGGCACGACGTGGTCGCCCCCGCAGTGCCTGGGTGCTGCTCGCTGCGGTCGCCCCTGAGCTCGGCGAGTGGGCCGGGTTCTTCGCCGCCGGGGCCCAGAAGCGGGCCGCTGCGGAGGCCGGGATCGCCGGCGTCGTCACGCCCCGCGAGGCCGACGACCTGCTGCGCGACGCCCAGTCCTTCCTCGCCGTCGTCGAGATCACCCTCGGCCTGGAGCAGGCGAACCCGACCCTGCAACGCTCGGGATGAACGACCCCTTCGTTCACCTGCACGTCGCCAGCGGGTACTCCATGCGGCACGGCGCCTCGCACCCGCACGTCCTCGTCGAGCGGGCCACCGACCACGGCATGGACGCCCTCGCCCTCACCGACCGTGACGGGGCTTATGGCGTCGTGAAGTTCGCCCAGGCCTGCGAGAAGTTCGGTGTCCGGCCGATCTTCGGCGTCGACCTCGCGGTGGAGCCGCTCGCCTCCCGCGACCCTGTCAGGTCCCCGGCGAGGAGGCGCACGCCCGCGCGCGGCGGTGCCTTCCTCGAGAGCGACGGCCTGCCCCGGGTCGTGCTGCTCGCCCGCGACGTCCGCGGCTGGGCAGCGCTGTGCCGGCTGGTCTCGGCCACCCACCTGGCGGGGGAGCGCGGCACCCCGGTCAGCAGCCTCGACCTGGTCGCCGAGCACGCGGGAGGTGCGGCCCAGGAAGGGTCGCTCGCCGCCCTGCTCGGGCCGGCCTCTCAAGTGGGGCACTTCGTCCAGCAGCGTCGTCCTGACCTCGCCCGCGAGCACCTCGACCGCTGGCGTGACGTCCTCGGTGTGGACAGCACGATCCTCGAGGTGGTCCACCACCGCGGTCCCGGTGACGCCGGCCGGGCCGCCCGGATGCTCGGCTTCGCCCATGAGGTGGGAGCGAGCGCCGTCCTCACCAACGCGGTGCGGTACGCCGACCGCGGCGACGCTCCGACCGCCGACGTCCTCGACGCCAGCCGGCGCCTGGTGGCTCTCGATGCACGGCACGTCGATCGCGCCAACGCCGAGGCCGCCTTGCTGAGCGGCAAGGAGATGGCCGATGTCGCCGAGGAGATCGCGCGCTACGCCGGTCTCCGGGACGACGGCAAGGGGCTGCTGGCGCGCACCCGCCACGAGGCCGAGCGGTGCGCGGTGGACCCGCGCCGCGATCTCGGCATCGGCGAGGTGCACTTCCCCGAGCTGGAGGTCGCCGGGGAGCCCGACAGCCTCCTGCGGGAGCGCTGCGAGGCAGGCTTCGGGAAACGAGGAATGGCGCGGGACACCAGCACTCTCAGGCGCTTGGAGGAGGAGCTCGACGTCGTCCGTGGCCTCGGCTATCCGTCGTACTTCTTGACCGTGGCCGACGTCGTCGACCTCATCAAGGGGATGGGCGTTCGGGCGGCGGCCAGGGGCTCCGGCGCCGGGTCGCTGGTCAACTACCTGCTCGGGATCAGCGACGTCGACCCGATCCGGTACGGCCTGCTCATGGAGCGGTTCCTGTCGCCGTTGCGCCGCCAGCTGCCCGACATCGACATCGACGTCGAGTCCGCCCGCCGCACCGAGGTCTACGAGCAGATCCTGGGCAGGTACGGCGGGGAGCGCTGCACCTGCGTCTCGATGATGGACACCTACCGTGCGCGGCACGGGATCCGCGACGTCGGTGCCGCCCTCGGTCTCCCACCCGGAGAGGTCGACGGCCTGGCCAAGGCCTTTCCGCACATCCGCGCCAGCCAGGTGCGGGCGGCGATGCGCGACCTGCCCGAGCTGCGGACCTCCGGCCTGGGGCAGGGCCCCAACGCCGCGCGCACCGACCTGCTGCTGCGGCTCGTCGAGCGGCTCGACGGGTTGCCTCGCCACATCGCCCTGCACCCGTGCGGCGTGCTGCTCTCGGACCGCACCCTGCTCGACCGCACCCCGGTCGAGTCCAGTTGGCTCGGCTTCCCCATGAGCCAGTTCGACAAGGACGACGTGGAGGCCCTCGGGCTGCTCAAGCTCGACGTCCTCGGCATCCGGATGCAGTCCGCGATGGCCCACGCCGTGAAGGAGGTCCAGAGAGTTGACGGCAAGACGATCGACGTTGACACCGCCCCGCGCGACGACCCGCGGACCTTCGAGCTCGTGCAGTCGACCAAGACCCTCGGCTGCTTCCAGATCGAGTCGCCGGGCCAGCGCGAGCTGATCGGCAAGTTCGCGCCCGAGACCTTCGAGGACCTCATCACCGACATCTCGCTGTTCCGCCCCGGACCGGTGAAGAGCGACATGGTGCGGCCCTTCCTGGAGGCCAGGCAGGGGTGGCGGGAGCCGGAGTACGTCCACGAGGACCTCACGTACGCCCTCGAGCAGACCTACGGCGTCGTGGTCTTCCACGAGCAGGTGCTCATGATCGTGGCGACCATGACCGGCTGCACCCTGGCCGAGGCCGACGAGGTCCGCCGTACCCTCGGCAGCCCCGAGGGCCAGGACGAGATCAAGGTCTGGTTCGCCCCGAGAGCCCTCGCGAAGGGCTACCCCCTCGACGTGGTCGAGCGGGTCTGGGAGATCCTCAAGGCCTTTGGGTCCTTCGGGTTCTGCAAGGCGCACGCCGCCGCCTTCGCCCTGCCCACCTACCAGTCCGCGTGGCTCAAGGCGCACCATCCGGCGGCCTTCCTCGCCGGGGTCCTCACGCACGACCCCGGCATGTATCCCAAGCGGCTCATCCTCGACGACGCCCGCCAGTTCGGGATCGCGGTGCTGTCCTTGGACGTGAACACGTCAACGTCTGACTACACCGTGGAGAAGGTCGGCTTCCTCGACGAGCCGCCGCCGGCGATCCTCGGCGCCCCGCCGCGCAGCCGGGCTGCGGACCTGCGGTTGCCCGACGGCCGCGGTCACGGCATCCGGATCGGGCTGTCCGACGTCCGCGGCATCAACGAGGCCGAGATCGCCCGCATCATCGCCGGCCGGCCTTACTCGAGCCTGTCGGACTTCTGGCACCGCGCCGCTGTCTCCCGCCCGGTCGTCGAGCGGCTCGTCGTCGCCGGTGCCTTCGACTCCCTCTACGGGCTCGGTTCCGCGGTCCCCGGGCGGCGCCGAGGACAGGTCACCAGGAGAGACCTGCTCCTGCAGGTGGCCGAGCTCGACCGGTGGTCCCGCTCTGTCCAGAGGGGAAGGCCCAAGCCACGTAAGGCAAAGCAGGCCGTCACGGTCACCGGCCTCGACGACGTACGAGGCCGGCAGGCCAAGCAGTCGCAGGCGGCGGCCGTACCCGAGCCTGCCAGCGCTCTGGCCGTGCAGCTGGCCCTCGACCTCGGCGACGCCCCCGAGCAGACCCTCTCCAGCGGTCTGCCGGAGATGACCCAGGCCGAGCGCACCCGCGCGGAGCTCGACGTCCTTGGCCTGGACGTGAGCGGCCACGTGCTCGACGGCTACGCGCGGTTCCTCGCCGAGCTCGGCATCACCCGGGCGCAGGACCTGCTCGGCTGCCGCAGCTCCCAGGGCGTGCTCGTCGCAGGAGTGAAGGTCGCGACCCAGACCCCTCCCGTCCGGTCGGGGCGCCGGGTCGTCTTCGTGACCCTCGACGACAGCACCGGTCCGGTCGACGCGACCTTCTTCGAAGACGCGCAGGTCGGCTACGCCAGCACGCTCTTCCACTCCTGGCTGCTCGTCATCAAAGGAGAGGTACGACGGACCGGGCCGCGCGGCATCTCCTTGCTGGCCCTGGGGGCATGGGAGCTCCCCGAGCTCCACCAGGCTTGGCAGCAGGGCGGTCTCGAGGCGGTCTGGGAGGTCATGGAGGGCCCGGCGGTCATCAGCGAGGCGGCTGTCCAGGGCGCGGCCGCGAGCCGGTCCACCCGCCCGGTCATGGCTGCGCCACCGACTCCTGCTGGGGTGGGGGGAGCGGTCCACGTCTACTCCACCGGCTTCAAGGCCAACCCGTACGCCGACATCAAGCCGGCCGGTTCGGCTCCCGGTGCTCCTCGGAGAGGTGCGGAGAGCACCCGCAAGCTCTGGCACTCCAGCCCGGGGAGCTCCGGCCGGTGAACCTCCGAGAGCGACAGGATGAGCACCCTCGGGCCGGCAGACCCGCACTAGGCTCCCTCGCATGGAGCTCTCCCGCACGGAACGGCAGCGCTCCCGCACCGGTGCCCCCGCGAGCGGCGTGCGCACGGCCGTTGTGTGGGAGGTCTTGTCCGTCACCCTCCACGAGGCCGACCCTGCCGGTGCTGGCCTCGTGGTCGTGGATGCCGGCGGCGGCACCGGCGGCTTCGCGGTCCCGCTCGCCGAGGCGGGCCATCGCGTCACCGTCGTCGACCCCAGCCCCGACTCGCTGGCGGCGCTGCAGCGGCGGGCCGCTGAGCGTGGCCTCCAGGTCGCTGCGCTGCAGGGCGACCTCGGCGACCTCCTGCAGCTGGTCGAGCCTGGAAGCGCCGACCTGGTGCTGTGCCACAGCGTCCTGGAGGTGGTCGACGACCCGTCCGCCGCGCTCGCGGCCGTGGCCGGCATTCTCAAGCCAGGCGGCCGCCTCAGCCTGCTCGTGGCCAACCGCGACGCCGCCGTCCTGGCTCGCGCGCTGGTGGGCCGCTCGGACGAGGCTGCGCACGCCCTCACCGACCCGGCCGGCCGCTGGGGTCCGGCCGACGGGACCACGCGGCGCTGGACCCCCGCCGGCATCGCAGCTCTCGTCGTCGCAGCCGGGCTGTCCGTCGAGCAGGTGCACGGCGTCCGGACGGTCTCCGACCTGGTGCCGAGCGCCGTCCTCGACACCGAGCCAGGGGCCGCTGCCGCGCTGCTCGCCCTCGAGCGGACGCTGTCGGACAGGTCCCCGTTCCGGGACCTGGCGACCCAGCTGCACATCCTCGCTCGCAAGGGTTAGGCCGTGAGCCGGGGTCGCGTTGTTCCTGCCGGCCCGCCCAAGGGCCCAGCGGGCGACGACACCGGCTGCCATGTCCTGCACGTCGACATGGACGCCTTCTACGCCAGCGTCGAGCTCCTCCGGCGTCCCGAGCTGCGCGGGAAGCCGATGATCGTCGGCGGTGACGGGTCCCGCGGCGTCGTGCTCAGCGCGACCTACGAGGCGCGGCGTTTCGGCGTCGCCAGCGCGATGCCGATGTCACGCGCCCGGCGGCTCTGTCCCGAGGCAGTGGTGATCCCCCCCACGTTCGGGGCCTACTCCGAGGCGAGTGCCGGCGTCATGGAGATCTTCCGCTCGGTGACCCCGCTGGTCGAACCGCTGTCCCTCGACGAGGCCTTCCTCGACGTCCGCGGTGCGACCCGGCGGTTCGGCGGACCGCGACTGATCGGGGAGTGGATCCGCGCCACCGTCGAGGACGAGCAGGGCATCACCTGCTCGGTGGGAGTCGCCAGCAGCAAGTTCGTCGCCAAGCTGGGGAGCGCGCACTGCAAGCCGGACGGGCTGCTGGTCGTCCCCGCCGACGGCGTCGTGGCCTTCTTGCACCCGCTGCCGGTCGCCGCGCTGTGGGGGGTGGGGGACAAGACGGAGGAGGTGCTTCGCAAGCTCGGACTGCACACCGTCGGTGATCTCGCCGCCACGCCGGTCCAGACGCTGCAGCGCGCCCTCGGCCCGGCCGTCGGCTCTCACCTGTCGGCGTTGGCCTGGGGGCGTGACGACCGCGTCGTCACGCCCACCGAGCCGGACAAGAGCATCGGAGCCGAGGAGACGTTCCCGGTCGACATAGACGACCCACGAGTCGTACGACGGGAGCTGCTGCGGCTGTCCGAGCGCACCGCAGCCCGCGTGCGGGCGTCCCACCAGGTCGGGCGGACCGTGTCGATCAAGATCCGCTTCGCCGACTTCACGACGATCACCCGCTCCAAGACGCTGCCGGAGTCCACCGACGTCGGCCGGGTGGTCTACGCGACCGCGATCGGCCTCTACGACGCGCTGGGCCTCGAACGGGCTCGGCTCCGACTGGTCGGCGTGCGGGTGGAGGGGCTCGCTCCGGCGGAGGGCCAGGCCCGCCAGCTGCTGCTCGGCGAGCGTGATACCGGTTGGCGGGAGGCCGAGCAGGCGATCGACAGGGCAACCCGTCGGTTCGGGGCCGGGGCGGTGCGTCCTGCGGCGCTGGTGGACCCCGACGATCCCCTCCGTGGGCCTCGTGGCGGGACTCCGTCGCCGTACCGTCCGGACAAGCGCTCACGATCTGGGTACTCGTCGTGACGAGCGGGCTTCCGGCTCGTATCCTTAGGAGACGTCGCGGGACCACCGCGATGGCAGAGCCACTCGGCTCCGCACGACCGACCTCTGGGAGGGAGCGCCGTGCCGCTCTCTGAGCACGAGCAGCGTCTGCTCGACCAGATCGAGCGTGCCCTGTACGCCGAGGACCCCAAGTTCGCGACGACGGTTCGCTCGACAGACCTCCGTACCCACATGCGGCGCCGCTTCCGACGCGCGATCGCGCTGTTCGTCGTCGGCGTGATCCTGCTCGTCCTGGGCGTGACCAACCCCGTCGTCGGCATCATCGGCTTCGTCGTGATGCTTGGCGCCCTGCTGCTCGGCGTTTCGGCCTATAAGCGGCTGAACGGTGCGAGCACCACCACGCTGCGATCGGTTGACGGTCGCACCGAGCGCCCCACCAAGAGGGCCCCCTTCAAGAGGGACAAGTCCCACGGCTCCACCCGTGAGCGCCTCGAAGACCGCTGGAAGAAGCGCTGGGAAGAGCGAGGCGGCCCCGAGTAGTCGCGCCGGGGGTGCCTGAGTTGCCGGGGGTGTTGCCGGGGGGTGCTTAGCGCGTCGCGGCCCGGCGGCGGAGGGGTCGGGTCACGGCGGCGATCGCGTCGTCCATCACGTCGAGCAGGTCTGCGCCCCGCTCCCCGAGCTCGTGCGAGGCCCACTGCAGGGTGGAGCTCGGGAAGAGCCTGGCGCGCAGCCGCACCCAGGCGGGTGAGCTGCGCTGCAGGGCAGACCGAACCACCGCGACGTCGGCCCGGAGATCAGTGCCGGCGTCCCGCCCCGGGGGTGCGTAGCGGGCCTGCTCGGTGGCCATCGCGATCCGGTCCAGCGCAGCCAGCGCCGGTGCGGGCAGCCGCCGCCAGTCCGCGAGCCGCAGCGCGGCGGCCCGCGGCGAGTCCGACGGCCGAAAGGCGTGGCCGACGTCGGTCGCGTCGTCCCTCAGCTGGTTCCACGCGGTCAGCGTCCCCGGGCGGGTCCAGCGACGGCGTCGCCGTACCAGCGTGAGGAAGCAGGGGAGAACCAGCAGGACGACGAGGACCACCGGTGTGAACAGCCACGGTGAGGAGCCGCTGGTGGACTTCTTGGCCTTCGGGGCGGCAGCGCCCGCGCGACCGTTCAAGAGATCGGTGTCGACGCTGCCGTGCTTCTGGGCGGCGGTGGCTGTGGGGGTGGGGACCGCCGTGCTGCCTCCCGACGGTTGCTGGTTCGGCGTCTGCAGCGCGGGGACGGAGTAGCTGGGGACGCTGGCGCCGCTGGTCGGCGGTGTGGGCTCGAAGCGCACCCACCCGGTGCCGGCGAACCACGCCTCCGGCCAGGCGTGGGCGTCGCTCGTGGTGACCGCGTAGGCAGTCTTGTCCCTGGTGTCCTGCGCACCGGGGGTGAACCCGACCGCGACGCGGGACGGGATCCCGGCTACGCGGAGCATGACGGCCATCGCCGTGGCGTACTGCTCGCAGAAGCCGTGCTTGCCGACGAGGAAGGCCTCGAGCGGGTCCCCGCCAGGCGCCGGCTGCGAGGCGTTCAGGTCGTAGACGAAGGCGTTGCTGGTGAAGTAGGCCTGGATCGCGACGGCCTTGTCGTACTCACTGGACTTCGAGCCCGTGATCCGGGCGGTGAGGTCCCGCACGTACTTCGTGACCTGGAGGCTCTTGCCGTACACCCGGCTGATGCCGGGGTCGATGCCGTTCAGCTGTGCCTGCGCCAGGGCGTCGCGATCGGGCAGCGCCCGGCTGGCGGTCACCGTGTAGGGCTCGAGGTTCTTGGTGGTGCGCGAGGCGGAGAAGACGGTCTGGCTCGAGCGGTCCCACAGCCAGGTGCCCCTGACGTCGACCTTCGTCGGACCGAACGGCAACGGGAGCCAGTAGACATCGAGGTGGTCGTTGTCCATCGCGATCGTCATGGTGAGATCGCGGTGGGCTCCGCCGTCACCGACGGGCGTCGGTATGCCGTCCTGGACCTTCGCGGTCTGGCGGTCGGCCTCGAGCTTGGTGGCCGACCAACCGGCTCCCGTGTACTCGTCGAGCGTCGTCATGCGCAGGTAGTCGGGGTTGGGGTCGTCGGTGCGGTAGACGAACAGCGTCTTGGCGCTCGGGAGTGCCAGCTGGTCCCTGAGGCGGGTGATCGGGTTGTACGTCGTCGCCTGGTTGGACGCGCCACCGTTGCCCGAGCCCCCACCGGTGCCGCCCCCGACGAGGCGATGGTCGAGGCCGGGGACGACCGAGGGCACGAGCACGGCCATGCCGACGGCGGCGAAGCCGATCCGCCGGCCAACCCGGCCGAGGCTGCTGTCCTCCCCGCCCGGGCGCGCCCCGGGCAGTGCGGACCGCATCGGCGTGCCCCAGCGAGCGACCCGCTCGCTGCCCTCGACGAGCAGCAGGCCCAGCCAGCCGATGGCACCGAGCACGAAAGGCAGGACGCCGAGCCCGCCCGGCAGGACCGCGGAGGGCACGGCGAACAGCACGAGCAGCGCCAGCCCGGCCGCCGCGGCGCGGTCGAGGACGACTGCGACCAGGTCGACGAGGACGGCAACCGCTCCCACGCCGGCGGCGCTCAGCAGCACCAGCCCGGCGTTGCTCGGCACGGGGGGACCGAGGCGGGCGATGTCGGAACGGCCCTGAGTGACCAGGGTGTGCAGCGCGGTGAGCGTGCGGCCGGTCGGGACCAGGCCGAACGACAGCGTGGAGCCGGCGAAGACCAGGCACAGGTAGCCGAGAAGCACGATCACTCCCAGCACCGGCTGCAGGACGCGTGGCACCCCGAGGCGCCTGCCGGCGAGCCCGGCCACCATCACGATGAGGACAGCGCCGATGACCCGCCAGAACCACTGCCCGCCTTGGAAGACCGGGGCCAGGGCAGACGTCGACAGCGCCACCGCCAGCGCGGCCGCCAGCGTCAGCTGCTCCTTGATGCTCATGCGTGGGCCTCCGAGCGTCCCGTTCGGGTGCCGGCAAGGGGCCACACCATGGGGAGGGTCGTGCCGTGAGCGACCCGCAGGACACGCCAGCCGGCGCCGGCGAGCAGGGCGGCCGAGGCCTCGTAGGCGGTGTCGGGGCCGTGGGAGCCGCTCGGCGACCACGTCTCGGTCTCGACGAGGATGGCGACACAGGCGGTCGAGCCGTGTCGGAGCCGTGACAGGCGTTCGGCGTCCGTGGGCCGGAGCGCGCCGAGGACGGCCACGAGCAGGCCGTCGACACCGTTGCGGCGCAGGCGGTCCGTGACCGGCGCCACGCTCTCACCGCGCGAGGACCCGACCGCGGCGAGCGCATCGAGCAGCGCCCCCTCGGTCACGGGGAGGCTGGGTGGCAGCAGGTCGAGGCCGGTGTCGACGAGCAGCTGGACCCCGAAGCCGTTGCGGGACAGGGCGACGGCGACGCTCGCGACTGCGCTCACCGACCACTCGAACGACGAACCCGGGCCCTCGCCGCGATGGGCGATCCTGCGGCTGTCGAGCAGCAGGGTCGCGCGGCTCTGGAAGGGCTGCTCCTCACGGCGCACCATGAGCTCGCCAACGTGCGCGGTCGAGCGCCAGTGCACCTTGCGGAGGTCGTCGCCGTGCCGGTACTCGCGGGTAGCCGCGTCGTCGCTGCCCGAGGCGGCGACCGAGCGGGCGGTCGCCTCGCCGCCACCGGTCCAGTCGCCGCCGAGGCGGACCGTCGGCAGCGGGGTCACGACCGGGGTGACCATGAGGTCGTCGACGGAGGCGAAGGACCGGGTCAGCTCGACCAGGCCGAACGGGTCGGTGAGGCGTACCGACAGCGGGCCGACGCGGTAGTGGCCACGGACGTCGGCGCGCACCGGGTAGCTGACCTCGCGGACGCCCTTGGGCTCGACCCGGTCGAGGACGAAACGGGGCCGGCCGCCGAGGACGTAGGGGAGGGCGTCCTCCATGAGCAGGACGCCGCTGGGCAGCCGGGACACGTTGTCGAGGCGCAGTCGGACCGTGGAAGGCTGGCCGGCCTCGACGCGCGGTGGGTCGAGCACCCGGGAGCAGGCCAGCCGGTAGCGGGTGCGAGCGACGATGACGACGGCCGCCAGCGGCAGCGTGATGAGGAAGATCGCAGCCCGCAGCAGGTCGCGCTGGCCGAGCAGGACAGCCGAGGCGGCGAGCGCGAAGCCCGCGGCGAGCAGGCAGCGTCCGCGTGTCGTCAGGCCGGCGAGGGCTGCCCGCACGAGCTCACCGCTTTCGTGGGGGCTCGGGCAGGGGCAGGCGGGCGACCAGGTCGTTCACCACCGCCTCGGTGCTGCGGCGGGCGACCTGCGCCTCGGCGGTCGGCAGCAGCCGATGTGCCAGGACTGACGACGCCAGTCCCTGCACGTCGTCGGGCAGCACGTAGTCGCGTCCCTCGAGGGCGGCAAGGGCGCGGGAGGCCCGGAGCAGGTGCAGCGAGGCACGGGGGGAGGCGCCGAGCCGGAGCTCCGGGGCCTGCCGGGTCGCGGTGGCGAGGTCGACGACGTACCGCTTGACCTCGTCGCTGACGTGCACGCCGCGGACGACGTCGATGAGCTTGCGGACCTCGACGGCGTCCGCGACCGCCTCGAGGTCGTCGAGGGCGGCCGGGCCGCCATGCGTGTCGAGCATCTCGATCTCGGCCTCAAGGCTGGGATAGCCCATGGACACCCGTGCGGTGAAGCGGTCCCGCTGCGCCTCGGGCAGCGGATAGGTGCCCTCCATCTCGATCGGGTTCTGGGTCGCGATGACCATGAACGGCGCCTCGAGCACGTAGGTCGTGCCGTCGACCGTGACCTGCCGCTCCTCCATCGCCTCGAGCAGGGCTGACTGGGTCTTCGGCGAGGCCCGGTTGATCTCGTCGCCCACCACCAGGTTCGCGAACACGGCACCGGGCTTGAACTCGAACTCGCGGGCCTCCATGTCGTAGACGGACACGCCGGTCACGTCCGACGGCAGCAGGTCGGGCGTGAACTGGATGCGGCGCACCGTGCAGTCGATCGACCGTGCGAGCGCCTTGGCCAGCATGGTCTTGCCGACACCAGGGACGTCCTCGATGAGCAGGTGCCCCTCGGCCAGGAGGACGACGAGAGAGAGCCGGACCACCTCGGGCTTGCCCTCGATCACCCTCTCGACGTTGCCGCGGATCAGGCTCGCCGCCTCGAGGAGGTCGTCGAGGCCGGCGACGTCCGAGCCGGTGCGGATGCGACGTGCCACCGAGGGTCCTCCCAAGGGCGTGCGGACGGCGAGGGGCGGAGTCTGGCACCCGGGACGGGTCCCGTCTTCCACGGTCTCGCAATGGACAGGAGGGGGAGCTGTCGCTGGTGACGGACGCTGTGTTCTCACGATGACGTTGTTCTCAAGGGGACGTTCTCACGGTGGTGATGCTGACGGTGCACGACCCGGTGCTCTCGAGGTGAGAGACCCAGTGATCTCAAGGTAAGAGACGTTGGCCTCGAAGGGGAGGTTCCTCGGGGAGGGACTCCACGATCTTGGGCGGGAGGCATCCGGTCCGCCTTCGCCTCCTGGCCGCTCCACTTCGCACCACCCTGCGCGGTCCCGGCGGCCGTGCGGCCCACACGTCCTGTCGGCCGAGCGGGTGGGACCGGCCGCGTCGCCCACGCATACCGCCGTACACGCGTCCGGTGGGCAATTTCGCTCCACCTGCCTCCACCGCCTCTGACCTGCGGCTTTGCGCGAGATTCACCCTGACGTACGACGGCGAGTCGTTGACAGTGGGTAAGAGTGGAGTAACGTGGAGCACACGGGAGCCAGGGGGTTCTCCAGGGTTCTCAGGGGAGGTGACGAGGCGTGTTCCTCGGCACCCACTCCCCGAAGTTGGACGACAAGGGCCGGCTGTTCCTGCCGGCCCGCTTTCGGGAGGAGCTCGCGGAAGGGGTGGTGATCACCAAGGGGCAGGAGCGCTGCCTCTACGTGTTCAAGCAGCCCGACTTCGTCGCTCAGGCCGAGTTGCTGCAGAACGCCCCGCTCACCGCCAAGGCGGTTCGCGACTACAGCCGGGTGTTCTTCGCGAGCGCCTTCGACGACGTACCGGACAAGCAGGGTCGGATCACCGTCCCCGCGGCGCTACGGACGTACGCGGGCCTCGCCAAGGACTGCGTCGTCATCGGCGCCAACACCCGGCTTGAGATCTGGGACGCAGCAGCGTGGGCGACCTACGAGCAGGAGAAGGAGCAGGCCTTCGCCGAGCAGGCCGAGGAGGTGCTGCCCGGCGTCTTCTGAAGGCCGCTCCCTGCGCTGAGGCCTCCGACCGCTTCCCCTCCTGGCACACCTTCCCCGGTGCCAGGCGGGGGAGCGGGCGGGGACCTGGGCGCAGGAGCGCAGGACACGACAGCAGCCCCCGAGGTCCGCGAGCCCCGGACGGCCGACAACCACGACAGGCAGGGTCGAGATGAACAGCAGCAACCAGGAGCCAGCACACGTGCCGGTGCTCCTGGAGCGCTGTGTCGGCCTGCTCGCCCCCGCCCTCACCGGTCCGGACGACGTCGTCGTCGACTGCACGCTCGGGATGGGCGGCCACGCCGAGGCGCTGCTCGCGCAGACCCCGGCACGCCTCGTCGGGCTGGACCGCGACCCCGAGGCGCTGCGCCGCTCCACTGACCGGCTCGCCCCGTTCGGGCCGCGCGCCACGCTCGTCCACGCCGTCTACGACGCCCTGCCGGCCGTCCTTGCTGACCTCGGCCTCGACCGGGTGCAGGGGATCTTGTTCGACCTCGGGGTGAGCTCGCTGCAACTCGACGAGGCAGACCGCGGCTTCGCCTACGCCCACGACGCCCCGCTCGACATGCGGATGGACCCGACCGTCGGCATGAGCGCCGCGGACGTCGTCAACGGCTACGACGGCAAGGCGCTCGCGCGCGTCCTCAAGGAGTACGGCGACGAGCGCTTCGCCTCCCGCATCGCGGACGCCATCGTCCGCGAGCGCGCCCGGGAGCCCTTCACCCGCACCGCCCGGCTCGCCGAGCTGGTCCGGCAGTCGATCCCGGCGGCTACTCGGCGCACCGGCGGCCACCCGGCCAAGCGCACCTTCCAGGCCTTGCGCATCGAGGTCAACGACGAGCTGGGCGTGCTCCGCCGCGCCATCCCGGCGGCGCTGTCCGCGCTTGCCGTCGGAGGGCGGATCGTGGTCATGAGCTACCAGTCCCTCGAGGACAAGATCGTCAAGACCGAGCTCGTACGACGGTCCACCTCTGACATCCCGGTGGACCTGCCCTTCGTCCCGGAGGGCTCGCAGCCTGAGCTGACCTTGCTCATGCGCGGGTCCGAGCAGGCATCGCAGGCCGAGATCGCCGCCAACCCGCGCGCCCAGTCCGTCCGCCTCCGGGCCGCCGAGCGCGTGCGGGACGCGGCGTGAGTGCCATGACCAACGGCTCGGCCGCCCGCACCCTGTCACTGCCGCTGCGCAGCCCGCTGCCGACACCGGTTCCCAAGAGGTCCTCGTCGCTCCGCCTCGTGCCGCAGCGCCGTTCCTCGGCGGCAAGGGCCCCGTTCCTGGTCGTGGTCGTCACGCTGCTCGTCGGCGGCCTGCTTGGGCTGCTGCTGCTGAACACCCTGGTCGCCCAGGACAGCTTCACGCTGCACGACCTCGGCAAGCAGGCGACGTCGCTCAGCCGGCAGGAGCAGGAGCTGGCCCGTCAGGTCCAAGCCCTGCAGGCGCCAGCCGCGCTGGCGAGCCGCGCGACCGCACTCGGCATGGTTCCCGGCGGTCCGCCCGCCTTCCTGCGCCTGTCCGACGGCAAGGTGCTCGGCCAGCCCACTGCGGGGGTCGCCCCGGTCGCCCCGGTCACGCGTCCCTCTGTCACGCCCTCGACCACGCCCTCGACCAAGCCGGCCACGACCGGACCGCACGGCTCCACGACCTGGACCGCGCCGCGCCAGAGCCCCCCGCCGGCGGCCACGAACACGCGCACGACCACGCAGACGGGAACGCACCGGTGACCCCTGCGCAGTCGCCGCGTCGGCCTACGGCTCGCTCGACATCCCGCCCGGCGGCGGGTGGTCGTCGGCGCCCGGCGCAGCCGAGCCGCCAGCCGGCAGCCAGACGCCCGGCGTCCCGCCGTACCCGTCGGTTGGGCCGTCCTGGGGTGCGGCTGCGCTCTGGGCTGGTCCTTCTCGGCGTGGTGGTGCTGCTGCTGGCCAGCCGGCTGGTGCAGCTGCAGGGGCTGCAGCCCGCCGCGTACGCCGACATCGGCGTGCAGCGCACCCAGGACATCGTCCTGCCGGCCATGCGGGGTCAGGTCCTCGACCGCAACGGCAGCCCGCTGGCGCTCTCCGTCGTCGCGATGAACATCTACGCCGAGCCGCGCACGATCGCGAAGGCCACCTGCCAGAAGGGCGCCACCGCGCCCTGCGACGCCCAGAGCATCGCCGCCGCGGTCGCGCCGCTGCTCGGGCTGAAGGTAGGCACGGTGGCGGGGCAGCTCGCGGCGAACATCGCGGCGAACAAGGCCTTCCTGTACCTCAAGAAGGGGATCGACCCGGCGCTGGCGCAGCGGGTCATGAGCCTCAACCTGCCGGGGATCGGTCAGGAGAGCACCACCCAGCGGGTGCACCCCAACCATGCGCTGGCCGCGGGTGTGTTGGGCTTCACCGACTACCAGGGCATCGGCAGGGCCGGGATCGAGCTGGCGATGCAGCAGGTCCTGGCGGGCAAGGACGGCCGGACCGTGGCGCGCTTCGACGCGGCGGGTCGGGTCATCCCGACGGGCGGGGACAGCCACGTGGACCCGATCGCCGGCAAGAGCGTCGAGCTGACCATCGACCGGGACCTGCAGTGGTACGCGCAGCAGCTGGTCGCCGACCAGGTCGCGGCCACCCAGGCCAAGAGCGGCACGGCAGTCGTCATGGACGTCAAGACCGGCGAGGTGCTGGCCCTGGCCACCGCCCCCAGCTTCGACCCCGACAACCGGACCACCGGTAACTTCACCGCCAACCCGGCGATTTCCGACGTCTACGAACCGGGCTCGGTGAACAAGGTCATCACCGCCGCCGCGGCGCTGCAGGACGGCATCGTCACCCCGCAGACCGTGATCACGGTTCCGCCGACCTACAAGGTCGCGGGCCACGTGCTGCACGACGCGGAGGTGCACGGGGTGGAGCACCTGACCTTCGCCGGGGTGCTCGCCAAGTCCAGCAACATCGGCACCGTGAAGGTCGCGCAGCAGCTCGGCGCGGACCGGCTCTACGCGATGATGCGCAACTTCGGGTTCGGCGCGCAGAGCGGCCTCGGCCTCCCCGGAGAGAGCGCCGGCATCATCCCCAAGCCGGCCGACTGGTCGGGCACGTCGATCGCCAACATCCCGATCGGGCAAGGCATCTCGGTCAACGCCATCCAGGTCGCCTCGGTCTACGCCACGATCGCCAACGGCGGCGTCCGCGTCCAGCCGAGCATCGTCAAGGGCACCCGTGACAGCGCCGGGCACCTCACGCCGGTACCCGCTGCTGCGCAGCGCCGCGTCGTCTCGTCCGCGATCGCGGCGCAGATCCGGGCCATGCTCGAGTCCGTCGTGTCCGAGCAGGGCACCGCGCCGCTGGCAGCGATCCCGGGCTACCGGGTCGCCGGCAAGACCGGAACCGCCCAGCGGGTGGCGACCTCAGGCCCCATGCAGGGCCGCTACGACGGCAGCTTCACGTCGTCCTTCATCGGCATGGCGCCCGCAGACGCACCGCGGTACGTCACGGCGGTGGTGCTGCAGGGTACCGGGGCGAAGGGCTACTTCGGCGGCGTGGTGGCCGCGCCGCTGTTCAGCAAGATCATGGGCTTCGCGCTGCGGTCCTACGAGGTCGTGCCGAGCGGTACCAAGCCCCCCACGCTCCGCCTGTCCGTTCCCTGACCCGGCTAGCCTCGCATCGTGCCTGCGACCCGGGACGCCGCCGCGCTGCGGCCGTCCGACCCGTCGCCGCGGCCTCTTCATGAGGTGCTCGGCGTGGTGCCCGGGCTGCACGTTCAGGGCCAGCTCGAGGGTGTTCTCGTCACCGGCTGCACCCACGACTCGCGCGCTGTCCGCCCGGACGATCTGTACGCCGCGCTGCCTGGTACGCACGTCCACGGGGCTGCCTTCGCCAGCGAGGCGGTCACGGCCGGGGCCGTCGCCGTCCTCACCGACCCGGCGGGCGCCGCGCAGGTGAGGGGCGTTCCGGTGCTGGTCGTGGACGACGTACGGTCCGTCCTCGGCCGGGTGGCCTCCTGGGTGCACGGCGACCCGTCGTCGGCCCTCACCGTGCTCGGCGTCACAGGCACCAACGGCAAGACCACGACGGCGTTCCTGCTCGAAGCCGGCCTGCGTGCCGCCGGCTGGTCCACGGGACTGCTGGGCACGGTCCTGACCCGGATCGGTGACGTCGAGGTCAACAGCGTGCGGACCACGCCCGAGGCGACCGACCTGCATGCCCTCTTTGCCGTGATGCGGGAGCGGGCGGTCAGCGCTGTGGCGATGGAGGTCAGCAGCCACGCCCTGGCCTACGGTCGCGTCGACGGCGTCCGCTTCGACACGTCGGTGTTCACCAACCTCTCGCAGGACCACCTCGACTTCCACTCCACGATGGAGGACTACTTCGCGGCGAAGGCGTCGCTGTTCACCCCTGGCCGCAGCGCCCGCGGACTGGTGAACGCCGACGACCCCGCCGGTCGTCGCCTGCTCGCTTCCCCGTCCATCCCCCTCACCTCGTACGACGGTGCGGGGGAGTGGCGGGCAGAGGAGGTGCACCTGCGCGCGGATGGCAGCTCCTTCCGGCTCGTGGGGCCCGGGGTCGCTGCCACAGCGTCGGTGCGCCTCGCGGGCGGTTTCAACGTGAGCAACGCCCTCGCTGCTCTGGCCTGTCTCGTCACGGCCGGGGTGCCTGTGGAGGACGCCGTGCGCGGGGTCGCCGGGCTGGCGCACGTCCCGGGGCGGATGGAACAGGTCGACGTGGGTCAGCCGTTCACCGCGCTGGTGGACTTCGCGCACACGCCGGACGCCGTGGAGATGCTGCTGCGCAGCATCAGGGCGGTCACGAGCGGCAGGGTCATCGTCGTGCTCGGCTGCGGCGGTGATCGCGACCGTGGCAAGCGCCCGCTGATGGGGCGCGCCGCTGTCGACGGCGCCGACATCGCCGTGCTCACCAGTGACAACCCGCGCAGCGAGGACCCGGCCGCGATCCTCGCGGAAATGGCCCAGCCGGGAGCTGTCATCGAGCCCGACCGCCGTACGGCCATCTCCTGGGCTGTCCGGCAGGCGCGTCCGGGAGACACCGTCGTCGTGGCCGGCAAGGGTCACGAGAGCGGCCAGGAGATCGAGGACGTGGTGATCCCGTTCGACGACCGGCTGGTGCTGCGCGAGGCTCTCAGTGCGGTGGTCGCGTGAGGCTTCTGACCGCCGACGCCTCCCTGTCGGCGTTGCGTGCGGCGCTGCGCGAGCTGGCGATCGCGAGCGAGGGCAAGACCCGCCGGACCTACGCGGTGCTCGGTCCGGTGGCCGATGCCACCCGCGAGGAGCTGATGGACCTCGGGCGGTTCCTCGTCCGCCTCGACATCAGCTCGCTGGTCGTCGTCGGCGAGGCCGGGTCGGTGCACGCCGGCGCGGTTCTCGAGGGCTCCTGGGGCTCGGAGTCCAGGCATGTACCGTCCGCGGACGACGCTTTGGTGCTGCTCCGCGAGGAGCTCAGCGACGACGACGTCGTCCTCATCTCCGGCCTCCCGGCCGTTCTGACAGCGCTCGAGGGAGCCGCATGATCTCGGTCCTCGTCGCTGCGATGACGGCCCTGGTGGTCAGCCTGCTCGGCACCCCCGCGGTGGTGAAGCTGTTCCGTCGCCAGGGCTACGGCCAGGAGATCCGTGAGGACGGCCCCGCCAGCCACGCCACCAAGCGCGGCACGCCGACCATGGGCGGCACCGTCATCATCGTCGCCACGTGCATGGGGTACCTCGTCGCCCACGTGCTTGCGCTTCGCAACCCGGGACGCGGCCCGACCGCGAGCGGCCTGCTGGTGCTGGGGTTGATGGTGGGGCTGGGACTTGTCGGCTTCCTCGACGACTTCATCAAGATCCGCAAGCAGCGCTCGCTCGGTCTCACGGCGCTGGCGAAGTTCGGCGGACAGCTGATCACCGGTGTCGGCTTCGCGGTGTTGGCCCTGCAGTTCAAGAACAGGACCACCGGGCTGACGCCGGCGTCCACGCACCTGTCGTTCGTGCGCGACTACGCCGGCATCTCGCTCGGCACCGTGGGCTTTGTGGTGTTCGCCTACCTGGTCGTGACGGGCACCTCCAACGCCGTGAACCTCACCGACGGGCTGGACGGGTTGGCGACGGGGACCTCGGTCATGGTGCTGGCGTCGTACGTGATCATCGCCTTCTGGCAGTTCGGCAACGCCTGCACGCGGCACGCGACCGCGAACTGCTACCAGGTACGCGATCCGCTCGACGTCGCGCTCGTCGCGGCGGCCGCGATGGGCGCCTGCTTCGGGTTCCTGTGGTGGAACGCCTCGCCGGCCAAGATCTTCATGGGGGACACCGGGTCCCTCGCTCTGGGCGGGCTGTTCGCCGGCATCGCGATCGTCACCCGCACCGAGCTCCTGCTCGTCGTCATCGGTGGCCTGTTCGTCGTCGAGACGCTGTCGGTGATCATCCAGGTCGGCTTCTTCAAGCTGACCCGCAAACGGGTGTTCAACATGGCCCCGATCCATCATCACTTCGAGCTGGCGGGCTGGGTGGAGAACACCGTCATCGTGCGGTTCTGGATCATTGCTGGACTCGCGGTCGCGTTTGCCCTCGGGCTCTTCTACGCCGAATTCCTCTCCCACGGGTCGCTCGGCTGATGCTGCAGCCCGTGATGCCTCCGTACGGCGGACTGGCCGTCGTGGTCGCCGGGGCAGGGGTCTCTGGTGCGGCGGCGGCACGGGTCCTGCGCGACCTCGGCGCCCGTGTCACGGTCGTCGACGACAGTCCGGAGGCGCTGGAGTCGGCGGCGGTGCACGGCTTCGCGGTCGCCACATCGCTTCCCGACGAGCTCGGGCTGGTGGTCACCTCGCCCGGCTTCAGGCCGACGGTGCCGATGCTCATCGAGGCCGGCTCGCGTGGGGTCGAGGTCATCGGCGAGGTGGAGCTGGCCTGGCGGTTGCGGGGTCCTTCGGCCGCTCCCTGGCTGGCGCTGACCGGCACCAACGGCAAGACGACGACGGTCAAGATGCTCGAGGCGGTGCTCACGGCTGCGGGTCTGTCCACGGTCGCCGCGGGAAACGTCGGGCTGCCGCTGCTGGACGCGGTGGTCGGGGCCTCGACGATCGACGTGCTGGCGGTGGAGCTGTCGAGCTTCCAGCTGCACTGGTCCTCGACGGTCCGCCCGCACACCGGGGCGATCCTCAACCTGGCCGACGACCACACCGACTGGCACGGGTCCTTCCAGGACTACGTGCTGGCCAAGGGCCGGATCTTCGACGCGGACACCAGCATCGGTAACGCCGACGACGAGGTCGTCAGGACCCTGCACAGCCGTGCGCGGGGACGTCGGGTCGCCTTCACGCTCCGCCCGCCTCGGCCAGGGGAGCTCGGGGTCGTCGAGAACCTGCTCGTGGACCGCGCGTTCCCCGACGTGCAAGGGGAGGCGACCGAGCTGGCGACGCTCGACGACATCGGGGTCCCGGGTGCGCACAACGTGGCGAACGCGCTGGCCGCCGCGGCGATGGCACGGTCGTTCGGCGTGCCTGCCGAGGCGGTCCGAGACGGGCTCCGGGCGTTCGTCCCGGAGCCGCACCGCAACGCGCTCGTCCGGGTCATGGATGAGGTCTCCTGGGTCGACGACAGCAAGGCGACCAACCCGCACGCGGCGGCCGCCTCGCTGGCGGCGTACAGCTCCGTCGTCTGGGTGGCCGGCGGCCTGCTGAAGGGGGCGGATGTCGACGACCTGGTGCGTCTGGCCGCCCCCCATCTGCGTGCCGTCGTGCTGCTCGGGACAGACCGTGCTGTCCTGCTCGACGCTCTGTCACGACACGCGCCCGAGATCCCCGTCGACCAGGTCGCCCGCCTCGACACTGGGGCCATGCAGGAGGTGGTCCAGGCGGCTCGGTCACGCGCACGACCGGGCGACACGGTGCTGCTCGCACCAGCGGCGGCGTCGATGGACTGCTTCAAGGACTACAAGCAGCGCGGCGACCTGTTCGCCGAGGCGGTCCGGGCGCTGGTGTGACGACCGTCCCGGGAGTGGCGACGCGACGCGCAGCGGCGCCCGCCCGATCCTCGGTGCTGCAACGCCCGCTCGCGTCGTACTACCTCGTGCTCGTGAGCACCGGCCTGCTGCTCGCCATCGGCTTCGTCATGGTGCTGTCGGCGTCGAGCGTCCGGTCCTACCAGGCGTACGGGTCGGCCTACGCCATCGCGTCGAAGCAGGGCGTCTTCATCGTCATCGGGCTGCCCGCGTTATGGGTGGCATCCCGGCTTCCGGTGCAGGTCTGGCGCAGACTGGGGCTACCGCTCCTGCTCGTGGCTCTCTTCTTGTTGTGTGCGGTGCTGGTGCCCGGGATCGGGCGCAACGTCGACGGGGCCAGGCGCTGGATCCCGCTGCCCGGCGGTTTCAACATCCAGCCCAGTGAGCTCGCCAAGCTCGGCATCGCCCTGTGGGGCGCCGACCTCCTGGTCCGCAAGCGCAAGCTCCTCAGGGACTGGAAGCACCTGCTCATCCCGCTCGTACCGATCGTGGGGCTCGTCTGCGTGCTCGTGATGCTCGAGCCCGACATGGGCACCACGATCGTCGTCACCTCGGTCCTCATGTCGCTGCTCTGGGTGGTTGGCGCGCCGGCGCGGGTGTTCGTCGGTCTCGTGTCCGTGGCCCTCTCCCTGGGCGCAGTGATGGCGATCGCCGAGCCGTACCGGCTGGCCCGTCTCACGTCGTTCAGCAACCCCTGCTCGATCACGCACCGGCTCGACAAGGGCTACCAGGCCTGCCAGGGGTTGCAGGCGCTCGACGCCGGGGGTTGGTTCGGACTGGGCCTGGGGGCGAGCCGCGAGAAGTGGGCCGGCGGTCTGCCCAACCCGTACACCGACTACGTCTACGCGATCATCGGCGAGGAGCTCGGTCTGCTCGGCACCCTGACGGTGCTGCTGCTGTTCGCCACTCTCACCTACGCCGGGATCCGGATCGCAAAGCGCACGACCGACCCGTTCGCCCGCTTGGCAGCGACCGGGTTCACCATCTGGATCGCCGTACAGGCTCTGGTCAACATGGGCACGGTGGTCGGGATGGTGCCCATCACGGGCATCCCGTTGCCCCTGATCTCCTTCGGCGGGTCGGCTCTGATCCCGACGCTCGTCGGCGTCGGCATGCTGCTGTCGTTCGCGGCGGCGGAGCCCGGCGCCGCGAAGGCCCTCGCGGCGAAGCAGGGGCGGCTGCGGCAGCTCGTGCTCCGGCGCTCTCCAGTCGCGGTGACCGTGCCCCGCCAGAGGGAGCAGTCGGCGTCCCGCCCGTCCCGCCGACCGGTCGCGCGTCGGCGGTGACCGTGCACGTCGTCCTTGCGGGAGGAGGATCGGCGGGCCACGTCGAGCCGATGATGAATACCGCCGATGCCTTGCGCCGCAGGGACTCCGCCATCGGCATTTCCGCCCTCGGTACTGCTGAGGGCCTCGAGGCGCGCCTCGTGCCGCTGCGCGGGTACCAGCTCGCGGTGGTGCCGAAGGTGCCGCTTCCGCGCAGGCCGACGCCGGACCTGCTGCGCGTCCCGGGGCGGTTGCGCGCCGCGGTCCGGGCGGCCCGGACGCATCTCGACGAGGTTGATGCTGCCGTGGTCGTGGGCTTTGGCGGTTACGTGTCGGTGCCCGCCTACCTGGCGGCGCGCCGGCGCGGGACGCCGATCGTCGTGCACGAGGCCAACGCCCGGGCCGGGATCGCCAACAAGCTGGGTGCGCGGTTCGCGACCCGGGTGGCGGCCGCGGTCCCGGGTACAGGCCTTCGGGGGGCGCAGCTCGTAGGAATCCCGCTGCGCCAGCAGATCTCGCACCTCGACCGGGCTGCGACACGGGAGGCGGCGCGGGCATCGCTAGGGCTGCACGAGGGGCCCGTCCTGCTGGTCACCGGTGGGTCGCAGGGGGCACGCCGGCTCAACACGGCGGTGGTCGAGGCCGCCTCCGCGCTGGCTGCCGCGGGTGTGCAGGTCCTGCACATCGCGGGACCCAAGCAGGCCGAGTCGGTGGCTGCGGCCCTCGGCCCGGACGCACCGGCCACGCACCACGTCCTGGGGTATGTCGACGGCATGGACCTCGCCTACGCCGCCAGCGATCTGGTGCTCTGCCGAGCCGGGGCCATGACGTGCGCAGAGCTGGCCGCAGTCGGGCTGCCGGCGGTCTACGTGCCACTGCCGATCGGCAACGGGGAGCAGGCCCTCAACGCGCAGCCCACGGTGGCCGCCGGGGGAGGGCTGGTCGTCGACGACCAGGCGTTGGACGCTCGGTACCTCAGTTCCGTGGTTCTGCCCCTGCTGCTGGACGACGAACGGCTGGCCCAGATGTCCGTGGCAGCAAGCGGTCTGGGGCACCGGGACGCGGACGAGGCGCTGGTCGACATCGTCTTGGGGGCAGTGCGATGACAGTTCACTTCGTCGGGATCGGCGGTGCCGGGATGAGCGGCATCGCCCGGGTCATGCTGGCACGGGGTACCGCGGTGTCGGGCAGCGACGCCAAGGACTCGCTGGCCTTGTCGGCGTTGCGTGCCCTAGGCGCCGACGTGCACGTCGGGCACGACGCGTCCCACCTCGCCGGGGCCAATACGGTCGTCGTGTCGACCGCCATCCGGGAGTCCAACCCGGAGCTCGTGGCAGCCCGGGCAGCAGGCGTCCGGGTGTTGAAGCGCGCTGAGGCACTGGCGGAGCTGCTGGTCGGGTACCGGGCGGTCGCGGTCGCGGGAACGCACGGCAAGACGACGACCACCTCGATGCTCACGGTCGCGGCGCAGCACTGCGGCGTCGACCCGTCCTTCGCGATCGGCGGGGACCTCAACGAGGCAGGCAGTAACGCCCATCACGGCAGCGGCGACCTGTTCGTCGTCGAGGCCGACGAGAGCGACGCGTCCTTCCTCGTCTACGAGCCCTATGCCGCGATCGTCACCAACGTCGAGCCGGACCACCTCGACCACTACCTCGACGAAGGGGCGTACCGCGCGGCATTCGAGAAGTTCGTCCGTACCGTCGACCCCGCGGGCTTCGTGGTGGTGTGTGCGGACGACCCGGGCGTCATGCGGCTCGTGGCCCGAGCCCGCGCGGATGGGATCGACGTACGGACCTACGGGACGGCCGAGGACGCGGACCTGTGGATGGATGGCCTGTCCACCAGCGGATCGAACTCGTCCTACGACGCGGTGCTCCGCGGACGCCGGCTCGGCGAGGTGCGGGTGCAGGTCCCGGGCGTGCACCTCGCCCGTAACAGCGCCGCAGCGCTCCTGGCAGGTATTGGCCTGGGACTTCCGGAGGCGCAGCTCATCGAGGGACTCGCCGGGTTCACCGGGGTGCGCCGTCGGATGGAGCTCAAGGGCTCAGCTGCGGGCGTCCGGGTGTACGACGACTACGCGCACCACCCCACCGAGGTGCACGCGCAGCTCGTCGCGGCCCGGGGGATGACCGGTGGTGGTCGGCTGATCGCGGTCTTCCAGCCGCACATGTACTCCCGCACCGCGACGTTCGCGGACGCTTTCGGGGCAGCGCTGGGGCTGGCGGACGAGGTGGTGGTCATGGACATCTACGGTGCCCGTGAGGATCCGGTGCCCGGGGTCACGGGCGCGCTGGTGGCCGCGGCGGTGCCGTTGCCGCCGGAGCACGTGCTGTTCGAGCCGTCCTGGACCGCGGTGCCGGCAGCGGTCGCTGCTCGGTCGGCGGCGGGCGACCTCGTCATCACCCTAGGGGCCGGCGACGTGACGCAGATCGGTCCGGAAGTGCTGCGGTTGCTGGAAGGTGGCACGCCTTGAGCCGTCCGCCCCGGGTCGTTTCAGCGGGTCCTCGGCTCGCCGCCAAGGCGGAGGCCGAGCGACGGGATCGCCGGCACGTCCTGCTCCGCCGTGCGACGCGGGTCGTGGCTGTTGCGGTGCCGGTGGCGCTTGCGGGCTGGGTGTTGCTCGGGTCCTCCCTGCTCGCCGTCCAGAAGATCGTCGTGACGGGGGAGAAGCGGCTCACCGCGGCCCAGGTCGAGAACGCCGTCGGCGTGGCCTCGGGCACGCCCCTGGCCCGGGTCGACACCGCCGCAGCGGCTGGACGTGTCCGCAGGCTCGGCCCCATCGCTGACGTGACGGTCTCGCGCCGCTGGCCACACACCTTGCAGGTGAAGGTGGTCGAGCGGGTTCCGGCGGTCGCGGTGCCCCGCGGCAAGGGCCTGCTGCTCCTGGACAACCAAGGCGTGCCGCTGGCGACGGTGGCGTCGATCCCTCGGGGCGTCTACCGGCTCGAGGTGCGGGACCCATCGCGCGACGACCCGTCGACGAAGGCGGCGCTGTCGGTCCTGCGTGGGCTGCCCAAGGGCTTGTTGGCTCAGCTGGAAAGACTGAAGGCCACCTCTCCCGAGCAGGTGACGTTGCTGCTCAAGGGCGGCAGACAGGTGCTGTGGGGCGGGGCCAACAACGGCGCAGTCAAAGCGTCGACGGCGCTCGCGCTGCTCAAGATGCCGGGCACGGTGTTCGACGTGAGCGCCCCGGGCGTCGCGACTCGCCGCTGAGCTCGATCTGTCCGTTCTGCCCAGGATGTGTGGGGCTTCGAGATGCATCACGCAGGGTGCGGCCCTGCTCACTTTGCCGACGCCTCGGGTTGCGATGGGCGAGCGGGGCGCAGGAGGGTAGGTGCAGGCCGTGGCGGAAGGGTCGGCGCACCTCGGTCCGGAGCAGCACGCGCAGCTGATCGGTGGACTCGGGCAGGCCGTCATCGCCACCGACGCCGACTGTCGGGTGACATATTGGAGCAGAGCGGCCGAGTCCTTCTACGGCTGGACGGCCGAGGAGGCTGTCGGCGAGAAGATCACGGACCTCATGGCGCCGGAGTTCGGGCGCGACCTGACCGATGCGATCATGGACAGGGTGCTCGCCGGCGAGTGCTGGACCGGCGCCTTCACCGTGCGGCGCAAGGACGACACCACGTTCGCTGCGCTCGTCACCATCACTGCTGTGCGCGACGCAGACAACACGCTAGTCGGCACCACCAGCGTGGCGAGCAACATCGGCCAACTGCTGCGCCCGTTGCTGGCCGGGTCGAAGGACGCGGCTGTGGTCACCGACAGCAACGGCGTGGTGCGCTTCGTCAGCCCGGTGGTCGAACGGGTTCTCGGATGGACGGAGGCGGCCGACGCGGGACGCTCGCTCTTGGACCGGGTTCACCCGGACGACCACGCGACGGTCGAACGGTGCGTCCAGAGGTCATTGGCCGACCCGACGTCCGACCCGACCGCGGAGTTCCGCGTGCGGAACACGAGCGGTGGGTGGACCTGGGTGGAGTGCCGCGTCGCCAACCTCCCCGGCGATCCCAACGTGATCGGGCTCGTGTGGATGCTCCGCGACATCTCCGATCGGCGGGCAGCCCTCGAACGGATGACCGAGCTCGCCTTGCACGACCCGCTCACCGGCCTGCCGAACCGGGCCCTGCTGACCGACCGCCTCGCCTTGGCGACTGCTCGGCGCGAGCCGCACGGTGCGCTGCTGTTCATCGACCTCGATGACTTCAAGAAGGTGAACGACGACCTGGGTCACGCCGCTGGGGATGCGCTGCTCAAGACCGTCGCGAACCGGCTGGCGCACATCGTCCGCCCCGAGGACTCGTGCGGCCGCTGGTCAGGCGATGAGTTCATGGTGTTCGCCGAGTCCGTGAAGGGCTGGGATGACGCGCTCGAGTTTGCCGACCGGGTCGGCAAAGCGGTAGCCGAGCCTGTGGAGATCGCTGGACGGGTGCTCAGCGCACAGTCCAGCATCGGAGTGGCGATGCTCGACGGCATCCACGACGCCCAGCGGGTCATCAGCCTCGCCGACGAGCAGATGTACCGCGTCAAGCGTCAGCACCGTGCCCAAGGCAGGTGAGGTCCCGCAGCAGC
>JAOPVP010000106.1 GCA_025966135.1 Frankiales bacterium
AGGCTGCCAGGGCGGCTTCGGCTACGCCGACAACGCTCACACCCGGGACGAGGGATGCGAGTTTCGGGCCGCTGATAACGCGCCAGCGGAGGCCAACTCGCAGCCACCCGATAAGGCCGGTCCGATCGCTGGTGACAGCGCATGACCACCTTCGATGTCGCCTGCCCCTGCTGCCACGCCGCGCAGGTGCGCCGCCCCCGCGAGCTCCGCCTCATGGTGTGCACGAACCGGCCGCACCTGTCCTACTACGCCTGGGACTGCGAGTGGTGCGGACAGGTCCGCAGGGATGCCCCTCCGCTCATCATCTCGGCGCTGACCTCACACCGTGTCCTCTCGACGCTCTGGACGGTGCCCGCTGAGGCACTGGAGGTGCACACGGGTCCGCCGTTGACGGTGGATGACCTGCTGGACCTGCAACTCGACCTCGCGGGGCTGACGGTCAAGGCCGGTGGTCCCGATGCCTGAGCAGCCGTCTGTGAAGGTCCTGCGGGTCACGTGCGAGGACTTGGTGACCGGCGAGAAGCAGACCGTCGACCTGCCCGCTGGGGAGTACCTGCTGCTCACGACCGAGCCCTGCCACGTCGCGAGCACTCAGGCGTACCCGGCCAAGGGAACCCACGTCATCACCGTGAAGGGACGCACCGCGCCATGACTTACGTGACGATCCGCGCCCTGCTCCTCCGCCTCGACACCTGGCTCGCCCGCAGCACCGACCAGCGCATCCCCACCCTCGCTGTCTGCCCACCCGCAGCCGTCCACGACACCACCCGTCCCGCCGCAGGAGTGTGGGACCACTGCGACTGCTGCACCCGCTGGCTGCCCGCACCATGCCCCCTCACCCACACCACGCCCTGCGACAAGGACGCGTGCGGGCAGACCTGGGCGGTGCAGTCGTGATCGCCTACATCGGCAGCTGCCTCCTCGGTGTGGCCGTCATGTTCGGGCCACCCGTGGTGTTCGTGGCCCTGCCCTCCCGCCGCCGTAACCGGGGGCAGCGATGACGCGCACCCGGGTCCACCTCGCGGACGCTCCGACCGACGTTCTCGTGTGGCTCCACGAGAACTACCACTGGTACTCGGCGGACTTCATCGCGCAGCACGCCGCCCCCGCCGACGCTGACGAACCCCGCGCCTCGACGTTCAGGGCACTGCAGCTCTTGCTGGACATGGGCTACGTCGAATCCAAGCGCATCCGCGGCGGAGTCCTGTCATTCCGAGCGACGCTCGACGGTCGCACCGCCGTGGCGGATGCGCAGTTCGCGCAGGGCATGGCGGAGATCGCCCCGCCCTCCCCTGAGTCACCGTCATGACCCGCCCCACGGGTCCCCCATCGTCGGCGTCGGCCGCCTCCACCCCCATACGAGAGCAGCCGACGCCGACCAACGTGCTGTCGCTATTCGCAGGCGCGGGCGGGTTGGAGCTGGGCCTAGAGCGCGCGGGCATGACCGTCGTCGGTCAGGTCGAACGTGACCCCTACTGCCTGTCCGTCCTGACCCGCAACTGGCCCGAGGTGCCAAAGCATGACGACGCCACAACAGCAGTCGAGTGGTGGAGACGGACTGTTCGACCTCGCGTCGATCTCGTCGCCGCCGGATTCCCCTGCCAGCCATTCAGTCTGGGCGGCTTCCAGCGGGGAGTGGAGGACGAGCGATGGCTGTGGCCGGCCGTCGAGCGCGTCCTACGCGCACTACGACCCCGCTTCTGCCTGCTGGAGAATGTCTCAGCCCTCCACAGGGACCCTGTGGCCTTCGGATGGGTCCTCCGCGACCTTCACGCCCTCGGGTTCGATGCGGAGTGGACGCTGCTACGAGCGTCTGACGTGGGTGCGCCGCATCTCCGTGAACGGCTCATCCTTCTGGCCTACGCCCAGGGCGAGCATGGGTTCGCACGGTATCTGCTGGAGCAGGGCCGAGACGGGCGCTCACCGCTCGCAACTGGAGGACTACCTAGCCTGGATGCTGCTGCGCTCAGGCTCGCCCAGGATCAGTGGCTTGCTCGTGAACCCCGAGTGGACCGACTGGTTGATGGGGTTCCCGCCCAGGTGGACCGCCTGCGACTGGCTGGAAACGCCGTCGTCCCTCAGCTCGCCGAGCACATCGGCCGCGTGATCATGGGCGGGTTGGCGGCATGACGTTGTTGGTCGCCCCCGCCCCGTACCGCCTGAGCGCGAACACGATCACCGCCGACACCGTCGTGCCCTCGACGGCAGCACGTTCCTTCGCGGCCTGCCACACCTCGTCAGGGACCTTCACCGTCCGCAACGGCGTCGGGGCCACGTCAGAGCGCCGTGACGCCCGTGCGCTTACGCGCAGCGGCACCCGTGACGGCGTTCGGGTCGTGGGCCATGTGGACGAGGCCGTGACGCCCCTGCTTCGACTTGGCGACCGCAGCGAGCGCGGCGGGGACGAGGGCCTTGCGGCCGTTGCATGTTCCGCAGGTGCAAGTGATCTCCATGCGCCTACCGTATTACACGTCGGTATATACGTGTCAAGAGTCAGGAGTGGCCGCATGAAGTGGCTGTGCACCGACTGCGCCTGGAAACCCAAGCACGGACGCCGCCACGCCTGCCCCCTGTGCTGCGGCTACAACACCCCCGAAGCCTGCGCCGTGAAACGCACCTGCCGACAGGCCGAACTCCGCAGGCAGGCAGCCGCATGAGCCCCTACCGGCCACTCGCCCGCCAGCGAGCCCTCAAAGCCAAGCAAGCAAGGAGACAACCCGTGACCATCACCCTCGACGACGCTGTCCTCCCCATCATCCGTACCTGGGGCGAGCAGGTCGGGATCCTCGCCACCGTCGACTTCCACCGCTCCCTCCAAACCACCGTCATGCAGCAGCACGCCGCCTCACCTGTGCTGCAACTGATGCTCGCCGCCTGCGAGGCCGGGTTCACCGGCCAGCTTGAGGAGGACGTCTGCTCGGTCGCAGCAGCCCTCCGGGCCCACGACCACGAACCGACCTCCGATGTCCTCAGCGAAACCCTCGAAGCCCGCGTCGACCGGCTCCTGCAGACGCTCTCTGACGCCAGCAGCCCGGTGCGCGCATGAGCATCAACAGCCGACCACCCACAGGCCAGGTCCCCTACCCCGTAGTGCTCCTCGAAGGTGAGGAGAAGTCAGGCAAGACCTGGGCCGCCGTGACCCTCTCCATCAGTGACCGGGTCGGACAGACCTACGTCCTCGACCTCGGCGAGGGCAGCGCGGATGAGTACGGCGCCATCCCGGACGTCCGCTTCGAGGTGCTCGAGCATGACGGGACCTACGCGCAGATCCTCGCCCAGATCGAAGCCGTGCGTGATGAAGCACAACGCGCCAAGGCCGCGGACGAGCCCCCCGTCGTGCTGGTCGTCGACACCATGACCGCCCTCTGGGACGGCCTGAAGGACTGGGTGTCCGAACGCGCCCGCAGTAAACCGAGCAACCAGAAGAAGCTTTCCCAGGACCCCGCCGCCGAGCTCGACGTAAGCCGAAACCTGTGGAATGACGCCGCCTCACGGCACGCCCGCATCCTGAACATCCTCCTGCGCTTCCCCGGCATCGTCGTGATGACCGCCCGCGGGAAGGAGGTCAGCAGCACCGACCCCTCAACCGGGCAGCCCTTCCGGGACGGCCGGAAGGAATACCGCGTCGAGGGCCAGAAGGGCCTGGCGTTCGCCGCGACCGCCTGGGTGCGGATGAGCCGCACCCAACAGCCCATCGTGGTCGGTGCCCGCTCCGTCCATGCCGGGATCGTCCCAGGCAAAGACGACCCGAAGCCGATCACGAGCGACCCGGAGAACCTCCTGGAGTGGCTCATCTTCGACGCGCTGAAGGTCGACCCGGCGACAGCACAGGTCCGTGACCTCAAGACGGTCACAGGCGGGGCGCTCACCGAGGACGAGGCCGGCGACGACCCTGACGTCCTCGCGGAACGGCAGGCCAAGGCCGCTGCACTTGCCGCCAAGCCTGCTGAAGTCGTCACCGACACCGAGTGGATGGCTGACTGGACCTGGCGCCTCAACGGCTGCACCACCATCGGGCAACTCAAAGGCTTGTGGGGTGAGGCCGCGGAGCAACGGAAGGTCTACAAGGTCTCCGAGGAGGACTTCACCGCACTCACAGCAATGAAGGACGAGAAGAAGGCTGCGCTGGAAACCCCCGTGGCGGTCGCATCATGAGCGACCAGCGCACGTTGGCAACCCGGCTCATCGCCCTGCGCATCCTGAAGGACCTCGTTGCCGACGCCGACACGGCCGTGCGTGAGGAACTCTCCGCCCTGATGCTCCCCGGCGACCGGGCAACCGCCGCCGTGTTCGAGGCCGACACAGACTTCCCCGTCGCAGTGGGGCATGTCCTGAAGACCAAGGGCACCACGGGCAGCACCACCGCCGCGGTCACTGACATCGACGCCCTGCTCGCCTGGTGCAAGACCCACGCACCCACGGAGGTCCAGACCGTCGAGCTGGTCCGCCCCGCGTTCCAGAAACGCCTCCTCGACGCAGTCAAAGCCGATGGGGTGTGGATGGACACTGAGACCGGCGAGTGCTTCGACGTGGACGGGATCACCGTCACCCCACCCAGCAGCGGAAAGCCAGTGCTGCAGGTCAAGCCCTCCGAGGGCGCCGAGGCTCTCGTTCGGTCCGCTTGGCGGGACGGGCGCCTGTCCGTCGAGGACGTCCTGGCGTTGCCGGCAGGTGCGGCATGAGCGACGCGATGACACCTGTGGCGATCGAACGCAAGATGATCGAGCTCGTCACGACGATGACCACCGCACAGCGCACCCTCGCTGCCGCCCGCAACAGCGAGACAGACGCCGAGATCGCCTACAAGAAGGCGAAGGCCCGCGCCTTCCACGCCCCCGACTGCCCCCGGGTACTCCGTGGTGGGGTCACGACGGGCGAGCGGGATGCGTGGATCGAGGAGCGCGTCGAGAACGTGTGGGCGGCGTTCAAGCTGGCGTCCACACAGCGTGAGATCGCCCAGGATGGGCTGCGGGTCACGCTGGCGATCGCGGAGACAGTCAGGTCGCTCGGAGCCTCTGTGCGGACGGCGTACAGCCTGGCTGGTGCGTCATGACAACGCACGCAGAGGGACCTTACCAGACGCTCTACGAGCTGGAGCGAGCGAAGTTCCAGGCTGAGACGCTGCGGTGCAGTCGCATCCTCGATGCCCTCGACCACTGGCGATGGATCGCCGACCAGGAGTGGAGCAGCGACCCGCACAAGGTGCTGCGCGACTGCATCGCTGAGGCACGTCATGCCGCCAACCACCCGGCTCCCTTCGGCCCCGGCCATGCAGGCCCCCAAGGTGGAGCGGACTGCCCCTGGCCGTCCGAGACCGGACCATCTCCCTCACCCGGTAAGGCCGGTCCGATCGCATGACGGCCACTGCCCGGTACCAGTCCGGCGCCGCCTCATGACCGACTCGACCACCCGCGCGGACTACGCCGTCGTCGAAGGCCTCGAGCTCGTCGGCATCGTCCGCGAGTTCGGCCGCGACACGATCGAGGAATGGCTACGTCACCGCGACCGCCTGGCACTGGAGACCCTCGTCGTGGTCCTCGCTGCGATGGTCCCCGACGACCAAACTCCCGGAGACCTGCTGGCATGGTGCGACCCGGCACGTGCGCGCGCCGAACGAAACCGGCTCGCACGTCTTCGCCAGGCCGCCCTGCTTGCGCCGAAGCCGCGGAAGGAATGCGGCACACATGCGGCCTTCAATCGTCACCGGAATGCGAGTGAGATGCCCTGCGAGGCCTGCGTCCTCGGCGAGCGGATCTACCAGCGCGACAGGGGAAGACGCCGCCGACAGACCGCGCGGAATGCGGCATGAACAAGAACGCCAGTTCGCCACGGCGCGTCAGCGTGTCGGGGGCGCGTGGTAGCGGGAAGATGTGCAACGCAAAGGCCCCGCGCTTGCGACGCGAGGCCCTTGCTAACCGCTCCCCGCATCGAGACTGCGAAGGAGGGCTAGTGAGCATGATGCTCCCAGCCCGCACCACGTCTGTCAGGACCCCACGCCGCTCCTCCCTCTGGGAGGTGTGCTAGGTGAGCTGGGTTCGCTACGACGACCGCTTTCACGACCACGACAAGGTCGCGCAGCTCCGCGCCTCCCATCGTGACGTCGCGGCGTTGGCCCTGCACGTCCTGGCGAACACGTGGTGCTCCTGCACCGACCGTCCCGGGTTCGTCCCGACGCCCGTCCCCGCGATGCTCGTGGGCGAGGAGAACGCACTCTCGTGGGTGGCAGCGTTGGTCAAGGCGAAGCTGTGGAAGAAGGCCAGGGGCGGGTGGGAGTTTGCTAACCACGAGCAGTACCGGGCGCCAGCAAACCGACAGACCCCGGGAACGCCCGAATCACTGTCTCGCACGCGTTCTGAGGCTGGTCGCAGGGGCGGACTCAGTACTGCAGCAAAAAAGGCAGCAAACGAGCGTGCGGAGGCCCAAGCAAACGGTGCAGCAAATGCTGTCAGCAGCCAAGCAAGTGTCAAGCAAGTGTCAAGCAACCCGTGCAGCCCCGTAGTTGCTTCTAACGAAGCAACACCCGAACCCGAACCCGGAAGTGCTGCCGCGGCTCCACCACGGCCAGAGTCCGAAGGTCAACGCATCAACCGGCTAGCCAAGGCGTACACGGACCGCGTCCCGATGAGCAACTTCCCCGCCATCGCCGGGGTCGTCCGCAAAGCCGTACGAGCCAGCCATGGAGACGAACCGATCCTCGCCGCCCTCAGCCGCCTTGCCGGCGACGGCCGATCCGTCACCACAGAGACGCTCCGCATCGAACTCGAAGGCAAAGCACGCAGCGGCCGACCGGCCATCACCACCTTCACCGACGACGACTACGCCAGCGGTTTCAACGAGCGGAGCGCCTGATGTCCGAGCTGATCTCACCCGTCCAGTGGCAGCAGACCGCCGCCGAACGCGCCGCCCGCGCCCGCGCTGAGTTCGTCGACTCCGGGATCCCGGTTCGGTTTTCGGCACGCATCGACCTGCCGCCCATCGTCCAGACCTGGCTGGACGGGCCGCACGGCGAGGGCCAGTCGCTGTACCTCGCGGGTGGCATCGGGACGGGCAAGACCCACGCCGCCTTCGAGATCGTCCGGCGTCTCCGGGAGGCCGATGTCGTCTTCCACCCGCACGGCAACTCCGAGAACGGATGGATTCACGAGCAGGGCGGCCATCAGGCACCCGCGCACGCTGAGCACACCGAGGCGTGGCGGGCCACCACCCTTCTCGACGCGCTCCGGCCCGGTGCGGACAACGCCCGTCGCACCGTGGACACCTGCCAGCGCGCCGGGCTGCTGCTCCTCGACGACCTCGGCGCCGAGAAGCCCTCCGACTGGACCCAGGAGCGCCTCTACGAGCTTATCGACGAGCGGTACATCCAGCAGCGCCCCGTGATCGTTACCAGCAACGTGCCGCCCCGGGCGCTCGCGGAGTGGGTCGGGGAACGCACCGCCTCCCGCCTCGCAGAGATGTGCACCGTCATCCCCCTCACGGGTGCGGACCGGAGGCGGTCGTGATCGAGGGCCACTGCAAGCGCAGCTCGTGCCGCTGCACCCACACCGACGGGTGCAGCTACGGCTGGCTCGAGCAGAAGGACGGGGCCATTCACTGCCCCGTCTGCCGTCCCGGACGTCAGCAGCAGCCATACGAGACCCGGGAGCAGTGGATGAACCGCCTCCGGGAGCAGGACGCGGCCTACCAGCGCGAGACGCAGCGGTCAGCGTGAGAGCCCGTTCCCTCAAGGCGGCCCGTCTCTACCGGCAGCGCCGCGCCCTCGTCGCGCAACTGCTCGAGGAGCGCCCGATCTGCGAACGCTGCCACGCAGCCCGGTCCGTCGATCTCCATGAGCGGAAGAACCGCAGCCAGGGCGGCGACTTGCTGAACCCGGCCGGGATCTCCTGCCTGTGCCGAGCGTGCCACCGCTTTGTGACCGAGAACCCCCTCGCGTCCCACGCAGAGGGCTTCACCGTCTGGTCCTGGGAGGACTCCGCATGAGGTGCGCCCGCTGCGACTGGCAGTCCACCCCCGACCTCGACCAGCCCCCCCGCCAGCAAGCCGCCGACCACGCCCGCGACGCACACCACCCGCTCTGCGTGGTCTGCAGCTCCTCGCTGACCCAGCATGAGCCCCAGACCTGCGAAGGGTGCCTCACGACCGCCCGGGAGAACCTCGCGGGCATCGTCACGATGTACCTCGAGCTCCCCCGCCACCTCGGACACCTTCGGCCCATCGGCTATGCCAGCAGCCACGGCGGCGGCGATGGGCGTCCCCTGCCCGGTGGGGACGCGCTCGTGTTGCTCTCAGGCGGCTCTGAAGGCGGCGCCCCTCGAAAGCTCACCAGCGGGGATCTGAGAGCCCCTGAGCGCTGGTGGGTCAAGGGAGCCACCGGGCCGCTGTCCCAGGCCGCCCTGATGGCCGCCGAGCGCGAGAGGACGGGTCGCGAGCACCAGGTCGACAACCGCCCCAGTGACGCGCAGCCCGTCTCGGACGCACTCGGCACCTGGGCGCTGGAGTGGCAGGAGGAGCGCGGTGAGTCCGAGCAGCTCGGCCACCGCCCCGCCGACATCGTCCTCGCCGCCGCCGGCTACCTCGAGCGCCGCTGCCGCTGGGCCGCGAACAGCCACCCAGCCTTCGACGAGTTCGCGGCCGACCTCACTCGGCTCCATCAGCGCCTTGAGGTCGTCACCGGCCGGTCTGAGCGGCCCATCGTCGCCGAGGCGGACTGCTTCGAGTGCAGCGGCGCCCTCGAACGACTCGTCACGGAACAGGGCGAGTGCCGGTGTCCCGCCCGCCCCTCGATGTCCGTTCGCGCCGGGGAGTCGGTAGCGGACAGGGACGCCCGCCTGAGGGCATGGGATGAGGGCCACGGTCGTTGCAACCGAGGCGGCGCCGACGATCACTTCACGTGCCGACGCTGCGGGCGACGGCACTCCTGGCAGTCCTATCTGCTCGCGTTGCGGGCCAAGCTTGAGGAGGCGTCATGACCACGCACGATGAGGGACCTTCTGCGCCCTTGGTCGAGCGCACCCATTGCGCGACGGCCCGCAAGCGCAAGGCCGCGAAGGCGCACCACTGTGAGTGCGGCAAGGTGATCCCGAAGGGCGAGCACTACGTCCTCCACACCGGCTTTCCGGGCCACGATGCGCTCAGCGACATCATCGCCCCCATGCGGATGGCCGAGTGCTGGCGGTGCGCCTGCCGCGCCGGGCGGGACTACCTGTTGGGCGCTGACGTTCCGCCCGAGAGCGCCTACCTGCCGTCCGCTAGGGCCGGCTCGGAGACCTCCAATGACTGACGACTCACCGGGGCGCGTGCAGTCAGCGCACGATCTCGTCATCTCCTACGGCGACGCCGAGTTCCACGCTGCCTGCCGATGCGGTCGGCCCCTGCTGACCATCCGACCTAACGAGTCCTTCGATCTGTTCGGCCCGGTGTGGGAGGCCCACGTCATGTCGCTGGTAGACCAGTGACCATCGAGGCGGGGCGGGGACCGTCACCAGAGGCCGGGGAGACGAGCGAATGAGCGCGCCGGAGGGACCTTCTGTGCGCGGCGACGGGACGGTCAGGGCAACGCTGCTGAGGCCGTATCCAGAGGGCACGCCGCTAATCGCAGTCAGCGAGGCTGCCTGGGAAGAGGCACGTACCGCCGAGTGCGAGGTGCCCGAACTACAGGATGCGTTGGCGAACGCGAACGCCTACGCAGAGCGACTGCCTGGACTCATCGCGGCCTACCTGCTCACCCATGTGAGCGGCAACGGGGGGTCAGGCTGGCAGGAGGGGCACGACTACGCGATGACCGAAGCCGCGAGGCTGGTCCGAGAGCGGTGGTTCGACCTGCCAGCCGCCGCGCACTACCGAGGGCACGGGGTCAACGGTGAGACGACCGGGTGTGACTGTGCAATCGGGAAGGACCACGACCTCGACGGCCCGCCCGCTCAACCGTCCGCTAAGGCCGGGGAGACGAACCGATGAGCACGGATCAGCAGCCTTCGGGGGCGCAGGCAGGGGTGGGCTCTGTTGTGCCCGATCTGAGCTCCTACGACTTGCGGTTGCGGTCCCTCGACCGGGAGCCGGGTGAGCCGATCTGGCTGTGCTCAACCTGCGATTGCCCCGCGGACTGGTCGGTGTGGTTACACACGCCTGAGTGGGGCGCACAGGGCGGTGACACGCGGGTGCTCTGCACGGTCGATGCGCTCTACCTGCTGGCCCAGGCGGCTTACGACGCGGACGAGGCACAGCGGCAAGCGAGCGGCAGTTCGCTCTCGCCCGCTAAGGCCGGGGAGACGCCCCGATGAGCGCAGATCAGCAGCCGTCTGTGGCGATGCCGCCCCCCTACCCGCCGCCCGGCTGGGGCTCGGACGAAGACCCGCCTCCTGGCTATGTCCGTGTCTGGGAGCGGGCGCACGAAGGGTGGCGCGTCGGAGGTGACGGCAAGACGTGCTGCTACACCGTCGGCCCAGGTCACGCCACCTGCAAGCGCCCCGCCGTCGCCACGCTCGATCGAGGCCGTGGACCGATGGCACCGAACCGTTGGGGGTACTGCGAGGACCACCTGTACGGGCGGCACCTGCACGACAACGCGTTATGGGACTGCGCTCTCCGTGTGGTCGCTAAGGCCGGGGGGACAAGCGAATGAGCGCAGATCAGCAGCCTTCTGTGACTGTCGGTCAGTCGCTGACACCCAAGAGCGAGCGACCTGTCGGGCTGATCCAGAAGTACCACGTCCAGCGCGCCAATGACACGACCGGTAAGCACGACTCCTGCCGGTACTTCGTGCTTGATCCGCTGCACGACCCCTTGGCTTATGAGGCGTTGGTGGACTACGCCACTTATGCCCGCGAGGCGGGTTTCCAGTCGCTCTACGACGACCTCCTGAACTGGCTCGCCACCATCCCCACCCCATCAAATAAGGCCGGCAATGGCGAGGCGGGTGAGCAGCGTGGCTGAGATGCCAGCAGGGGCGGCATTGGTTCCCTCCGGTCGGCGGGGCGGCAAGTTGGCCCAGCACGAGCGGCAGGTTGCCGAGGCGGAGGCCGCTGGTCTGCACGTCCACGTGTACGGCGGCCTCGCTGAGGCGCGGTGCATCAACGGGGAGTGCGACCTGACTGCGCCGGTCCTGGGGCGCTCCGTCCCGATCATTGATATGCACCGCACGCTGTGCCGCGCCTGCGAACCCGGCGAGGAGCGGCACTCGATCCCCCGCTCGGGCTACTGCCAGGAGTGCCACGACGAGTTGCACGGCACGCAAGCGGACGCCGGGTCTCCACAGGACGCTAAGGCCGGTGGTCCGGATGCCTGAGGGACCGTCGAGGGTGCAAGCAGCGGCGGCTTCTGTTACGCGCTACCTGCCGGGCTACAGAAGCCCCGACGGCAAGATGGAGGTCGAACATCTGGAGGGGGTGCCGTGGCATGACGCCCCTCTCCCTCGCCGCTTCCACCGTTGCTGGCCGCAGACTCGTGCCTGGATGAACTACTTCGAGCGCATCGAGCGATGTGCCTGTGGTGCTGGGCGCATCGACGGTCACAGTTGGATACACAAGAACGAGACTCGCAAGGCGCAACCGAACGGCAGTTCGCCAACGTGGCAGAAGGCCGGTTCGGAGACGAGCGAATGAGCGCGCCGGAGGGACATTCGAGGGCGATCCAGGTCCGCATCAGGCACGCGCACGACGACCTCGGAAACGACGACTATCACGAGTGGGTGCAGATCGGTAGCAACACCAAGGCCGACCGCTTAGGGCGCCCGAACAATCGCATGTACTGCGCGGACTGGCAGCCGTGGGTCTGCAACAACCCCGACTGCAAGGGCTACGTCCTCGTGCACTTGGACGCGGTGCAAGACCTGATCGTTCAGGCGATCGAGGCCGGTGAGCAGCGTGTTTGACAAAGCGCCGGATGGCTTCACCGACGCGCAGTGGCATGTCGATGCCATCGCGGACAGCGGCGTCGGCTACGTCGTCGACAAGGGGTGGCACCTCCGCTGCGCGTGGTGCTCGTTCGAGGTCACCGCGCCAACCAAGCGCGAGGCCGTAGATGCCTATCGGGAGCACGAGCGGGAGCGCGTCGAAGCGTTCAACCGTGAGCAGACGGCTCAAGAGTCGTTGGTTCCGGTCACGCTGACGGTCCATCACTGGGCGTGCGTTTGGGCGATCCTCGCCCGTGAGGGGGCGACGGAGTTGGCCGCAGCGGTCAGGGCACAGGCCTCGCTCCGTGCGACCGAGAAGGCCGGTGGTCAGCCATGACCGACTCACCGGGGCGGACTCACTCACTGGAGTGTGAAGCGGAAACCGGGGGTTACGACGGCATGTTCGGCCTCTACTGCCAGTTGCCTGAAGGTCACGAGGAGCTACATCTCGACGGTGACATCGAGTGGAGAAGGCTCAGCGACACGAAGGAGGATCCCAATGACTGAGTCAACGTCGGGGCGGGTGCAGTCACCGCCAGTATCGGCACAGCGTCGTGCTCTGGCCGCGATTGCTCGGGCGGCTGCTCCCGGCTACGGATACTGTTACCGCTGCGAGATGCCGTGGAAGTTCACCGAGAACCACACGACGTGGTACTCCGAGCGGCGGGGGTGTTTCCCGCTCTGCGAGCCGTGCTGGGTCGTGCTGACGCCGGAGCAGCGGCTCCCGTTCTACGAGCGGCTCCTTCACGAATGGCATGCCGAGAGGCAGGTCGAAGGCGGCCAGGCCGAGGCGATCATCGGGGCGGCGGTGGCCGGTGGCTAGCGAGGGGCGGGTGGAGTCGGAGGGTCCGATCGCGCGGCAGCAGGGCGTGGGCGGACCAATGATCGGATGGGGAACCCCCGAGCAAGTCGCAGCCCTCTGCGGCATCAGCCCCAACACCGTCCGCACCTGGGCCAAGCGCGGCGTCATCCCCGTCGCCTGCTGCGTCCTCACACAACGCCTCCTCGTCCGATGGGTCGACGCCGACCACCGCGCCGAACCCATCCGCGTCCGGCGACACCCCGAGCGCGCTGCGTGACAAACGCTCCGAGTTGAACCATGATCTGCCCAGCGCCGCTATGCCCTCACTCGGCTAGCCAACGCCCAGCCCCGCCCCTTCCAGGCGGGGCTTTCGCATGCTCGGGGGTCCCCGATGAGCACCATCGCCCAGGTCGACCAAGCGCTCCTCACCACCTGCACCGCCTACGCCGACTGCCTCGACCACGGTGACCTCGACGGCGCGGACCAGGCCTACGCCCCGGTTGGACGAGCTGCTCGAGGAGCGCCTGCACCTACCGCAGCCCCGTCAGCCGTCGTGATCACGGACGCCGAGGTCCGCGCGATCACCGCCACCATCGTCAACCAGACCTGCCGCCGCAACCCGCAGCCCCCGCAGAGCGTCGAGGAGATCCGCTCCGACGCCATGCTCGGCATCGCGAAGGCCATCGCCGCCCACGACCCCAGCAAGGGCGTCCCCCTCGCCGCCTACGCCTACCTCAGGGCGCGCGGTGAGGTCATGGACGGCATCCGCAGCCGCGCCCCCGTAGGGCGTTACGCGCACGCCCAAGGCCGCACCGTCGACGACCTGCTCCCGCAGCAGCGCCCACCGATCAGCATCGAGTTGCTCACCAGCACCTCGGACGTCCCCGACCCGCACGCCACTGAGGCCCTTGCCCACGTCGACGACGCCCTCACCGCACCGTGGCTCCTCGAGCAGCTCAACCCGCAGCAACGCGCCGCTGTCATCGGCTACTACTGGCGCGGCCTGACCTGCAAGCAGATCGGTGTGGAGCTCGGCGTCACGGAGAGCCGTGTCAGTCAGCTGCTCAAGAGGGCCGCGCAAGTCCTGCGGCCGTGCGTGGACGCGGCATGAGCGACGACCGCAGCCCCGATCAGATCGCGGCCGATGACGCCCTCACTGCCGCCGTAGAGGCCATCAACGCGGCGTACTACCCCGACGATGACCCCCGGATCCTCACGGACTACCTCGTCGTCTACGTCCAGCAGTCCTTCGACGAGGACGGCAACGCAACAGTCGCCATCGGCGCCCACCCCCGAGACGGCGACCTTCCCCTCTACCGCCAGATCGGGATGCTCGACCACACGCTCACCCGTGCACGGCACCGTGTGGCCGACAGCGAAGCGCTGTGAGCCCGTGGGCTGGCAGCAACCGACGCTCCCGTCTCCCCGCCAACTGGCAAACCATCTGCGCCGCAGTGCTCACCCGAGACCCACAGTGCCGCATCGCCGGCCCACGCTGCACAGGCCGCAGCACAGAGGTCGACCACGTCACGGCCGGTGACGACCACCGCATGCAGGCACTGCAAGGCGCCTGCCACCCCTGCCACGCCGCCAAGAGCAGCGCGGAAGGACACGCAGCACGACCCAAGCGCCAACGGCCACCAGAAGCCCACCCAGGACTCATCCGGTAGCCGGACGGATCATCTGACGCTGCCACAAGGGGTGGGGGGGGTGACCCCTAACCCGCAACCGACCCAGACCGGCACGTATAGCAGTCCGCATCATGCATGCGTCTCACCCGTCTTTTCAGCCCTGGTGGCTAACACGTTCGTCCTCCGCCCTGGTGGCGGATTCGTGACCCTGGAGGTCAATCCCGATGGCATCTCCGAGGATCCCTGCTGGTCTTGGTTCGGCCGGCTCCACGCTGTGGCGGTCGGTGGCGAGCAAGTACGAGCTGCGCGCTGATGAGGTCGCGGTGTTCGCCGATGCGTGCCGTACAGCGGACATGATCGCGGTCATGGAGGCTGGGCTCGAGGGTCAGCCGTTGATGGTCCGAGGGTCTCAGGGACAGGACGTCATCAATCCGCTGATCTCGGAGCTCCGGCAGTACCGGGCGGCGAAGGCGTCCCTGCTCCGTCAGTTGAAGCTGCCTGATGAGGGTTCCTCGGATGTGGGAGGGGAGCTCTCGGCGAAGAACCGGGCCGCGGCGAACGCGCGCTGGTCCAGGCGTGGCGCGTAGCCTCTCGGCCACTGTCTCGACGGCTGAGTCCGAGTACGCGGAGATCGTCGATTGGTACCAGGGTCTGCTCGAGCAGGTGGCGCCGCCTGCTGGTCTGGCGTGGGAGCCGGTGCGGATCGGTCCGACGTGGCGGTACGCGAACGGTTGGGTGTTGCCGACGGCGACGCTCGGGTGGCGGATCCTGGCGTGGTGCGGGGT
>JAOPVP010000039.1 GCA_025966135.1 Frankiales bacterium
AGGTGTCGCGCCCGTCCTGTGGACGGTGCAGGAGTTCGCGGAAGGCCTTGTGCGCGGAGGCCTCCGCTGCGGCCGCCCGCGGGACCGTCGGCATGTGCAGGTACCCGTGCACCTGCCCCCGCGCCACCAGCGACACGACCGGCACCCCTTCGTCGGCGAGCCGTTGGGCGTACGCCAGCCCGCCGTCTCGCAAGGGGTCGATCTCGGCGACTGCCACCACGGCGGGTGGCAGTCCGGCCAAAGCCGCAGCCTCGTACGGCGACACGAGGGGTGATCGTCGATCGACGCCTGCCGGCGCATAGCAGTCCGCGAACCAAGCGGACTCCTCCGGGTCGAGCCCTCCCCCGCGGGCGAACTGCTTCCAGGACGGCCAGCCCCGGACAAGCGACACCGAGGGATAGACGAGCAGCTGGGCGAGCAGCGGAATCTCCTCGGAGCGAGCGCGCAGGGTCAGCGCTGCGGCCAGGGCGCCTCCGCCGCTGTCCCCTGCAACCCCCACCGGTCCGGGCAACGCCGTGACGACCGCCCAGCAGTCATCCAGGGCGGCCGGGAAGGGGTGCTCGGGGGCCAACCGGTAGTCCACGTCGACGACGACGGCCGAGCAGGCGGCGGCGAGTCGGGCGACGGGCAGCGCATACGTGGACGGAGACCCCACGACCCATCCACCACCGTGGCAGTGCACGACCGTCGGGAAGGGCCCCGGACCCGGCGGGGTGACGACCCGCACCGGGACACCTCCGATGACCGCCTCGATTGAGGAGACCGCGGGGAACTCCCCTCCGGCCGTCCAGGCAGCCACCCGCCGCGCATCTGCCAGGCGCGCCTCGTCCGGCCCCAGGGCGTGAAGGACCGGCAGCGAGGCCAGCAGTTCGAGAGCCAGCGGGTCAACGGTCACACAAGCGGGTCCGCGTCGGCGTCATGTGCCGCGAGCAGGTCGTGCAGCTGCTCGAAGATCCCCGGCCCCGCGGCCACGACGAGGTCGTAGCCGGCGGGACGACCGCGTAGCCCCGAGACGTGCGCCCCCGACTCGGTGGCAATCAGCCCGCCGGCCGACAGGTCCCAGGGGGACAGCCCCTGTTCGAAGTAGCCGTCCAGGCGTCCGGCGGCGACCCCGCACAGGTCCAGCGACCCAGCCCCCAGCCGCCTGATGTCACGCACCTTCGGCAGCAGGTCGGGCAGGAGCAGGGCTTGCACTGCTCGCCGCCGAGCGTCGTACCCGAAGCCGGTGCCGACGAGGGACTGAGCGAGCGAGGTGACGGTCGAGCAGTGCAGCGGGACACCGTTCAGCAGGGCACCGCCGCCGAGAACCGCCTGCCACAGCTCGTCCTTGACGGGGTCGTAGATCACCCCGACGAGCGTTCCCTCAGAGGACTCGACGCCGATCGACACCGCCCACTGGGGGATGCCGTAGAGGTAGTTCACTGTCCCGTCGATGGGGTCCAGCACCCACCTGACGCCCGAGGTCCCCTGGGCGGCGGCGCCCTCCTCTCCGAGGATCCCGTCCGCCGGACGCGCGGCGGCCAGCGCCGAGACCAAGAGCCGCTCCACGGCCTTGTCCGCCGCGGTCACGACGTCGGTCGGCGAGGACTTGGTGTCCAGCGCCTCCACTCCCGGCCGCATGGCCAGGGCCAGCGCGCCGGCCTCCCGAGCGAGGTCTGTCGCGAGGGTCAGCGTGGCGTCGAGGTCCATGTGGGCATCCAACCAGCAGCGGCGTGTGGCAATCTGTGCCCGGAGTAGAACGCGATTCGGTTTGCGCGAGGAAAGGCTGACAACGGTGGATCTGCGGTTCAGCAAAGAGGATGAGGACTTCCGGTCCGAGTTCCAGGCGTGGCTCGCCATCAACCTGCCCCAGGAGATGCGCGCGCCGGAGTTCTGGCGCGGCAAGAGCGACGACGAGCAGTTCCAGATCCGTCGCGACTGGGAAGCAGGCAAGGCCGAGGCCGGGTACTGCGGCATCCAGTGGCCCACTGAGTACGGCGGCCGCGGCGGCACCCCCACCATGAAAGCGATCTACGACGAGGAGTTGGCCAAGGCCAACGCGCCGCGGAGCGTCAACCCGCTCGGCTTGGCCTTCCTCGGGCCGACGGTCATGGCGATCGGCACCGACGAGCAGAAGCGCGACATCATCAAGCCGCTGCTGCACACCGAGACCATCTGGTGCCAGGGGTTCTCGGAGCCCGGAGCCGGTTCCGACCTCGCCGCCCTCCAGATGAAGGCCGACCAGCGCGGCGACGACTACATCCTCAACGGCCAGAAGATCTGGACCACCAACGCCATGCACGGCGACAAGATCTTCACGCTGGCCCGGACCAGTCCCTCCGAGGGGAGCCGGCACGCCGGCATCTCGATGCTGCTGGTCGACATGCACCAGCCCGGAGTGGAGGCCCGACCGCTCAAGCAGATCACCGGCGAGAGCGAATTCGGCGAGGTGTTCTTCACCGACGCCCTCTGCCCGACCGCGGAGGTCCTTGGCGGCGAGGGCAACGGGTGGCAGACCGCCATGCTGCTGCTGTCGTTCGAGCGCGGCTCCTCCGCCATCGGTCAGTACACCGAGTTCCGGCACCAGTGGGACCTGGTCGCGAACCTCGCCCAGCAGCTCGAGCGCGACGGCCAGAAAGCCGCCAAGGACCCCGTCCTGCGCCAAAAGCTGGCGGCCAGCCTGGTCGACCTCGAGTGCCTGAAGTACCACTCCTGGCACATCCTCACCCAGACCTCGCAGGGCAAGGACCTCGGCGCCGAGGCATCGATGACCAAGATGATGTGGTCGGAGACCTTCCGCAAGGTGAGCGACACCTACGAGGCCGTGCTCGGCACCGCCTTCCAGGTCCCGGACCCGCAACCCGGGCTGTCGCTCGAGGAGCTCACGACCATGGCCCTGTGGTCGCGTTCCTGCACGATCTGGGGCGGCTCCCAGCAGGTCCAGCGTTCGATCGTCGCCGAGCGCGTGCTCGGCCTTCCCCGATAACCCCCGCGAAGGAAGGACCGAGATGAAGTTCCAGCTCACCGACGAGCAGCGCGCCCTGCAGGATGCGGTCCGCTCCTACCTGCGCGACAAGTTCGGACCGCAGCAGATCCGCGAGGTCTACGACAACCCTGACACAGACGGCGTTCCGGCCAGCCTGTGGAAGGCGCTCGGCGAACAGGGGTGGCTCGCCGTCCTGGTCCCCGAGGCGCACGACGGCATGGGGCTCGGCCTGCTCGACGCTGCGGTCATCGCCCGCACCCTCGGGGCCGGCACGGTGCCCAGCCCGTGGCTCGGCACGATCCTCGTCGGCGAGGCCGTCCGCCTCGCCGGCTCCGACGAGCAGAAGAAGGCGGTGCTCCCCCGCCTCGCCGCCGGTGAGACCAAGGGCGCGGCCGCGCTGCTGCCCACCGGGTCCTTGACGGGCGTTCCGGCCACAACCACGAACGGCACGCTCACCGGCAACCTCGGCCTCGTCGAGTACGCCGGCGTCGCCGACACCCTGGTCGTCGCCGCCCAGGACGGCCTCTACCTCGTCGACCCCGCGGACGCGACCATCACGCCGCACGCCTCCCTCGACCGCACCGTCCGGCTGGCGACCGTCGTCCTCGACGGCGCTCCGGGAGAGCGGCTCGAGAACAGCTCACCGGGGGTACTGGAAGAGGTCCTGGACCGCGCCGCCATCCTCGCCGCCAACGACCTGGTCGGTGTCGCGCGCAAGGCGCTGTCCGACACCGTCGAGTACGACAAGACCCGGGTGCAGTTCGGCAAGCCGGTCGGGTCCTTCCAGGCCATCAAGCACCACCTCGCGGACCTGCACCTTGGGATCACGATGGCCGAGCACGCAGCCACCTACGCCGCCCACGCGTTCGACGTCGACGCCGCGGACAAGCACCTCGCCGCGTCCATCGCCAAGACCAAAGCCGGGGATGTGGCCAGCGAGGCGACCGGCGCGATGATCCAGTACCACGGCGGCATCGGCTACACCTGGGAGCACGACAGCCACTTCTACCTCAAGCGCGCCAAGCGCCTGGAGTACCAATATGGCGACGCCTCCCAGCACCGGGAGCGCATCGCGCGGCTGATGCTCGACAGCGCATGAGCAAGGTCGCCCTCATCACTGGTGGCGCCTCGGGCTTCGGCGCCGAGGTCGCCAAGCAGCTGGTACGACGGGGCGACCGGGTCGTCCTCCTCGACGTCAACGAGGCCGACGGCACGGCGGTGGCCGGGCAGCTCGGCGGCCACTTCCTGCACTGCGACGTGTCGGACTACGACCAGGTCCTCGCGACCACCGCCGAGGCTGAGCAGATCCACGGCGGGATCGACCTGTTCTTCCTCAACGCCGGCATCTCGAGCGGCTTCACCCTCGGCCCTGACTTCGACCTCGCCAGGTACAAGCTCGCCAACGGCATCAACCTCGACGGCGTCGTGTACGGCGTCCAAGCCGCGCTTCCGGTGCTTCACCGCCGGGGCGGCGGTTCGATCGTGGCCACCGCGAGCATGGCCGGCCTGACTTCGGTGCCGTTCGACCCGGTCTACGCCGCCAACAAGCACGCGGTGGTGGGTCTGGTGCGGGCCCTGGGTCCGGCTCTGGCCCCGCAGAACATCACGGTGAACGCGTTCTGCCCAGGCTTCGCCGAGACGAAGATCATCACCGACATGCGGGAGCACCTCGAGGGCAGCGGCGTGCCGATCATTCCGGTTGAGAAGGCCGGTGCGTCGGTGCTCGAGATCTTCGACTCCAGTGAGACCGGCCAGGCCTGGCTGCTGCAGGCCGGGCGCGACGTGATGCCGTACCGGTTCCGCGGCATTCCGGGCCCGCTCACCGAGGACGGCGAACGCGCGCGCGCCATCAACCCCTCCGGGATCGCCGCGCCTTAGACGTCGTGTGGACTCGGCGGCTCATTTGCGCGCCAAGGAGGTCGGGGACAGCTCCTCCACCGAGGCGTGGCCGGACAATCCCAGCTGCAGGTCGAGGTCGGCGAGGAAGGACCGCAGCACGTGCTCGACGCCGGCCTGGCCGGCGAGCGCGAGCCCGTAGACCCAGGGACGGGCGAGCAGGACGGCTGCGGCGCCCAGGGCCAGCGCCTTGAGCGCGTCGGCCCCGGTCCGCACCCCGGAGTCGAACAGCACCGGCAAGCCCTCGGCCGCCTCGACGAGCGCGGGCAGCACGTCCAACGAGCCGACCGCCCCGTCGACCTGACGGCCGCCGTGGTTGCTGCACACGATCCCTTGCACGCCGGCGTCGGCAGCCCGTCGGACGTCATCGGGGTGCTGCAAGCCCTTCAGGACGATGGGCAGCGTCGTCTGCGACCGCAACCACTCGAGGTCGGTCCAGGTCAGCGCGGGATGGTTGAACATCCCCAGGAAGTGCAGCACCGCGGCGTCCGGGTCCTCCTCCGGCGACTTTGCCAGACCCGCCCGGAAAGCCGGGTCGCTGGTGTAGTTGGCGATGCCCTCGCCCTGCAGGAACGGCAGGTAGGCCCGGTCGAGGTCACGCGGACGCCAGCCGAGCTGCCAGGTGTCGACCGTGACGACGAGCGCCCGGTAGCCGGCCTGCTCCGCACGGGTGACCAGCGAGGCCGCCACGTCCTGGTCCTTGGGCCAGTAGAGCTGGTACCAGCCGGGGCTGCCCGCCAGTTCGTCCTGGATGTCCTCCATCGTCGTCGAGGCGGCGGTCGACAGGACCATCGGCAGACCGAGCGTCGCCGCGGCACGGGCCACGGCCCGCTCGGCATCCGCGTGCACGATCGACAGCACGCCGACCGGTCCGACCAGGATCGGTGCCGGAGCCGTCGTACCGAGAATGGTGGTCGTGAGGTCACGCTCTGCGGGAATGCCGCGGAGCATCCGGGGCTGGATGCGCCAGCGGTCGAAGGCCTCGCGGTTGGCGCGCATGGTGTCCTCGCCACCCGCCCCGCCGCTGACGTAGCCGACCGCACCGGGGGACATGACCTGCTCCGCTGCGGCCTGTACGGCCCGCCAGTCGAAGGAGTGGGTCGGCTGCTCTCCGAACAGGCCCTTGAGGTAGACGTCGTTCTGGAACCCCGCGTGTGTCATGGCCAGCAACCTGCCACAACCGACGTGAGCAGCAGGAGAACCACGGCCAAACGTCGAAACGCACACGTAACCCTTCACTGAGGAGTTGCCGTGCGACCGCTCCGCCTGGTCCTTGTGCTCGCCGTCGTCGCCGGCGCCCTCAGCGCGGTGCCCTCCTACGCCGCCGCGCCCCACCTGGCCTGCACCGGGTCCGCCTCCACCGCGAGCCTGCTGCAGTACGCCTCGGGCGGGGGGACGGCGAAGGCGCTCTACGTCCTGCCCAAGGACACGCCGAAGGGCATCGTGGTGTTCGACCACGGCTACGGCCACACGATGTACAGCTGGGTCCGCCACATGCAGCGCGTCGCCCGGACCCTCGGCGTCGTCGCCGTCACACCCGACTACCGCGGCCAGGTCGACGACCTCAAGGCCCGGCCGCTCCCGAGCAGCCGTGGTTGGCGGGTCGCCGAGGGTGCGGTCGACACCAACGCCGTGGCCCAGCTGTTCGACCGTGCCTGCCTGCGCGGCAAGGGCCACAACGTGCTTTACAGCGTCAGCATGGGCGGCAACACCGCGGGCCTGGCCCTCGCCGCGCAGCCGAAGCGGACCGGCGGCCGCCCGCTCTGGGACGAGTGGGTCGACGTGGAGGGCGCGGCCAACGTCACCGAGACCTACCTGGGCGCGGCAGCGCTCGCGTCGGTGAACGAGTTCGCCGCTCACGCCAAGGCCGACATCGAAGCCGAGATGGGCGGGACGCCGCAGCAGGTGCCCGAGGTCTACGCCGACCGCACCGTCGTGAACCGCGTCGACGACATCAAGGCCAGCGGGGTCAAGGGCGTGGTGATGGCGCACGGCGTGGGCGACGGCTTGGTGACCCATGACGTCAGCCGACAGCTGCAACTGCGTCTGCGGGCGCTGCAGGTACCCGTCGACATGCGGACCTTCGTCACGCACTCCAGGACGTCCGAGTCCGGCACGACTCTCGACGGCTACCTCCCCACCGGGCAGCCGTCGCCGTTCGCCGGCCACGCCAGCGAGGCAAGCGAGACCCAGGACGTGGGGGTGGAGGGGTTCAAGGCCTTGACCCAGTTGTACGGCGGCTACCACGTCCTGTGCCGCGACGTCGTGACCGACGGTTCCACCGGACTGTCCGAAACGGTCCCCGACGGCTGCCCATAGGCGACTATCGAGGGGGTGCGCAGCGCACTCGTCCTCGGTGCCGGGGGCTTCGTCGGCCAGGCCTTCCACCTGGGCGCCCTCTGCATGCTGCAGGAGCTGACCGGCTTCGACGGCCGCACGGTCGATGCGCTGGTGGGTACCTCCGCGGGTTCGCTCGTCGCAGCCGGCCTCGCCGGCGGGCTGTCCGCCGCTGACCTCACCGCGGAGCTCCTCGGCGAGCCGTTGAGCCGAGAGGGCGCAGCGCTCCGCCTGGCAAGGAAGCCGGAGCCGGAGCCGTTCCTCGACCTTCCGGCGGGAGGCCGAGGTCCCCTCGACCCCGCCGTCCTCCTGTCGATCGCCCGGCGCCCGTTCACCATCCGCCCGGCAGCTGTGCTGTCCGGGCTGCTGCCCGCGGGGCGGACCAGCACCGACCCCATCGCCCGCAGCATCCGGTACCTGCACGGCGACAGCTGGCCCAACAGGGACCTGCGGATCTGCGCCGTCCGGGTACGCGACGCACGGCGGGTGGTTTTCGGCACGCCCGATGCTCCCCCGACTGACGTCGGCACCGCTGTCGCGGCCAGCTGTGCGATCCCGGCCTACTTCAGGCCTGTCCGGGTCGCCAACCAGTCCTATGTCGATGGCGGCGTGCACTCCCCTACGAATGCCGACGTGCTGGTCCTCGACGAGCCGGAGCTCGTGGTGGTCCTCTCCCCGATGTCGCTGGGCCCGGGAGCCGGCCCGCGCGTCGACCTCGCCGTACGGCTCGCCGTCCGTCGCTACCTCGCTCAAGAGGTACGGCGACTCCGCCACCGGGGAGCGCAGGTCGTCGTGATCCAGCCCGGGCCGCAGGACCTGGACGTCATGGGGCTCAACCCGATGCGCGGGTCGCGGGTCGACAAGATCGTGCGGACGGCATCGGAGTCGGTGCGGGCCCGGATCGAGGCGCAGCCCAGTCTGGCGACGCTGCTCGCTCAGGCGTAGCGGGCGGCGAGGGCGAGGACCTCCCGGACGTACCAGTCCGCGTGGTTGTAGCTGAAGACAGCGTTGTAGAGCGACTGCCCGCCCCGGCCGGCGCCGTTGCGGCACAGGTACAGCGCCGCGGCCGGGACCGCGTCGTAGGCACTCATGATGTCGGCCTTTCCGTCGCCGTCCCCGTCGACACCGGCGAACGCCCAGGTGGCGGGCATGAACTGCATCGGTCCGAGAGCGCCGGCGCTCGAAGGGCCGACGTTGCGGCCATGGCCGCTCTCGACCTGCCCGATCGCCGCAAGCACCTTCCACGACAGACCCGGGCAGTACCGCGCCGACAACATGTACAGCTCGCGGTAGCTCGTCGGCCGGCGGTAGGTGATGGGCACCGGACGCAGCACGCTAACATTGAGGGAGGCACCGAGCACGGCCCTGACGTCCCGTTCGATGCCCGCGATCCGGCGACCCGGGGCGGCGAGCAGGACCGCGGTGTCCCGAAGTCCGTAGCCGGCCCCGACCGCCCGGTTGACCACCAGATCGGCACCCGGGATGCCGTAGGCCGCGACGGCGCCGATCCGCCCCTGGCCCCGGACGTGCCCGACGACGGAGACGGTGCGCCCGAGTGGCAACTTGGCGGAGTAGGCCGGAGCCAGGTCGCCGCGGGCGATCGCGCTCCACAGGGCATCGGAGACCGCGGTCTCACGCGGCGTGAAGGACCGGAACTGCGAGGGGTCGACGGCAAGCGCGTGCACCGGGACCGAGTCGACGTGCAGCAGGCCGGTTCCCAGGACCGTCGAGCCGCTCAGGCCCCTGATGTGGCGCAGCGCAGCCGCCTGCGCCGCCGTGATCGGGGTCCGGGTCGTGACCAGCAGGTCGGGCACCAGCAGACGCTTCAGGCGGGCGACCCGGATCAGCGGGCGGGAGCGGGAGGCTGAGAGCGCCGCGACGGGAGGGTCCTTCGGCTGGAGGCTGAGTCGCTGCGGCGACGGGTGGGATGTGGGGACCCCGACGACGGCGACGGTGACCCCCACCCCCGCAACCAGTGCGCTGACGCCAAGCAGGACAAGAGCGGCTCGCTGGGGCAAATGGCGCACTGGGTCGTCCTGCCCCTCTCCTCCACGGTTAAGCGTCTTCTGTTAGGCATGAGGTGTGCTGCTGCGCATCGCGAACTGCTCGGGGTTCTACGGCGACCGGCTTTCGGCGCTGTCCCAGGTCCTCAACGACGGGCCTGTCGACGTGGTGACGGGCGACTACCTCGCCGAGCTCACCATGCTGATCTTGTACCGGTCTCGCCTGAAAGATCCCACAAAGGGCTATGCGTCCACCTTCCTGACCCAGTTGGAAGGGGTCCTGGGCACGATCGCGGAGCGCGGGACGCAGGTCGTCGTCAACGCCGGCGGGCTCGCGCCGGCAGCCTGCGCAGACGCCGTACGCGCACTGGCCGACCGGCTCGCCGTGCCGGTGACAGTCGCCCATGTGGAGGGTGACGACCTGCTCAGCCGGGTCGGGGACCTGGACCTTCCGAACCTCGACACCGGCGAGACCCTCGGCGCCCGGCAGCCGCTGACGGCCAACGCCTACCTCGGCGCCTGGGGGATCGCGGCTGCGCTGCAGGCCGGCGCCCAGATCGTCGTGACCGGCCGGGTCACTGACGCCTCCCTGGTCGTCGGTCCTGCCGCCGCGCGGTTCGGCTGGGACCGGACCTCCTTCGACGCGCTGGCGGGCGCGGTCGTCGCGGGCCACATCATCGAGTGCGGCACGCAAGCCACCGGCGGCAACTACGCGTTCTGGAGGCAGGAGGTGCCGCAGCGGCTGGGGATGGGCTTCCCGATCGCCGAGGTCCACGCAGACGGCTCGTCCGTCATCACCAAGCATCCCGGGACCGGGGGCGCCGTCACGGTCGGCACCGTCACCGCGCAGCTGCTCTACGAGATCGCCGGACCCCTGTACGCCGGACCCGACGTGGTCACCGACTTCTCGACCATCGCGCTGACCCAGGAGGGGACCGACCGGGTAGGCGTCCGCGGAGTCCGTGGCGGGCCGCCGTCGGGGCAGCTCAAGGTCGCGCTCAACATGGTCGGAGGGCACCGCAACCGGATGGAGTTCGTCCTCACCGGCCTCGACGTCTCGGAGAAGGCGGAGCTGGCGCTGGAGGGGCTTCGCGCTGCGCTGCCCGTCCAGCCCGCGGTGCTCGAGTCGCAGCTGGTACGCCTCGACCAGCCCGACGCACCGACCAACGAGCAGGCGGCTGCGCTCCTGCGCGTCACCGTGAAGGACGACGACCCAGCCGTCGTGGGGCGGGCGTTCTCCTCAGCCGCCGTCGAGCTGGCGCTCGCCTCCTACCCGGGCTTCACCCTCACCTCCCAGCCCGGCAACGCCACGCCGTACGGCGTCTACTGGCCCTCCCTGGTCCCCGCCGACGAGGTCGAGCAGGTCGTCGTCCACCACGACGGACGACGCGAGGCCATCCCCCACACCCCGCCCGGTGCTGCCGACGACCTTGCGGCCGCTGAGATGCACGCGTGGGCCCCAGCCGACGAGCAGACGCAACGAGTGGCGCTCGGGACGGTCATCGGGGCGCGGTCGGGCGACAAGGGCGGCAACGCCAATGTCGGGTTCTGGGCGCGCACCGACGAGGCCGCCGCCTGGTTGCTCGGTTGGCTCGACGAGAAGGCCTTCCGCCAGCTGCTCCCCGAGGCCGACGGCCTAGACGTGTCGGTGTTCCCGCTCCCGAACCTGCGTGCCGTGAACGTCGTCGTGCACGGCCTCCTCGGCGAGGGCGTCGCCGCCTCCACCCGCTTCGACCCGCAGGCCAAGGGACTCGGGGAGTACCTGCGGTCGCGGCTGGTCGACATCCCGGTGGGCCTGCTGGAGTGAGGGACGTCTGGGACGTCGCTGTCGTCGGTGCCGGGCCCGCGGGGGCGGCCGCCGCCCGCGCCGCCGCATCCGAGGGCGCCCGCACGCTGCTACTCGAGAGGGCCGAGCTGCCGCGCTACAAGCGCTGCGGCGGCGGGCTCATCGGTCCCGCGCAACAGGCACTGCGTGAAGCAGGGGTCGATGTCGCGTCGCTGTCGCGCGCCCACGTCGGCCGGGTCACGTTCACCCATCGTGGGCGGTTGCACGTGAGCCGAAGCGCCGACCCGTTCCTGCCGATGGTGCTGAGGTCCGAGATGGACAAGGCCCTCGTCGATGTGGCCGTCGCGGCCGGCGCCGAGCTGCGGACCGGCATCACGGTCGGGACCTACCGCGAGGACTCCGGCGTCGTCACGCTCGGCACCTCGACAGGACCCCTGTGGGCTCGCGCCGTTGTCGCAGCGGACGGCTCCGCGGGACGGGCGTCGTCCTACGTCGGTGTGGTGTGCGACCAGGTCGACATCGGGTTGGAGGCCGAGATCCCGACCCCGCCCGGCAGTACCTGGGACGGCCACGTGCTGCTCGACTGGGGACCGGTGCCGGGGTCGTACGGCTGGGTCTTCCCCAAGGGGGAGTCGTTGACGGTCGGGGTGATCGGTGCCCGTGATCGCGGGGAGCAGCTGCGCGACTACTACCGGTCGTTCGTCACCTCCCTCGGCCTCGAGCTCGCGACCGCGACCCACGACGGCGGCCACCAGACCCGCGTCCGCGCCCCCACCTCGCCCCTGCGCCGGGGACAGGTCCTCGTCGCCGGGGATGCCGCGGGTCTGCTGGAGCCCTGGACCCGGGAGGGCATCTCCTTCGCCCTGCGCTCCGGACGGCTCGCCGGGCTCGCGGCGGCCGGTGACGTCTCGTCGTACGAGGGCGCGGTCGAGCGCGAGCTCGGGCCGGAAGTCGTGCTGGGGCGTCGTGCGCTGCAGGTCTTCACGCGCTACCCCGGGGTGGTGCATGCCGCCATGCGGAAGCTGCCGCCGATGTGGCCTCTGTTTGTCGACATGGTCAGCGGCCCCAGCACGGCGTGAATTTCGGTATCTCCTACCGGGGCCTCGCCTCAAACCTTCTGGAGCGCAGGCCTACCGCGCGCCTGCGCGCATGGAGGCACCCAATGATTCAAGGAACCCTGCGTCGGCGGTCGACAGCACTGTCCACGGCCGCGGCCGTCGTCAGCGCCGTGGTGATGCTGCCCGGCTCGATTCCCCTCGCCCATTCCCAAGTTCAAGTGGCCAGCCCTCAGAAGGTCATCGCCACGGGCCTCGACAACCCGCGCGGCCTCGCCTTCGATGAGCAGGGAACCCTGTACGTCGGGGAGGCGGGGCACGCCGGCCCGCTCTGCATCGGTCAGGGCCCGGAAGGACCGGAGTGCCTTGGCCAGACCTCGCAGATCGGCGCCATCGACGTGGGGTCCGGTAGCCACCGAACGGTCGTCGGTGGGCTGGTCTCGCTCGGTACCGCGGTCGCAGCGACCGGTGTCGACGGAGTGTCGGTCTTCCAGCAGCAGGTCTACGGAATCATCACCGGCAGCCCAGGTGGCCTCCCGCCGCACCCGTGCGCCAAGACCCGCGCCCGGGACTGCGCCAGTCAGGTGACTCAGGCGCTCTCCCAGGTCGGCACCCTCATCGTCGCCAGCGACGGTGACTACCACTCGGTCGCCGGCGTCGGAGCCTTCAACTACCTGTTCATCGTCAACAACAAGGCGACGCTCGACCCGAGGAACCCCGACTTCACGCCCGGAGACTCCAACCCCTACGGCATCTTCCAGACCGCCGGCGGCACCTACGTGGCGGATGGGGGCTCCAACACTCTCAGTTTCGTCGACAGCCGTGGCTTCACGAGGGTCCTCAGCACGGATAACCGCAAGCCGGTCTACATCCCGAACCCGCCTGGGCCCCCGGCCAAGCGCTTCCCCTACGACTCGGTGCCGACCTGCGTCACCCGCCACGGGGACAACGTCTACATCGGCACGCTGAGCGGCGAGCTCTGGCGGTACAACGGCCACACCCTCCGCCAGGTGGCGAACCGGAAGAAGGGCCTCACCGCCATCAGCGCTTGCGCCGATGACGGCAACGGCAATGTGATCGTGAGCAACATCTTCGGCGCCACCCCCAAGACGACCTTCGCGCCCAACACCGGCAGCGTCATGAAGGTCAGCCCTACCGGGACCGTGACGACCCTCGCCAGGGGGCTCAACTTCCCGGGTGGCGTGGCAGTCGACGCGAATGGCCAGGTCTACATCTCCGTGAACAGCGTCTGCCCGAAGAGCCTCAGCCTGATCGGTCCGAAGGACCCGCCCTTCTGCAAGGCCACCGGCGCCATCCTGCGGCTAGCCACGCCCTGACCACGCGCCGCACTCGGAGCGGATCGCGGCTCCGTGCTCGTCCAGCGCCGGGGCCGCCCCACGGAAGCCGGGGTCGGGCCAGCTCGACAGCTTGACCGGGTTGCCGGGGACCGGCACACCCCCGGCGTCCACCACCATCTGCCGCACCCGGGACTGCTCCGACCCGACCGCCTCGGCAACGTTGCTGATCGGACCGCACGGGACTCCGGCCGCCTCCAGGACGGTCAGCCAGTGCGCTGCGGGCCGGGTCCGCAGGACGCTCTCCAGCTGTGCCTTCATGGCGGCACGCTCGGCGTGCCTGAGCGCATTGGTGGCGAACCGGTTGTCGGTCAGGAGCGCCGGCAGCCCGAGTGTCGAGCAGAGCGCGCCGAACAGCAGGTCGTTGGCCGCGCAGATGGTGATGTCCCTGTCCGCACAGGCAAAGGTGTCGAACGGGGCGATCGAGTAGTGCGCGTTGCCGATGCGCCCCGGCTCGACCCCGGTCGCCAGCCAGGAGAGCGCGGCGCCCTCGAGCAGCGAGATCGTAGCGTCGTACATCGCGACGTCCAGATGGGTCCCGCGACCCGTCGCGTTCCGCCCGACGAGCGCCGAGGTGATCCCCCCGAACGCGTAGAGGCCGGCCGACAGGTCCGCGATCGGCGAGCCGGGCTTCACCGGCGGTCCGTCGGCCGCGCCCGTGATCGCCATCAGGCCGCTCATGCCCTGCACCACAGCGTCGTACGCCGGGCGCTGTGACCAGGGCCCGGAGTGACCGAAGCCGCTGATCGAGCAGTAGACGAGCCGCGGGTGCCGCTCGAGCAGGACCGCGGGCCCAAGACCGAGCCGGTCCATGACTCCTGGCCGGAAGTTCTCGACCAGCACGTCTGCGCGGGACACGAGCGAGAGCGCCACAGCCTGGTCCGTCGGGTCCCTGAGGTCCAGCGCGATAGACTCCTTGCCCCGGTTCACCCGGGCGAAGTACAGCGACTGGTCGTGGAGGAACGGCCCATAGGCGCGCGAATCATCACCCGTGTCCGGTTTTTCCACCTTGATGACGCGGGCGCCGAGGTCGGCGAGCATCATCGTGGCGAACGGTCCGGCCAGAACGCGTGAGAAGTCGACGACCAGGAGACCCTCGAGCGGGCCGTGAACAGCGGGATTCGACACGCCGCACATCCTGCCCCGAGTGGGAACGCGACGACGATGTGTGGTGTTGTGGTAACCGTGACCGGAACCGTGACGCCTACCGCGCCCACAACCCTGACCAATGCTGACCGCTGCGACCGATGCGGTGCGCAGGCCCGAGTACGGGTCGTCCTGACCACGGGCGACCTGCTCTTCTGCGCCCACCACGCCAAGGCCTACGAGGACAAGCTTCGCGACACCGCCGTCGAGTGGGTCGACGAGACGGACCTCGTTCAGCCCTAGAAACCAGCCGAACGCCGGCGGCCGCTCATCCTCGGGTGAGCGGCCGCCGGCGTTCGCTCGTGGTCAGCCAGGCGTGGCGCGGGCCGTCCAGCGGCCGTCGGCGGACAGGACCTGCAGGGGGATCCCGAAGGCCTGCGTCAACAAGGGGCTGGTGAGCACCTGGGCGATCGGCCCCGAGGCCACCACCCGACCGCGCGAGAGCAGCAGCGCATGCGTCGTGCCGACCGGGATCTCCTCGACGTGGTGCGTCACGAGCACCGACGGGGGCGCGCCCTCCGACGACGAGAGGCGGGTGAGCAGGCGCAGCAGGGCCTCGCGGGCGCCCAGGTCGAGACCGGCAGCGGGCTCGTCGAGCAGCATGAGCTCGGGATCGGTCATCAACGCCCGCGCCAGCAGCACCCGCTTGCGCTCGCCCTCGGACAGCGAACCGAAGCGACGATCGGCGAAGGCCCGCAACCCCACCCGCGCCAGCAGGTCGGAGGCACGCGCCACGTCGGAGGCGTCGTACCCCTCCTGCCAGCGACCGATCACGCCGTGGGCAGCGGTCACGACGACGTCGACGGCCTGCTCGTGCGGCGGGACCCGGTCGTTGAGCGACGACGACGACAGGCCCACCCGCGTCCGCAGCTCGCCGAGGTCGGCATCGCCGAACCGCTGGCCCAGCAGCGTCACGGAGCCCGCCGAGGGGAAGAGGGAGGCGGCGGCCACGGCCAGCAGCGTGGTCTTCCCCGCGCCGTTGGGACCGAGCACGGCCCAGTGCTCGCCCTCACGGACCTCCCAGTCGATGTCGGCGAGCAACGTCGCCCGTTCGCGGACGACGGTCAGGCCGGAGATCGAGAGCACGGTCACGTGGGACGACGCTACCGACGGTGCGGCAAGATCGTGGGATGGCCTACCGCTGCTTCGACGTGGACATCCTCGACAAGGTCGCCCACGTGCGCCTGTCCCGTCCGGATGAGCTGAACACGATGGTCCCGGAGTTCTGGTCGGAGCTGCCCGAGATCGTCACGGGCATCAGCGATGGCGCGCGCGCGAGGGTCGTCGTCATCTCCAGCAGCGGCCGGCACTTCAGCGCCGGCATGGACCTGGCGGTCTTCGCCGGCGAGACAGACACCGACGCCGAGCTCGGTCGCCGCCGAGCCAAGCTGCGCTCCACGGCCAAGAAGCTCCAGTGGTCGTTCACCGCCCTTGAGAAGGCCCGCGTGCCCGTGCTGACCGCTGTCCAGGGCGGCTGCATCGGTGGGGCCGTGGACCTCGTCACCGCGGCCGACCTGCGGTATGCCAGCGCGGACGCCTTCTTCTGCGTCCAGGAGATCAACATCGGCATGACCGCGGATGTCGGCACCCTGCAGCGGCTCGGCAAGGTCATCCCCGAGGGCGTCGCCCGCGAGCTGGCCTACACCGGCCGCCGGATGACGGCTCAGCGGGCGTACGAGGTCGGCCTGGTGCAGGAGGTCTACGCCGACCACGACTCGCTCCTTGCCGGAGTCCTCGAGACCGCCCGGGAGATCGCTGGCAAGTCACCGCTGGCGATCTGGGGTACGAAGGTCGCCATGAACTACGCACGTGACCACGCCGTCGACGACGCCCTGGACCAGATCGCGACCTGGCAGTCGGGCATGTTCCAGCCCGGCGACATGGTGGAGTCCTTCTCGGCCAAGGCCGAGAAGCGGGAGCCGGTCTACCCGGACCTGCTGCCGGAGCCCGGCGGGCTCTAACGCCGGCTGTCAGCTGGCCGACCGGCAGCTGTGGCGCATCGTCACCGACATCCGGGCACCCGAGGCCGATCTCTGCCGCGGCACGGCGTGCTCATAGTCGTGCTGCATCGCCCCGCCCATGACCATCAGGTCCCCCTGCCCGGGTGCGTACTCCTTGAGCACCGGTCCCCCGCCGCGTCGTCGCACCACGAACCGTCGCGAGGCGCCCAGCGACACCGTCACGACGAGTGGGTTCCGCAGCACCTTGCGGACGGTGTCGCCGTGCCAGGCGACCGCGTCGTTGCCATCCCGGTAGAGGTTGACCAGGCAGGAGTCGAAGTCGATCCGGTAACGCTGTGAGACCGACGCCCGCAGCTCCTCCAGCGACGCGGGCAGCGCAAACGCGTAGGCCGCGACCATCCGCGGTTCGACGACCTCGTTGTCCCACATCTTCCGGGTGCGCTGCTGCCACGGAGCCTCGGCGAGCAGCTCGTCGAACAGCTCCGCGTGGTCAGGCACCCAGCCGGGTACGAGGTCCACCCACGAGGTGAGGTCGAGCTGGTCGCGGCGCAGAGCGTCGTACGACAACCGCTTCCCCGTCGGGGGGAAGAGTGACTCCTGCCACGCCAGGTCCAGGGCTCAGCCCCGCCCGTGCAGCAGCCGGATGGTCGTGACCAGCAGGTTGTCGGTCTTCGCCGTGCGGCGGAAGCTCATCAGCGGCATGGGCAGGGCGAAGCGCTGTCGCGTGATGGCCTTGGCACGGGTGAACTCGCGCAGACCGTCGTCGCCGTGGATCCGCCCGAAGCCCGAGTCACCCGACCCGCCGAACGGCAGTCCCGGCACGCCTGCGAAGGCCAGCACGCTGTTGACGCTGGTCATCCCCGACCGCAGCTGCCGGGCGATCTCCACCCCGTGCCGCTTCGAGAAGACCGCACCCGCAAGCCCGTACGACGTCGCGTTGCTCAGAGTGATCGCCTCCTCGGCGTCCGCCACCTTGGTGACCGTCAGGGTCGGGCCGAAGGTCTCCTCCTGCACCGCGAGCGAGTCCTCCGGCACGCCGGTGAGGATCGTGGGCTCCACGAGCGTGCCCTCGATGCCGCCGCCCGTGACCACGGTGCCGCCCTTGGCGATCGCGTCGGCGATGTGCGCCCGGATGATCTCGACCTGCGACGGCATCGTGATGTTGCCGTAGGACCGTCCCGCCTCGACGGTCTTGGCCTTCTCGGTCAGGGCCGCCAGGAAGCCGTCGTACGCCTTCTCGGTCGCGTAGACCCGCTCGATGCCGATGCAGGTCTGGCCGGCGTTGGACATCCCGCCCCAGAGCGCGGCGTCGGCCGCCGCCACCACATCGGCGTCGTCGTCGACGATCATCGCGTCCTTGCCACCGCACTCCATGAGGACGGGGACGAGGTTCTCGGCGCAGGCCGCCATCACCTTCTTGCCGGTCCTCGCCGAACCGGTGAAGGCGATCTTGTCGACACCTGCACGGCACAGCGCCGCGCCCGTCTCGCCGAGCCCGGTGACGAGCTGGAAGACGTCGTGGTCAGGGACCACCTCGGCGAAGGAGTCGACCAGCCACTTGCCGACTGCCGGCGTGTACTCGGACGGCTTGAACACCACCGTGTTGCCCGCGGCGAGCGCGTAGGCGATCGAGCCCATCGGCGTGAAGACCGGGTAGTTCCACGGGCCGATGACGCCGATGACGCCGAGCGACTGGTACTCCAGGGACGCGGCCTGGTTGGCCATGACCATGCCGCTCGCGACCCGCCGCGGACCCAGGACCCGACGGGCGTTCTTGCCGGCCCAGGCGATGTGGTCGATGGCCAGCACCAGCTCGAGCTGCGCGTCGGCGACCGGCTTGCCGTTCTCCCTGTTCATGACCGCGGCCAGCTCTGGCAGGCGCTTGGCGAGCAGGGCCTTCCAGGCGTCGAGCCGCTCCTTGCGTCCGGCGAAGCCGAGGCCCTGCCACCAGCCGAACGCCTCGCGGGCACGCGCCACCGCCGCCACGACCTCGTCCCGGCCGTGGACCGGGAAGCTCGCGTAGACGGCGCCGGTGGCCGGCTCGAGCGAGTCGAAATCGGTCACAGCGGGGCGGTCAGGGGCGAGCGTCACGGCGGGCTCCTCAAGATCGATAGTTACTCAACGGTACGCCGGGTGAGCCGTCCGGTGCACGACGCGGCACACTGGGGCCGTGGCCGGGGACAAGCACACCGTCGTGACCACGGCCGCCAGGTCCGGGACCGACGACCGCAAGCTGCGTCAGCGCAGGTACCTGCTCACGCAGGTCGTTCGCATGGCCTGCTTCGTGCTGGCGGTCACTCTGCCGGTCCCCCTGTGGGGCAAGCTGCTCCTCATCGTGGGTGCGTTCGCGCTGCCGTGGCTGGGCGTCGTCGCCGCCAACGGTGGCCCGACCGTCGAACGCGCGAGCCGGCCGGACGCGATCGTGGACCACGTCGAGGAGGGCGCCCCGCTCACGCTCGACCCGCACCGCACGATCGACCACGAGTGACGTTCCCTCGGGCGCGAGCCCGCTAGGCCTTCGCCTTCTTGGCCTCGGCCTTCATCGCCTGCTTGTAGGCGCGTACCTGCAGCAGCGTCTCCCTGCTCGTGACGTCGGCGACGCTGCGCAGCGCCCCGTCGTCTCCGTAGGAGCCGGCGGCCTCGCGCCAGCCGCGGGGCTGGACGCCCAGCTGCTTGCCCAGCAGCGCAAGGAAGATGCGGGCCTTCTGGTCCCCGAAGCCCGGCAGAGCCTTGAGTCGGGCGAGCAGCTCGTCACCGGTCTGCACGTCCTTCCAGACGTTCTCCGCCTTGCCGCCGTGGTGCTCGACGAGATAGCGGCACATGTCCTGCACCCGGCCCGCCATCGACCCAGGGAAGCGGTGGATCGCCGGCGGGGTGGCGAAGACCTCCCCCAGGTCGGCACGCTCGGCGATGTCGGCGGCGTCGAGGTCGTGCCCGAGGCGCTCCCGCAGGTCATACGGTCCCCGGAACGCCTTCTCCATGGGGATCTGCTGGTCGAGGAGCATGCCCGTCAGAAGCGCGAGCGGGTCCTTGGACAGGAGCGAGTCTGCCTCGGGGTCCTGAGCGATGCACAGCGTCGTCATGCGCCAACCTTGCCAGGACGGCCGGACGCAGGCCACCGAGTGTCCCCTCGGGTGGGCGCCAGCAGGTACCCGAGGCGTCGCGGTGGCTGCGACCTCGCTCTGCGAGAATCGTGGGCATGAAGCCCGACGCAGACCTCGGCGCCGGCAGCTTCGCCGACCTCGCCCTCCGCCCCGAGCTGGTCACGGTGCTGACCGGCCTCGGCTACGAAGAGCCCACCCCGATCCAGCGCGAAGCGATCCCGCCTCTGCTGGAGGGCCGCGACCTCGTCGGCCAAGCCGCCACCGGCACCGGCAAGACAGCGGCCTTCGCCCTGCCCCTGCTCCAGCGGCTGCCCGAGGGCCAGCGCAGCAAGCACCCGGTCGCCCTCGTCCTGACGCCGACCCGCGAGCTCGCGGTGCAAGTCGCGGAGGCGATCACGAGGTACGGCGTCGCCCTAGGCGCGCGCGTGCTCGCCGTCTACGGCGGCCAGCCCATCACGGCGCAGCTGCGAGTGCTGCAGAAGGGCGTCGACGTGGTGGTGGCCACTCCCGGCCGCGCTCTGGACCACCTCAACCGAGGCTCGTTGAAGCTCGACGACCTGCAGGTCGTCGTGCTCGACGAGGCCGACGAGATGTTCGACATGGGCTTCGCCGACGAGATCGAGGCGATCCTCGGGGCCGTCCCGTCACAGCGGCAGACCGTGCTGTTCTCCGCGACCATGCCGCCCAAGATCGACCGGATGTCGAAGCGCCACCTCAGCAACCCGGTCCGCATCCAGATCGAGCGCGAGAAGGCCCCAGCCGGTGAGGCACCGCGGGTCACCCAGACCGGCCACCTGGTCCTGCGCGCCAACAAACCTGCGGCCCTCGCCCGGATCCTCGACATGCAGCAGCCCTCGGCCGCGATCGTCTTCTGCCGCACCCGCGAAGAGGTCGACGAGCTCACCGAGACGTTGAAGGCCCGCAGCTACCGCGCCGAGCCGCTGCACGGCGGCATGAGCCAGGAGCAGCGCGACCGGGTCATGAACCGGCTCCGGAACGGCACCGCGGACCTGCTCATCGCCACCGACGTCGCCGCCCGCGGGCTGGACGTCGACCACCTGACGCACGTCGTCAACTACAACGTGCCGTCCGCTCCTGAGTCCTACGTCCACCGCATCGGCCGGGTCGGCAGGGCTGGACGCGAGGGCGTCGCCATCACCCTGGCCGAGCCCCGCGAGCGCCGGATGCTGGAGGCCATCGAGCGCCTGACCGGCCAGAAGATCCCGCTCGAGAAGGTGCCCAGCCGCGCCGACCTCCTGGCCTCCCGGCTCGCAGTGACCAGGCAGGCTCTCGTCGAGGTGCTGGAGAGCGGCGACGTCGAGGGGGTGCGGGCCATGGTCGAGGAGCTGTCGGCGTCCTTCAGCCCTAAGCAGGTCGCCCTGGCTGCCACCGCCCTCGCCCATCGGGCCGCCGCACCCGCGGACGAGGAGGACATCCCGGAGGTCACCTCCAAGCCGGTACGGCCGGTCCGCGACGACCTGCCGCGCACCAGCACGAAGGCCGAGCGACCCGCCCGCAAGGCCTCCAAGGCGGGCACCGCCAAGCTCTACATCGGCGCCGGCCGTGCCACCGGCGTGCGCCCTCAGGACCTGGTCGGCGCGATTGCGGGCGAGTCCCACCTCACCGGCAAGGACATCGGAGGCATCGAGATCACCGAGCGCTTCTCGCTCGTCGAGGTCCCCGAGACCGAGATCGACACCGTCATCAAGGCGCTGCGCTCCAGCGTCATCAAGGGCCGCAAGGCCATCATCCGCCGGGACCGCGATTCCTAGCCTGGGAGCTTGAGCCCGTCCTGCGGTACGACGGTCAGCTTGGGCGGCCGACTCGCTGGCCCGCCAGTCCCCGACCCCTCCACCACCCGCAGGGGCGGCGAGGGCGGCAACTCGAGCAGGTCACCCATCCCGTTGATGCGCATGCTCGTCACGGTGACGGGACCGGCGTTGACCACGACGAACCCTCCGCCGCCCTCGCGCAGGTGGCGAGCCGCGCCGGCGAGCACGCGCAGGCCCGACAGGTCGACCTCTGTGACGGCGCTCAGGTCGACGACCACCGACCTGACTCCTTCGACGAAGGCGGACGCGAGCTGGTTGCGCAGCTCGGCGCAGGACTCGGCATCGAGTCGTCCAGCCGGTCGCAAGCACACTGCCCGGCCGTGCCGTTCGTCTGCCACGTCACGCTCCTGCTGTCTCGAGGGCTCAGCCGTACCGCACCTGAACCCGGGGTACCGGGAACCGGCTACCCATGATCCACATCCACCAACCCTGCCTTGCAAGACGGACGTACGGTTTGGTACCGTCAGCGGGTGCCCAAGGTGTCAGACGAGCAGCTCGCCTCCCGCCGCGCCGAGATCCTCGACGGCGCCCGCCGGGCCTTCGCCAGGCACGGCTACGAGGGCGCCACGGTAAAGATCCTGGAGGCCGAGACCGGCCTGAGTCGGGGCGCGATCTTCCACCACTTCAGGGACAAGGACGCGCTGTTCCTGGCACTGGCGGAGGACGACGCAGACGAGATGGCACAGACCGTCGCCGAGCACGGGTTGGTCCAGGTCATGCGCGACCTGCAGGAGAAGGACGCCGGCTGGCTCGGTGTCCAGCTCGAGGTCCGCCGCCGGCTGCGCACCGAGCCTGACTTCGCGGCGCGCTGGGCCGAGCACCAGAGCGCCGTCCTCGGCGCCACCACCGCCCGACTGAAGCGCCAGCGCAAGGCGGGGATCGTGCGCACCGACGTCCCGCTGCCCATCCTCGTCGACTTCCTGCGACTGGCGCTGGACGGGCTCGTGTCCGGCCTGGCGTCGGGCATGCCCAGCGACCACCTCCACGGCGTTCTCGACCTCGTCGAGGACGCCGTGCGGCAGTCCGGTAAGCCGCGGGAAAGCCAGGTAGTTAGCGTTTTACCAGACCGACACAGGGAGCAGACCACATGAGTTCGCACGCCAGCACTGACAGCTTCGGGGCCAAGGGCACCCTCGACGTCGGAGGGCAGTCGTACGACGTCTTCCGCCTGAGCGCTGTCGAGGGCGCAAGCGACTTGCCCTACTCCTTGAAGATCCTTCTGGAGAACCTCCTGCGCACCGAGGACGGGGCGGACATCACCGCCGACCACGTGCGCGCGCTGGCCGGCTGGAACCCGTCGGCCGAGCCGGACACCGAGATCCAGTTCACCCCGGCCCGCGTGCTCATGCAGGACTTCACGGGGGTGCCTTGCGTCGTCGACCTCGCCACCATGCGCGAGGCCATGGCCGACCTGGGCGGCGACCCGAAGAAGATCAACCCGCTCGCCCCGGCCGAGCTCGTCATCGACCACTCCGTCGTCGCCGACTTCTTCGGCAACAAGGAGTCCCTCGCCCTCAACAACGCCCTCGAGTACGAGCGCAACCGCGAGCGCTACGAGTTCCTGCGCTGGGGCCAGACAGCGTTCGACGACTTCGCGGTGGTCCCGCCGAACACCGGCATCGTCCACCAGGTCAACCTCGAGCGGCTGGCCCGCGTCGTCTTCGAGCGCGACGGCGTGGCCTACCCGGACACCCTGGTCGGCACCGACTCGCACACCACGATGATCAACGGCCTGGGCGTGCTGGGCTGGGGCGTCGGCGGCATCGAGGCCGAGGCGGCGATGCTCGGCCAGCCGGTGTCGATGCTCATCCCGAAGGTCGTCGGCTTCAAGCTCGTCGGCGAGCTCCCCGCCGGAGCGACCGCCACCGACCTGGTCCTCACCGTCACCGAGCTGCTGCGCAAGCAGGGTGTCGTCGGCAAGTTCGTCGAGTTCTACGGCCCCGGCGTCAGCAACGTGCCGCTCGCCGACCGCGCCACCATCGGCAACATGAGCCCTGAGTACGGCTCGACCTGCGCGATCTTCCCCATCGACGACGAGACCCTCGCCTACCTGCGGCTCACCGGCCGCCCGGAGCAACTGGTCGCCCTCACCGAGGCCTACGCCAAGGAGCAGGGGCTGTGGCACGACCCGGCCGCCGAGCCGCGCTACTCCGAGACCCTCGAGCTCGACCTGTCGACCGTCGTGCCCTCGCTCGCCGGGCCGAAGCGCCCTCAGGACCGGGTGCCGCTCTCCAACGCCAAGGGCATGTTCCGCAGTGCCCTGCGCGACTACGCGACCACCGGCAACAACCACGGCGCGTTGACAGACGGCGGCATCGACGAGGCGAGCAGCGAGTCCTTCCCGGCGTCCGACCCGGCCGCGCCAGCGAGCAGTAAGCCCAGCGACCAGCCCATCACCGTCAACGTCGGCGAGATCGGCGACCGCCCGTCGAACCCGGTCCCCACGGTTCTGGCCGACGGCAGCAAGGTCGAGCTCGACCACGGTGCCGTCGCGATCGCCGCCATCACCAGCTGCACCAACACCAGCAACCCCTACGTCATGGTCGCCGCCGGCCTGCTCGCCAAGGCCGCCGTGGAGAAGGGCCTGACGAGCAAGCCGTGGGTCAAGACGACCCTGGCCCCGGGTTCCAAGGTGGTCACCGACTACTACGAGAAGGCCGGCCTCAACCCCTACCTCGACAAGCTCGGGTTCAACACGGTCGGGTACGGCTGCACGACCTGCATCGGCAACAGCGGTCCGCTGCCCACGGAGGTCTCCGAGGCCGTCAACAAGGGCGATCTCGCCGTCGTGTCGGTGCTGTCCGGCAATCGCAACTTCGAAGGCCGCATCAACCCTGACATCAAGATGAACTACCTGGCGTCGCCGCCACTGGTGGTCGCCTACGCCCTGGCCGGCACGATGGACATGGACATCACGACCGAGCCGCTGGGCAACGACCAGGCCGGCAACCCGGTCTACCTCAAGGACATCTGGCCCACCCCCACCGACGTCGCGCGCGTCGTCGGGGAGGCCATCACCGAGCAGATGTACGCCAACTCCTATCGGGACGTCTTCGCCGGAGACGAGCGCTGGCAGGCCATCCCGGTCCCGGCCGGCGACTCCTTCACCTGGAACCCGACGTCCACCTATGTCCGCAAGCCCCCGTACTTCGACGGCATGACGCGCGAGCCCAAGCCGTTGACGGACATCACCGGCGCGCGCGTGCTCGCCGTTCTGGGCGATTCCGTCACGACCGACCACATCTCCCCGGCCGGCTCCATCAAGGTCGACTCCCCCGCAGGCAAGTACCTGCAGGAGAACGGTGTCGCACCGAAGGACTTCAACAGCTACGGCAGCCGCCGTGGCAACCACGAGGTCATGATCCGCGGCACCTTCGCCAACATCCGGTTGCGCAACCAGCTCGCCCCCGGCACCGAGGGAGGCGTGACCATGAAGGACGGAGAGGTCGTCTCGATCTACGACGCCTCGCAGGCCTACCAGGCCGAGGGCACGCCCCTGATGGTCCTGGCGGGCAAGGAGTACGGCTCGGGCTCGTCCCGTGACTGGGCAGCCAAGGGCACCGCGCTGCTCGGCGTACGCGCCGTCATCGCCGAGTCCTATGAGCGCATCCACCGCTCGAACCTGATCGGGATGGGCGTACTCCCGTTGCAGTTCCAGAACGGCGACAACGCGGCGTCTTTGGGGCTGACCGGGCACGAGACCTTCGAGATCGTCGGCATCGCCGGGGGCGGCGACGTGCCCCGCGAGCTGATGGTGAAGGCCTCCTCCGAGGGCACCGACAAGCAGTTCCCGGTGACCGTCCGCATCGACACCCCCGGTGAGCAGAGCTACTACCGCAACGGCGGGATCATGCAGTACGTCCTGCGGTCGCTCCTGTAGCAACCAGCAGCAGCCAGCCGGGCGTCCTCCTGAGCAGGAGGACCCCGGCTTGCTGTTGTTCGGGGCGGGGAACCGTGTTCCTGGCGGGGAACGCAAGGGGTCGCTGAACGGTTGTAACAACAGCAACCGCACCACCCGGAGGTTCCTCATGAGCACTGCCGCCACCGAGACCCTCGAGGACGAGGTCGACCTCGTCGCCGTGGACGACGAGGACGAGGACGAGAAGGAAGTCCAGTCCGAGACGGGGATCTCCACCGACCTGGTACGGGCTTACCTGAAAGAGATCGGCAAGACCCCACTGCTGACAGCCGAGCAGGAGGTGGAGCTGTCACAGCGCATCGAGGCCGGCCTGTTCGCCAAGCACAAGCTCGCCGATCCCCGACTGTCAGCCTCCCTGCGGCAGGACCTCGAATGGCTGGTCCGGGACGGCGAGAAGGCGAAGCAGCACCTGCTCGAGGCCAACCTGCGTCTGGTCGTCAGCATCGCTAAGCGCTACCTGGGCCGCGGGATGCTTTTCCTCGACCTCATCCAGGAGGGCAACCTCGGGCTGATCCGCGGCGTGGAGAAGTTCGACTACACCAAGGGCTTCAAGTTCTCGACCTACGCCACCTGGTGGATCCGGCAGGCCATCACCCGGGCGATGGCCGACCAGGCTCGCACCATCCGGATCCCGGTGCACATGGTGGAGCAGATCAACAAGCTCACCCGTCTCCAGCGCGAGCTGCTCCAGTCCCTCGGCCGCGAGGCCACTCCGGAGGAGCTGGCAACCGAGCTCGACATGGCCGTCGAGAGGGTCCTGGAGATCCAGAGCTACGCCCGTGAGCCGGTGTCGTTGCAGAGCGTCATCGGTGACGAGGCCGACAGCAGTCTCGGGGACTTCATCGAGGACGCCGATGCCCCGGTCGCCGTCGACATCGTGTCCCACGGCCTCATGCAGGAACAGCTCCGAGACGTGCTGCGGACGCTGTCGGACCGGGAGGCCGCGGTGGTGAAGCTGCGGTTCGGGCTCGCTGACGGCGAGCCCAAGACCCTCGACGAGATCGGGCGCGAGTTCGGGCTGACCCGGGAGCGGATCCGGCAGATCGAGTCCAAGACGCTGTCCAAGCTCAGGCACCCGAGCCGGTCGCAGGCGCTGCGGGACTACCTGGACTGAGGGCTGGACGAGGGCGCCGTACGGTGACGGCTGTGCAGCCGGTCTCGCCGCAGGAGTTCGAGGAGCTCGTCGCCGATGCCCTCGACCTGCTTCCCGCCGAGTTGGTGCACCGGTTCGCGAACGTCGTGGTGGTCGTGGAGGACGAGAACGACGCAGACCCGCGTCTGCTTGGCCTCTACGAGGGGGTCCCGCTCACCGAACGGGAGCACTACAGCGGCGCACTCCCGGACAGGATCAGCGTGTACCGGATCCCGTTGTGCCTTCTGGCGGAGGACCTCGACGACCTGGTTCACGAGATCGGCGTGACCGTGGTGCACGAGTTCGGGCATCACATGGGCCTCGACGAGGACCGTTTGCACCGTCTCGGATGGGGTTAAAAGCGCCCTCTGTGAGGGAGTTCACCAGATCGTAACTACCGGAACATCCGCAAGCCTGGGATCGTTAGCCACAACGAGAGTTGCGCATGCCTGCGCACGCCCCCTCCGGGACGGTCGCCCACCAGCGTACTCGCCCGACCGCCGTGCACGTCTATCAAGATCATCTGAGGAGAGACCCGTCATGCCCACCGCCGCCCGCCCCGCCGATGCTGTCGAGGCGATGGTCGCGCGCGCCCAGGTCGAGGGTCAGATGTCCCTCGCCCAGCTGCGCACCACCTTCGAACAGGCCGGCATCGGCCCCGACGAGGCGCGCACGGTGCTGCGCCGTCTCACCGAGGGCGGCATGGTGATCGGCGCCGACGAGCCCAAACCCAAGTCCCGGCGGACCTCCGCCGCGCGCCCCGCGGCCCGCCCGGCAGCCCAGCAAGCCACCCGACCGGTCGGTCGCACCCTCGACACGGCTGGGACACAGACCGTCACCACCGAGTTCGTCACCGCGAGGACGGACAGCAAAGAGGACAGCGTGACCGCAGTGACTGACAAGATCCCCGTCACCGACGAGGTCGTCGAGACCGTCGTCGAGGCCGCCCCGGTGAAGGCCCCGCGCGTCCGCAAGGTCGCCGCGAAGCAGGTCGAGCCGGCCGCGGTCATCGACGACGAGGACGACGACGACACTCCGCGGCCGGTCGTGGCCGAGGAGGACAAGCCCCTGGCCCTGGACGAGCCCCCGCCCGGCATCGACCTGGTCAAGGCCTACCTGCGCGAGATCGGCCGCGTCCCGCTGCTCACCGCTGTCGAGGAGGTCGACCTCGCCAAGCGCATCGAGGCCGGGCTGTTCGGCGCCGAGCGGCTGCGGATGAACGCCGAGGAGGGCCTCAAGCTCACCCCGACGATGAAGCGCGACCTGCAGGAGATCGTCCGCGACGGAGACCGCGCCAAGCGCCACCTGCTCGAGGCAAACCTGCGTCTCGTCGTCTCGCTGGCCAAGCGCTACCAGGGCCGTGGCCTGGACCTGCTGGACCTCGTCCAGGAGGGAAACCTCGGTCTGGTCCGCGCCGTCGAGAAGTTCGACTACGCCAAGGGCTACAAGTTCTCGACCTACGCCACCTGGTGGATCCGCCAGGCGCTGCAGCGCGCGCTGGCCGACCAGGGCCGCACCATCCGGGTGCCCGTGCACATGGCCGAGCTGATCACCAAGGTCACCCGCGTTCGCCGTGAGCTCACCCAGTCCCTGGGTCGCGAGCCCTCGAGCGAGGAAATCGGCCTGCCGCTCGAGATGACCGCGGCCAAGGTCGAGGAGATCATCGCGTTCGGCCGTGACACGCTCTCGCTGCAGAGCCCGGTCGGCGACGACGAGGCCACCCTCGGTGACTTCATCACCGACTCCGAGTCGGTCGACCCGGTCCAGGCCGTCGAGAGCCAGATGCTGCAGTCGCAGCTGACCGAGGTCCTCGGCTCCCTCCCCGAGCGATCGGCCATCGTCGTCCGGATGCGCTTCGGCCTCGACGACGGTCGCCCCCGAACCCTGGACGAGGTCGGCCGGCACCTCGGCCTGACGCGCGAGCGGATCCGCCAGATCGAGCGCGACACCCTCGCCGAGCTCCGTCTCGGCGGGCGCGCCGACGGCCTCCGCGAGTACGTCGCCTGACAGCACCCCTTCCTCGGCGTTCACGGTCAGGAAGGAGCGCGGTGGAGGTCGGCGAGGAGATACGCAGCTTCAAGGTGCGGGCTGGCCGGCTCGGTCCCGCCTCGCGGGACGCCATGGTGCGGCTGTGGCCCGTGCACGGCGTCACACCGCCGTACGACGCTCTGGTCCGTGACCGGCCGCTGGTGCTGGAGATCGGCTCGGGCATGGGCGAGGCGACGGCTGCGATGGCCGTCACCGATCCCGGCAGCGACGTGCTCGCGGTCGAGGTCCACCCGGCCGGCGTCGCGGCCCTGCTGCGGCGCATCGAGGAGCACGGGCTCACCAACGTGCGGGTCGTCCAGGACGACGCGGTCGCGGTGCTGGGTGCCTTGCCGGAGCGGTCGCTGGCGGAGGCCCGGCTGTTCTTCCCCGACCCGTGGCCGAAGAGCCGGCACGCCAAGCGCCGGCTGCTGCGGCCGTCGTTCGCGGCGCTGCTCGCGACCAGGCTGGCGGACGGCGGACGCCTGCACCTGGCGACGGACTGGCCGGGCTACGTCGAGCACGCCCTGGAGGTGCTGGCCGACGACTGGGACACGCGCGTCGTGGACCGGCCTGCGCACCGCCCGGTGACCCGGTTCGAGCGGCAGGGGCTCGACGCCGGCCGCCCGAGCACGGACGTGTACGCCTCCCCCCGCCGTCTGGCAGACTGGTCCACGTGACCGCGCCGACCCTGCACGCCGCCGCCTCCGCGGCCGTGCTCGGCTGCGCCTGTTGCTGCTGTCGCTGAGACCCCTTCCCAGGACCGTCCCGACAGCCCGCGCCCGTGCCGGGCGCCTCCTCCCGAGAGCCTCCGATGTCGCTGCTGCTCGACACCCCCGCCCCTACCCCGCAGGACCTGACCGGTCGCACCGTCGTCGTCCTGCACGCCCACCCCGACGACGAGGCGATCTTCACGGGCGCCACGATCCGCCGGCTGGCTGACCACGGCGCGCGCGTCGTGCTCGTCACGGCCACCGCCGGCGAGCTCGGCACCCCGCGCATCCGCCTCGACGGCCGGCAGGTCGGAGACGTCCGCCGGGCAGAGCTGGAACGGTCCGCCGAGCTGCTCGGCGTCTCCCGGCTGGTGCTGCTGGGCCGGCGGGACTCCGGGCTGGCCGGCTGGGAGTCGGGCCAGCACCCCGCGGCACTCGTCCGCGCCGACCTGCCGGCGATCGCGAACACCGTCGCTGCCCTGGTGGAGGCCGAGCAGGCGGAGGCCGTCGTCGGCTACGACGCGGACGGCATCTACGGCCACCCCGACCACGTCGCGGTGCACCTGCTTGCCCGGCACGCCGCCGGGCTCGCCGGGGTGACGTCCTACGACGCGACCGTCGATCGCGAGCACCTGCACTTCGCCGGGGCGCACGTGCTGGACGACGCGGCCAAGCCGGTGGGCCGCCCTACGTACGGTCGGGTCACCGCGGAGATCAGCGTGGCCCTGGCGGCGACGCCGTACGAGCTGTCGGTGAAGCGAGCGGCGCTGCTGGCGCACGCGAGCCAGATCGGCCCGGAGGCGCTGGACGACCGGTTCCAGGAGACCTACGAGCTCGAGTGGTACCTCCGCCGCGGCCCCGCCGCGGTGCTCGACGAGCTCGGCAACGCCCACGCCGTGGCGTAAGGGGTCCGCACCCGCTGGGCCACGAGTGTGTTCTCTTCACCGCATCGGGCAGGATGTGCCCATGGTTGAGAACACGGTCGAGAACCCGCGTCAGAACGTGACCTTCCCCAGCAACGGGGACACCGCCCACGGCTACCTCGCGCTCCCCCCCAGCGGCAGTGGCCCGGGCGTGATCGTCATCCAGGAGTGGTGGGGTCTCACCGACCACATCGCCGACATCACCGACCGCCTCGCGGCCGAGGGCTTCGTGGCCCTCGCTCCGGACCTGTACGGCGGCAAGACCACGCATGACGCCGACGAGGCCGGCAGGTTGATGAGCGAGCTGCCTGAGGACCAGGCTGCACGCGACCTGGGCGGCGCAGTGGACTTCCTGCTCGGGCACGAGGCGGTCACCTCGAGCAAGGTCGGGGCCGTCGGCTTCTGCATGGGCGGCGGGTTCGTGCTGCTGCTCGCCAACCAGCAGGGCGACAAGGTGGGCGCGGCAGTGCCCTTCTACGGCGTCGGCCCGGCGGCGCAGCAGGCCGACTTCAGCGGCCTCACCGCAGCAGTGCAGGGCCACTACGGCGAGCAGGACGGCTTCTACCCCGTGGACCAGGCCCGTGCCCAGGAGGAGAAGATCCGTTCCGAGTCCGGCGCCGACGTCGAGTTCCACTACTACGACGCCGGGCACGCGTTCCACAACGACCAGAACCCGCTCGGCACCTACTCCGAGAAGGACGCCAAGAGCGCGTGGAAGCGCACCGTCGACTTCCTCAAGGCCAAGCTCACCTAGTCGTCGGCGCGAACCCAGGCGGTCGTGGGCTTCTTCGGCGCGGCTGGCTGAGGCTCGACGGGTGCTACGGGCGCGGCGGGCTCGACCGTCACGCCTGCCTGGGCCAGCCACTGCAGCTGGGTCTCGAGCTGGGCCTCGATGTCCCCGGTCGGGCGCCCGGCCTCGCGAGCCTTCACGAGCTTGCCCTCGAGGTCTGCCACCTTCTCGCGGAGCCGGACCACGAACGGCGACTCGGTCTGCTTGACGTGTGACGTGTCGGCCGTCGCGCGGAACTTCTCCTCCACCTTGCCGAAGCGGTCCTCGATCGACTTCATGACGTCCCGGGGGACCTTGCCGATCGCGTCCCACTTCTCCTGCAGCTGACGCAGGCGAGCCTTCCCGCCGGGCACCTCGAGGGCCTCCGCCTCGGTCAGGATCTCCTCCTTGGCCCTCTGGTTGCCGCGGAACTCCTCGTCCTTCTCGGCGAACGACGCGCTGCGGGCCTGGAAGAACACGTCCTGGGCGCCCTTGAAGGCGTTCCACAGCGTGTCCTCGACCTCGCGGGGGGCCCGCCCGGCGGCCTTCCAGTCGCCCATGAGCTGCTTGTACCGGTCGGCAGTGGCCTTCCAGTCGGTGGAGCCCGAGAGCTTCTCGGCCTCCTTGACGAGCTTCTCCTTGCGCTCCTGGCTCACGCTGCGTTGCTGCTCCAGCGCGGCGAAGTGCGCGGTACGACGCTCGGTGAACGCGGTCCGGCTGGCCCCCACCCGCTCCCACAACGCGTCAGCGGTCTTCTTGTCGACGCCCGTGATGCGCTTCCAGTCCTGGCCGAGGGTGCGCAGGCGCTCCCCCGCGTCCTTCCAGGACGACGAGACGGCGAGCTTCTCGGCCTCCTCGGCGAGCGCGGTCAGCTTCGCGACGCTCTCCTCCTTGGCGGCAGCACGGGCCGCCTTGTGCTCCTGGACTGCGGTGGCGGTCTTGTCCAGAAGAGCCTCGACCCGCCGGCCCAGCGCCTCGAGGTCGCCGACGGCGGCCGCAGTAGGCAGGCCCTCCTTGAGCCGCTCGGCGCTCGTGGCAACCTGACGCGGGTCCCCGTTGCCGCTGCGCAGGCGCTGCTCCAGCAAGGTCACCTCGGTGGCGTACTGCTCGTACCGTCGTGTGAAATGCGCCAGCCCCTGCTCCGGCGTCCCGGCATGCCAGGACCCCACGGCCCGCTCGCCCTCGGTGGTCTTCACGTAGACCGTGCCGTCGTCGGTGACCCGACCCCACTCGCTCATGTTGCTCCCCTGGTTGCGTCTGCTGCATCAGTCTCGCGCACCCGGCCCCGGTGATGCCGTGCGCCTCCCCCTGCCGGCGCTCGAACGCGAGAGCAAAGCGTCACCCACGGGTGACCCCGCCGAGATGAAACTTCCTGCCGCTCCCGGGCGTCATGGGAGAAGATGTGCGCTAACGGCGCCGACACTGCGCACCGGCGCGAGGGGACTGCTTCACGTGAGCACGGCAACATGACCACCACCTTGCCCGACGGCGCGCCGCGCCGACTGCGGCCGCGCCTGCTCGCGGGGCTCGTGGTCGGCGTGCTGGCCACGGGAGCTGGTCTCGGGTGGGCCGGGAGCCGCCCCGACCACGTCGCGGTCCAGGCTGCGAGCCTCACCCCGATCCCCGTCCCCGTGCTCACGACCGTCGGCCAGACCCGCGGACAGGTCCCGTGGAACAAGCCCTTGGCCGTGTCCGTCGTCGACGGGACCCTGCACGCGGTGACCGCGGTCGACCCCGACGGCAAGACCGTGCCCGGCACGCTGAGCGCCACCGGCTGGCGTTCCTCCAGCACCCTGCTGCCCGCGGCCACCTACCGCCTCACCGCGACCGTCGTCGACAAGGCCGGCAAGTTCCGTGCCATGGCGGTCAGCACCCGTACGACACCACCCATCAAGACGATTCACTCCGTGCTGACCCCCGGTGACGGTGACGTGGTCGGGGTCGGGATGACCGTCATCGTCAACCTCGACCACGAGGTCACCCAGGCCGCAGACCGTGCCGCCGTCGAGCAGCGCCTCACGGTCACGACGACACCCGCTGTCACCGGCGCTTGGCGGTGGATGTCGCCGACCGAGCTGCACTACCGCGGTCCGTCGTACTGGGCCGCCGGCACGAAAATCAACACCCGTGCCGACTTCACTCACCTGCAGCTGTCCGACGGGACCTGGGGTCAGGGGGTCCACACCACCAGCTACAGCATCGGGGCCCGCGTCATCAGCACCGTCGACGTCACCAAGCACGTCATGACGGTTGTCCAGAACGGGAAGCTGCTGCGCACCGTCAAGGTGTCCACGGGCCGCGACAAGTACCCCACCAAGGGCGGCGTGCACCTCGTCCTCGAGAAGACCAAGCTCAAGATCATGGACTCGGCGACGGTGGGCATCCCGCGCAACAGCCCGGACGGCTACTACGAGAAGGTGCCCGACAGCGTCCGGATCTCCTACGCCGGTGCGTTCGTGCACTCGGCGGGCTGGTCGGTCGGCGACCAGGGCATCCGCAACGTCAGCCACGGCTGCGTCAACATCTCACCGACAGACGCCGCATGGTTCTTCAACCTGGTCCGGCGCGGGGACGTCGTCGACGTGATCCACGCCGCGGTAGGCCCGACGCTGTCCGACCCCGGCATGTCCGACTGGAACATCCCGTTCCGGGCGTGGGGCAACTGACCCACCTGACAGACTGAACGGGTGAAGGTCCTGCTCGCCCTCGTCGGCGCGGCCGTGGTCGTCCTGACGTGGGCCAGTGTGGTCACGACCCTCGTCGTTCCCCGCCGCTCGCGCGACCGCATCAGCCGCTGGGTGTTCCGCGGAGTCGAAGCGCTCTTCCGGATGCTGACCCGCCGCGTGCGGGACTACTCCGTGCGAGACCGGCGACTGGCCAGTCAGGCGTCCGTCACGATCCTCGTCCAGCTCTCGGTGTGGGTGCTGCTGCTCTACCTCGGCTTCGCGTTGCTGTTGCAGCCCTTCGACCCGCTGGGCTTCAACCACGCCCTCGCGCAGGCCGGCTCCTCGCTGTTCACCCTGGGGTACGCCGGCCCCACCGACGGCCCCTTGACCATCGTCGACTACCTGGCCGCCGCCAGTGGTCTGGTGGTCGTCGCGCTGCAGATCGGCTACCTGCCGACGCTCTACTCGGCCTTCAACCGGCGCGAGACCGAGGTGACGCTCTTGTCCAGCCGCGCAGGCACCCCCGCGTGGGGGCCGGAGATCCTCGCGCGCACCCGCTTCGGCTTCGGGCCCGAGGAGCCCGGCGCGGTGATGGACGAGTTCTACCTGAACTGGGAGCGTTGGGCCGCCGACGTCGCCGAGAGCCACACCAACTACCCGGTCCTCACGCGCTTCCGGTCCCCCGGCGAGCTGTCGTCGTGGCTCGTCGCGCTTGTGGCAGTGCTGGACTCCGCTGCCCTCTGGATGGCGCTGTCACCGAGCCGAGCACCCGTCGTGCAGGCCCGCCTGTGCCTGCGCATGGGCTTCACCGCGCTCCGCGACATCGCCGAGACGATCGGCCTCGAGGTCGACCGCGACCCCGACCCCGACAGCGAGTTGCAGCTGACCTTTGCCGAGTTCACGCAGGGCGTCGCGCGGGTCGCCACCACGAGCTTCACCTTGGAGCGCTCCGCAGAGGAGGCATGGCCGGACTTCCGTGGCTGGCGCGTCAACTACGAGACGGTGGCGTACGCCCTCATGGATCGGCTGGACGTCGTACCCGGTCCCTGGACCGGGCCGCGCTCCACCGGTGATCCCGAGGTATCGCCGGTCCGGCCGCCGACCCGCCTGCCGACGCCGTACCAGCACCCCCCTAGCGAGTCACCAAGCTCCTAGTCACCAACCCCGCAGTCACCAACCCCGCAAGGGCATCCCCGAGTTGCCGTCGGTGGTCTTGACCGCGAGCACCTGGTGGAGCTGGATCTGGTTGATCTCGAACGCGATCCGCGAACCAGCGAGGTAGAGCGCCCAGACCCGGGCGGTGCCGAGGCCGACCTCTGCGACCGCCTCGTCCCAGTGCGCATCGAGGTTGTCGCACCAACCCTGCAACGTGCGGCCGTAGTGCTCACGCAGGTTCTCCTCATGGCGCACCTCGAGCCCGGCGCGCTGAAGGACGCTCACGATGCGACCGACACCCGGCAGCTCACCGTCGGGGAAGACGTAGCGCGGGATGAAGCCGCGCTTGCTGATCGCTGCGGAGTGGTCGTCAGGCCGGGTGATGCAGTGGTTGAGCAGCCGCCCCTGCGGCACCAGCTTGTCGGCAAGGAAGTGCGCGTACGTCGGAAGCTGGGCGATCCCGATGTGCTCGGTGAGGCCGATCGAGCTGACGGCGTCGAAGCCCGTCTCGGTGACGTCCCGGTAGTCGCTGAACCGGATGTCGACGTGGTCGGTGAGGCCGCGCTCTGCGGCCGCCTTGCGGCCCCAGTCGGCCTGCTGCCGGGACAGGGTCACGGCTACGACATCGACGCCGTAGTGCTCGGCCGCGTGCATCGCCATGCCGCCCCAGCCACACCCCACGTCAAGCAGCCGCATGCCCGGCTTAAGCCCCAGCTTGTGGCACACCAGGTCGAACTTCTCGTACTGGGCCTGCTCGAGCGTCGCGTCAGCCGTCGGGTAGACGGCGCACGTGTAGGCCATCGAAGGGCCCAAGACCCAGGAGTAGAACAGGTTGGAGACGTCGTAGTGGTGTGCGATGGCCAAGGCGTCGCGGCGCTTGGTGTGCCGCCGCAGCCCGGCGAGGTAGCGCTTGGCGCCCACCTCTTGCGGCGGCGGCTCCACCCAGTGCACTGCTTCGCGCCCCAACGAGCGCAGGACCTGCATGCGCTCGGACCAGGTGAGCTCGCCCATCTTCGTGCGGGTCATCGCTCGCAGCAGGGTGTAGTGGTCGGGCGCCTCGACGTCGACCTCGCCCGAGATGTAGGCCCGGGCCATGCCCAGCTCACCCGGCGCGGAGACCAGGTGGGAGAGCGCCTTTGGTGACTGGACCTTGAGCACCACCTCGGCGTCGGCCGGTCCGGCGGCTGATCCGTCATAGGCCTCGACGCGTGCCTGGCGCGGCAGCACCGCGGCGAGGGCGTCAGCGACAGGTAGGCGGGACATGGGTTCCTCCACTGGGGTTCGGTCGGTCAGCGTTCGTGAGCATCAACGGCGCTCCACGCACTTCGCGTAGAGGTCCAGCAGCCGTCCGTCGGGGTCGTAGGTCTTCTTCAGCACGTCGTAGGCGGGCCCGTTGTAGAGCCGCCAGAAGTGCTCGGGCTCGTAGAAGCTCGTGCTGTACAGCGACTTGCGGCCGCCCAGCCGGTCGACGAGGTCCTCGATCAGCCGGTTGTGCGTCGACGGGTCCTCACCGGGCTCGAGAGCGACCGTGGACCAGAAGCCGACGTTGACGTAGAGCACGTCGGGGTCGAGGCGGTAGAGCTCCCACACGTCGTCGGCCGACCGCTGCTGCAGCGGGCAGAACCACACCGGTTCGATGGGGACCTCACGGGCGAAGACGTCCATGAACTCGCCGAGCCGATCGATCGGGACCTCGACATCCTGCACGACGTCCTCGCGCTCGGGCAGCCCGCGTCGACGGTCCAGCCGGGCCATCCAGCGGTGCTTCTTCTCGAAGGCGACCAGCTTCCACCACACGTCCGAGCGCAGGTACCGGCGCGGGACCCACCGTCGTACCGCGGGGTTCTGGACACCGAAGACGCGGCTGCACCAGAACCAGTCCGTGTCCCAGCGCCACAGGTAGTCGCGGACCGTCAGCCAGTCCTCCCGCATGCTCTGGATGGACCGGTAGTAGATGGCCCTGCCGGTGTAGTCGCTGAGAGACGGCGCGGTGTCGGCCCAGGTGCCGAGCGTCACGTAGACCTCACCGGGCGAGAACCAGGTCCCGTCGACGAAGTCCGAGTCGTGGTTCCTCATCACCTCGACCGCCTCCGCGACGGAGGCGCAGGGCACGTGCCGCAGGTGCACGAAGGGCCGGGTGGGCTCCAGTTCGATGCGCAGGCGCAGGGCGTAGCCCAGGGTGCCGTAGGAGTTGGGGAAGCCGTAGAACAGGTCGGAGTGCTCGGTGCGCGAGCAGGTGACGATCTGCCCGTCCCCCGTGAGCACGTCCATCTCGAGCACCGACTCGTGTGGCGTGCCGTTGCGGAAGCTCGAGCTCTCGATCCCCAGCCCGGTGACGGCGCCGCCGAGGGTGATGGTCTTGAGCTGCGGCACGACCAGCGGCATCTGCCCCGTGGGCAGGGTCGCGTCCACCAGGTCCTCGTACGTCGTCATCCCGAGGACGTCCGCCACCCCGTCCCCGACGCTCAGCACCCCTGTGAAGGCGGAGACGTCGAGCCGCTGCGCGGGACCGGTGCGGCTGCGGAACAGGTTGGACGTCTTCTTGCCCAGCCTGATCGGAGCCCCCTGAGGCATCCCCGCCAGCTGCCTGCGCAGATCGGCGACAGCGGTGTCGTACTCAGCTCGCGTGGGCACCCCACAACCTCCTTGCCACGGCAAGGACCCTATCCCCGCAAGATTTCCATGTCATGACGGGTTCGGGGGTGCCTTGCCCTGACAAATGAGAGAGTGGGCAACGTGGACGACCCCAGCGACGATCTGAGCATCGAAGAGGCATCGGTAGAGCTGGGGATGTCCCCCACCGCGGTGATCCAGCTCCTTGAGTCCGGTCGGCTCCCGTCGCACCTCGGCACGGACGGCCGGCGGCGGCGGATGCTGCGGGCCGACCTCGCGATCCACCGCGAGGTGCGCTTCAACCTGCGGCAGGCGCGGGTCCAGGAGGAGCGCGCCCGGCGCTGGGCGGAGCCGGAGACGCCTGTGGACGACCTCCTGGCCTGACCCAGCACCCCGTAGCGTCCACGAGATGGACGTACGCGAGGAGGCCGAGAAGGTGCTGCAGGCCCTCGCGGGCCCGACGGCGGTGCTGCGCGAGGACCAGTGGTCGGCGATCGCGGCGCTGGTCGAGGACCGGCGGCGGGCGCTCGTGGTGCAACGCACCGGCTGGGGGAAGTCGGCCGTCTACTTCGTGGCCACTGCCCTGCTGCGCGCCCGGGGCGCCGGGCCGACCGTCATCGTCAGCCCGCTGCTGGCGCTGATGCGCAACCAGGTGGCCGCCGCCGAGCGAGCCGGCATCGCGGCCGTCACGGTCAACTCCAGCAACATCGAGCAGTGGCAGCAGGTCTACGCCGAGATCGCCGGCGGCCGGGCGGATGTCCTGCTCGTGAGCCCGGAGCGGCTGAACAACCCCGGGTTCCGTGACGAGGTGCTCCCCCAGCTCGCGGCCACCGCCGGTCTCGTGGTCATCGACGAGGCCCACTGCATCAGCGACTGGGGACATGACTTCCGTCCCGACTACCGGCGGATCCGGACGCTGCTCACCGACCTGCCCGACGGCGTCCCGGTGCTCGCGACCACGGCCACAGCCAACGCCCGCGTGGTCACCGACGTGGCCTCGCAGCTCGGCGACCACACCCTTGTCCTGCGCGGCGGGCTCGAGCGCGAGTCGCTGCACCTGTCGGTAGCCGTCCTCCCCGACGCGGCGCACCGGCTGGCCTGGCTCGCTGACGCCGTCGAGCGGCTGCCCGGCTCAGGGATCGTCTACACGCTGACCGTTGCGGCCACCGAGGAGGTCGCGGGTTTCCTGCGCTCGCGCGGCATCACCGCCGCCGCGTACAGCGGCCGCAGTGACGATGCTGAGCGCCGGCGGGCCGAGGACGACCTGCTGGCCAACCGGTTGAAGGCCCTCGTGGCGACCAGCGCCCTCGGCATGGGCTTCGACAAGCCCGACCTCGGCTTCGTCGTCCACCTCGGCGCGCCGGCGTCCCCCATCGCCTACTACCAGCAGGTCGGACGTGCCGGCCGCAGGGTAGAGCGAGCCGAGGTCGTGCTCCTGCCTGGTCGTGAGGACGAGGCCATCTGGACCTACTTCGCCAGCCTCGGGTTCCCTCCCGAGCAGCAGGTCCGCACGGTCCTCGCTGCGCTGGAAGGCGTGACGCTCTCGACGGCCGCACTGGAACCGCGGGTGGAGCTGCGACGGACGCGGCTCGAGACGATGCTGAAGGTCCTCGACGTCGACGGGGCCGTGCGCCGGGTCCAGGGCGGCTGGACCTCCACCGGCCAGCCCTGGGCGTACGACGCCGAGCGGTACAGCCAGGTCGCCGCGGACCGGGCGTCGGAGCAGCAGGCCATGCGCGACTACCTCTCCACCGCCGGCTGCCGGATGGAGTTCCTCCGTCAGCAGCTCGACGACCCCGGTGCCGCGCCGTGCGGCCGCTGCGACAACTGCCTGCGTACCCCCGCGGAGCTGACGGTCTCGGACGCGGCTCTGGACGCGGCGCGAGCCGCTCTCGGCCGGCCCGGTGTGGTGCTGGAACCGCGCGCGATGTGGCCCACCGCCATGAAGGAACTCGGCGTGTCCGGCAAGATCCCGGTGCAGGAGCGGGCCGAAGCCGGTCGCGCCCTCGGCCGGCTCTCCGACATCGGGTGGGGCACGCGGCTGCGGGCCGTGCTGGCCGAGCCCGACCAGCCGGTACCCGACGACGTCCTCGCCGCCATGGTCACGGTTCTCGCCGGCTGGAGCTGGGAGCAGCGACCGGCGGCCGTCGTGGCACTCCCTTCGACCTCGCGGCCGCAGCTGGTCGGCACCCTTGCCTCGCGGCTCGCTGCCGTGGGGCGCCTGCAGCTCGTCGGGACGCTCGAGCAGGTCCACCCCACCCAGGGTGGTCGGTCCAACAGCGCGCACCGGTTGCGAGCCGTCAGCGGGGCGTTCGCTGTCCCCGTCGAGTGGGAGCTGGACGGCTCCCCCGTACTGCTCGTGGACGACCGCACCGACACCGGCTGGACCCTGACGGAGGGCGCGCGGGTCCTGCGACGCGCCGGGGCCGGCCCGGTGCTGCCCCTGGTCCTCGCCCTGGACGGCTGATCGGTAGATTGCCCTCATGGCGGAATCGAAGAGCAACCTCATGCCGATCGTGGCCTCGATCGCCGGTCTGGCGATCTACGCCGTCGGGACCTACGTCGTGGTCGAGGCAGCCGGCGGAACGCAGGTGTCCTCGGACTACAGCAACACCCCCAACGGCACCGTCCCCGGGCCGCCAGCCTTCAAGTGATCGACCGCTCGCCCGCGGCTTGACGACGGCCGCTGGATGAGGCGCCCGCAGCTCTCCAGCCGGGCACGGCGCAGCCTGCCCCCTGTCCTCGTCGCGCTCGGCCTCGTCGTGGGCGTCGGTGGCGTCCTCACCGCCCAGACCCGCACGCTGACGGCGCGGTCGGCAGAGCCCTCGGCGCCCACCACCACCCCGACCCCTCCAGCAGTGGTCCGGGTGGCCGCACTGAAGCAGCGGGTCCCGGCGCACCTCATCGTCCTGAGCAAGCTGCCGCTCAGCGTCGCCCAGCAGCGCCGCCTCGTGAGGGCAACCGGCGCCAAGGCAGCTCTGGCCGTCAGCGCGGGCACGGTCACCGTCGGCACGGGACGGACCACCGTGCTGGGCGTCGACCCGAGCGCCTTCCGCGCCTGGACACCGAAGGGGACCGCCGAGAGCGACCCGGTGTGGCAGTCGGTGGCGGCGGGCGACGGCGCTGTTGCTCACGCCGTGGCCCGCGCCTTCAAGGTGCCCCTCGGCGGCACCGTCACCGCCAGGGTCGTCCACCCGGTGCGGCTACGGGTCGGCTCGTACGCGACCACGGCCCTGCCCGGCATCGGCCTGGTCGTGAACGCCGACCGTGGCGCCGAGCTCGGGCTGGTGCCACGCACCGGGCTGCTGCTCTCGGTCCCGCAACGCGATTCCGACACGAGCGCCCAGCTGGCGCGCGGGGCTCTCGCGCCGGGCATGTCGGTCAGCGCGGTGCAGTACGAGCGGCAGCGGATCCAACCGGGCGGCTGGGTGGTCCCGGCAGTCGGCCGGGTCAGCTCGGGTTTCGGCCCTCGGCTGGAGCCCCTCAGACAGGGCGTGGGCTTCCACGACGGCATCGACATCGCGGCGCCGCTGGGCGCGCCGGTCTACGCGATGTCCGACGGCGTCGTGCTCTATGCCGGACCGGCCAGCGGCTTCGGGACCGAGGTGGTGCTGAGCCACAAGGGCGGCGTCACGACGGTCTACGGCCACGTCAGCCGGGTCCTGGTCACGAGCGGGCCGGTGCGAGCCGGCCAGGTGATCGCCCTGGTCGGCAGCGAGGGTGAGTCGACCGGGCCGCACCTGCATGCCGAGGTGCGCGTCAACGACCGGCCGGTGGACCCCATCGCCTGGTTGCGCGCCCACGGAGTGCCGATCTGATGCACAGGGTGTGGGCGCAGCGGTGGACAGAACCGTGGTGGCGTTGATCACACACGCCCATGCAGGCCTGTTTCACCACCGTGAGCCACGAGTGCGGCAGAATGTCCCACGCACCGTCAACTGGGAGGGTGCGAGCAACAGAAAGCGGGAGGTGCGCGGTGCCTCGTGCGCGCGCATCAAAGGCTGTCCGTGGTGAGGGCGCCAGCCCCTCGGTGCTCATCATCTCGGCCGCCATGGGCGCCGGGCATGATGGGGTGGCCTACGAGCTGGAGCGGCGCCTGCAGGCCCGCGGGGCACAGGCGAAGGTCTACGACTACCTCGAGATGCTGCCCATCCGGATGGGGCCCTTCTACCGCGCCTTCTACGCCGGCCAGCTCAAGTACGCCCCTGGTTCGTACGAGAAGCTGTACGGCTTGATGGACCGGGGCATCTGCGCCCCCGTCGCCCAGTGGCTGGGCCAGCGTGGCCAGCGCAAGGTCCGCAAGCTCGCTCTCGGCTACGACATCGTCATCTCGACCTACCCCCTGGGTTGCCAGGCCACCGGGGCGCTGCGCAAGAAGGGCAAGCTGCCCATCCCCGCCGTCGGGTTCCTCACCGACGTCGACGTGCACGGCCTGTGGCTGCACAAGGGCATCGACCGCAACTTCACCGTCTGGCACGGCAGCGCCGTCGAGGCCATCAACCGGGTCGGTGTCCCGTCGCACGCCGTCGGCCCGGTGCTGCCCGAGACCTTCCTCGAGCCCGCCTCCGACGTCGAGCGCAAGGAGGGTCGCGAGCTGCTTGGGGTGGACGAGGACCAGGTCGTGGTCCTCGTCGTCGCCGGCTCGTGGGGCGTCGGCAACATCGCCGGCACGGCGCGCGCGATCCGCGACTCCGGCGTCGGCGTGCCCGTCGTGCTCTGCGGTCGCAACGAAGACCTGGTCAAGGAGCTCGACGACGAGCAAGGCATCATCGCCCTCGGATGGACCAAGGAGGTACGACGGCTGCTGGCCGCGTCCGACGTGGTGGTCCACAACGCCGGCGGCCTGTCGTGCCTCGAGGGCTTCGCCGTCGGGGTCCCGGTCGTCGGCTACGCCTGCCTGCCCGGCCACGGTCACCGCAACTCGCTCGCCATGCAGCAGGCCGGGGTGGCAGCCGACGCCGAGACCGTCGAGGACCTCATCGCCCACATCGGCCGGCTGGCCCGGACGCCCGAGGGTGCCGCGATGGCCCAGCAGGCCCGTGGGCTGTTCCTGACCGACCCGACCGACGAGCTGCTCGAGCTCGCGCAAGCGCCGGTGACGATGCCCGTCCAGAGCGGCGCCCGCACCTGGGCCACCCGCGTGGCGGCTGTCACCTTGGCGGTGCCGGTGACCATGGGCGCGCTGTCGTACGGCGTGGCGGAGGCGACGTCGCATGGCCTGGGGGTCGCAGAGGGCAAGGACGCGGTCTACGTCGCTGCGATCGTCGACCACAGCCAGGTCACCCACCCGGGCGTCGTCACGTCCCTGCGGGCACACGGCGTGTCCGCCGCTGTCGGCACCGATCTCACCGCTCCCACCCCGACCGACATCCGTGCCCTGGTCACCTCCGGGGTGACCATCGTCGGCACCGAGACCGGCGGCAGGTCCCGCAACCCCCGGCGCCTCAAGGAGTCCATCAACGCCGCGGCCGCCGCGGTGGCAGCCACCGACGACAAGCACCCCAAGGTCGTCTGCCTCCGCACGCCCGGACTGGTCGAGAAGATGGTCGCCTGGGACCACGACGTGCAGCTGGCGCTGCCCCACACGATCCTGCTCGGCGGCCAGCTCCCGACCAGCCTGAAGGCGGGCGAGCAGGTCGTCCTCGACGAGCGCGGTCGCACCCCCACCCAGATCGAGAGCGACTTCGCCTCGCTCGCCTCCCTGGTTTCCGCGAGGCACCTGCCACAGCAGCCGATGCGGGCGCTCTGGCGCGAGGCCTGATGCTCGGCAAGCTGCTGCTTGCCGGCGGTGTGGCGGCTGCGGCCGTCCAGGCCGCGCCCGTCACGACCTTCCTGCCCGCGACGAAGCGGTTCTGGCCGACTCTGAACGGCCAGGGCACTCCGGGACACGTCGCGTTGACCTTCGACGACGGGCCGGACGAGCAGAGCACCCCGCGGTTCCTCGCCGTGCTCGGTGCGCTCGAGGTGAGGGCGACGTTCTTCCTGCTCGGCGAGATGTGCGAGCGGTACCCCTCGATGGCGGAGCGGATCGTCGACGAGGGACACGAGGTCGCGGTGCACTCCTGGGACCACCGCAACCACCTCCGCAACCTGCCCGGTCGGCGCACTGCGGACCAGCTGGCCCGCACCGCCGACATCATCGAGGCCCAGTGCGGGGTCCGCCCTTCGTACTTCCGTCCTCCTTACGGCGCGCTGACGACGGCGGCCCTGGTCGCGGCGCGCGACCTGGGGCTGCAGACGGTGCTGTGGACGGCGTGGGGCCAGGACTGGCAACGCAGCTGCACCCCTCGCTCGGTGCTGGAGGAGGTTACGTCCGGCGTCGTCGACGGCGGCACGATCCTGCTGCACGACTCCGACTGCACCTCCGAGCCGGGTTCCTGGCGGGCGAGCCTTGGAGCCCTGCCGCTGCTCGTCGAATGGTGCCGCTCCCGCAGCCTCGAGGTCGGCACCGTGGGAGCGCACGGCCTGGCCGCATGAGGCTGGTGACATGAGCTCGACAGCGGGCGCGGTCTCCGCGGCCCTCGGGGCCGCCGTCTTCTTCGGTCTCGCGTCGGCCCTGCAGCACCAGGAGGCACGCGCGGTCGAGACGTCGGCCAGCCCGTCTCTGCTCGTCACCCTTGCCCGCCGCCCGCTGTGGTTGGTCGGCATCGTGGCCGATGTCGCCGCGGTCGGCCTGCAGGCACTGGCGCTGGGCCTGGGATCGGTCGCTCTCGTCCAGACCCTGCTGGTCGCGGGCCTGCCCCTTGCCGCCGTGCTGTCAGCCCTGCTGGCGCATCGAGGGCTGCACCGGCACGAGGTCGTCGGGCTCCTGCTCTGCTCGGCGGGGCTGGCGCTCCTCGGACCAGCATTGTCCTCGACGCCTCTCGGGCACCCGCCGTCGCGCGCCGACGCGGTCACCGCGGGCGTGGTCGTCGCAGCCGTGGTGCTGCCCCTGCTGGCGCTGCGCGGTCGGCGGCGCTTCGGTGCGGTGTTCGCGGGAGCCGCCGCCGGTGCCGTCATCGGGGCCGCCTCGGTGCTGCTGGCGGTCGCAGCCAGCCGCGTCGGCGACTGGTCCGCCCTCTTCGGCTCCTGGGCCCTGTACGGCGCCGTGGCCGTCGGCCTGCTGGGCCTCCTGCTGGCACAGGTGGCCTTCCAGACCGGCGAGCTGGGGGCTCCCCTGGCAGCCTTGTCGGTGGTCGAGCCCGTCGTCGCGGTGCTCCTCGCGGTCGCGGTGCTGAAGGAGACGCTGCCGTCCACGACAAGCGCGCGGCTCGCCGCCGCGGTCGGCGCGGCCCTCGCCGTGGCAGGAGTGCTCGCGCTCTGCCGTGACGAGCACCGATCGGTCGCCGCCTGAGCGAGGTCAGCCGCGGCGGCGGGAGCCTCGCAGCCCGCTCACGATCGCCAGCACCACGACGATCAGCGCGATCACCGACAACCACTTCACGACCGTGACGACCAGACTCACCACGAAGAACACCACGGCTATCAACAGGAGCGCACCCACGATCTTCATGCTCTCTGTCTACGCCCTCAGGACGATCCCGTCCGGCTCGCCGCCGATCGTCATCCGGCTGTCCGCCAGTCCGTCGCCATCGCGTGCTGGGCTGCACGCAGCCCCAGCTCACCCCGGCACACCCGGCGGTTCAGGCGCTCGGCGACGGCGTCCTTGTCCTCGACGTTGTGCGAGCCGTGCCGCAGCTGCGGCCACAGGTTGGCGTCCGTGCTCGCACCCCCGAGAGACAGCGGGATCAGATGGTCCAGCTCGACGTCGGCGAAGGGCATGTCCCCGATCCCGTAAGCACCGGTCAGCCGGATCTTCAGCTGGTGGCTGACGTCCTTCGGAGGCCGCACCGAAGCGGTGTAGCCGCGGGTGCAGATCGTCGTGAGCACGTTTGCCGGCGTGACCCTCGGGTCGGCCTCCCCGGGGGTGCAGACGGGGTCGGGCAACCCCTGCCGGGAGGTGCAGCGACCGCCGTACGTCTGGGCGGTGGTGGGCGGCGAACCGGACGCACAGGCGGCGAGGAGCAGACAGAGCGGGACGAGCGCCCTCACGCGAGCGGCGTGCCGTGCGGGTCGAGATCGGAGAGGGCAGCACGCAGCAGCTGCAGACCGTTGCGAGTGAGCGCGTCGGCGTCGTGAACCTCCAATCCCAGCTCCATCGCGGCACCGACCGACCCGCCGGCGTAACCGATCGCGCTGACGACGGCGGTCCGCTCCGCCTCGGGGAGGCGCGCGAGGGCCTGCTCCAACCGGAACACCAGCTCGGCCTCGTGGGAACCGTCGACCGCACCGTGCTGGTCCACCTCATGTGGCGGCATGGTCCGGACCCGCGAGGGTCGGTCGCCCATGTGAGTCTCCTGGGGTCGCTCGAGTCGTGACCCGTGGGGCACGCAGTGACACGTTGCATCACGCAAGAGAGCAGGCCGTCCCAGGGTCTCCCCCGGGACGGCCGTCGTACCAGCTCTCAGGTCGCCTCACGGCGGTGTGTCGCTCTCAGCGACGCTTTTGGGACCGGGGGCCATGTATGAGCTGGTACGACGACCACGCTAACCCCATCGACCGCGAAATGCAGTTCTCGAGCGGATGACTGTGGACACGCCTGTTCCGCCGACAGCAGCAGGCCTGCTCGACCGGGCGTAAAATGTGGCCATGACCACCCCCCTCATCGGTACCAGCACCCTCGTCGAGGAGCGCACCGAGGAGCGTGAGCTCCAAGATCCAGGCTCCGTCGCCCACATCGTGAAGAACCCCGGCAAGGTCACGGAGGCCTACATCCTCGGCACCCCGGTCGAGGCCCTGTGTGGACATGTGTTCACCCCCAGCAAGGACCCGAAGTCACTGCCGATCTGCGACACCTGCAAGGACATCGCCGACATCCGCACCGACGGCAAGGGCGGCGAGATCGGCTAGTCCCCTCACCGGTGTCGGGACGCGCCCGCGGCGCCGGTTGCTCGCGCCCCTCGATGTCCTGCCGGGCTGCGTCACCTAGGGTCAGCGAACCGATGCCGATGGAGGTACCCGTGCCGCTCGACCCGCAGATCGCCGCGATCCTTCCGCTGCTCAGCCAGGCACCGCCTCTGAACGAGGGCACGCCCGAGTCCGCCCGCGCCGGCTTCCGGCTGTTCACCGTCGACCTGCGCGACCCGGCGACGCTGCCGACGGTTCTCAGCACCGAGGACGTCACCTACCCCGCAGCCGAGGGTGAGCGCGCCGCCCGCATCTACCGGCCGGACCTGACCGGACCCGTCCCGACGGTGCTGTTCATCCACGGCGGCGGTTACGTCATCGGCGACCTCGACACGCACGACGACCAAGCCCGCCTGATCTGCGCGGAGGTGGGTGCTGTCGTCTACAGCATCGACTACCGGCTGGCGCCCGAGAACCCCTTCCCGGCAGGGCATGCCGATGCCGTGGCAGCCTTCCGCCACGTGGTCGACATCGCCGACGAGCTCGGCGGCGACGGCGACCGGATCGCGGTCGCGGGCGACAGTGCCGGGGGCAACCTCAGCGCGGCGGTGGCGATCGCGGCCCGCGACGCGGGACTGCCACTCAAGGCCCAGCTGCTCATCTACCCAGGGACCGACTTCCAGGACAGCGACGCCCACCCGAGCCGGATCGAGAACGCCGAGGGTTACTTCCTCACAGCCGAAGACATGCTGTGGTTCCGGGACCAGTACGCCGCCGAGCCCACCGACCCGCGGGCCTCCGTCCTGGCCCACACCGACCTCACCAGGGTCGCCCCGGCGATCGTCGCCACCGCCGAGTTCGACCCGCTGCGCGACGAGGGCGAGGCCTACGCCGCCGCCCTGGAGAAGGCCGGCGTGTCGGTCGTCGCCACCCGGTTCGACGGGCTCATCCATGGGTTCTTCGGGCTCGCACACCTCTCCGAGGGCGCGAGGAAGGCGTCCCTCGAGATCTGCGCCGACCTCAAGGCGCTGCTCGGATGATCACCGCGATCGTCAACATCAGCGCGGCCGTCGACCAGATCCCCGAGGTCGCCCAGGCGATTGCCGACCTGGAGGGCGTCACCGAGGTCTACTCCGTCGCCGGCGACGTCGACCTGGTTGCCATGGTCCGGGTCCGTCGCCACGAGGAGCTCGCCGACGTCATCGCCGGCCGGCTCAACAAGGTGGATGGCGTGCTCGCAACCCAGACGCTCATCGCCTTCCAGGCCTACTCCAAGCACGACCTCGAGGCGACCTTCTCCCTCGGCATCGAGCCCTAGCCTCGATCGCGGCGGCGAACCCGGACGTACCATCGGCGGAGCGCCGCACCCGGCCACGCGACGCGTGGGAGGACCTCCATGTCCACACTCGTCACCGTCATCGTGAGTGTCCTGGCCCTGACCGCGGCCTTCCTCCTGCTTGCCTTCTGGCTGCTGGTGCGGGGCGCCCGCCGCCTGCGCACCCGGCTGAGCAGGCGCGTCTTCGCCGTGCTGGGTGCCCACCGCCGATGGAGCGCGCCACTCCCGCCGGCGCGCAGTCGCGTCGTGACGCTGCAGGCGTGGCTACCCGGCCGAGCACGCCCCGTCGCTGCCCTGCGCCGAGACCTGCACCGGGACGTGCATGGGGCCGTTCGGGCTGTGGAGGTCGGGCTGGAGGCGGGCAGGCCCGTCCGGCCGCTCGCGGCCATCGGCACACGGCTGCAGCGCACCGCCTTCGACCTGGACGTCGATCTCGCCGTCATCGCTGCTGAACCGGATCTCACCCGCCGCCGCGCGCTGCTCGACGAGCAGGCCGACCGCATCCAAGCGCTGCGCCACGCGTGCGCACAGGTCCGTCGGGGCGTGCTCCTCGCCGGATCTGCCACCACCGGCCCGCTGCTGCCCGTCGTCATGGGGGACATCAACGACGAGGTCGTCCGGCTGGACCTGTGGGCGAAGGCGCACCGCGAGCTCCAGGGCGGCTGAGGCCGCGTCGTGGTCAGACGCCAACGGTATCGAGGGGATGCAGCGGCACTACCTCGCAGCCATCCTGCTCGTCAGTCAAGCGGCGCTGCAGACGGAGCGCCACGGCGGCCGAGACCAGACAGCCGAGCACGATCCCGACGAGCCAGACGACGCCCAGCCCGTTCCCGATCAGCACCCCTGAGACCGCGGGCGTGACCACGAACGCGCTCGAGAAGCACGCACCGGACACCGCGTTGTAGCGGCCCCGGGAACGGTCGGTCGCGAGCGCGTTGACGAGCGGCTGCAGCGACGGCGCCATGAACGTCTCGCCCACGGCAAAGACCCCGCCAAAGACCAGTACGGCGAGCACCCGCGCTCCCTGGCCGAGTCCCGGCACGAGTCCGAGGATGGCCCAGGACAGCGCCCAGACCCCGGCCGCGAGCGCCAACGCGGAGCTCCGCCGACGGCCCTTGAGGACGCGCAGCACCACGAGCTGCCCGCCCACGATGACCGCGGTGTTGACCGCGAACACCAAGGCGATCACCGACGGCGACACGTGGGCAACGACCCGCGCGAAGGCCGGCATCCCGGACTCGAGCGCCGCGTGGCCGGTCAGCGCGAAGAGCAACGACACCAGGCACACCCGCCGAAAGGCCCGGTCCGACAGCACGTCCCGGTACGACGGCGCCGAGGTGTCGTGGGCGTGCACCGGCGCCGGTGCACCCGGCAGCAAGAGCGCCTGCGCAGCGCAGGTCATAGCGCACGCGACGTACAGCACCTCGAAGGTGCCGGGCCGGCCCACGTCCACGACCGCCGCGCCGACGAGGCCGCCCAGGCCGAACCCGGCGTTCTGCGCCGTGAACTGGATCCCGAAGGCCCGCTGCACCTGCCCCTGCCCCTCGACCAGCCCGTTCAGCAGCGCACTCGTGGCCGGGAACGTCGGTCCCATGCCGAGGCCGATCAGAGCCAGCGCCGGCAGGGCAGTGCGTGGCGAGGTGGCATACGCCAGGAGCACGTTGCCCACCATCAAGATCGTGAGGGCGAGCCTGAGCACCGTCCGCGGCCCCAGGCGGTCCATCAGCACCCCACTCACGGCCACGGCCGCCACCCCGACCACACCGGGTACGGCGAGCAGCAGGCCGACCGTCGGAAGGGAGATGCCGCGGACCTCGTGCAGCAGGATCAGCGTGAAGGGAAGGGTGAGGCCGACCCCGAAGCTCGAGATGGGTACGGTCGCGATCATTCGGCGCGCAGCCCTGGGCAGGCTCTCACTCTTGGTGGGCACGGTTGCGAAGCAGCGATCGCGCTACGGGCGCAGGCGCTGCGAGATGTCGACCCAGCGGTCGAGGGCTGCGGAAGCCGCGCCGCTGTCGAGCGACTGCGCGGCCCTGTGGAGGCCCGCTTCCAGGCGGGACTCGAGTGACCCGGAGGAGGCATCGAAGGCGGCCAGCGCGGCGGCGGCGTTGAGCAGCACCGCGTCCCGGACGGGACCCTGCGCCCCGGCGACCAGCTCCCGGGCCACCGCCGCATTGGTGGCGGCGTCTCCGCCGCGCAGGTCACCGAGGGACGCACGGGCGATGCCGAGGGAGGCCGGGTCGAACGACGACCGTGTCACGGCACCGCCGGTCACCGTCCAGACGGTGGACGTGCCTGTCGTGGTCAGCTCGTCGAGGCCGTCGTCACCGCGGAAGACCAGGGCATCGGCACCGCGTGCGGCCAGGACGCCGGCCATCACCGGGGCGAGCCGCTCGTCCGAGACACCAACTGCCTGCGCTGCCGGCCGGGTGGGGTTGGTCAGCGGCCCGAGGATGTTGAAGACCGTGGCGACTCCGAGCTCTCGTCGGGCAACCCCGGAGTGCCGCATCCCGGGGTGGAAGACCGGGGCGAAGCAGAACGCGATGCCGGCCTCGGCGATGCAGGCACCGACCAAGGCGGGGGGGAGGTCGACGACCACGCCCAGCTCCTCCAGCAGGTCGGCCGACCCGCAGGCCGAGCTGGCCGCCCGGTTGCCGTGCTTGGCCACCGGCACGCCGGCGCCGGCGACCACGAGTGCCGCCATCGTCGAGATGTTGACCGTGTTGGACCGGTCACCGCCGGTGCCGCAGGTGTCGACTACCCGGCCCTCGACGGCGATCGGTGCGGCAAAGTCCAGCATCACCTCGACGAAGCCGGCGACCTCCTGCGGCGTCTCGCCCTTGGCGCGCAGGGCGACCAGGAAGCCGGCGATCTGGACGGGCGTGGCATCACCGTTCATGACCTCGCGCATCGCCCAGGCGGTGTCCTGCGTGGTCAGGGACTGTCCGGTGAGCAGCGAGGAGAGCAGCCCCGCCCAGGTCTGCGACATAGGTGACCGGTCGGCTAGACGGCGGCAGCGCGGCGCACCGGCAGCGCGGCCTCGCGGTGGCGCAGCAGCCCTGCGACCGCCGCGGTGAGGGCGAACGGCTCGATCGGCAGCGGCTGGACAGCGTCCGCGAGCGACCACTTCGCGATCCACGCGTCGTCCTTGCGGGCCACCAGCACAAGAGTCGGCGGGCAGTCCTGCAACTCGTCCTTGAGCTGCTTCGCGAGCCCCAGGCCGCCGGCCGGGCGGGCCTCGCCGTCCATGACGGCCACATCGATGCCGCCGGCGTCGACCGCCTTGAGCAACGCTGCTTCGGTCGCGCACTCGACGTAGTCGACGAGCCCGAGGTCGTCCGCGGGCCGACGGCCGACGGCAAGGCGAACGGCTTCGCGGACCTTCGGGTCGTCGCTGTAGACGAGGACCGTGTGCGTACGGGCAGGGGTCGTCATGGTGCAGAAGCCTAGCGGGGAGCCGAAAGGCGCTATCTCGGTTTCTGGTTCGGGCCCTTCCACGGCAGCTGGGGGGTGTGCGCCCAGCACGTGGGGTTGTCGTTGTAGGCCGAGAGCTTGCTCCCACAGACCGCGCAGGTGCGGGTCACGGCCTTGCGCTCCTGACGGGTGGGTCGGCTTGGGGCCGTGCCCAACGCTGCCTCCTGCGTCCCGCTGGCCGGCCACCCGTGTGGCCGAGGTCACAGCGACCTTAGGAAGGGTCCGGCACCTCGGTCAAGATCGCGCCACAGCGCGATCAGGGCTGGCCTGCGGCCTCGAGGCGGTCCAGACGACGGTCCTCGCGGGCGGCCTCGCGATCGCTGGCACGCATCCACTGGGCCACGGCCACGAAGATGAACAGCAACCCGACGATGTCGCCGGACGACCAGATCAGCCCGCCGCCGACCTGCTGCTGGAACACCGCCTGGTCGAGCGTCAGGCCTCGGGCGAGGTACTGAGGCGTGGCGATCAGGCCATGCCCGTCGGCCGTCACGCTCATGATCGCGACACCGAGGAAGGCGTGGAACGGCATCGAGGCGAACAGCATCAGGATCCGGAACGGGTGGCTGACGCGACCGGGCACCGGGTCGACGCCCAGGATCGGCCAGAAGAACAAGCAACCGACGAGCACGAAGTGCAGGTGCAGCAGGTCGTGCAGCAGCGGCGACGTGAGCGTGGCGGCGTACCAGCCGGAGAAGTAGAGCGCGAACGGGGAGCCGATGAACAACAGCCATGGGATGGCCGGGAAGGTCACGACCTTGGCCAACCGGGAGTGCAGCACGGCCAGCAGGCGACCCCGCGGGGCTGACGGCAGCGTGCGCAGGGCGAGCGTCACCGGCGCGCCGAGCGCCAGGAACACGGGCGCGACCATCGACAGCAGCATGTGCTGCACCATGTGCGCCCCGAAGAGCAACCCGTCGTAGCGCTCCAGACCGGAGCACAGCGCGATCGCCAGAACCCCCAGGCCCCCGACGACGAAGGCCACGGTGCGCCAGGCCGACCAGGCGTCCCCACGGCCGGTCAGCCGCCGTACCCCGTAGAGGTAGACGGCCCCCGTGAGCACGATCGCGAGGGTGGGCAGCAGCGGCGGCCGGGCCTCGGTGAGCACTGTGAGGGCACCGAAGGGGGGCAGACCGCCCGCACCTGCGAGCGCTGGGGACATGCACCCAGGGTAGGTGCGCGCAAACGGTGACGGCGCGCCGGGACCCCCCGCGTGGAAGACCTGCCAGGTCCCTGCCAGAATGCCCGCGTGGCTACTGCTTCTGTGCTCGAGAAGGCGCCGGCGCACGGCTCCCTGACCCGACCGAACATGGTCTCGGTCGGGACGATCGTGTGGCTGTCGTCAGAGCTGATGTTCTTCGCGGCGCTGTTCGCGATGTACTTCACGATCCGGTCCGTGACCGGTGCTGCCAACTGGCCGCCCGCGCACGTGAACCTGGCCGTCGGGTACGCCGCCGTCTTCACGGCCATCCTGATCGCGTCCTCGTTCACCTGCCAGTGGGGGGTGTTCAAGGCGGAGCAGGGTGACGTCTACGGCATGCGCCGCTGGTTCTTCCTGACCCTGCTCATGGGCCTGACATTCGTGCTCGGTCAGGCCAACGAGTTCCGCAACCAGTACCACGAGGGCAACACCCTCCACAGCGACGGCTACGGCTCGATGTTCTACCTCACCGAGGGCTTCCACGGCCTGCACGTCATCGGTGGCCTGTTCGCCTTCGTCTTCGTCCTGCTGCGGTCCACGGTGGGTCGCTACACCCCCGAGAAGGCCACCAGCGCGATCGTCGTGTCCTACTACTGGCACTTCGTCGACGTCGTCTGGGTGGGGCTGTTCGCCACCATCTACCTGATCAAGTGAAGGACCGCTCCGTGACCAGCACCCGCTCCCGGATCTCCGGTTACGCGGTCGTCGTCCTCGCCCTCGCCCTCGTCGGGGGGCTGTACACCGCGTTCGCCGCGCCGAAGCCCAAGGCCGACACCGGGACCAACCAGTCGATAGCGGTGAAGGAGGGCCGGCAGCTGTACCTGCAGGGCTGCTCTACCTGCCACGGCCTGAGCAACCAGGGCGGGGCCGGTGGCCCCTCGCTCATCGGCGTCGGCGCCTCAGCGGTCGTCTTCCAGGTCGAGTCCGGCCGCATGCCGCTCGCCAGCGCAGCCGCGCAGGCCCCCCGCAAGGCGGTCAAGTACGACCGCACCCAGATCGACCAGCTCGCGGCCTACGTCCAGTCGCTCGGCGGCGGTCCCACGCTGCCGAGTGGTCCCCTCGACGACGGCAACCTCGCCCTCGGCGGCGACCTGTTCCGCACCAACTGCTCGAGCTGCCACAACTTCGCCGGTGCCGGCGGTGCGCTGACCCGGGCGAAGTACGCCCCAGCACTCAAGCCCGCCGATGCGCGGGTCATCTGGGCCGCGATGCAGTCCGGCCCCGAGAACATGCCTCGCTTCAGCGACAACCAGCTCACGCCGGACGAGAAGAAGGCCATCACCACCTACGTCCGCTTCATCACCAACCAGAACAAGGACCCGGGCGGCGCCGCGCTCGGCCACTACGGACCCATCCCTGAGGGCCTCGTGGTGTTCCTGGTCGGCATCGGCGTCCTCATCATCGTCACGCTCTGGATCGGTGCCCGCGCATGAGCGACTCCATTCGCGACCGCCTCAAGCCCGCCGAGGACACCCCCGAGGTGCACCACGCCGAGCACCCCGCCGGCGACCCGGTGGTGAGCACCCACCACGCCTACCACCCGGACCTGCGCAACGACCCGAAGCGGGCCAAGCGGGCCGAGATCGCGGTGTCGGCACTGTTCCTCCTGGCCGTGGTCGGTGTCATCGGCTTCGTCGTCACCTACATCGCGGCGCCGTTCAACTTCGGCACGGCCAACTACCAGACGTTCACGCCGCTGCTCGGCATCTTCATGACGCTGGCGCTCACCGGGATCGGCTCGGGCGCCGTGCTCTGGGCGAAGACCTTGATGGTCGACGAGGAGACGGTGCAGGAGCGCCATCACCTCGCCTCGGACCCCAAGGACCGCGCCGAGACGGTAGAGATCCTCAAGGAGGGCTTCGAGGAGTCGGGCCTGCCCCGGCGCTCCCTGCTGCGCAACAGCATCCTGCTCGGCGCCGGTTCCCTCGCCGTCCTGCCCGTCCCGCTGCTGTTCGGTCTGGGTCGCTTCCAGCACAAGGAGGCGGTGCTCAGCAAGACCGGCTGGAAGGCCGGCTCCCGCCTGCTCGACGAGCTCGGCCGTCCCGTCAAGCTGGGTGACCTCGAGGTCGGGGGCGTGAAGTCCGTCTTCCCGGACGTCCCCGGCGGGCGTCGGATGGCCGACTCGGCCGCACTGCTCATCCGGATGCTGCCCGAGGACCTGCACACCAGCCCCAGCCGCAAGGACTGGGTCCAGGAGGGCCACATCGTCTACTCGGTGATCTGCACTCACCTGGGTTGCCCCGTGAAGCTCTACGAGCAGCAGACGCATCACCTGTTCTGCCCGTGCCACCAGTCGACCTTCGATGCCGCCAACGAGGCGAAGGTGCTGTTCGGCCCGGCCGCGCGCAACCTCCCGCAACTGGCGATCTCCGTCGATGCGGATGGATACTTCGTCGCGCAAGGGGACTTCACCGAGCCGGTCGGTCCCAGCTTCTGGGAGCGCAAGCCGTCGTACTCAGACAAGGTGGGTGCCTAAATGGCCACTCTCGTCGAGAAGGGCGCCTCAGGTGCCGCGACCTGGGTCGACGACCGCCTGGGCTCTTCCAACTTCATCAAGCGCAGCCTGAACAAGGTCTTCCCGGACCACTGGTCGTTCATGCTGGGCGAGATCGCGCTGTACTCGTTCATCGTCCTGCTGCTGTCGGGCACCTACCTCACCCTGTTCTTCGAGGGCAGCAGCCGCGAGGTCATCTACAACGGTGCCTACACGCCGCTCAAGGGCATCCCGATGTCCGCGGCCTACGAGTCGACGCTGCGCATCTCCTTCGAGGTCCGCGGCGGCCTGTTCATGCGGCAGATCCACCACTGGGCGGCTCTGCTGTTCATGGCGGCGATCGTCGTACACCTCATGCGGGTGTTCTTCACGGGTGCGTTCCGCAAGCCGCGCGAGCTCAACTGGCTCATCGGCGTCGGGTTGCTCGTCCTGGGCATCGTCGAGGGCTTCGCGGGCTACTCGCTGCCTGACGACCTGCTGTCCGGCACCGGCCTGCGCATCGCCTACTCGATCGCACTGTCGGTCCCCGTCCTCGGTACCTGGGTGTCGTTCCTGGTCTTCGGTGGTGAGTATCCCGGTGGGTCGATCATCGAACGGCTCTACCCGATCCACATCCTGCTGGTGCCGGGCATCATCCTGGCGCTGATCACCTTCCACATGATGCTGATCTGGTACCAGAAGCACACCCAGTTCGCCGGCCCCGGCCGCACCGAGAACAACGTCGTCGGCAGCAAGATCTACCCCGCCTACGCCGCCAAGGCCGGTGGGTTCTTCTTCCTGGTCTTCGCGGTGATGGCGGCCCTCGGCGGGCTCGCGCAGATCAACCCGATCTGGCTGTACGGCCCCTACGACCCGTCGCAGGTCTCGGCCGGCTCGCAGCCCGACTGGTACGTCGGGTTCCTCGACGGCTCCACCCGTCTGATGCCGAACTGGGAGCTCCGCACCCTCGGGCACACGTTCTCGCCGAACGTGCTGATCCCCACCCAGGTGCTGCCCGGCGTGCTGTTCGGCCTGCTGGCCCTCTACCCCTTCATCGAGGCCAAGCTCACCGGCGACAGGGCGTATCACAACCTGCTGGACCGCCCGCGCGACAAGCCGGTGCGCACCGGACTCGGCGTCATGTCGATCACCTTCTACCTGATCCTGCTGGTCGCCGGCGGCAACGACATCATCGCGTCGATCTTCCACCTGTCGATCAACGAGATCACCTACACGCTGCGGGCGGCGCTGTTCATCGTCCCGCCGCTTGCGTACCTCGCCACGAAGCGCCTGTGCATCTCGCTGCAACAGGCCGATGTCCATCTGCTCCACCACGGCGTCGAGTCCGGCACCATCCGACGGCTGCCGTCGGGTGAGTTCGTCGAGGAGACGGTCCCGCTGCCGTCGCAGTACTCCGTGCTGCTTGCCACGACGCCGGAGCGCAAGGAGCTGATCGCCCACGCGCACACCGAGGACTCGGAGCCCAAGGCCGTCGCGGCCAAGCCCCGGGGCTTCTTCCGCCCGCGCGGCGGCGTCGTCGAGCCGCCTCCGGACCACAAGGAACTCGAGCGGACGGTCGACTAACAACAGCCTGTACGGCGCGACGCCCGCCTCCCCCTCCGGGGAGGCGGGCGTTGTCGTCAGCGGTCCTAGGACCATCGTCGCCTCGCGCGCCATGGGCTTCCGGGGGACGCTGCAGCCATGACGCGTGCCCACCTCCGCCCGCTCCTTGCCGTGCTCCTGCTCGCCACCGCCTGTGGAGGCGGCACCAGCAGCGCTGCCCGCAACGCCCCGGCACCCACCGCCACCCCCGGACCGACCGAGGACAGCTCCGGTCAGAAGGTCAACGACGGTGGTACCAAGGACGCCACCGGACTCACCAGCGTCGACGTGTCCGCGAAGAACTTCGTGTTCACGCCGGCGGTCATCATCGCCAAGCCCGGACAGGTCCTGAAGCTGGTCGTCCACAACACCAGCACGACACTCCACAACGTCAGCCAGCCCAGCCAGCACGTCAACAGCGACCTGGCTCCCGGAGCGACCTCCACCGTGACGCTCACGGTGCCCGCCTCAGGGCGGTTGGTGTTCACCTGCAAGTACCACGCATCCCGCGGGATGGCGGGCACGGTCGGGTCAGCCGGTGCGACGACACAGAGCCCGTCGAGCAATGACGGCTACTACCACGGCTGAGGCTCGGCTCAGCGCTGCTTGTTCCAGGTGTGCCGCCCGGCAGGGGTTAGTGCTGCTCGCCGAGGAACTTGCCGGTCGAGGTGGGGAGTTCCCCCATGGCCTCGACGGACGACAGCGTGAAGGACTGCGTGCGGTTGACCCCGAGGTAGAACTCGAAGAGGAAGCCCGACACGCAGAACAGGAGCGCCACGACACCGATCAGGACCAGGAACGGTCCGAAGACCAGGCCGAGCGTGGTGAGCGCGAACGAACCCGCCAGCAGGATCGGCCACCATGAGTGGGGCGCGAAGAAGCCGACCTCGCCAGCACCCTCGCTGATCTCTGCCTCCTCACGGTCCTCCGGCCGCGCGTCGATCCGGCGCGCGGTGAACAGGACGTAGTAGCCCACCATGAAGGCGAATCCGCCGGACAGCAGCAGGCACGTGAAGCCCGTGGGGTCCCGGGACAACAGCCAGTAGATGCCCGCGGTGACGAGGAAGAACGCGGACAACAACGCGAACACCAGACCTTCGACCTTCACTTGGCTACCTCAACTCCGAAGTGGCATGCGTATCGACCCGGCCGGCGGCCGCCGGGTGGTGCAGGTCGAACGCAGGGCGCTCCGACCGGATGCGCGGCATCGTGACGAAGTTGTGCCGAGGCGGCGGGCACGAGGTCGCCCACTCGAGCGAGTTGCCGAAGCCCCATGGGTCGTCGCCGATGGCCTTCTCGCCGCGGGTGTAGCTGACGAACACGTTGTAGATGAAGGGCAGCGTGGACAACGCGAGCACGAACGCACCGATCGAGGACACTGTGTTGAGGGTGGTGAACCCGTCGCTCGCCTTGTAGTCCGCGACACGGCGCGGCATGCCCATGTCACCGAGCCAGTGCTGCACCAGGAAGGTGGTGTGGAAGCCGATGAACAGCAGCCAGAAGTGCACCTTGCCGAGCCGGTCGTTCATCATCCGGCCGGTGATCTTCGGGAACCAGAAGTAGACGCCGGCGAAGAAGCCGAAGATCGCCGTGCCGAAGACGACGTAGTGGAAGTGGGCCACGACGAAGTAGGTGTCGCTGACGTGGAAGTCGATCGGCGGGCTGGCCAGCATCACACCGGTCAGACCACCGAGAAGGAAGGTGATGAGGAAGCCGATGCAGAACAGCATCGGGGTCTCGAACGTCAGCTGGCCACGCCACATGGTGCCGATCCAGTTGAAGAACTTCACGCCGGTGGGCACGGCGATGAGGAACGACAAGAAGCTGAAGAAGGGCAGCAGCACGGCGCCGGTGGCGAACATATGGTGCGCCCACACCGTCATCGACAGCGCGCCGATGCCGATGGTGGCGAAGATCAGGCCCTTGTAGCCGAACATCGGCTTGCGGCTGAAGACCGGGATGACCTCCGACACCACGCCGAAGAACGGCAGGGCGACGATGTAGACCTCGGGATGGCCGAAGAACCAGAACAGGTGCTGCCACAGGATCGCGCCGCCGGTCCCCACGTCGTAGACGTGAGCACCGAGATGCCGATCGGCCTCGAGCGCGAAGAACGCGGCGGTGAGGACCGGGAAGGCCATCAGCACCAGGATGCTCGTGACGAGCATGTTCCAGGTGAAGATCGGCATCCGGAACATCGTCATGCCGGGCGCGCGCAGCGTGAGGATCGTGGTGATGAAGTTGACGGCACCGAGGATCGTCCCGAGGCCGGAGGTGATCAGGCCGACGATCCACAGGTCGGAGCCGAGGTTCGGCGAGTGGATGACGTCGTTGAGCGGCGCGTAGGCGAACCAGCCGAAGGACGCCGCCCCGTCCGGTGTGAGGAAGCCCGCGACGACCGTGAGGCCGCCGAACAGGTACAGCCAGTAGGAGAAGGCGTTCAGCCGCGGGAAGCTCATGTCCGGCGCGCCGATCTGCAGCGGCATGATGTAGTTCGTGAAGCCGAACGCCAGAGGCGGCGCCACCAGGAACATCATGATCGAGCCGTGCATCGTGAAGAGCGAGTTGAACTGCTCCTGCGACACGAACTGCAGCCCCGGACGCGCGAGCTCGGCGCGCATGATCTCGGCGAGAATGCCCGAGAACAGGAAGAACCCGAACCCGGTGCACAGGTAGAGCAGGCCGATCACCTTGTGGTCGGTGGTGGTGAGGACCTTGGCGATCTTCGCCCCAGGGCCCGGGCTGGGCCGCCGGTTCGCGATCGGAGGCGCGGCGTCGGAGATCAGGGTCACGTCAGTTGCTCCCGGTGGGGATCGCCGCGCTCAGCGCGTTTGCCGCGGCGTTCGGGTCGGCCTTGAGGGTGGTGATGTAGTCCTGGTAGACCTGCTCGGTGACCACCTTCACCGTGAAGTTCATGCGGTCGTGCTTCTCGCCGCAGAGCTCGGCGCAACGACCGGTGTAGGTGCCCACCGCGGTCGGTGTGATCTCGAAGGAGTTCAGCCGGCCGGGGATCACGTCCCGCTTGAAGAGGAAGTCGGGCACCCAGAAGGAGTGGATGACGTCCGGTGAGGTCTCGATGAAGCGGATCCGCTTGTCGACCGGGATCACGAGCTGGGCCTCCTGGCCCGCGGCGGGCGCGCCGGTGACCTGAACCTTGTCGTTGACGTAGTTGAACTGCCAGTTCCACTGGAAGCCCACGACGCCGATCGTCACGTCCGGGTTCTTGGTCAGCTTGTTGACCTTGTTCTCGCCCACCGCTGTGTAGAAGAACAGCACCGCGATGATCACGAACGGGACGACGGTGTACAGCACCTCGATCGGCAGGTTGTAACGCACCTGGCGCGGGAGCTCGTCGGACTTCTTGCGGTCCCGGATGACGGTCCAGGCGATGAGCACGTACATCGCGAGCCCGACGGCAGCGGCGGCAGCCACGGTGCCGAGCCAGACGTCGTACATCGTCTGGGCCTCGATGGTCTTCGGCTTGGGCCAGCCGAGGCCAAAGGCGTTCTCGTAGGCCTGACGCCCCGAGCAGCCGCTGGTCAGCAGCGCCGTCACACACGCGGCCACACTGAGCCGCCGCGCCGACGCGGAGGTGTTTCGCAACCTCTCAGACCCTTCCTCGAGCCAACACAGACAAGCGGGATTTCGGTGGTGCAACGAGCGTGGGCGAGGCTATCGCAGAGCACGTCGGCCCTCCTGCTGAGGGGTGGCCAAGCGTTCCAGCGTGTCCAGCGTGTCCTAACGTCGGTCGGGTGACGCAGCGCGTGCACCTCGACAGCGCCTCGGGGCTTCCCCTGCACCCGGTCGCCCGCGAGGCCCTGCTGGCCGCGCTCGAGGACGGCTGGGCCGATCCCGCCCGCCTCTACACGAGCGGCCGCAAGGCCCGTCAGCTGCTCGACGGTGCGCGCGAGTCGGTCGCGGCCGCCCTCGGCGCGCGACCCGACGAGGTCACCTTCACCCCCAACGGCACCACCGCCTTGTACGGCGGGATCCGGGGCACGGCGGCCGGTCGGGCGCGCGTGGGTCGCCACGTCGTGCACAGCGCGGTCGAGCACTCCGCGGTCCTGCACGCTGCTGCGGAGCTCGACCCGACCTCGGTACCCGTCGACCAGGTGGGCCGTGTGTCACCGGACGCCTTCGCCGCCGCGCTGCGCGACGACACGGCCCTCGCCTGCCTGATCGCGGCCTCCCACGAGGTCGGCACCGTGCAACCGGTCGCCGAGGTCGCAGCCAGGTGCACCGCGCGCGGCGTGCCGCTGCTCGTCGACGCGGCGCAGGTCGTCGGACGGATGCCGGTCCCGGACGGCTGGTCGGTCCTCACCGCCTCGGCGCACAAGTGGGGCGGCCCGGGTGGCGTCGGCGTGCTCGCGGTCCGCACCGGCGTGCGCTTCCGGTCCGCCTGGCCGGAGGACGAGCACGAGCTGGGCCGCTCCCCCGGCTCGGTGGCCCTGCCGGCGGTCGTCGCCGCCGCGGCCGCCCTGCGGGCCAGTCGTGCCGACTCCGCCGCGGAGGACACCCGGCTCCGCGCGCTGGTCGACCGGATCCGGGCCTCGGTGGCCCAGATCCCGGACGTCGAGGTGGTGGGCGATCCGGTCGCCCGGTTGCCGCACCTGGTGACGTTCTCGTGCTTGTACGTCGACGGCGAGCAGCTGGTGCGCGCGCTCGACGCGGAGGGATTCGAGGTGACCAGCGGCTCGTCGTGCACCTCGTCCACCCTGACGCCCTCCCACGTGCTGGTGGCGATGGGCGTGCTCACCCACGGCAACGTCCGGGTCTCGCTGTCCCGGACCACCACCGAGGAGGACGTCGACCGGTTCCTGACGGTCCTGCCGGGCGTGGTGGCCCGGTTGCGCGACGAGGCGGGAGCGACCGGTCTGTGAAGGTCCTCGACTGCCTCGGCAAGCCCTGCCCGGTGCCGGTCATCGAGCTCGCCAAGGCCCTGCCGACGGTCGCCGTCGGTGAGGTCCTGGAGGTGCTGTCCGACGACCCGGCCGCCGCTGCCGACATCCCCGCCTGGTGTCGGATGCGCGGCCAGACCTACGAAGGCGCCGACGGACCGTCGTACCGGGTCCGTCGGGCGAGCTGACACCAGCCTCACCGACCTACGACAGGTGCGGCGCCACCTCGGCTGCGGCGTCCGCGCCGAAGGCCTTCTCGAAGCGGCCGAGGAACGGTGCCCGGCTCAAGGAGTAGTCCTGCGGGCCCATCGTCTCGACCACGTGGGTGGCGAGCAGCGAGCCGACCTGGGCGGAGCACTCGAGGCCCAGACCCCACGAGGTCGCTGTGAGGAAGCCGGCGCGGAAAGCGTCGCCGGTACCGGTCGGGTCGACGACCTGATCGGCCTCGGCGATCCCCACGTGGAGGTCCTCCTCGCCCTTGCGGGAGACGACCGAGCCCTTGGCGCCGTGGGTGGTGATGCGGACGTCGACGAGCTCGAGGACCTCCTCGTCGCTCCAGCCGGTCTTGTCGGCAACGAGGCCGGCTTCGTACTCATTGGTGAACAGGTACTTCGCGCCGGTGACGAGCTGCCGGATCGCGTCGCCGTCAAGGAACGTCAGGGTCTGCGACGGGTCGGCGGCGAACGGAATGCCACGTTCGCGGCACTCAGCGGTGTGGCGCAGCATGGCACCCGGGTCGTTGGGGCTGATGAGGACCAGGTCGGCCGAGACGTCGTCGAGGGAGATCAGCGCGGCCTCGGCCATCGCACCCGGGTAGAAGGAACCGATCTGGTTCTGAGCCAGGTCGGTGGTAACCGTGAAGCGCGGGCTGTTCAGCGTCTGGCTGATGCGGACGCCACTGACGTCGACGCCGTGGTCCTGCAGCCACACCAGGTAGTCGGCTGCGTCCTTGCCCACGCTGCCGATCAGCAGCGGAGTCTGGCCGAGCAGACCCATGCCGTACGCGATGTTGGCGCCGGTGCCCCCTCGACGGACCTCGAGACCGTCGGCGAGGAACACCACGCTCAGGTTGTCGAGCTGGTCCGGGAGCAGCTGCTCGCTGAACAGACCAGCGAACGTCATGAGGTGGTCGGTGGCAATGGATCCGGTGACGACGATGCGCATCCGAGCAGCCTAGTGATCAGAGGCGCAACCGACCCTGTTGGGGTGAACTACGGGGACTGCGAACACTACCGGCCGGTATGCGTTGGGTACCGGGCGGTAACTGCCTAGCGTCGCGGGCATGGCCCTTCACCCGCCCGTTCCGTCCGACACCGAGCCGACCTCGATCGTCGATCTCGTGAACGACTGCCGCGAGGTCGCGAGCGTGCTCGGCCACTCCGCGATCGACCTCACGACCGGCATCACGAGACGAGTGGCCGGCCTGCCTATGGCCCGGCTGCCACTCGACCGCCTGCCGTTCTCCTTCGGCGCGATGCCCGTCGAGATCACGGAGGACCTCCTGGCCACCGTCGACGGCCTCGAGGACTACTAGGCGCTCGAGCCCAGCGGGGGCGCCACCAGGGGAACGGAGCCGAACGCGGCGGCGTCAAAGGTCCATGAACGGACGCAGCAAGGTGCTCGCTCCCTTGGTGACCGTTGTCGCTGTCGCCGCGGTCGCCGTGACGGCCAGCGTCATCGCGGGACGCGACGGCGGACCCCACTCACCGCGGGTCCTGCGCCTCGCGGCCGGCGCCACCAAGAGCGCGACGCCGACCGCGAGTGACTACCAACTGGTCGGCGACCTGCCACCCGGCAAACCGACCGACGCAGCCGCCTGGAACCTTCCGACCGGGCCTGGGCCCGAAGCGGCAGTCGCACGTCTCGCACACGGCTTGAGGGCGGGTACGCCGGTTCGCGAGCGGGGCGGGTGGCGCGCAGGCGGCCTTGGCGTCAGTGGTGCAGCCGGCCGGGCGTGGTACTTCTCGCCCTGCACAGGCGAAGGCGTCGGCTCCCCGGACGGTCCGTTGGCGTGCGCCACGACCGGATCAGGCACCGTGACCGCCGAGCCTGCGCCCGCTACGCCCGTCCCCATCCCGAAACAGCAGACCCCCACCACGCAGACCGTCCGCGCCGCCGCAGCACCCGTCCTCGACGCTGTCGGGCTGACGGGCGCGCCGGCCCGCGTGGCCGTCGTCCCCGGCGGGGGCTCCCTCACGGTCGACCCGATCGTGAACGGGCTCGAGACGTCGTCGTGGACGACCCGCGTCGACATCGACGTAAACGGCAGGATCACCAGCGCGAACGGCTGGCTGGGCACGCCGGCGAAGGCCGACACGTATCCGCTCGTCACCGCCCGCGAGGCCTTCGACGCCCTGCCGCCCAGGCCACGCATCCTCAGCTGCCGGGTGGCGCCCAACGGGGGCTGCCAGCAGCCTGTCCCGGAGAAGATCTCCGGTGGCCACCTCGGCCTGACCGTCGCGCCGCTCGCCGACGGTGGGCATGTCCTGCTCCCGGCCTGGCTGTTCGACGTGAAGGGGGCACAGGACCCGGTGGCGGGGGTGGCCGTCGAGCCGCGCTTCCTCGGGACGGGCGACCCGCCGACGGTCGCGCCCAGCAACAAGCAGGTGCCACCCAGCCAGGTTGCACCCGCACCGGCCCGCACTCCGCTGTCCTTCGACTCGGCCTACCGGGCGGGGACCGCGAACGCCGTCGTCGTGCAGTACGGCGACTCGACCTCCTGCCCGCACCAGCACGTGACCCATGCGGTGAAGGAGAGCGACACCGCCGTGATCGTCGTGCTCGTGGCCGACAGCCGCGACCCCAACCTCATCTGCACCGACAACTACAGCCCGGTGAAGCTCGAGATCGCCCTGAAGGCGCCGTTGGGGCCGCGGAGGGTCATCGACGGCACGACCGGTCGTGAGATCCCCGTCACCTGACGACAAGCAGCGGCGCCGTCCCCCCGGGGGACGGCGCCGCTGCTTGTCGCTTGCCTAGTGGAAGGAGTCCCCGCAGGCGCACGAGCCGCCGGCGTTGGGGTTGTCGATCGTGAAGCCCTGCTTCTCGATCGTGTCGACGACGTCGATCGTCGCGCCGGCGAGGTAGGGAACGCTCATCCGGTCCACGACGACCTTGACGCCGGCGCCGTACTCCTTAACCGCGTCGCCGTCGAGGGATCGCTCGTCGAAGAACAGCTGGTACCGCAGGCCGCTGCAGCCGCCGGGCTGGACCGCGACGCGAAGGGCCAGGTCGTCGCGACCCTCCTGGGCGAGCAGCGACGCGACCTTCTCGGCAGCCGGGTCGGTCAGCACCACGCCCACGGCGGTCGCCGTGTCAGTGGCAGTGTCGGTGATCGTCTCAGTCATGGGTGCCTCTCCAGACAGGTGCGGGGTCCAGCAGGCACAACGCGCGGTGGCGCCGGGCCCTTCCCGATGTAGAACTCCATTGTCACATGCGCCACTGCCCGGCGACACGTCCTGCCAGCGTGGCGAGCGCCTCATGCGGATGGGACAGCGCGCGTTCCAGCCCCACCTCGTCCACCAGGCTGTACGACGCCTCGACTCCGGCCGCCGCGGCCTGGCGCCGACCCACGGACACCTGACCGGCCAGGACCAGGCAGGGACGGCCCTCGTCAGCCGCCGCGGCAGCCACGCCGGAGACCACCTTGCCCCTCAGCGAGGAGAAGTCGAACGACCCCTCGCCGGTCACGACCAGGTCCACCTCTCTGACGGCCTCGGCCAGCCCCACGGCCTCCGCCACGAGCTCCAGACCGGACACCCGGGTGCCGCCGGCTGCCAGCACCGCTGCCCCCAGGCCGCCGGCAGCGCCCGCACCCGCAAGATCGCGTACCCGCACCCCTAGGTGGGCCTCGAGCAGGTCGGCCCAGTGCTCCAGCGCCACGTCGAGTGCCTGGACCTGCTCCGGGGAGGCACCCTTCTGCGGGCCGAAGACCACCGATGCCCCGTGCTCCCCCAGCAGCGGGGCCTCCACGTCGGTGGCGGCCACCAAGGCGACCGCGAGCGGCACGCCCACGAGCCGGGCCGCTTTGGCGAGCGGCAGCCCACCGGGATCCAGGCGCTTCCCCGCCGCGTCCTCACGGCGGACACCGAGGGCGGCCAGCATGCCCGCGCCGCCGTCATTGGTGGCACTGCCCCCCAGGCCCAGGACGATGCGCGTGGCGCCCGCCTCAGCGGCCGCCCTGACCAGCTGCCCGACGCCGTACGTGGTCGTGACGGTCGGGTCGCGCTCGTCCGCGGTCAGCAGGTGCAGGCCGCAGGCCTGCGCGCACTCGACATAGGCGTTGGCGCCGGCGAGGCGGTAGCCCGCGGTGACGGGACGGGCCAGCGGGTCCTCGACGGTCAGCTCGTGCAGGTCGCCGGGCATGACGTCGAGGAAACCGGGTCCGCCGTCGGACATCGGCCTCACCAGGAGCACGTCGTCCGGCCTGGCGGCCCGCCAGCCCTCGGTCATCGCGTCCGCGGCCTGAACGGCGGTCAAGGTCCCCCCGAAGCAGTCCGGAGCCAGCAGTACGCGCATGCCGCGCATGCTCCCCCAACGGCGCCACCACGATCTTGGGGGGTGGCGGGGTCCGGTCACGATCGAGGCGGGCATGGGGGCGGGGAAGCAGCAGCAGGGACAGGTGGTTATCGTCTGTGCGACGACAAGAGGCATTGACGGAGGGACCATCCCGTGACCGAGCTCATGCCGGGTGTAGAGCACACCCCCCTGGCGCTGCTGATGCTCGGCCGCCAGAACGATCCCCTGTCCGAGCGCGGCGTCGACTGCCCCGGCGACCTTCCTCCCGCGTCCGACCCCACGCTCGTCGAGCGGGCCCGCGAGGCCAAGGCCACCCTCGGCAAGGACCTGTTCGTCCTGGGCCACCACTACCAGCGCGACGAGGTGATCGCGTACGCCGATGTCACGGGCGACAGCTTCAGGCTGGCCCAGCAGGCAGCGGCGCGGCCAGAGGCGCCGTACCTCGTGTTCTGCGGCGTGCACTTCATGGCGGAGTCGGCGGACATCCTGACGGCCGACAACCAGGCCGTGGTCCTGCCGGACCTGGCGGCCGGGTGCTCGATGGCCGACATGGCCAGCTTCGAGCAGATCGAGGACTGCTGGGACGTCCTCACCGACGCCGGCGTCGCCGACGTCACGGTCCCGGTGAGCTACATGAACTCCACCGCCGCGATCAAGGGCTTCACCGGCCGTCACGGCGGCACCATCTGCACCTCCTCCAACGCCGAGCGGGCCTTGGAGTGGGCCTTCGCCAAGGGCGACAAGGTGCTCTTCACTCCGGACCAGCACCTGGGGCGCAACACCGCAGTCCGCGAGCTGGGGCTGTCGCTGGACGACTGCGTGGTATTCGACCCGCGCAAGGAGAGCGGCGGCCTCACCGGCCAGCAGCTGCGTGACGCCAAGATGCTGCTGTGGAAGGGCCACTGCTCGGTGCACGGCCGCTTCAGCAAGGAGAGCGTCGACGACGTCCGGGTCCGCGTACCCGGCGTCACCGTCCTCGTCCACCCGGAGTGCAAGAACGAGGTCGTGGAGGCCGCAGACCTGGTCGGTTCGACCGACTACATCATCAAGACCCTCGAGGCCGCCCCCGCGGGCTCGTCCTGGGCCGTCGCCACCGAGCTCAACCTCGTACGCCGGTTGGCGAACGCCCACCCGGACAAGACCGTGGTCTTCCTCGACAAGACGGTCTGCTTCTGCTCCACGATGAACCGGATCGACCTGCCTCACCTGGTCTGGTCGCTCGAGGAGCTCGTCGCCGGCCGGGTCCCGAACCGGATCACGGTCGACCCGGACACCGCCCACCACGCGCGGGTCGCCCTCGCCCAGATGCTCGCGCTGCCGTAAGTCGGTGCGCGAACGCCGCTGCCCGTAGCCTGATCCTGTGACCGAGAGCACCCAGGGCAAGGGCCGACCCACCCCGAAGCGCAGCGACGCCTCCAGGCGCCGGAGCGGCCCCGTGTCGCCACCGCCCACCAACCGGCGGCAGGCCGCCAAGCAGCTGCGCGCCAAGCAGGCCGAGAACCGTCAGCGGATCAAGGAAGGCACCGCCCGCGGCGACGAGAAGGCGATGATGCCTCGCGACGCCGGACCGGTCCGCCGGCTCGTCCGCGACACCATCGACGTCCGCCGCAGCCTCGGGTTCCTCCTGCTCCCGGTGGCCGCGCTGCTCATCATCGGCCAGGTGGGGGGCAACCAGCAGCTGTACGCCGTCGCGATCGCCCTTTGGCTCGCCACCCTGCTGGCCGTAGCCGTCGACCTGATCCTGATCAGCGTCCGGCTCCGCTCGGTGATTACCAAGGCCTTCCCGGACGAGAAGCGGCTCCGCTCGCACATCGCCTACGGGATGCTCCGGAGCACGGTGTTCCCGCGCTTCCGGATGCCGCCACCTCAGGTCAAGCCCGGCCGGAAGGCCTGACCCAGCGCCCTGCCCCCGGTGTGGATGGCGCACCTGCCCTCATTAAAATGAGGGCATGGAATTTAGGCGCCTGGGGCGCAGTGGACTGAAAGTGTCGGAGATCAGCTATGGCAACTGGCTGACGCACGGGTCGCAAGTGGAGGCCGACCAGGCCACCGCGTGCGTGAAGGAGGCAATCGAGGTCGGGATCACGACCTTCGACACCGCCGACGTCTACGCCGGGACGAAGGCGGAGACCGTCCTCGGCGCGGCGCTCAAGGGCGTCAAGCGCGAGAGCTACGAGCTGTTCACCAAGGTCTACTGGCCGACCGGCGCCGGGGTCAACGAGCGCGGCTTGTCGCGCAAGCACATCATCGAGTCCTGCAATGCCTCCCTCCAGCGCCTGCAGACCGACCACGTCGACCTCTACCAGGCACACCGCTTCGACTACGAGACGCCGCTCGAGGAGACCCTGCGGGCCTTCGAGGACCTGGTGCGCGCCGGCAAGGTGATGTACGTCGGCGTCAGCGAGTGGCGGGCGTCCGAGATCGCGGAAGCGCTCGCGATCGCTGACCGGATGGGCTTCGACCGGATCGTGTCGAGCCAGCCGCAGTACTCCGCGCTGTGGCGGGTGATCGAGAGCGAGGTCGTCCCGCTGTGCGAAGAGGAGGGCATCTCCCAGATCGTCTGGTCCCCGATCGCGCAGGGTGTCCTCACCGGCAAGTACCTCCCCGGCGCCCCGCTGCCGGCAGGTACCCGGGCCACGGACGACCAGGGTGGCGCCAACATGATCAAGAGCTGGTTGCGCGACGAGGTGCTCACCAAGGTCCAGGAGCTCAAGCCGCTGGCCGCCGACGCGGGCCTGTCGATGGCCCAGCTCGCGGTCGGGTGGGTGCTCTCCAACCCCAACGTGGCCTCGGCGATCGTCGGCGCGTCGCGCCCGGAGCAGGTGCGGGACAACGCGGCCGCCAAGGCACTGCCGGACGACCTCAAGAAGGCCGTGGACGAGGTGCTGGCCGGTGTCGCCGAGACAGACCCGTCACAGGGCGGCTCACCGGCGTCGCGCCCCTGACCGGTCGGCCGGCCCGCCGGCACGGTCAGACCGGGTCGAGGCCCATCGGCCCGTACGCCTTGTGGTCGTCGTCGTACAGCGACACCGCGTGCACGCCGGACTCCCGCAACTCGCGCCAGACCTCGCCGACCCAGGTCTCGGCGTCGGCCTGGGTCGGGAAGTCCGGTTGCTCCGGGGCGCCCTCCGCAGGCGTCACCGTCTGACCGTCAGGTCCCTCGTACTGCCACATCCAGCCCATGCGCTGCGCCTCTCGCCGTCGGTGCTGGCAGGCTAGACGCGTGCGGATCAGGTTGCTGGGCAGCGGGGCGTCAGACGGCTGGCCCAACCCCTGGTGCAGCTGCGGGTCCTGCGTCGCCGCCCTGGCCCAGGGAGTCGTGCGCGGCAACACCTCGGTGCTGGTCGACGACCGGCTCGTCATCGACCTGGGACCCGACGGCCCGCGGGCCGCTCTGCGGCAGGGCGTGTCCCTGGCCGGCGTCGAGGCCGTTCTCGTCACCCATCGGCACCTGGACCACCACTTCCCCCGGGCCTGGGTCTGGCGTGGCTGGGCCGAGGGCACCGGTCCGTTGACCCTGATCGCCCCACCGCTGGTGCTGCAGGACGCCCAGGGGACCCTCGACGGGGGCGTGACCGTCGTACCGGTCGTGCCCGGCGACCGAGTGCGCACGGCCGGCTACGACGTGGTCGCCCTGGAGGCGGAGCACCCCGACGACGCCGTGCTGTACGACGTCACCGGCCCGGACGGCGGCCGGCTGCTCTACGCCACCGACACGGGTGTTCTGCCCGAAGCGATGGTCGACAGGACCCGGGACCGCAACTACGACGTCGTGCTGCTGGAGCTGGCCGGCAGCCCGATCCCGTCGCACCTGACCCTGTCGACCTGGCCCGCGCAGGTCGACCGGCTGCGCGAGGTCGGGGCCATCACGGACCGAACCCGCGTGCTGGCCATCCACGTGGGACACCACAACCCGCCCCCGGACGAGCTCGACCGACGACTGGCCGCCCTCGGGGCCACGGCAGCACGGGACGGCGACGTCATCGACACCACAACGGGTGGCCGGCGCGTGCTCGTGCTCGGCGCCCAGAGCTCGGGCAAGTCGGCGTATGCCGAGGGGCTGGTCGGCGGCGCAGTGACCTACGTCGCCACCGCACCGCCGCGACCCGGCGACGACGACTGGGACCGTCGCATCGCCGCGCATCTCGCCCGGCGCCCCGACGACTGGACGACGATCGAGACCGGAGACGTCGCCGGGATGCTGCGGAGCGCCACAGGCCCCGTGCTGGTCGACGACCTCGGGCTCTGGCTGACCCGGGTGCTCGACAGTCACTGGGACTCCCCCACCGCCCGACCGGCGTTCGACACGGCACTCGCCGAGCTGCTCGACGCCTGGCGGGCGGTCGACACGACCGCTGTCCTCGTGGCTCCGGAAGTGGGGTCCGGGGTCGTCCCACAGACCGCGTCCGGCCGGTTGTTCGCCGACCTGCTGGGGAAGGCGACGACCGCGCTGGCAGGCGCTTCCGATGAGGTCGTCCAGGTCGTCGCGGGCCAGCCGAGGAGGCTCCGGTGAGTCGGCTCGACGACGAGCTCAAGCGCGTGTTCGGCGACCCGCCCACGTCGCCGCGGGCGGTGGTGCGCGTGCAGGTCGCGTCCGGTCAGGGTCTTGCGGCCGGACGTGAGGAGGGTGACCGCTTCGTCGACGCGGGGGCCGACCTCGTCGTGCTCGATGCCGACCTGACGGGTCCCGCCGCGCTCGCCGCGGTCGCCGTGCTGCTCGGCCTCGAGCCGGTCGCGATGGTCGGCACCGACGTCACGGACGGCTGGAAGGAGCTCGTCGTGGCCGTCCGCAGCCAGATCCGTGCCGTCCGCTGCCACGCCGGCGACCCCGAGCAGCTCGTGGAGGCTCTCGGCGACCCGGCGTTCGGTCGCGTCGTCGGGCTGCTCGACCGCCTGGCCGCCCGCCGCACCCCTGTGCTGCTCGGGGGCGGGACGAGCGTCGCCGCAGCGGCGCTGGTGGCCGGGCGCCTGCAGCCCGGCGCTGAGCGCTGGTGGCTGGCCGGCTCCACCCCTGTCCATCCGGCCGGCACCACGGCTCTCGTGGGGGCCGGCCTGACACCGCTGCTCGACCTGGGCCTCACCGACGGCAGCGCCGATGTCGCCGTCGCCGTCGTCCGCGCCGGTCTGGAGCTGCTCGGTGCCTGACGGGCTGCGTCTCGCCCTGACGACGCTGACGGTCGCCCGTGTCCGCAGCCCCGGAACCCTCGACCGCCGGACCGCGGGGCGGGCCATGGAGCTCACACCGCTCGTCGGGTTACTGCTCGGGCTCGCCGCCGCGATCGTGCTCCTCGCCGGCCGGGTCCTGCAGGAGCCGCAGGGGACGACGCTCCTGCCCTGCGTCCTGGCGATCGGCACCCTTGCGGTGCTGACCCGCGGCCTGCACCTGGACGGGCTGGCCGACCTGTCCGACGGGCTGGCGTCGTACCAGGACCCCGAAAGGGCCAGGGCGATCATGAAGGCCCCCGACATCGGCCCACTCGGGGTGACGTCGCTCATACTGGTGCTGCTCGTCCAGGTCGCCGCCCTGCTTGCCTGCGTCCTGGAAGGCCGGGGTACGGCGTCGCTCCTGCTGGCCGTCACCGCCGGCCGGCTGGCCATGACGGCAGCCTGCCGAAGCACCCCCGCCGCGACGGCCGACGGCCTGGGTGCCTTGGTGGCGGGGACCGTCCGCCGGGGAGTGACCTCTGCCTGGTTCGTCCTGCTGGCCGGCGCCTTCACGGTCTACGCCCTCATCGACCCCGACCCGTCGGGGACGAGCGCCTTACGGGTGCTACGGACGTTGCTTGCCCTGACGCTCGCGCTGCTCGCGGCCCGGCTGCTCAGGAGACACGCCGTACGGCGGCTGGGAGGGCTGACCGGCGACGTGCTCGGCGCGCTGTCCGAGGTCGCCACCACCGTCTGCCTGGTGGTCCTGAGCGCCGGAACGGTCAGCAGGTAGCGCTACTGGCTCGCGTCCAGCGCCTCCACCACGAGCTTGGCGATGGCACCGGCCGGAAGGGCGTCGGTGTCCACCACCTGGTGGGCGACCTGCTCGTAGTAGCCGTTGCGCTCAGCCGCGAGCACGCGCAGCGTGGCGAGCGGGTCCGCGTCCAGCCAGGCTCGGCCCGCGCCACTGCCCACCCGCCGGGCCAGCACCTGCACCGAGGTCCGCAGCCACACCACGTGGCTCCCGCAGTTGGCGAGCCGAGTGCGGTCGGTCTCGTCGACGACGACCCCACCGGGGAGTCCGCCGATCATGGGCCCGGGGAACGCCAGCATGAGGGTGAGCACCCGCGACTCCGCCTCCCGCAGCGCCTGCTCGCCCTCCTTCTCGAGGATCTCCGGCGCGGTCAGGCCGGACGTCCTCACCAGCAGCGAGTCGTTGTCCAGGTACGGCCAGCGCAGCCGGGCCGAAAGCGCCGCTCCGACGGCGCTCTTGCCGGCGCCCATCAGCCCGACCAGCAGCACCTTGTCCGTGGCCAGCCGCTCCGGACCCAGCGCGGTGTCTGTCACCGCACGTGGCTCGGTACGAAGGGCGGTTTGACGACCTTCATGACGCTGCTGCGTCCCCTGACGTCCACCGTCACGACATCCCCCTCCGCCGTACCCCTGTTGAGCAGTGCCAGTCCGATCCCGACCCGACGCGTCGGTGAGAACGTGCCGCTGGTGACCTCGCCGACGACCTGGTCGTCCTTGAGGACCTGCATGTGGCTGCGCGGGATGCCGCGGTCCTGGGACTCCAGGCCCCACAGCGAGCGGGCGGGTCCGTCGGCCCGCTCCTTGACGAGGGCGTCGCGGCCCCAGAAAGCCGGCTTGTCCCAACCCACGGCCCAGCCCGACTTGGCCTGGACAGGGGTGATCTCGAGCGAGAGGTCCTGGCCGTGCAGGGGGTAACCCATCTCGGTGCGCAGCGTGTCGCGCGCGCCCAGCCCGCAGGGCAGCACGCCCAGCGCGACTCCCTTGGCCAGTAGCTCGTCCCACACCGCACCTGCGTCTTCCCAGGCTGGGAGCAGCTCGTAACCGAGCTCGCCGGTGTAGCCGGTGCGGCACACCGTCAGGTCTCCACCGCTCCCGCTGGCAGCGCGCGTGAAGCTCATGTAGTCGTGGTCCGTCGGCAGCCCCAGGGCGGCGACGAGATCCGGTGACCGGGGACCCTGCACCGCGATCACCGCGAAGCGGGTATGCAGGTCCTCGACCTCGATGTCGTCGGGGGCGTCGGCAGCGAGCAGGCCGACAACCGCGGAGGTGTTGGCCGCGTTGGGGATGAGGAAGACCTCGTCCTCGCTGCGGACGTAGGCGATCAGGTCGTCGATGACGCCGCCGGTCTCGCGGTCGCAGCACAGCGTGTACTGCGCCTGCCCGACGCCGATCCGGCGCAGGTCGTTGGTCAGCCGGGCGTTGACGAACTCCAGCGCCCCAGGTCCACGCACGACACCCTTTCCCAGGTGGCTGACGTCGAAGACGCCGACGGCCTCACGGACCGCCGTGTGCTCCTTGAGGACACCGCCACCGGGGTACTCGATCGGCATCTCCCAGCCGCCGAAGTCGGCCATCTTGGCGCCGAGCGCCACATGGCGGTCGTGGAGGGGTGACTTCTGGAGGTCGCTCACGAACCGCGACCCTAGCGAGTACAGCGTTCCAGGGCTGCTGCGAGCGCGTCGAGATCTCCCGGTGTCACCCATGCCGCGGTCGAGACGCGCAGCAGCGGTACGTCGACGTCGTCGGCCCGGCTGGTCGGGAGGGCGCTGACAACGAACCCTTCCTTGACGAGGACGTCTCGGGTCGCGAACGCGTCCGCCGACTCGTGGCGCAGCGTCGTGATGCCGGTCGGCTCCTCCACCGGCTCGACCACCTGCCAGCCCGCGACCCCCTCCAGGAGCACCCGAGCCGCGGCGCTCGCCGCCTGCAGAACGGGCAGCAGTGCAGGCGACCAGGTGCGGGCGGCCAGCGCCAGGCCGACTCGGCCGGCGACATGCGTCTCGCTGCTGTCGAAGCGCCGCAGGTCGGAGTGCTCCAGACCGCCCAGGGTGGGCGGGTCGGGTAGTCGGTCGTGCCAGGCCGGGTCGACGATGCCGAAGCCCACGCCTCGCGGGCCGCACAGCCACTTGCGCGACGTGCCGGCATAGGCGGCCGCACCCGGCGGCACCTCGACCTGTCCGAGGGACTGGGCGACGTCGAGCAGCAGCGGGACCCCGGTGGCGAGGACGTCCTCAACCGGTTGCGTGATCCCTCGTTGGCTCGGAACCTGCGGGAAGGTGACGAGGTCGAGACCGTCCGGCACGTCGGCGATGCGACCGAGCGGGTCGACCGGCATCGAGACGAGTTCCCAACCCCGCACAGCCGCTTTCGACCGCAGCACGCGGGCGTTGCCGCCGTACTCGCTGGGGACCACGCCGATGCGGGCGCCGCGCTCCAGCGGCCAGGCCGCGAGAAGGGCGGCGAACACCGGAGCGGCGCCCTCCGACAAGAAGACGGCCGAGCCGTCCAGCCCCACCATGGCGCCGAGCGCCTCCCGGCCGCGGGTCACGGTCGCCTCGGCCTCGGCCTCGGCGACGTAGCCGCCCACCTCGGCCTCCCGCTGCAGATGCGCGACCTCGACCTCCAGCGCCGCCTGCGAGATGCGGCCGCACGCGGCCACGTCGAGATGCACCCTGTCCGTCGACACCCGGTCCGTCACCCACGCGCTCACACTCACGGCCTTATCCAACCGCAGGTAAGGTCGCGCCTCATGACCAGCATCTCGGTATCCAGCAGCAGCGCAGCAACCGTCAAGGCCGACGCCCTCGTCATCGGCGTGGTGAAAGGCCCCAAGGGCCTCGTTCTCGCCCCGGGATCGGACGACGTCGCGAAGGCGTTCGGCAAGGGCCTGCTTCCGGCGCTCACCGGGCTCGGTGCCACCGGCAAGGCCGACGAGGTCACCCGGGTGGCGACGCTGGGCGCCACCAAGGCCGCGGTCGTCGTGGCGGTGGGTCTGGGCAACCAGGCCAAGGCCTACGACGCCGAGGTGCTGCGCCGGGCTGCCGGTTCCGCCGTCCGCGCGCTGGCCGGCACCACGTCGGTGGCGCTGGCCCTCCCGACCGGGGACGCCGCCTCACTGCGCGCCATCGCCGAGGGCTCGCTGCTGGGCGCCTACGCGTTCACGACCTACCGGACCACCTCGCTCGCCGACCACAAGGCGCCGGTCGCCGCCCTCACGGTCATCACCGGCCTCGGCCGGGACGCCAAGCCGGTTGTACGACGCGCCGAGGTCGTGGCCGCGGCCGTCAAGCTGGCGCGCGACCTCGTCAACACCCCGCCGTCCGACCTGCACCCGATCGAGCTGGCCGCGGTCGCCGCCGACACCGCCCAGCGCGTCGGCCTCACGGTCGAGGTGCTCGATGAGAAGGCGCTCAAGAAGGGAGCCTTCGGCGGCATCCTCGGCGTCGGGCAGGGCTCGGCCAACCCGCCCCGTCTGGTGCACCTGTCACACAAGGGCAAGGGCGCGAAGACCAAGGTCGCCCTGGTGGGCAAGGGGATCACCTTCGACTCGGGCGGCATCTCGATCAAGCCTGCCGCCGGCATGGAGGACATGAAGTCCGACATGGGCGGCGCCGCGGCTGTCATCGCCACCATGTCGGCTGTCGCCGAGCTCGGGCTGGCGATCGACGTCGAGGCCTGGGTCCCGATGGCTGAGAACATGCCGTCGGGCACCGCCATCCGCCCCTCCGACGTGCTGACGATGCGCGGCGGCACCAAGGTCGAGGTCAACAACACCGATGCCGAGGGTCGGCTGATCCTGGGTGACGCCATCGCCCGTGCCTGCGAGGACTCCCCCGACTACGTGCTCGACGCCGCCACCCTCACCGGAGCCCAGCTCGTCGCGCTGGGAGCCCGCACGTCCGCCGTCATGTCCAACGATGACGGGTTCCGCGAACAGGTCGTCTCGGCCGCCGGTGTCGCCGGTGAGGCGATGTGGGGCATGCCGCTGCCGGCCGACCTGCGATCGGCACTCGACTCCGAGGTCGCCGACATGGTCAACACGGGGCCCCGCGACGGCGGCATGCTCACCGCCGGCCTGTTCTTGAAGGAGTTCGTCGCCGACGGCGTGAAGTGGTCGCACCTGGACATCGCCGGACCGGCGTACAACACGGGCGCGCCGTACGGGTACACGCACACCGGCGGCACCGGTGCCGCCGTACGCACCTTCGTCCAGCTCCTCGAGGAGCTCGCCGGCTGACCGTCACCCTTTCAGCCCTACTGCGGGCAGACGGGAGGTGTCGAAGCACTCAGGGACGTTCCCTGACGCCTTGGAGAGACCTGTGCTCGAGCATGCCCTGACAGTTGCCGCCGCCAAGGCCAAGATCGCCGGTCTGGTGGTCGCCGCCGCAGCGATCGGTGGCACGACAGCCCTGACCGTGGCCGGCCCCTCGACCTTCCTGCCGGCGGGCGACGTGTCCACGGTCAGCGCCTCGGCCTCGCCGGACGCCAGTGCAAGCCCTGACGTCAGCGCAACGCCTGACGCGACGGCGAGCCCGGAGGTCACAGGCAGCCCGGAGGTGAGTGCCAGCCCGGACGTCTCCGGCAGCCCCGAGGCGACGTCCAGCCCTGACGCCACCGCCAGCCCCACGCCGACGAGCACGTGCCCCGCCGGCCTCAAGAACCACGGTGACTATGTGTCGTCGGTGGCACGCGACCACAGCACCAAGGGCCGTGAGCACGGTAAGGCCGTCTCCGAGGCTGCTCACTCGGACTGCGGCAAGACCCCCGATGACGACAGCACGCAGACTCCCGAGGCGACCGCCAGCCCTGCGGCCACCGCGAGCCCCGAGGCGTCGACGCAGCCCAAGTCGACGCAGCCCAAGGAGCACAAGACGAAGAAGGCCCACGGCAAGCACGGTCACTAGCACCGGGCCGCAGCGAGCACACGAACGGCCGGCGCCCCTGGGGTGCTGGCCGTCGGTGCCTGGGTCGGTCGTTCTGGCCACCTGATTCGCCGTACGGCGTCGCTCTCCTGCCGCTGGCAGGGACTACTGCAGGCAGGACTACTGCACGCAGGGACTACTGCACGCAGGGACTACTGCACGCGGGGCTCGCCGGCGGCCTTGCGCGTGGCCGTCCACTCCCGCATCCGAGCGGGGTAGCCGGTGGCAGCCACGTCGTAGACCGGCAGAGCCAGCTTGCGACCGAGGTCGAAGGCGGCCTTCGGCGAGGCCACCCGTCGACGCGTCCACTCCCCGTCGGAGGCCACGAGCACCAGCGTGGTCGCGGTGGTGTTCGTCTGAGGCTCCACGAAGCCCTCCACGCCTGTCCGGCTGGCCGCGAAGGCCTCGAGGTGGGCGACGTCGGCGTTTTCGGCAGAGCGCACGGTGCCAGGGCGCTGCTTGCGACCGAACTTGTCGAACAGTCCCACGCTGGGCTCCTCGCTGGGAATGGGACGGGGTGGTCGCGACCTGTAATCGGTGAGTGGAAGGATGCCATGTGTCATGACCATGAAGAAGGAGCAGCCGTGACCCAGCCTGCAGCCGTCGACCTCGTGATCCTGGGTGGTGGCAGCGGTGGATACGCCGCGGCCCTCCGGGCCTCGGAGCTCGGCATGACCGTCGTCATGGTCGAGAAGGACAAAGTCGGGGGCACCTGCCTGCACCGGGGCTGCATCCCCACCAAGGCGCTGTTGCACTCTGCAGAGACCGTCGACACGATCAAGGAAGCCGGCCAGTTCGGGGTCAAGGGCACCTTCGAGTCCGTGGACATGGCGGGCGTCAACGCCTACAAGGGCAAGGTCGTCGAGGGGCTCTTCAAGGGCCTCACCGGCCTCGTGAAGTCCAGGAGCATCGAGGTCGTCCAAGGCATCGGCAAGCTCGTCTCCCCGACCGCCGTTGAGGTGGACGGGCGTCGCATCGAGGCCCGACACGTCCTGCTCGCCACCGGATCGGTCCCGCGCTCGCTGCCGGGCCTGGAGATCGACGGCATCCGGGTCATCACGTCCGACGACGCGCTGGGCTTCGACGGCATCCCCGAGTCCGTGGTGATCCTCGGCGCAGGCGCCATCGGGTGCGAGTTCGCGTCCGTCTGGAGCTCGTTCGGCGCCGACGTGACGATCGTCGAGGCTCTCCCGCACCTCGTGCCGCTGGAAGAGGAGTCGTCGTCCAAGCTGGTCGAGCGGGCGTTCCGCAAGCGCGGCATCAAGCAGGAGCTCGGCGCCCGCTTCTCCAAGGTCGAGCACACCGACCACGGTGTGCTCGTGCACCTGGAGGGTGGCAAGACGATCGAGGCGGAGCTGCTACTCGTCGCGATCGGCCGCGGCCCGGTCTCGGAGGGCCTCGGTTACGAGCAGATCGGCGTCGAGATGGAGCGCGGCTTCGTCAAGGTCGACACCTACTGCCAGACCTCGGTCCCCACCATCAGCGCAGTCGGCGACCTGATCCCGACGCTGCAGCTGGCACACGTCGGCTTCGCCGAGGGCATCCTGGTCGCCGAGCGGCTCGCGGGCCTGCCCGTCACCCCGGTCGACTACGACGGTGTCCCGCGCGTCACCTACTCCCACCCCGAGGTGGCCTCGGTCGGCATCACCTCCAAGCAGGCAGTCGAACGCGGCTTTGAGATCATCGAGGCGACCTACGACCTGGCCGGCAATGGGAAGGCCCGGATCCTCGGCACCGCCGGCGCCGTGAAGGTGATCGCGCAGAAGGACGGCCCCGTGCTGGGCGTCCACATGGTCGGTGACCGGGTCGGCGAGCTCATCGCCGAGGCACAGCTGATCACCAACTGGGAGGCGCTCCCCGCCGAGGTCGCGCAGCTCATCCACCCGCATCCCACGATGTCCGAGGCGGTGGGCGAGGCGCACCTCGCGCTCGCTGGCAAGCCCCTCCACAGTCACTCCTAGCCAAGGGAACCCGCACAGCTCATGGCCATCTCCGTCACCATGCCCCGTCTCGGGGAGAGCGTCACCGAAGGCACCGTCACCCGTTGGCTGAAGAAGGAGGGCGAGCGCGTCGAGGTCGACGAGCCGCTGCTCGAGGTCTCGACCGACAAGGTCGATACCGAGATCCCCTCCCCCGCTGCCGGCATCGTCACCTCGATCAAGGTGCAGGAGGACGAGACCGTCGAGGTCGGCGTCGAGCTTGCCGTGATCTCCGACTCCGCGTCGGAGGGGGCCGAAGCCGCGCCGGCAACACCTGCCGCTCCGGAGCCGGTGGCCCCGCCCGAGCCGGTGGCCGC
>JAOPVP010000050.1 GCA_025966135.1 Frankiales bacterium
CGGTGCGCCGGTGTAGGTGAAGTGCACGTCGACATCGTTGGCAAGCTTGCGGAACACGGGGTCCGGGGACGAGGCGGTCGTTCCGTCGTACGCGGGGGTGCGTCCGACCGCAGCTGTGTAGGAGAAGGTCATCCGGTTCGCGGAGTGCGTGGACACCGTGGACTCGGTGTCGAGGGGCCCGCCCCAGGCCAGCGCACCCAGCGCCAGGCCGACCGCGCCGACCGCCGCGGCAGCCGCTGCACAGGCCCGCAGGGCTGGCGGCAAGGCGCTGAGTGCGAGGGGCTTGCTGGAGGTGCTGGCGTGCTTGGACAACCTGGCTCTCCTACCTCGAGGTCGGGTCCGTACGGCGGTGGCCCCACCGGCGAGCAGGGTGAACGCGAGCAGGCCCAGCGCGGTGGGGCTGGTGAAACGGTGCAGCCACAGCCCACCGCGAGCGAGGTGGTAGACGGCTCGGCCGGCGAGCTGCTCCTGGGTCGGGCGGGTCGGGTCGATCGACTGGTTGTTGTCACCCTTGAACACGTAGCCAGCTGGGCCGCCGCCGATGATCCTGTGCAGAACGACGTCCGAGTGCCCGGCCCGGTGGTAGGCCACAATCTCGCCGATCCGGTACGACGGTGCCTTCGCGATCACGACCAGGTCCCCCTGGTAGTAGACCGGGTTCATGCTCACGCCGTGGGTGACGACGAACCCTGCCCGGCCGGTGGCGATGAGCCCGAAGGCGGCGCTGGCGAACAGGGCCATCCCGGCGAGGACGGCTGCCAGCAGGCGTCGCACGATCCGGTTCATGAAGGTCCTCGACGGGTCGGGAAGCGAGCGAAGGGAGCGGCCCACCTGTGAGGTGAGCCGCTCCCGAGCGTGCTAAACGGTGACGGAGATGCCCGTGACGCCGGTCTGGCTGTCACCCGGAGTCGGATCGCAGACCGACGTGGTCCCGGTGCCGGCGGTGATCTGCGCGCAGGTGAAGGTGACAGGCGATCCGCCGGCCAGCGTGATCGTCGGGGTCTTGCCTGCCGTGTTCGTGTCCGCGAAGGTCAAGGTCACCTGGTTCACGGCCGTGTTCGTGGCGTCGGTGAAGCCGTAGGCGACGCTGGCCAGGGTGCCGCCCGTGACGCTCTGGCTGACCGTACCGCCGACGTACTGGGCCGAGGCGGCAGAGCCCGTAGTCGACAGGCCGGCGCCGGTGAAGGCGGAACCGCCCGCAGCCACGAGGCCAGCGGCCGCGATCATGCCGAAGAGCTTGGTGTACGTGCGCATCTTGGTGAGTCCTTCTGGTCGGTAGCCCGGCTGACCCCCGTTGGGCCCCGTGGCTTTGCGTCCCCGGCTCACGCCGGGTTTGCCCTTGTCGTTAACACCCCAGGAGTCGACCCCGACACCGGTGTGCTGGAGCCGAATCCGGCGAAACCGCCCTAAGGAATGGCTTCGGTACGAAAGGGAACCTAGTTCGAGAAGGCTGGTCATAACGACCTAGTCACCGTGTGCGGGCCCTGCGCGGGAAGATCGCTCTGCCTGCCAGCAGGGGTTGGGGGTGCGGGACCTGTCCACCCGAACCGGGTCGCTGTCTGTCAACGTGCACGTCGCTTTGGACTATCCGAGAGCCGATCTGACCCACAGCAGATGGAGCTTGACCCAAGCGGGTGACAGGATCGCCTCGATGGTCGGATTGCGGTGCGATTGCGGCATAGTGGGCCCGACGCCCGACGCCCGACGCCCGACCCAGTAGCAGTGTCGGATGAGGTGGAAGCGGCCCTCTACGAAGCGAAAGAGGCAGGAGGCGCTCGCATTGCCGTCCACGACGCCGTCATCGCGAACTCCGTGCGTGACCGCACCGAGCTCCTCACCGACCTGCGCACAGCACTGGGCACCGACCAGCTCGAGCTGCACTACCAACCCATCATCGACCTCGGGACGGGACAGCCAGCAGGCGTCGAGGCGTTGTTGCGCTGGACCCATCCCGTAACGCGGCGCCATCTCGCCCGAGGTCTTCATCCCCCTGGCCGAGGACAGCGGGCTGATCGTCGAACTCGGGGCCTGGACGCTCCACCGCGCCTGCGCCGACGCCGTCCAGTCGTCCGAGTCCGCAGGTCTGCTCCGGCATGTCGCCGTGAACCTGTCCTCGCGGCAGCTCGCCGACCCGGGCATCGTGACTGTCGTCGAACAGGCGCTCGCCGAAAGCGGCCTGGCCGCCAACCGGCTGGTCCTCGAGGTGACCGAGACGGCGATCCTCGGCGAGACCGACGTCGCCGTCAGGACCTTGACCAGGCTGAAGGACCTCGGCCTCCGCCTGGCCCTGGACGACTTCGGGACCGGCTACTCCTCGCTGACCTACTTGCGCGCCTTCCCGGTCGACACGATCAAGATCGACCGGTCGTTCGTGGCGGGTCTCGGTGCCAATGACGACGACACCTCCATCGTGGCCAGTCTGATCAGCCTCGCCGCCGCGGTCGGTGTGGACGTCATCGCGGAAGGGGTGGAAACCCTCGTGCAGAAGGACTTGCTGCGCCGGCTGGGCTGTCCCCTCGGCCAGGGCTTTCTGTGGAGCCCAGCCGTGCCGATGGCCGACGTGCCGGCACTGCTCGATCAGCTCACCAGGACGAGTGTTGTCCATCCCAGCTCCATCGGCCGCCCCGCACTACCGCAGGCCCAACGCTATCCATGGACCCAGCCGCGCGCCGAGGTGAGAGCCCGCATTGCGAAGCTCCACAAGTCCGGCGCCTCACTCGACACCATTGCCGCGATCCTCAACGCCGACCACGTGGGCACCCCAAGCGGCAAGCGCTGGCACCGCAAGAGCGTCGCCCGGGTCATCGCGAACACCGCCTACCCAGAGGGAATCGCCCCGTAAAGACTCGCGGCGTACGACGGGTCATCCACGCCCCCGAACGTGCCGAGCGGGAAGTCTCAACCCAAGCGTCCCAACGTCCTTCGAACGCCAAACGCCAGACGCCAGACGCGCCAGGCTCCGCGAGGAGCTCCATCAGACCGGCGACCGAGCCCGAAGCCGCGGTCTTCCGAGACGCGCCTGCTTTAGGGCCAGCCTCGCCAACGCCTGCTCTCTCGAAAGGCCTCCCCTACCCCTCGTGGCCCTCCTCCACGGTGAAGACGGCGTGACTGTGCTCAGCACCGACACGGTCCAGCAGTGCCAGTGCCGCCGGCGGGTTGCCGCTCTGTCGGACAGCCGTGAGCGCTTCACGGTCCCGCCCCGTCACGTGGATGCGCCAGGCGCCGTCCTAGCCCCGCAACAGTTCCGAGCGCAGCAGACCGCCTGGCTTGGGCTCTCGGTTCATATCGCGGAACCCGTCACGCAGGTCCCGCTCCCTTCCGGCCTGACGGTGGCGTCTATGTCCGTGACGATACGGGCGCTCACGCGCTGGCGGCCTTGGCCGAGGGCTACGAGGTGTACGCCGTCATCGATGCCTCGGGCACCTACTCCGAGGACCCTCGACCGTCAG
>JAOPVP010000078.1 GCA_025966135.1 Frankiales bacterium
CTCGACTGGCCCAGCACCGACACCTTGCGTGCCGTGACGACGATGAAGCCCCCGGAGAGGCGGACCGTCGACTCGGCGTCAGCCGTGACGCTCTGCCCCAGCACGGTCAGGCGGGCGGTCACGCGCACACCGGTGCCGGAGGGGACCACCGACATGCCGGCGATGTTGCCGCGGGAGGCGACTTCGGCGTACGTGATGACCGCCGTCGCCGTGATGCCCTCGACCGGCACGTTGGAGACCCGACCCGACAGGGCCTGGGACAGCGGCAACCGCACCCCGTGCATGGAGGCATCGAGGCGGGACAGCCGTACGCCGAAGCGGACCAGGTTGGTCACGGTGACGTCGATCTCGTCGTAGCGACCGCCCACGGCCTGCGTGAGGAACGGGAACCCCCGGATCCGCACAGAGGGGGCGGACGTCAGTCCGGCAGAGGTCTCGAGCTTGGAGGCGACGACGCGGGAGGCGGCGACCACGCCGACGCGGTCGGCCACGACCAGCAGGAGCAGCAGCACGACCAGGGACGTGATCAGGCGGCGCACCTCAGACCTAGCCGACCACGAGAACAGAGAGCAGCACGACCGGGCCCAGCAGCGCGTACGGCAGGAGCACCGACAGCGGCCGCAGCGCCGCGACCCGGCGCGCGTCGGCGGGGGACGTGGTGAGCTCGGCAGCGGCCAGGTCCAACGCGAGGTCCACGGCGACGACGGTGGCAGTAGCGGCGAGACCCACCAGGGCCGCCCGGCCAGGGGTCAGGTGCCCGCTGGCAACCAGGGAGGCGACGGCCACGCCGGCACCGAGGGCGAGCAGCAGGCCCGGCCAGGCTCGGGTCGCACCGACGGCCAGGGTGGGGCGGTCGAGCACGGCGTCCCCCACCCGCCCGGCCCACAGCGCGACTCCGGCGGCTGCGAGGGACGCCCGCACTGGCCACACACCCCCGGTGTGCTGCAGCGCGGCAGGAAGGCACGCCGCCGAACATGCCAGGACCACCACCACGAAGCTGTCGGCGAGCGACTCCGTGACCCGCGAGCGCTCACGCCGCATCAGCTGGTGCAACAGCCCGGCCACCAGGGACAGGGCCACCACACCGGCCAGCCCGCCTACGCGACCGTCGTCCAGCTGCACGACCAGATCAGCACCGATCGTCGCCGTCGTACCAAGAAGGAAAACGCCACCGGAGGCGGGTGCGTCGACGAGCGCGAGGAAGGCCAGCCCCACGAGCAGCTGCACCACGACGACGCCTGCCAGCAGCGGCAGCTCGCCGAGCACCGCGAGCCCGAGCAGGGCGGCGCCCACCGCGAGCGAGGCGAGGCCCTGGGCGAGGCGCGGCAGGCGTGCCGCCACCGTCCTGTCCTCGAGGCTCGTCACGAGGTGAGAACCTAGCCGCCGGCGAACGGCGGCAAGCAGTCCACGATGCTGCCCGGCATCATGGGCACCATCTCATGGGCGCGGCCACCGACGGGGTCTCCGTCGACGACGTAGCTGCAGCAGGCCAGGACCTCCGTGAACCGCCCGCCATGCAAGCCCCGTACGGCGGAGAGCGCTTCGGCGAGCGTGGCGGCAGGCACCCTGTCCTCGCCCACCCCCGCGGCGGCCTTCACCGCCGCGAAGTAGCGCACCACGCAGGCCTGCGACACCTCCATGTAAACAATTGTGCACGCATCCGATAAGGTTCTGAGATCTCGCGAGGCAACGGCGCCTCTCCCCCGGCTTCCCCACGGCCACGGAGGTACCGTCCGCATGGCAACTCTGCTCCTGCTCACCAACGCGATGACACCGTCTGCCGAGGTGCTTCCCGCACTCGGTCTGCTCGCCCACAGCGTCCGCGTCGTGCCCCTCGAGGTCTCGGCGCTCCTGGACGACAACGAAGCCCAGACGGCCGACGCGATCCTCGTCGACGCCCGCCGGGATCTCGTCCAGGCCCGCTCCCTGTGCCGGCTCCTGCGTACGACGGGCGTCTCCGCGCCCGTCTTCGCGGTGCTGACCGAGGGCGGTCTGGTCGCGCTCACGGCCGAGTGGGGCGTCGACGACGTCCTGCTCGACAGCGCCGGGCCGGCCGAGGTCGACGCCCGCCTGCGCCTGGCCACCGGCCGGGTCGCCACCGTGGCCGACGCCGCCGCCAACGAGCCGGGCGTCGTCCGCGCTGGTGAGCTGACCATCGACGAGGGCACCTACACCTGCCGCCTGCGTGGCCGCGCCCTCGACCTCACCTTCAAGGAGTTCGAGCTCCTGAAGTACCTCGCGCAGCACCCGGGCCGCGTCTTCACGCGGGCGCAGCTGCTGCAGGAGGTGTGGGGCTACGACTACTACGGCGGCACCCGCACGGTCGACGTGCACGTACGCCGCCTGCGGGCCAAGCTGGGCGCCGAGCACGAGCAGCTCATCGGCACGGTCCGGCACGTCGGCTACAAGTTCGTCACGCCGCCGATCGCTGCGCTCCCCGAAGAGGCAGCCATCCTGCAGTCCATGGACGTGGCCCGCTAGCGCTGTCGCCCACGACAACGCCCCCCTGCGGCTGCACAGTGAGAGCAGCGATCCCTCCTCGGTACCGTGTGGCCGTGACCGCACCCACCGTTCAGAGCCACCTCTCGGCGCAGGACGTGGACGAGGTGCGGGCACTGATCGAGCAGGTGACCGCGGCGGACGGCACCCCTCCGCTGTCGGAGCACGTGATGCTGCACCTCCCCGGCGGCGGCGACAGCGACGTGCGGCACCTGCTGGTCCGCGGTCCCGAGGGCCTCGTCGGCTACGCCCACCTCGACGTGACCGACCAGGTCGCCGGTTCGTCCGCCGAGCTGGCGGTGCATCCCCGAGCCCGCGGGCAGGGCATCGGGCGGGCACTCGCCGAGGAGCTGATGCGCCAGTCGCCGGACGGTCGGCTGCGGCTGTGGGCCCACGGCGACCACCCGGCGGCCGGCAAGCTCGCCGCGTCGCTGCACTTCGAACGAGCCCGATCGCTGTGGCAGCTGCGTCGTTCCCTGACCGACCCTCTACCCGACGTGGTCATCCCGGAGGGGATCGCCGTACGCACCTTCGTGGTCGGACGGGATGAACAGGCCTGGACGGAGCTGAACAACCGGGCCTTTGCCGCGCACCCCGACCAGGGTGGCTGGGGCCCCGAGGAGGTGCTGGTCCGTGAGGCCGAGCCGTGGTTCGACGCCGCTGGGTTCTTCCTGGCCTTCCGCGGGTCGGACCTGGTCGGCTTCCACTGGACCAAGATCCATGGCGGCACCTCCCACGGGGAGCACGCCCACGACGCCCTCGGGGAGGTCTACATCGTCGGCGTCGACCCCACGGAGCAGGGCCACGGCCTCGGGCCTGCACTCACGTTGCTGGGGCTGCACCACCTGCAGAAGTGCGGGTTGGCGGAGGTCATGCTCTACGTCGACGAGAGCAACACCGCCGCGATCCGCGTCTACGAGCGCCTCGGCTTCACCCGCCACGCCACCGACGTGTACTTCGCCCACACTCCCTGAGCGCGCTTAAGCCGCCTGTGGGGCGGGCCGCTCGTGCGGCGGCTTCCAGTGATGGACCAGCACGAGACCGGCAACCGGGATGAGGGTGGCGACGGCGAAGATCACCGCCTCGGCGCCCGTCTCGCCCAGCGGGGTCCCGTCGACCAGCGACAGACCCAGGCCGAGCGCCCCCCCGACAGCCCAGCCCAGCTGCAGGGCTGTCTCCGACAGGGCGAACGCGCTGCCGGTCTGCTCGGCCGGTACGTGCGTCTGGAGGGCGGCGTCGAGGGCGTACTTGCCGAGCGACGCCCCCAGGCCGACCAACCCGACGGCCATGGCCTGGAGCACGATCGTGCCGCTGATGGCAGCCAGCAAGCAGGCCACCATCGGGGCCAGCAGCGCGATCGCGGTCAGTCGGGCAGTGCGCTCGGCCGACAGTCGGCTCGCCAGCGCGGTACCGAGCAGCGCTCCAGCGACGGCGGCGCCAAGCACCAGGGCCACCACCGGGGGCGAAGCCTTGTGGGCCTTGAGCAAGATGGCGAGCCCGAGGGTCAGCAGGCCCGTGATGGCACGCAGCGAGACGGTTGCAGCGAGGGCCCGGCGGATGTGCACCGGCGCCGCCCCCATCGAGAACCGCGAGTACGTGCGCTGCGCCTTGTTGTGGACGTCGTCGACGTGCGAGGGCAGCCGGAGGGAGGCGACGGCCGCGGCAAGGAACAAGACCGCGGCGACCCTCAGGTCCCAGCCCGAACCTGCGGTCTTGGCGAGCCCGACACCGGCTGCGGCGGCGACGCCGGAGCTGGCGAGCGCGGCGACGTTCAAGCGCGCGTTGGAGGCCACCAGTCCGAGGGCGGGCGGCCTGACGCGGATGACCGCGGCCGCGCGGGCGACGCCGTACGCGCGTTGCATGACGAGGATGGCCAGCACCTGCGGGTAGAGCGAGAGCGAGGCCAGCGAGCCGGCCAGCGTCCAGGCGATGAGGCCGCGGCCGCCGGTGGTGAGGGCGAGCACGTTGCGCCGGCCGTGCGGGAACCGGTCGAGCAACGGGCCGGCGACCGGCACGAGGAACGAGAACGGCAGCAGGGTCAGCAGCAGGAACAGCGCGATCTTCCCGCGGGCGGCCTCGGCCGAGACCTGGAAGAAGGCGGTACTCGCCAGCGCCACCGCGACGAGCGCGTCGCCTGCCGCCTGCAGGGCGTGCGCCCAGAGGAGCGCAGCGAGTCCGGACCGGTCGGCGCCGTCGGCCGACGCAGCGGCCCGGACCTTCGTCACCGCACGGCGCACCAGGGCGGTGGCCGCAGCGCCTCTCGTCGGGGCGGTGGTCACGGACGCATCGTCCCTCACACCGACCCAGGGTGCAGCCATGACTCGTCGAAGCCTCCTGACCAGGGTCTTGACCGACTTGACTGAACATCGCTAACTTAGCGGCGTTCACCGGTTGCGGAGGTTCTCGTGCTCAGTCGTCTCGCGCCTGTCCTGGTGGCCCATCGCCGCCTCGTGCTCGTCCTTGCCGTCGTGTTCCTCGCCCTCGCCGGCGGTGTCGGTGGCGGCGTCGCCAAGGAGCTGTCGGCAGGCGGGTTCGCCGACCCGAAGCAGCAGTCCGAGCGCGCCGCCGCGGCCCTCGACACCACCTTCCACACCGGTGCCTCGAACTTCGTGCTGCTCGTGAAGACCCCGGCCGGAGTCGACCGGGCCGACGCAGCCGGGATCGCACTCACCCGCAAGCTCGCCGGCGAGAAGGGCGTCGAGTCCGTCGTCTCGTACTGGACGGCCGGGCACGCCGACACGATGCGGTCCAAGGACAGCACGCAGGCCCTCGTCCTCGCCCGCCTCACCGGCTCGCAGGACGAGGCCGTGACGAAGGCCCGAGCGCTCGGCAAGACCTACGACGGCACCTTCGCCGGCGGCCTGAGCGTGCGAACCGGCGGCGAGTTCGCGGTCTACGCCGCGGTCGGCGACACCATCGAGCACGACATCATCCGGGCCGAGTCCGTCGCGATCCCGGTGACCGCGGTCCTGCTGGTCCTCGTCTTTGGATCGGCGGTCGCGGCCGCGCTCCCCTTGCTCGTCGGCGTGCTGTCCATCCTCGGGACCTTCTTGTCCCTGCACCTGCTGCACAACGTCACCGACGTGTCGGTCTACTCGGTCAACCTGGCCACCTCGATGGGCCTCGGACTCGGTATCGACTACGCGCTGTTCCTCGTGACCCGGTTCCGGGAGGAGCTGCGCCGCGGGCTCGCCGTCCCGGAGGCCGTCCGCGAGACGCTCCGCACCGCCGGGCGCACCGTGCTGTTCTCCGCCCTCACGGTCATGCTCAGCCTCGGCGCCTTGATGGTCTTCCCGCTCTTCTTCCTCAAGTCCTTCGCGTACGCCGGGATCTCGGCCGTCTTGTTCGCCCTGCTGGGTGCCTTGGTGGTCCTGCCCGCGGCCCTCGCGGCGCTCGGCCACCGGGTGAACTCGCTCGACCTGCGCCGCCCGCTGCGGAAGGCGTTGCGGCTGTCCCCACCGCGGGTCAAGGAGCTCGACGAGGGCTTCTGGCACCGCGTCGCGATGACCGTGATGAAGCGTCCCGTCGGGGTCGGTACCGCGGTCGTGCTCGTACTGCTGATCGCTGGGCTGCCCTTCCGATCGGTGGTCTTCGGGCTCCCCGACGACCGGGTGCTGCCGCCGACCGCGCAGGCCCACCAGGTCGCCCAGGTGCTGCGCGAGGACTTCAACGGCCGCGAAGGCTTCGCCCTGCCCGTGATCCTCACACCGGCCCCTTCCTCCGTGGACGCATACGCCGCGGCCCTGTCCAAGGTCAGCGGGGTCGAGCGGGTCGATGCCACCTCCGGGCGGTACCTGCAGGGCCGGCGGGTCGGCGCGGGTGTTCCCTCGTACCGGGTTGCCACGGCTGAGCGGCTGTCGGTCGTACCCGGTATCGAGTCGATCTCGCCCGCGGGCGAAAAGCTCGTGAGCCAACTGCGCGCCGTGCCCGCTCCGTCGGCTGTTCTCATCGGTGGTCCGGCGGCGCAGCTCACCGACACCAAGCACGCGCTGGGCACAAAGCTGCCGCTGGCGCTCGCGCTGGTGCTGGCGGCCACTTTCGTCCTGCTGTTCCTGTTCACCGGTTCCATCGTCATCCCGGTGAAGGCACTGGTGCTCAACGTGCTGTCGCTGTCGGCGACGTTCGGGCTGATGGTGTGGGTGTTCCAGCAGGGTCACCTGACAGGGCTGATCGGCGACCCGATCGTCACCGGGACCCTCGACACGACGATGCCGATCCTCATGTTCTGCGTGCTCTTCGGCTTGTCGATGGACTACGAGGTGTTCCTGCTGTCCCGCATCAAGGAGGAGTGGGACCGGCTCGGAGGACAGACAGCCGACGACAACACCCGCGCCGTGGCCGTCGGACTGGAGCGCACCGGCTCCCTGGTGACCGCGGCTGCTGCCCTGCTGGCCCTGGTCTTCTTCTCCTTCGTGTCCAGCGACATCGCCTTCATCAAACTGCTCGGACTGGGTACGGCGCTCGCCGTCCTGGTCGACGCGACCCTGGTCCGGGGGGCGCTGGTCCCGGCGTTCATGCGCCTGATGGGGCCGGCCAACTGGTGGGCGCCGGCGCCGTTGAAGCGCTTGCACGCACGCATCGGGCTGACTGAGGCACACTCGTCACCGGTAGAGGTCACGCGTATGGAGGAGCCGGTTGAGGTCTGACGTTCGGCGGCGGGCACCGCGCGGCCAGGGCGCGGTGCTGGGCGGCGAGGTGCTGCGCGCCGCCATGGACCTGCTGCGCGAGACCGGCTCCGAGGAGTCGGTCTCGTTGCGCGCCGTGGCCGCCCGCGTCGGCGTCTCCGTCCCGTCGATCTATCTGCACTTCGCCGACAAGCAGGCTCTGCTCGACGCCGTCTGCGCCGAGGTGTTCGAGCAGTTGCACGTCGCCATGAAGACTGCCTCTGCCGACGCCCCGAACCCGTGGGAGGCGCTGCGGGCCATGGGCGTCTCCTACGTGCACTTCGCGCTGGACAACCCTGAGCACTACCGGATCGTGATGATGCGTGGGTCGTCCGAGCAGGCTCCCGCCGACGAGATCGCATCCGGAGCGTTCGGTCACCTGCTCGACGGGGTCCTCGCCTGCATCGGGCTCGGGATCCTCGAGGGCGACCCGGTTGACCTGGGCTTGAAGCTGTGGGCCGCAGCGCACGGGATCGCGTCGTTGCTGATCGCCAAGCCCCGGTTCCCATGGCCGCAGGTGGACGAGCTCGTCGACGCGACGATCTGCATGGCCGGCACAGGGCTCGCCGTCGGGTCCCGGCTGCCGGACGAGCTGTCCCCCGACGAGATCGTGAAGCGACTCGAGAAGCTGCGCTGACTCAGCCGTGGCGCGGAAGGGACTCCCTCGCCGAAGCGGCCGCCTTCGCGGCTTTCTTCGCCGCGTGCCGCGAGACGCGGCCGGCGGCGTGCGGAAGGGACTCACGCCCACCGGTGTCGAGGACCGCGAGCAGCAGGCCGCCGAGCACGCCGAGGTTCTTCAGGAAGTGCACCCGCTGCTGCTTGCGCACGAGCTTGTCCTTCTCGGTCCAGAACGGGTGCCCCACGATGGTGCTCGGCACCAGCGAGCCGGCAAGCAGGAGTGCGGATAGCCGCGGCGCCCGGTTGCTGGCCAGGGTGAGGCCGGCGACGACGTCGATGATCGCGATGACTCGGACGGGCTGCTCCGGCGAGGACAGCCCGGCCCTGCGCACCGCCTCAACCCGAGGCCCTGGCTGCCGCAGCGTGTCGATGCCGCCGGCCACGAAGATGCTGGCCAGCAGCGGGCGGGCAAGGCGACGGATCGGGCTCATTGTGCTCCTCGAGTGATCGGGTGTCGTTCGTCTACCCCGGGGACGGCTCCCTCACGCGGCGGCCGGGGCTGGGCAGGACGTACAACCGGCCGGAGAGCCGCCTGATGGCCTGCGGGGCGCCCTTGCGCTCGTAGCGCTGGACGGCTTCCCGGAGCAGCACCTGCGCTGCCCCGAGGTTGCCGAGCAGCTCCTGCACCTCTGCCCCGTCGGCCAGCACGTCGCCCTGGGAGGTCACCTCGTCGGTCGTGGCCACCAGTTGTACGGCCTCGGAGGACAGCCTCAGCGCCTCCTCAGCCCGGCCCTGGGCGGCGTACAGCTTGGCTTGCACCGACCGCCACCGCACCTGGGTGATCACGTCACCGATGCCGGCGCTGCTGCGCGACAGTTCGACTGCGGCGGCCGCTCCGACCAGGTCCTTGCACCGCCAGCACGCTTCGGCGAGCAGCGCCGCCGACGTCGCGGTGAAGGCCTTGTCGCCCATCCCGATCAAGGCATCGCAGGCCTCGTGCAGCTCATCGCGGGCCTTGTCGGGTTCGCCGGCGAGCAGCTCCACCGGACCACTCATGAGCGCCGTCACCACGGCGGAGAGCTCGCGTCCCAGGTCACGGAGCACCTGGCGCACCTGGGTCATCCCGGCCCGTGCGGCGACCGGATCCCCTTGTAGCGCAAGGGTTCCCGCGAGCCGGGCCTCGACGCCGGCCCGGTGCGAAGGGCTGATCCCCGGCTGCTCGAGCAACGACTCGAGTCGGACCCGCGTCTCGTCAAGGTGCATCGGTCCGTGAAACATGCTGTCGACCTGCAGGCTCTCCGCACGCTCCACCAGCGGACGGTCACCCGAGCGGTGGGCGTGGTGCAGGGCCTTCTGGAGCGGGTTATCCATGGCGCCCCAGCGGACGCGGTACTGCAGTGCCGAGGCGTGCAGCTGCCAGGCGAGTGACAACCCCCGGTCGTCCCGCACCTGCTCGAGGACGGGCAGTACCTCGGAGAGCAGAGCGGGCAGCTCGATGTACGCGCGCTCCGGTTCGGTGGAGCGGAGCAGGTCGAGGCGGGCGATCCGGGCATGCGCCGAGGACTCAGCCAACCCGAGGGCGTCGGCGCGACGGACCGCCTCCTCCAGCACCTCGCCGGCGCCCGTCAGGTCGCCGGCGAGCTGCCGAGCGCGCGCGAGCTCCGGGAGCAGGTTGAGCCGGCGGGGTTCGTCCACCGGCATGAGCGCAGTGGCCCGGCCGAGCAGGTCGGCCGCTGCGACCAGATCGCCCGTCAGGGCGCGGAGCCCGGCGGCGGCAAGGCGGGCCGCGGCCTGCTTGCCCAGGGCCGCGCTGCGACCGGGGTCCGACCCGCGCAGCAGAGCACTGGCCAGCTCGAAGTGGAACCCGGCGGCGGCATTGGCCCCCTGGGTGGCGAGGACCAGGCCACGTACCTGGTGCAGCTCGGCCCGGTCGTCGCGGGTCAGACCGGCGGCCGCCGCCTCACGGACCAGCTCACTGCCGAACGACCAGCGGCCGTCCTCGACGTCGAGCAGGTCGCGGCGCGCCAGAGCCAGCAGCTCAGCCTCGACATCGATCTGCTGCTCAGCGTCGCAGAGCGGCAGCAGGTCCGCGGGGCGCCCCCACGGACCGATAACGGCCGCCCGCTCCAGGACCTGCCGGGTCACGAGCGGGAGGCGGTCCACGCGGGCGGCGAGGACTGCGGTCACCGACGGCGCAGCGACGCCGGCGCCCTCGGCGCGGGCCTGCGCGAGCTGCTCGAGGAACAGGGGGTTGCCGTCGGCGGGCCCAAGGAGTGCGTCAACGCCCTCCGGATCCCCGGGCAGGAGCTGGTCGGCCAGCTGCCGGGAGGCCGCGACGTCCAAGGGCCGGAGCGTCAACCCAAGGACGTGCCGCAGCCCCCGGCCCCAGTCCGCACGCTGCTCCAGCAGCTCCGGGCGGGCGGTCACGACCAGGACGACAGGGCTGCCCTCGAGCCGGCGTACGACCTCGGGGAGCAGGTCGAGCAACGGCCCGTCGGCCAGGTGCACGTCCTCGAGCACCACGACCAGTGGACCCTCACCGACCACGAGGGCGAGCACCCGCGCCACCGCCCAGGACAGCTCGGCGCCACCGATCGGGGTGTCACCGTCGCCGAGCAGGGAGGCGAGGACCGGGAGCACGCCAGCCAGCTCCGGCCGACGGTTCTCCAGGGCGGTGAGGACCGCGGCGGCACTCCCGTCCGCAGGCACCGCCGTGACCTCGTGCAGCACCTCGACGAGCGCCGACCAGGTGCTGCGATCGCCGTACCCGCGGCAGGTTCCCCGCAGCACGGTGACCTCGTCGGACCGCTCCCGCAGGACCTCCCGGACGAGTCGCGACTTGCCGGTGCCGGCCTCGCCGAGCACGGTCACGAGCTGCACGATGTCGGTGACGATGCTGCGGTCCAGCGCCGCGAGCAGCATCCGGCGCTCGGGGTCGCGACCGACGAAGGCACTGCGCGAGCCCACCTCGACCGTCGCGTCGAGCCCGAGCAGCGGTACGACCGACAGCTCGCCGACCCGGCCCTTCAGCGTGACATCACGGCTGTGTCCGTACCGGGCGCCGGCGCCGAGCAACCGGACGGTGGAGGGACCGAGGAGGACCTCGCCCGGAGCGGCGAGCTGCTGCAGCCGGGCCGCCACCACCAGCGGGTCGCCGACGGCCAGCTCCTGCTCGGCCGAGCCGTCCCCCGTCACCACCTCGCCGGTGTTGATGCCGACCGAGACCTCGGGGGCGCCGGGCAGGGAGCGCACGACCTCCCTGACGGCGAGCGCGGCCGCGGCCGCGCGGCGGGCATCGTCATCTCGGGCGGACGGCACCCCGAACACGGCCATCACGGCGTCCCCCACGTGCCGTTCGACGGTGCCGCCGTGCTCCTCGAGGACCAGGCGGAGGCCCCGGTAGAAAGAAGCCGCGCTGCGCACCCCGGACTCGACGTCCTGGTGTGCGCGGACGGGCGCGTCGGCGAACAGGACGCTGACGGTCTTGCGTACGCCGACCCTCGCGCTTCCGAGGACGGCACCGCAGGCCCCGCAGAAACGGGCCCCCGCACGGCTACGCCCGCCGCAGCGATGGCAACCGACCATTCCCGACCGACCTGTCTCCAAGAAGTGCTCGGGACCAGAGGCTAGGGCTGACGAGCCGCCGCGACTAGGGTGCTTCGGGGCGGGTTGTCAGGTTTCGGGGGAGCCATGGGGTGGGTTCCGGCGCAAGCCGAGGTCCTGATGGCGCTGCGCCACGTCGACCTCTTCGCCGGTCTGGACGAGCTCGTTCTCGCACAGATCGCGTCGGTAGCCAGGCCCCGCGAGTTCGACAAGGGCGAGTTGCTTTGCGTCGAGGGCGACGTCGGTGACGCGCTGCTCCTGCTCGTCCGCGGATCGGTGACCGTCTTCCGGACGTCACCCGACGGTGAGCGCGCCGCCCTCGCCGTGGTCGAGCCGCCGCAGGTCCTGGGCGAGGTCGCGCTGCTGGACGGCGCCCCCCGCTCGGCCTCGGTCGAGGCCACCGCGCCCACGGTCGTGCTCTCGCTGTCGCGCGCCGAGTTCTTCGGGCTGTTGCGGCACCAGCCGGCCGTGCTCGAACCGCTCATGCGTCAACTCGGGGCGATGGTGCGCCGGCTCACCGAGCAGGCCGCCGACCACGTCTTCCTCGACCTCGGCGGCCGGGTCGCGAAGGCGCTGCTCCGCCTGTCCACGCCTGGGTCGCCCCCCGTCGTGGCGATCACGCAGGGTCGGCTGGCTGAGATGAGCGGTGGCACCCGGCAGAGCGTCAACGCGGTGCTCGGGGGGTTCGCGCAGCGAGGACTCGTGCACCTCGAAGGCCGGCGGGTCCTGCTGACCGACGTGCCCGGCCTGCGTAGGCGCGCGCACCTGCCCGCCGAACCGATCGCACCCGTGCGCCGACAGCCCCTCGGGCCGTAGCTGGCCGCCGAGTTAGACGACCGCATTCGCACGAGGGGGGCATGGTGTGCTGGACCGGTCCATCTGCGATCCGATATGGGTATCTGCGATCACGTATAGGGCTCGGCGGGAACAACAGGGTGCTGTCACGTGATCGAGTCGTAAGACTCAGAGGGCGCTGAGCTCGCGGGGATCGGACGAGACCGTGGCCGCGGCGCGCTCGCCGAGAAGACCGAAGGTCACTCCGAGCCCGGCCCACAGCAACGCGAGGGTGGTCAGCGACAGCAGCCGGAACTGCCAGACCAACCCCACGGGTACGGCGATCTCGTCGGTGTTGGGCGGTAGGACGAAGGTCAGCCCGACCGTCCCGAGCAGGACACCGGCCACGGCCAGCTGGCGCAGACAGGCGCGTACGCCCCGCTCGAGGAGCCCACGGGCGACGAGGCCGGCCAGCACGGCACCGACGAGCCCGATCACGAGCGTGACGGTCCAGAGGTGGCTGCGGCTGTCGATCGTCGCGGGGTCACCGACACCGGGTGGGTTGGACGGGTACCGGATGAAGGGCACGAGCGCGAGCGCGAAGAAACCGCCTCCTGCCAGACGCAGAGCCCGTCCCCACGGGTCGGCCCCGTCTTTGTGCAGCAGCCCGTGGACCACCCCGTAGAGCACACCGAAGGCGAGGCCCACGGCCAGGGTCGCGAACAGGAACCCCACGTGCTGCGTGCTGCGGGAGAACGTGTCGACCGTGTGCTCACCGGCAGCCCGTTGGCGTGCCGCCTCCAGGGCGACGGCCTGGTCCATGACCGGTTCGGCCAGCAGGTAGCCGAAAGCGCCCGCGAGGGCACCACCGACCGCACCGGACAGGACGCCCCGCTTCAGGGACGTCAGCACCTCAGTGCCTCAGCGCCTGAACGCTCAGTGGCAGGGCGCGCCGAGGAGGTGGCGACCGTCGTGCGCCAGCTCGTGGAGGTAGTTGGCCGTCGACGCGACCTTGCCCAGCACCGGGGACAGCAGCTGGCCCTGGTCGAGGAAGACGGCGTAGAGGGTGACGAGCGCCAGGATGACGGCGCCGATCGTGACGAGGGTGCCGATGGCCTGCTTGGCGATCGGCCGTACGAGGACCTGGGTGCTGGGCTGCTCGAAGCTCATGACTGTTGGGGCCTCCTCCGGGGTTTCCACGCCCCGCTCGAAGATGCTGCAGTGCCTGACTCGAAGCCCGTCGAAGGGCTTCTCACAGTGGCGGGACCGTCCCGGGTTCGCACCGGGTTCCTGCACCTGACGGCGCTGACTCTAGGACCCCGGCCCCTCCCGGTCGAGAAGCCCTCGGCTTCCGAGCTGGTCCACCCGACGAGCCAGCTCCACATCCCTGCTCGTGAGGGCGTTGCCCGAGGCGTGGGTGTTGACGGCGAGCGTCACGGTGCGCCAGCGGATGTCGATGTCCGGGTGGTGGTCGAGCTCCTCAGCCACGGCAGCCACCAGCTGGACGAAGGCGATGGCCTCGAGGAAGGTGGGCAGCTGGCGGCGGGTGGTCAGCTTGTCGGCTTCGACGTACCAGCTCGTGAGCTCTTGGAGGGCAGCGCTGAGCTCGACGTCGGTGAGCGGGGCGTCCCTCACGGAGCCCACGCTAACCGGGCTCGCGGGTCACAGGAAGTCCTTGTTGCGCCGGCGGCACCGGCGAGCGATCGTCGTGGTCATGAAGGCCGCGGACGGGAACCTGTAGCCGTGCCCCACTACCGGTCCGTCGGCGACGTCCCGCGCAAGCGGCACACGCAGTTCCGCCAGCCGGACGGTCGGCTGTACGCCGAGGAGCTGATGGGGGAGCAGGGCTTCACGTCCGACAGCGCACTGCTGTATCACCGCGAGCTGCCGACACGCATCAGTCGCGCCGAGGCTGTGGGGCGAGATGCGGATGACCTGCGACCGCAGGAACCCTTGCTGCCCAGGCACTTTCGCACCCAGGATCTGCCCGCCTCCGGGGACCTGGTGACCGGTAAGACGCTGTTCATGGGCAACTCCTCGGTGCGGCTGTCGTGGGCCGCTGCCGTCGAGGACTCGCCGCTGTACCGCGACTCCGACGGCGATCTGCTCGTGTACGTCGAGTCCGGCACGGGCGTGCTGGAGTCAGTCTTCGGCGCCCTGTCGTTCGGCTCCGGTGACTACGTCGTGGTCCCGACCGGGACGACGCACCGGTGGGTCGTCACCGACGGACCGGTGCGGGCCCTCGTCGTCGAGGCGCACGGGCACGTGACGCCGCCCTCCCGCTACCTGTCAGAGCGAGGCCAGCTGCTGGAGTCGGCGCCGTACTGCGAGCGGGACTTCCGCGGGCCCACCGAGCCGCTGCTTGTCGAGGGCGGTGAGACCGACGTGCTCGTGCGCCGACGTGGCGTGCTCACGCGGTACAGCTACCCCTCGCACCCCTTCGACGTCGTGGGCTGGGACGGCTGCCTGTATCCGCACGCGTTCTCGATCTTCGACTTCGAGCCGGTGACCGGCCGGATCCACCAGCCACCGCCGGTCCACCAGACCTTCGCCGGCCCCGGATTCGTGGTCTGCTCGTTCGTGCCGCGGATGCTCGACTACCACCCCGACGCCATCCCGGTGCCCTACAACCACAGCAACGTCGACAGTGACGAGGTGCTGTTCTACGTCGGCGGCTCCATGGGCTCACGTGCCGGCAGCGGCATCGAGCTCGGGTCGGTCTCGTTGCACCCGGCCGGGTTCGTGCACGGCCCGCAGCCCGGGGCAGTCGAGAAGTCCATCGGACGCGAGGCGACCGACGAGCTGGCCGTCATGGTCGATACGTTCGCCCCGCTCGACGTCACCCCGGCCGCCTACGCCCACGAAGCGCGAGAATATCCCTGGACCTGGGCGATGGGATGACGTCGGAGGGGTCAGCCGACGCCGATGGAGATCACCGCGCCGAGCGTCGGGCGGAGCCAACGTAGGATCGGGGTGAGCTCTGAGGCAGGCACGCTCACGCACCCCGCGGTTGACCCGCCGGTAGCGACGTGGAAGAAGATCGCGCTGCCCCGTCCCGGCGTTCGGGCCGTGTTGTAGGCGATGACCAGACCCTCGTTGTAGGCCGGGGCCTGGTTCATGGGCTCGGGACTGCGGCCGGGGTCGGCGGTCCGCGTGTCCACCCACTGGTTGTAGCGCGCAGACGCGGGATCGTCGTCCCAGACGTCCTGGGGGCCGCGCACGGCTCGCCACCGGTAGTTGACGCCCGGGTCGGGTTGAATGCCGAACGCGTAGGAGAACGAGTAGACGCCCGACGGCGTGCGGCCGTCGCCCTCTCGCTTGGCTCCGGCCGGCGCCACGCCGTTGTAGCCCACGTGAGCGAGTTCCGGACCGAACGTCCGCTTCCACGGGCTGCCTGCCGTCTTCCGGCTCCAAGCGGTCAGGGTTGCTGTCCTCGCGCCGTAGGAAGGGGCGATCACGGTCACGGCCTGCAAGGCGCTGGAGCCGACCCCAGCGAGCGCGCTGGGCACGGCAGGGGCTGCCCGGACGGGGGTTGGTGCAGGGCTGCGCGTGGGGAAAGGTGAGGGGGGCCGGGGTGCGTTTGGTCGCCTTGTAGGGCGGAGCACCGGCGGGTGCGTAGGCGTGGGAGTGGCAGTGGGAGTGGCCGTGGGAGTGGCAGTGGCTGACACTGGCGAGGGGCTGGCCGAGGTCAGCGGCAGCGGCGCCGCAGTGGGGGTGCTGCCGCAGCCGGCCAGAAAAAGCACGGCGACGATGGCGAGTCGACGCACGATCAACGGCCGTTGTCGCTGAAGTGCTGGTAGTCCGGGGCGGACCACACGCCGCCCCACGACCAGCCGTGTCGGGCGAAGGCACGGACCAGCCGACCGCCAGAAACGGCCATACCGGGCCGCACGTTGGCACGATGGGTGTAGGCGGCGCCTGCAGGCGGAATGACGCGGTTCCCTTCCAGATATGGGTTCTCCACCGGGTTGACGTCGATGGCCGCGCCATAGGCGTGCCGGGACCACGAGGACGGGCCTGTTGTCACTGCCAGCCGGCAGTTGAACCCGGCGGTGTTGTCGGCTGCCACCGACGCGTCGTCACTGCCGCCATAGGCATCGACCGGCACCATGCGACGGATCGGGAAGCGCGCGGCGTACAGGTCCGCGAACGTGCCTGCCACCGCACCCACGACCCGGGCGCTGATCACGAGCTGACCGTCGTGCGCCATCGCGTCGAACCCGACGTAACGAAGGGTCAGCATGCGTAGCGCAGCTGGCGCCACGGGGCAGCCGGTGTGCCAGGAGTGCGGCAGGTCGGCAGCACTCACCCTGCGCTGGGACCAGCTGAAGGCCGGGAGACCCGCACGGGTCGGCGTAGGGGACAACCGGGCGGGGCTGGACGGCACTGCAGCAGGACGCGGTATGGGGGTGGCGGACGCTGTTGCGGCCACGGTGGCCGGAACCGTCACTTCAGCACTCGACAGTGCGGGCGATGTTGCTGCGGCGGGCTGGTCGGCGTGACTGCACCCACTCAGGATCGCGGGCAGGCAGAGCACGGCAGCAATGGCGGTCGGGCGCTGCAGCATCTTTTGACCCTAGCCCGATACGCAGGCGTCACTCCGGCCACGCCGGCCCCCTCGCTGCTGCCGATAGCGTGGCAGGCATGCTGAGGTCGTGCGCTGTCCACGACGCAGGAGCGCGATCATGCTGCTCCTGCTCGCCGCCGGTTGCTCCGGACCTGGCGCGCGCGCGATCCCACCCGGGCCGTCTTCGTCCCCGCTGCCGACGGTTGAGTCGACGACCGCCCCAGCCCCTACGCGGCTGCCTCCGACCACCTCGCCACCTACGCGTGCCGTGCGCGTCACGGCGGCGCCAACGGCGGGACCCAGGTGCGGCATGGGACGCGCCGCCGGCACGACCCTCCTCACGTTGCCGCACGGGCGCCGGGCCTTGTTGGCCGTCCCCCGCGGAGACGACGGTCATCACCGGCTCCGGTTGGTGGTCGCGCTGCCCGGCTACGGCCGAACTCCGGAGGAGCTGGCGGCCCAGAGCCGGATCCCGGCGCGTGCCATCGCGGCCGGCGCGCTTGCTGTCCTGCCGCAGGGCGGGGGCTCTGCGAAATCCTGGAACTTCTCCGGCACCACGGGCTACGACGACGTGGCGTTCCTGTCGGCACTGGTGAGGCAGCTGACCGCCACCGAGTGCGCCGATGCCGCCCGCGTCGTCATCACGGGAATCAGCGACGGTGGCGACATGGCCGCCGTTGCTGCCTGCGCGCTGCCCGGGAGCTTCCGCGCGGTGGTCGCAGTGGCGGCATCGATAAACCCTCGGGCAGGTTGCCGGCGCATCGCGATCGTCGCGATCCACGGCGACGCCGACCCCCTGGATCCATACCGCGGAGGACCCGACGGCCGGCCCGGCTATCCGGCGGTCCCACCAGCCAGTGCGGCGATCGCATCGTGGGCTGCCCTGAACGGCTGCCGGACGGCTGCGACCAGCCGCTTCGCTCCGCACATCGTGAGGACCACCTACCCCTGCAGCACCCAGCTCGTCACCGTCAACGGCGGTGGCCACACCTGGCCGGGTGGCGCAGCCGTCGACCCTTCGCTCGGCGTCACCACCCACGAGTACGACGCGACAGCGGCGATCCTCGGGCTGCTCTGACCGGGAGGTCAGGGAGTGCCGGCAAGCACCCCTTGGATGGGCAGGAGAACCGCGCCGTGGCCGTCTTCTGGTCCACGAGATGCGAGGCTCAGGGCGTGGACTACCTGCGCCCTTCGCCTCGGCTCTGGCGGGCCCGCCAGGCTCAGCTGGCCGCTGTCGCCGTACCCGTGGTCGTCGTGGCCACCGGACTCGGTGCTGTGTCGAGTCTGCAGGCGGCATTGGCCGCCCTGCTCCTCTCCCTCGCGGCCGCCGCCGCGGCTGGAGTCGTGCTTCGTCGTCGGGTGCAGTCCTGGGGCTACGCCGAGCGCGACGACGACCTGCTCGTCGCTCGCGGGGTCCTGGTACGGCGGATCACGGTCGTCCCGTATGGCCGCATGCAGTTCCTGGACGTGACCGCGGGACCGGTCGAGCGGCTGTTCGGGCTGGCGACCGTGCAGCTGCACACTGCTGCCGCCGCGACCGACGCGCGGATCCCTGGCCTCGCAGCATCCGAGGCGGCGCGGCTACGGGACCGGCTGGCCGCGCTCGGTGAGGCCCGGTCGGCGGGCCTGTGAGCGACGGCGTCGTACCCGCGCACTCGGTGGGTGCGGGACCGGAGTTGCCTATTGCGTGGGCGCGGCTGCATCCGCTCTCACCGCTGGCCAAGGGCGGCCGGGCCGTCCTCGCCCTCGTGGCGGTGACCGTTCCCCGCCAGCTGGCCGGTGGTGGCCTTGAGCAGTCGCGACTGGGGGTCGATGCCGCCGTCGCCGCACTGGTGATCGCCGCGGGCGTCGTGTCCTGGTTGGTGACCCGCTGGCGGGTCGCGGACGGGGAGCTGCAGCTGGAGCTGGGGCTGCTGCGCAGGCAGTCGATTCGGGTGCCGCTCGCCCGCGTGCAGGCCGTCGACGTCGTCCGTCCGCTCGCCGCCCGGCTGCTCGGTATCTCGGAGTTGCGTCTCGTCCTGGCCGGCAGCGGCACGGGCAAGGCCCGGTTGGCGTTTCTCCCGCAGCACCGGGCAGTGCAGGTTCGAGCCCAGTTGCTGGCGCTCGGCGCCGGCCTGACCGGCGAGACGGCGGAGGCGCCCGAGCGAACGCTCGCGTCGGTACCCAACAAGCGGTTGATCGCCAGCACCCTGCTCGGCTCCCCAGCCGTGACCGTCGCCGTACTGGGCACGCTGCTGGTCGTGCTCACGGTCGTGGCACCGACCTCGGTCGGTCCGGTGCTGGGCGCGGTCGGTACGGTCCTCTTCGGCGCTGCCGCAGCCGCTTTCCGTCGCCTCAACGTCGAATTCAACTTCACCGTGGCCGAGTCACCCGATGGGCTCCGGTTGAAGTCGGGTCTGCTGCAGACACGAGCAGAAACCATCCCCGCCGGCCGGGTGCAGGCGGTGCGCCTCATTCAGCCACTGCTGTGGCGACCGTTCGGCTGGTGCCGACTCGAGGTCGACGTGGCCCAGCAACGCGAGCGCGAGGTCGGTGAGGAGGATGTCGGACAGCTGACCCGCGCCCTGCTGCCGGTGGGGGACCGAGCGCAGGCTGATGCGCTGCTCGCCAGGGTGCTTCCGGGTGCGGTGACCCACCCGCCGCCGGACGCTCAGGCGCCGCGGCGGGCCCGGTTCAAGGCACCGCTGTCCTACCGACGGCTCGCGAGCTGGCACGACCATGAGCACTTCGTCGCGCGTACCGGTCGGCTACAGGCCGCGACCGTCGTCGTGCCTCTGGCGAAGGCGCAGAGCATCCGCTGGACCCAGGGACCGGCACAGCGTCGCCTACGGCTTGCCACCCTGCACCTCGACACCGCAGGTCACCGCTGGCAGGCAGCCGCCCGCGACCGTGACCTCGATCAGGCGAACGAGCTGCTCCGCCGGCTGCCCAGCCTGGCCCGCGCAGCCCGCGCCCGTTAGCACCTCACGCGGGCGCGGCGCTGCCGACGCGACGACGGCGGAACAGCCCTGCCGGGCGCGTCTGCAGAGCGGCGAGCTCGACGTGGGCCGCAGTGAGCGCAGCCTCCGCGACGCGGGCCCGCTCCAGAGCCTCGGCGAGCTCCCGCGTACTGACCTCGACGTCGGCGAGCGTCGTCGCCACCTCGGTCGACAGCGGGGTCAGGGCCTCCTCCAGCATTGCCGGCAGGCGGCGCCGCAGCACCCGGTCCAGCGCTCCCTCGATCGCGGCCACGTCCAGAGAGCGGACCGCGCCACGCCGCAGGAGCTCCTCCACGTCGCGCGCGGCGATTCGGGTGCCGTGGCCGCGAGCGGCCTTCAGCGCGCCGCTCGCCAACAGGGCACGGATGCGGGCCGGCGTGACACCGAGCTCGTCAGCGGCCTGGTAGACCGTCAGGGTCGGAGCGGCTGCCATGGGACCTCCTGCGGTTGAGGGAACTGCCCGAGCGTGCCCTCTGGGCAGACCAGAACGAAGCAGGCGCGCCGACGCGCGGGTGCCCACGCCTGGGGTGGCCGTCCCCTTGCGTCCGCTCGAGTACGCACGCCGGGTGTGCACCTGAGAGACGTCAGCGAACAGGTCGCTACCGTCGCGGCATGCCTACCGCTCTCATCACCGGTGCCACGGCGGGCATCGGCGCCGCCTTCGTCGACGCCCTCGCTGCCCGTGGCTACGACCTCGTCCTCGTCGCCCGCGACGGCGATCGTCTGAGGCGACAGGCCCCGGCCGGCGCCGAGGTTCTGGCGGCCGACCTGGCGAGCGACGCAGGGTGTGCCCTCGTCGAAGCCCGGTGCGCGCAGGGCCTCGACCTGCTGGTCAACAACGCCGGCATGGGGATGCGGTCGGCGTTCGAGCACGCGACGGCTGAGCAGGAGGAGCAGCTGCTCCGCCTCAACGTGCGGGCCGTTCTGCGGCTGACGCACGCGGCTCTCGCGCCGATGCTCGCCCGCGGCTCCGGCGCGATCCTCAACGTGAGCAGCGTGGCTGGCTTCTCCCCGGGTGTACGAGGGGCGACGTACAGCGCCTCGAAGGCGTGGGTCACCAACTTCAGCGAGTCCCTCGACCTGCAGTACCGCGACCGTGGGGTGCGCTGCGTCGCGGTCTGCCCAGGCTTCACCCACACCGAGTTCCACGCGAGAGCCGACATCGACATGAGCAAGCTCCCTGCGAAGCTGTGGCTCACCAGCGAGCAGGTGGTGGCCGAGGCCTTCAAGGACCTCGACCGCGGGCGCTCCGTCAGCATCGCGGGCCTGCAGTACAAGGCGATCGTGGCCGCGACGCGGGTGCTTCCGCCCTCGCTCAGGCGACGGGCCTCACGCATCGCAAGGTCGACGTTGAAGTCTCACTGAGCCGCGGGCTCAGGCGGTCACGATGCCGGCGGCGTCCTTGAGGCCGAGCTCCTCCACCGACACCTCGCGCATCTTGAACTTCTGCACCTTGCCGGTGATGGTCATCGGGAACTCGTCGGTGATCCGCACGTAGCGAGGCACCTTGTAGTGGGCGACGCTGCCCTTGCACCACTCTCGCAATGCGTCGCCGGTGAGCGTCGATCCCTCGACCAGACGGACCCAAGCACACAGCTCCTCGCCGTACCTGGTGTCGGGAACGCCGATGACCTGGGCATCCACGACCTCGGGATGGGTGTACAGGAACTCCTCGATCTCCCGTGGGTAGACGTTCTCCCCACCCCGAATGACCATGTCCTTGCTGCGCCCGACGATCGACAGGTACCCCTCGTCGTCCATCACCGCCAGGTCGCCGGTGTGCATGAACCCATCGCTGTCTATCGCCTCGGCGGTCCTGTCAGGGTCATTCCAGTAGCCCAGCATCACGCCGTACCCGGCAGTGCACAGCTCTCCGGTCTCGCCCCGCTGCACAGGCTCACCGGTCACCGGATCGACCACCTTGACGGTGACGTGCGGGTGCACCCGGCCGACGGTGGAGACGCGTCGGTCGAGCGTGTCATCGGCGCGGGTCTGGGTGGAGACCGGCGACGTCTCGGTCATGCCGTAGCAGATGGTCACGTCAGGCATGAAGACCTGAACCTGCTTCATCACCTCCACCGGACAAGGCGAGCCGGCCATGATCCCGGTGCGCAGCGACGAGACGTCGTACGACGGGAAGTCGGCGAGCCCCACCTCCGCGATGAACATCGTCGGGACCCCGTACAGCGAGGTGCAGAGCTCCGCGGCCACGGCTTGAAGCGTCGCGGCGGGGTCGAACGCCGGCGCCGGGATGACCACGCAGGCACCGTGGGTGAGCGCTCCGAGATTGCCCATCACCATCCCGAAGCAGTGGTAGAAGGGCACGGGAACGCAGACTCGATCGACCTCGGTGTAGCCACACAACTCGCCGACCAGGAAGCCGTTCCCGAGGATGTTGCGGTGCGAGAGGGTGGCTCCCTTCGGGAAGCCGGTGGTGCCGGACGTGTACTGGATGTTGATCGGGTCGTCCGGGAGCAGCCCGCGGTCGGGCAGCGCTCCACCGTCGGTCGCGAGGGCCTCCCACTCCGGGCTTCCGAAGAAGACGGCATCCAGAGCCGGTGCCGCCTCGGCGGTCATGACGACGTAGTCCGAGGTCTTGAACGACCGGGCCGCGATCAGCAGCTTCACCCCCGCCTGGTCCAGAACGTAGGCCAGCTCGTGGGTCCGGTAGGCCGGGTTGACGGTCACCAGGATCGCGCCGATGCGAGCCGTCGCGTACTGCACCAGCACCCACTCCGAGCAGTTGGGCGCCCAGATGCCGACGCGATCTCCCCTCTCGATCCCGCGCGCCACCAGGCCACGGGCGACCCGATCCACCGCGTCGGACAGCTCGCGGTAGCTGAACCGCTGACCCTGCTGGACGCTGACCAGCGCCTCGCGGTCGCCGTACAGCGAGACGGCCCGATCGAGCGCGGCGCCGATGGTCGTCGTCGGCAGCTCGGGGGACTGCGGCCCGGTCTCGATCGCCAGCGTGGTCATCGGGGCTCCTTCATGGCGGCTTGCTGCTACAGCCTGCCCCGACCCGGAGCCTGCGTCACTCGCCGGCGACCGGCCCCGCCCAGGAGAGCGCCACCTCGGCTGTGCAGACGACCTGGTCGACGGACTTCGCGAGCAGCAGGCGGTGGGCGCCCTGCTCGACGTACCAGCCGGCGGCCTCCACCGGGGTCGCCCCGCGGTCGGCGGGAACGAGGCTGGCATCACCCAGGCGGTCTGCCAGGTGCGCGGTCTCCGTGGAGCCGGGGTCCCAGAACGCGAACGACCGCGGATCGAGGACCAGCCGCGCGGTGACCGTCTCGCCCGGCTCGACCCACACCTTCGCGAAGGCCTTGAGCTCCCTGCGCGGGCGGAAAAGCCGCGTGGGAGCTGGCTCGACGTACAGCTGCACCACCTCGGCGCCGACGCGGCCGCCGGTGTTGGTGACAGGCACCTCGACGACGACTTCACCGCCCGGCTCGAGCACGGTGGTCGACACCGTGGGCCGGCCCCAGGCGAAGGTCGTGTACGACCCGCCGTGCCCGAAGGGGAAGGCTGTCGGCAGGTGCCGGCTGTCGTACCACCGATAGCCGACCAGCAGCCCCTCGCTGTAGGCGACGTGGTGGTTCTCGCCGGGGAACGACCCGTAGGCCGGTGTGTGCTCGACGCGCAGGGGCATCGTGACCGGGAGACGGCCCGCCGGCTCGGCCTCACCGAACAGCACGTCCGCCAGGGCCTCGGACATCTCCTGTCCACCCAACCACGACACGAGTACGGCGGCAGCCTCGGCCGCCCAGTCCATCTGCACGGGTGCGCCGGCGTTGACGATGACGACCGTCCGTGGGTTGGCGGCGCAGACCCGGCGGACCAGCTCGTCCTGCTCGCCAGGGAGGCTGAGCGTCGTACGGTCGTGACCTTCGGTCTCCCACTCGTCGCTCGTGCCCACGACGACCACGGCCACGTCGGCCCGCGCCGCCGCGGCGACCGCCCGGTCGAGGAGGTCGCCGGTCATGGGCGGCTGGTAGCCGACCTTGACGCCGTGCAGGATGACCGAGCCCTCGGTGCTGTAGTCGACGACGACCTCGACGTCCTGCCCCGCGCTGAGGTCGACGAGCGCCTCCACCTCGATGCTGCCGAGACCGAACAGGTCGCTGCCCTGCGGCGGCACAGCGGCGAAGCCGTCGAGCACCACCTCCCCGGCCACCGTCAGCCGCGCCCGGCCGGCCTGCACGATGGTGAAGCGGTGCTTGCCGGAGGTGGTGACGGGCAAGATGCCGCGAGCGGTGAAGCTGAAGCGCTCCGGGTCAAGGCCCTCGACCGGCTCGGTGAACCACAGCAGCCGGCCGTCGCGCTCGGTCGTCGTGCCCGCCACCACCCCACTGGCGTCCCGGAAGGTGGTCTGCAGCGCCACCGGCAGCGGGCGCACCGTCTTGTCGATGAGGCAGCCCGGCTCGAAGACCACCTGGTCACCGAGCCGTTCCGTGAGGACGTCGGTGAGCGGCACGACCCGGTGTGGGCGCAGCTGCGCTGAGCCTCCGCCCATGATGTGCGCCCGGTCGGCGTTGGGACCGATGAGCGCAACGGTTTCCTTGCCTGACAAGGGAAGTAGCCCGTCGTTGCGCAGCAGCACGGTGGCTCCCGAGGCCGCCCGGCGCGCCACCGCGCGGTGCGCCGGCAGGTCGACGGCCCGCTCGACGGCGGGGAGGTCGTTCCACGCATCGAGGCGGTCGATCAGGGTCAGCCAGCGCTTGGTGATCGCGTCGAGGAGCTCCTCGGGCACTGCGCCCGCTCGAACCGCGGCGGCCAACGGCAACCCGTAGAACCGGTCGGATCCCGGCATCTGGAGATCGAGGCCGGCCCTGGCACCGGCCTCCGTCGACGCCACCGCGAACCAGTCGGTCATCACAACACCGTCGAAGCCGAACTCGCCACGCAGCACCTCGGTGAGCAGGTGTGCGTCCTCGGCACACCAGGTGCCGTTGAGGCGGTTGTACGACGTCATGACCGCCATGACTCCGGCCTCCCGCGCCGCAATCTCGAAGGGCACGAGGTAGAGCTCACGCAACGCCCGCTCGGCGATGTCGGAGCTGATTGTGGCGCGCTCGAACTCCGCCTCGTTCCCGACAAGGTGCTTGATGGTGGCCGCCACCCCGCGGCTCTGGACGCCGCGGACGAAGCCGGCCGCCACCTTGCCGGACAGCAGCGGGTCCTCTGAGTAGCACTCGAAGTTGCGGCCGGCGAGCGGGCTTCTCGGCAGGTTGACCGTGGGCGCGAGGAGCACGCGCGCCGACTTGGTGCGGGCCTCCTCGCCGAGGACCTCGCCCACCTCCTGCACCAGCGCGGGGTCCCAGGTGGCGCCGAGCGCCGAGCCACACGGGACGCAGGCGGCGCTGACCCGGCCGGCGCCCAGCAGGGCCGAGCCCCGCGCGCCGTTCGGGCCGTCGGTGACGGTGATCGCCGGGATCCCGTGCGCGGGCAGGCCCGGGATGGACCACATGTCGGCGCCGGCGGTGAGGGTCGCCTTCTCCTCCACCGTCAGGGCCGAGAGCAGGGCGTCGAGGTCCATGGGCGTCCGTCCGTGAGGGAGGGGCTCGTGTCTCGGGACGTTACTGCCCCTCCGAGGGTCGGGTCAGCGCATGTTGCCGGTGTGGCCCAGCGAGTAGCGGCCAGGCTGCGGCCAGACGGCCATGCCGTGCGGCTTCATCGGCACCGCCACCGTCGCCATCAGATGGCCGTCCACGGTGGAGACCTGGTAGATCTTGGCGTCGTAGCGGCCCGTCAACCAGATGGACTTGCCGTCGGGGCTGACGCCGCCCATGTCCGGGCTCCCACCTCCGGGGAGGCTCCAGGTAGCCACTACCCGCCGCGTGGCCGGGTCGAGGACCGAGATCGTGCCGTTGCCCCGGTTGCTGATGAACAGCCGCTTTCCGTCCCGGCTGGGGTAGATGCCGTGCGCGTCGGGGCCGGTCTTGATGAAGCCGACGACGCGGAACTGCGCCGCGTCGAGGATGGTCACCCCGCCCAGGTTCTTGTCGGCGATGTAGAACACCTTGCCGTCAGGGCTGAGCCGCACGTCCTGTGGCGAGGACCCAGGGATGTTGAGGTAGCCCGTCACGCGGTGCGTCTGGACGTCCAGTCGCAGCAGCCGGCCGCTGAACTCGCACGACGCCACGAAGAACTTCTCGTCGGCGGTGAAGTCGCCGTGGTCGACGCCCGGGCAGTCGACCTTCACCACCGACGTGGGGGCCATGGTCTGCGCGTCGTAGAAGCCCAGCTGCTCACGCGCTTCCTGCACGACCATGGCCTCCCGGCCACCAGGCATGAAGTACATGTTGTAGGGGTCGTCAACGGCGACGGCCGGCCCCTTGGGTCGACCGGTCCGAGGGTCGAACGGCGTGAGGGTGTTGGCGAGGTCGTTGGTCGACCACAACGTCTTCAGGTCGTAGGACGGCACGACGTGCTGCGGGTCCAGCCCCGTCGTGTAGTGGCCGATCACCTTCAGCGCGACCGGGTCGACGACATCGACACCCGTCCCCGCGCTCTCCGGGACGTACAGCAGGTACGGCACGTGCCGGGTCGCGGCCACGAACTGGCCCGCCCGCGTGTGCGCGTAGACGTTGGTCACGGACGGGGTCGACTTCGGGGCCGGTGACGACGGGCGGCGGTCGCTCTCGGTCACCGTCTTGGCACCGGGAGCCGCCGACGGGGTGGTGGAGGCCTGCGAGCTCGAGCTCTGGATGCGTCCGCAGGCGACGGGCACCGCCACTGCAGTGAGGGTCGCGAGGAAGGCCACCTGGCGGTTCCGGCGGACACGCGCCGAGACGCGGGGGCGGGCTGTCACAGAGCAACTCTGCCAGGTCCGCCGCCCGGCAACCGGGAACTCGGGTGGGGTGTTCAGGTTGCGTTCCGCAAACCGGCGACTTCCCCGCGTTCGAGGTCGAGCAGCCACTGCTTGCGCTCCAGCCCACCGCCGTACCCGGTGAGACGTCCGTCGCTGCCCACGACGCGGTGGCAGGGGACGATGACGGCGACTGGATTGCGGCCGTTGGCCAGGCCGACCGCTCGGCTCGCCCCGGGGCGCCCGACGGCGGCAGCGAGCTCGCCGTAGCTCCACGTCTCGCCGTACGGGATGGTCCGCAAACCGGCCCAAACCTGCTGCTGGAAGAGCGTCCCCACCATGGCAAGCGGTACGTCGAACCCCTTGAGCTCGCGTGCCCAATAGGCGGCCAGCTGCTCCTTGACCTCAGGTAGCGCGGTGTCGTCGCGCGGGAGATCGAGGTCGGGCAGGTGGCGCTGGTCGACCATGTAGATGCCGGCGAGGGCGCCGTCGGCGGCGACCAGGGTGAGCGGGCCGAGCGGGCTGTCGACGATGGTGCAGGTCCTCATGGTGTGCCTCCAGGCAGCTGGTTGACGGGGTGGTTGCCGAGCGCCCACAGGTGCTGCACGGCATACGCGCGCCAGGGACGCCATCGCTCCGCGTGCGTCACCAGGCCGGCGCCGCGGGGGAGTCCGACAGCCGCGGCGAGCTTCACCACGCCGAGGTCGGTAGGGACGAACGCGTCGGGGTCGCCGAGAGCGCGCATCGCGATCGCCTCGACGGTCCACGGCCCGATGCCTCTGAGCGCGACGAGCTGTGCACGTGCCACCGCCCGGTCGACGCCGGGGTCAAGGTCGATGTCGCCGTCGGCCAGCGCACGGGCGAGCCTGAGCACGGTGTCCTTGCGGCTCTGCGGCATGGCCAGCAGCGCCGGGTCGACCAGGGCCAGGGCCTCCGGCGTGGGGAACAGGTGGGTGAGACCGCCTGCGGCGTCGTCGATCTCGTCGCCCAACGACGTGACCAGGCGGGCGGCGAGCGTACGGGCGGCGGCGGTGCTGACCTGTTGTCCGAGCACCGCCCGCAGTGCCATCTCCGGTTCGTCGACAGTGCGGGGGACCCGCCGGCCAGGTGCCTTTGCCACCAGCGGAGCGAGCGCCGGGTCCTCAGTGAGGAGGGCGTCGACCGCCTCGGGATCGGCATCGAGGTCCAGGAGCCTCCGGCAACGCGCTATGGCCACCGACAGGTCGCGCATGTCCTGGAGCTGCAGGGTGCAGTGGACGTACTCCGGCCGCGGGCTGAGCGCGACGATGCCGCTGCCGTGCGGCAGACGCAGGCTTCGCCGGTAGGCACCGTCTCGCCACTCCTCCACCCCGGGTACGGCGGTGGCGACGAGGTGGCCGAACAGGTTGTCCGGGAAGAACGGCTGGCGGAACGGCAGCCGGACGGTGATGGTGCCGCGGGCCGGCGGTAGCTGCTGCCTGACACGGGCTCGCAGATCACCTGGGGTTGTGGCGAAGACGTCCCGGACGGTGTCGTTGAACTGCCGCACGCTCCCGAAGCCGGCGGCGAGCGCGACGTCTCCGAGGGGGAGTCCCGTCGTCTCGACCAGCAGCCGCGCGGTCTGCGCCCGCTGTGCTCGCGCCAGGCCGAGCGGGCCCGCGCCGAGCTCGGCGAACAACAACCGCTCGAGCTGCCGGCGGCTGTACCCGAGTCGCTGCGAGAGGCCGGGCACTCCCTCTCGGTCGACGACGCCGTCAGCGATGAGCCGGATCGCGCGGGCGACCAGGTCCGAGCGCTGGTCCCACTCGGGAGAGCCCGGACAGGCATCGGGCCGGCACCGCTTGCAGGCCCGGAAGCCGGCCGCCTGCGCGGAGGCGGCCGTGGGGTGGAAGCGGATGTTCTTCGGCTTCGGGGGGACGGCAGGACAGCTGGGGCGGCAGTAGATCCCTGTCGTCACGACAGCGGTGTAGAACCAGCCGTCGAAGCGGGAGTCCTTGGCCTGCACCGCGCGCAGGCACTGCTCGACGTCCATGTGCATGTCACGAGCATGACCCCTGGCTCAGACGTTGTCTGGCGGGATTGCGACATGGACCTCAGCAGCAGGTAGCAGCGCCGCTGGCGACCGGCTCGCCGCAACAGGTCTCGTTGGCCGCCGGTGCGGCGCCGAACGTCTCGCTGTCGGCGAGGACGGTGTAGACCTCCCACCGCTCGCCACCGGGGCCGGTGACCCAGACCTTGTCCTGGGTGGCGAAGCAACAGGTCTGACCGATCTCCTCGGCGGTGAATAGTCCTCCGCCAGAGAGCCGGGCGATCTCGCTGTGCACCTGCTCGCTGCTGTCCACCTCGACGCCGAGGTGGTTGAGAGAGCCGCCGTGGCCGGGCTTCTCCAGCAGGATGAGCTTGAGCGGCGGCTCGGCGATGGCGAAGTTGGCGTACCCGGGCTTGACCTTGTGAGGCGCTGTGCCGAACAGCGTCGAGTAGAAGGCGACGGCGCTGTCGAGGTCGTCGACGTTGAGGGCCAGCTGCACACGGGACATGGTTCCTCCGAGGTAATTAGACGGATGTCACAAAGGTGCCGGGTGCTTAGATGGATGTCAAGTTTGACGAACATCTAATTACTGCTCAGAATGAGCGCGTGCCCAAGACACTTCCCCTCCTCGATGTCACCGCACCGGTCTGCTGCTCCCCTCTCGCCGCCGGCGCTATGGACGAACAAGCCGCCCTCGAGGTCGCCCTCCGCCTGAAGGCCCTGGCCGACCCGGCCCGGGTGCGGCTCATGTCGCTCGTGCTCGCCGCCGAGGACGCGGGCTGCTGCACTTGCGACCTGGCGCCGCTGGTTGGGCTGACGGAGGCGACGGTGAGCCACCACCTCAAGCAGCTGCGCGAGGCGGGGCTCGTCGAGGGCACCCGCGAGGGGATGAACGTCTTCTACCGGCCGCTGCGCGACAACCTCACCGCGCTGTGCCGGGTCATCGACCCGGCCTGCTGCTGATGCCGCTGATGCGCAAGGTGTTCGCCGAGCTCCTGGGCAGCGCCCTGCTCGCCGCAACCGTCGTCGGTTCCGGGATCGCAGCACAGCGGCTGTCCCACGACGCGGGGCTGCAGCTGCTCGAGAACGCCGTCATCACCGGAGCCGTGCTCGTCGCCCTGATCTTGGCGCTCGGCCCCGTCTCGGCAGCCTTCAACCCGGTGGTCACGCTCGTTGAGCGGGCCCTCGGCGCCATCACCACCCACGAGGCGCTGGCCTTCATCGCGGCCCAGGTCGCCGGCTGCAGCCTCGGAGTGGTCGTCGCCAACCTCATGTACCAGCTGCCCGCCGTCAACGTCAGCCAGCACGCACGCGACGGCGGGGGGCTGTGGCTCGGCGAGGTGGTGGCGACCATGGGGCTCGTCGTCGTCATCTTCGGCGTCGTGCGGTCCGGCCGGGCCGGGTCCGTCGCCTACGCCGTCGGGGGCTACATCACCGCGGCCTACTGGTTCACCAGCAGCACCAGCTTCGCGAACCCCGCCATCACCATCGGCCGCACGCTGTCGGACACCTTCGCGGGCATCGCGCCGGAGTCGGTGCCGCTGTTCGTCGGCATGCAACTGGTCGGGGGCGCTCTTGCAGTCGGCGCCGTCCTGCTGCTCTACCCCGACGCCCGCAAGCTCGCCGCGGAGGTGGTCCGGTGAAGCCGGTTGTCCTGTTCGCCTGCATCCACAACAGCGGTCGCTCCGTCGCGGCGCAGGTGCTCGCCACCCACTACGGAGGCGACCGCGTAGACGTACGGTCTGCCGGGTCCGAGCCGGGGAGCGGAGTCAACCCAGAAGTCGCCACCGTCCTGGAAGAGCGCGGGCTGTCAACGGCCGGCCATCTGCCCAGCCTGCTGACGGTCGACGGGGTCCAGGAGGCCGACGTCGTCATCACGATGGGCTGTGGCGAAACCTGTCCCGTGTTCCCCGGCAAGCGATACGAGGACTGGGAGGTCGACGACCCGAAGGACCAACCCCACGACGTCGTACGACGCATCGTGGACGATGTCGACGCCCGGGTGCGTGACCTGCTGTCCAGGCTCGCGCTCTGACCAAGGCTCAGGGAGTCGCGAACAGCCGCGACAGCCCCGCTGTCGACTCCTCGGCCAGCTGCCTTCGCGTCTCCTCGTAGCTGCTCTGTCGCCACCTGCCTCCGCTGGCAGCCGTCCTGTTCTCGACAGTCGACGCAGGGATGAACCACGAGACAGTCCGCAATGCGGCGGTGGTTCTCGCCTGCGCTCCGAGTTCTGGATGGAGTAAGCCCGTGAGCAGTCGCGGGATCGTGGCTGGCGGCCGTCAGACGAGGCAGGTCGCAGGTTGAACTCGTCGAGCGGCTTGGTCTCGTGGCAGGTCACGCACCTTTCATCCGAACCACGCTAGGGCCTGGGGTAGGACGAATGTCAGCTTTGTGGGCCGCCAGGGGATCGAACCCTGAACCCGCGGATTAAAAGAGCCCGAGACGATCAACAGGGCTCGACGGGCATCGACACCGAGTAGCCGCCGCCGCACGATAGAGGCCACCTGTGGCCGGATGATCTACAGGCATGGACGCCCCTCGACACGCGTCATGTGTTCGGCAATGTGTACGGGTGGCAGCGACGGTTTAGCCGTACGTGACGTCGAAGGGCTCTGTCGGGAAGGCAGACGATTCGACCCGGTCCCATGTGAGCACCGGACTCGCGGAGTAGCGCTTCAGGTCCCACTCGAGCTCGTGCAGCACCAACTTCTTCGGCACCGGGCGAGGCACGGACCTGCCGGTCTCCTGGCCATACCTCGCGAGCTTGGCGTCCGGGGCCCCGACGAGATCGAGCTTGAACTGCCACCGGAGGATCGCGGCGCAGTCGCGCGGGAGCGCGAGAACGGCGCCCTCTATCCGTCCGGTCGTGTCGGCACGCATCTCGTCGTACCGGCCGAGGGCGTCCGCGAG
>JAOPVP010000101.1 GCA_025966135.1 Frankiales bacterium
CTACAGCGGCGTCAAGGTCGCGCAGTGAACGCGGGCGGAGCCTTACCGACGCTTCTCTCCTCCGAGTAAGGCTCCCTGTTGACCCGGCGCGATGCGCCGGGTCTTTTTTGTACGTGTACCGGTACTGCGCAAAACAGATCAAAGGCTTTAACGCAAAGGACGCGAAGGACGCAAAGGAAACAATACAAACCAACACTGCTCTTTTAATCGTGGTGCCTCTTATCGCTCCTTCGTCCCTCTTCGTGTGACAGCTTTGCTTTTATAGCGTCAAAGCTTTCGACCTCCTTCGCGTCCTTCGCGTTAAAGCTTTGCTTTTCGCGTTTACGCGTGCGTCGAGTGGCTGGAAGGCGAAGACCCGCGGGCGCTGCTGGCGCCGTGCCCGACAGCTCGAGTGCCACCCGGCGTCCACTCGCGTCAACAGCACGAAGAACGACGCGCTCGACCTGATCGCACCGGCGAGGTAGCCCCCCCCCCCGACTTAGAACGCCGGATGCAGGCCCGACCCGTTGTCACTTCTTGTAAGCGTCGACGTGCTTCGCGGCAGGGCCTGAGTAACGCTTCGCGTAAGCCTGCTGGAACTTGCCGAGCCATTCGGGCATCTTTCCGCCCGCCTTGACCGACAGCGCGAATTCCCAGTTGGTCAGGTTTCCCGAGGTCTGCATCGTCGCACCGCGGAAGGTGTATTCGAGTTTCTGCGCCTTGTCGGTCGCGACTACCTGGTCGCGATGCGCCAGCAGCCAATCGACCTGGTCGCTTCTTTCCTTCAGTCCGGCGAGCTCGGTGAACGCGCCGGCCGTCGCTTTTTGCAGGTCGTCCCAGCCCATGACGACCGTCACGCCGTCCCACTCGTCGCCCGAGCGCGCGTCGTCGTCGACCTCGCGCAAAGGTTGAATCGATGCATCTTTAGTCCAACTGCTCAACGCAACCCAGCCGTCGCCAGTCAGCACCTCGAGCATCCCCGGAGGCACGCTTTCCTTGGTATTGAGCGCATTCTTGTCCATGTAATCGAGACCGTAGAGCACGTTCTTGGAACCGATCGCGGCCTCGATTTCGAAGCGCAGCATCACCGGTTTCAACTCGAGCGGAACGCCTTCGATCATCTGACGCCGGTCTTCGGCCTGGTTGATATAGGGCCGGAAAGTCCCGGGTGTCGCGCCGAACGCGACCATTCCCGCGGAGGTTTGCGCCGAGCCTTTCTGCTGGTGCTCGGTGCTCATCGCGGTCGAGCCCCGGTCGCTCGCACCCATCTGCGGATCGAGCCCGGTCACCTGGATGCCGGGCAGATTGTGCAGCTTGGTCATGTGATAGCCGTACTTGCCGATCGCGCCGTCGTTGTCAGCGAGCGGCGTCTGTCCCTCGCTGTCGATCGTGAACATGTAGGCATTGGCCTTGGCCGAAAAATGGGCCAGCTCCAGGATGACTGCGGTGAGCGCCTGCGGCTGCGCTTTCTTCGCCTCGACGTCTTTCGCGGTCGCCTTCACCTTGTCCTTCAGGCCGTCCATGTGCTCATGCCACTCCTTCGGCCATTTCGCGATAGCGAGGAGCGCCTCCAGCTCTTCGCTCGCCCACACGACCGCGACGTCGCCCATGCCATCGTCCACGCCCGAGCGCTGGTAGGCGCCCTGAAAGCTCGGCAGCGAAAGTATGCTCGCAGGCAGCGGTATTTCGCCGACGACGCGTTGAACGACGGCAGGTGCTGCGGCGGACGGCGCGTCAAGCCTGAGCGCGCGGCGCTCGAGCCCGGGCGAGCGGGACGCGACGCTGTCGATGAAGTCGATGCCGTAGCCGGGTGGCTCGCGCGTGGCGACACCCCCTGCCGCATCGCGCGAGGGCGTGGGGGTGCGCTGCGCGTTCGCCTTGCTGCTGTGAGCGTGAACTTTCACGCGCGGACTCCGTGGGCTGCACCCATCACGCCTCTCCTGAATCGACCACCACCTTCCTGTCTGTCAACGGCGAAGCCCGGCTTTCGCCGTTGACGGGTGCGTCAGTCGACCTTGATCCCCGCCTGGCGGATCACCGCGCCCCACCGTGCGATGTCGGCCTTGATCTGCGCGGCGAACTGCTCGGGCGTGTTGCCGATCGGTTCGAGCCCGATCGCGTTCATGCGCTCGCGCATGTCGGCGGAGCCGATCGCCCTGACGATGTCCGCGTGGAGCCGCGCAACGATCGGCCTGGGCGTCCCGGCGGGTACGAGAACGCCCTGGAAAGTGTCGCCCACCATGCCGTGAATGCCGAGCTCGCCCATCGCCGGGACGTCCGGCAGCACCGCGGTGCGCTTCTCGGCGGTGACCGCGAGCCCGCGCAGCTGACCCGCCTTGATCTGCGGCGCGAAGCTCGGCACCGATGCGAAACCGATCGGCACCTGCGCCGAGATCATCGATTGCACCTGCGGCCCTGCGCCGCCGTACGGGATGTGCCTGAGGTCGAGCTTGAACGCGATCCTCAGCATCTCGCCTGAGAGGTGCGGCGTCGTGCCTGCGCCCGGTGACGAGTAGTTGTGCTTGCCCGGCTGCGAGCGCACGAGGTCGATCAGCTCTTTCACGCTCCTGACGGGCAGCTGCGGCGACACCGCGAGGATGTTCGGCGAGCTGCCGACGCACGTGACCGGGATGAAATCGCGGAAAGGGTCGTACGGCACCTTGGCATACAGCGTCGGGTTCACGGTAAACGCCGAGCTCGAAACCAGCAGCGTGTAACCGTCGGGCGGCGATTTGGCCGCGATGCCGATGCCGATGTTGGCGCCGGCGCCGGGGCGGTTGTCGACGATCACCGGCTGGCCGAGACTTTCGCTGAGGTTTTTCGCCACGAGCCGCGCGATGAGGTCCGAGCCGCCGGCCGCGGCGAACGGCACGACGATGCGCAGCGGTCGAATGGGATATTGCTGGGCCGCCGCGCCGGCAGCGGTGAGTAATGCAGCAACGCAGACCATAGCCGCGCCCGACCTGCGGATGACCGCCACTTTCATTAACTTCTCCTTATGATTCGAGTTATGCGCGGTGCCCGGAATACTTCCCGGCGCGCGGTGTTTCCTGCGCGTGCGGGACGCCGCGGACTTTGAACCCGCAGCCGCATACAGTAACCTGTCTGTTCCCACTACGGAGGACTTCATGAACACCAAGAATACCAAGCTCGTCATTGCACTCGGCCTTGCGCTCGCCTCGGCGAGCTGCGCGATGGACGCACAGCAAGGCGGCGGCAACCCGATGTCATTTTTCGTGACGAGCAAGGGGCCGGGTAACGGCGCCGATCTCGGCGGGCTCACCGGAGCCGACCGTCACTGCCAGGCGCTCGCCGAGTCCGCGGGCGCGGGCAACAAAACCTGGCGCGCGTACCTCAGCACGAGCGGCGTACAGGCCGTCAACGCACGCGACCGCATCGGCCGCGGACCGTGGCAGAACGCGAAAGGCGTCGTCGTGGCTCGCGACGTGAACGATCTGCACAGCGCGAACAACCAGCTCTCGAAGCAGAACTCGATCACCGAAAAAGGCGAAGTCATCCCCGGCCGCGGCGACCCGGTCAACATGCACGACATACTGACCGGCTCCTCTCCCGACGGCCGCGCCCTGCCCGGCGCGATGACGTGCAACAACTGGTCGAGCAGCGGCGCAGGCACCGCGATGCTCGGCCACCACGACCGCATCGGGCTGACCGAAGACCCGCCGGCCAAATCGTGGAACTCCTCGCACCCGTCCAAAGGCTGCAGCCAGGACAACCTGAAGAGCACCGGCGGCGCAGGGTTGGTTTACTGCTTCGCAGCTAACTGAGCCTCCGGCTCAGTTAGCTGCTCGCCTGTTTACGCCTCAGAGGGAAACTACGTTTCCCTCCGAGACCTCCTTTCCTTTGGCTCGCCTTGCTCGAGATCCGAGAGCCAGAGCCCGCGCGCGTTGTCGGCTAGCGTGAGCGCCGCGCCCATCGCGTTGAACGCGGGTGAGTTCGATCAGGTGACCGCGGCGCTCGCCTCCGTCGGCCTTGGCGCAGTGCCGTCCTGGCTGCGGCCGTATCGGGTGCTTTCAAACGGCGAGCGCTTTCGCGCGGATCTCGCACGGCTGATCTGTGAAGCGCCGGCGCGCGTGGTGATCGACGAGTTCACCTCCGTCGTCGATCGCCAGATCGCCCGGGTCGGCGCGCTTGCTTTCCAGAAGGCGTGGCGGCGCACCGGCGGCCAGTGCGTGCTGCTCTCCTGTCACTACGACATCGCCGAATGGCTGCAGCCGGACTGGATCTTCGACACCGGCCGTGGTGAGTTTTCTCGGAGGTTACTTCGGCGACCCTCCATTGAGCTCGAGCTGTGGGAGACAGACTGGCGTTATTGGCCGCTGTTTGAGCCGCATCACTATTTGAAGCTGCCGAAGATGATCGCCGCCACGAACTACGTCGGTGTCGTCGACGGCGAGCTCGTCGCGCACGTCGGCGTCTCGACACGGCCTGGCCTCGTAGAGGCCCGTGCGTGCCGCCTGGTGGTCATGCCGGAGTGGCAAGGCGCCGGCGTCGGCCTTCGCTTCCTGGACGCCGTGTGCGCGCTCTGGGCGGCCGGCGCGAACCGCTACAGCAAGCCGATGCCCACGCTCTTCCACACGTCGCACCCGGGGCTCGCGGCCGCGCTCAGGCGCAACGCGGCGTGGACGCAGGTGAGCGGCTCACTCTGCGGGGATAACAAGGCGCGGAGCATTCGGACGCTTAAGGCGAGCGCCGACAGGGCGGGCGCCCGGGCGGCGGGCTCTGGGTTTGGCGGGCACTTTCGCGCTGTGCAGGGCTTTCGTTTCCTTGCGCTCTAGCCGCCGTTAAACTCTGACCAGCAATTCATCACAGGAGGCACGATGTTTCCGACGCTCCCCACTGACAACCTGTACAAATTCGTAGCGCTTGCCGGTTGCGTGACGCTCGGCGCCTCCATATATTTCGGTACCGTGAGAGTGGAAGAACT
>JAOPVP010000012.1 GCA_025966135.1 Frankiales bacterium
CTTTCGCGACGCGCTCGTGAAGCTCGCGCTGGGCCGTCATCTCCTCGGAGAACAGATCGCGCATGTACGAACCGAGCTGGTCGGTCGAGATCGTGGGGTTGACGCTGACGAGGTGCTGCTGGATCGAGTCGCGGAGCTCGGCCGCGCTTTGATAGCGGTCCTCCGACTTCGGGCGCAGCGCGGTCGCGACGAGGTCGTCGTACGGCGCCGAGGTGCGAGACAGGCACACCGACCTTGCCGACCTCGCCCTTTGCGAGCTCGCTGTCGGGGTCGTACCCGGTCTGGGTCGGGAGGTCGAAGGCGACGCTGAGCCCGGTCTGCCCCTTGGACAGGTTGTTCCGGTACAGCTCGTTGCTCTTCGCCGGCGTGCTGTGACCGGCGTAGGTCCGCATCACCCAGGGCTTGTCGCGCTCGCTCATCGGGACACCTTCCGGTCGCGTCTCCGCAGCGTAACGACGGTGTTCCGCCGCGGTAGTGGCGCAGACCGTGATCTGTGTTACCCGCCGGTAGTCCTCGCCAGCAGTCACCCCCTGACGCGCAGCAACCTGTCGGGGGCGCTGCCGTGCCCGCGGACGACACCGGTGGTCGCCGCCCTGACCAGCGCAGCCCGCACCTGAGCCGGCGTCGCCGTGGGGTGCGTCGCCAGGTAGAGGGCCGCGGCGCCGGCCACCGCGGGCGAGGCCATCGACGTGCCGGAGACCGTCCGGGTCGCAGTGTCGCCGGTGGACCAGTCCGAGGTGATGGCGACGCCGGGAGCGAACAGGTCGACGCACCTCCCGACGTTGGCCCAGCTCGGCTTGGTGTCGCTGCGGTCGGTCGCGCTGACCGTGATGGCGACCCGGGTGCGGGCCGGCGAGGTCCCGCAGGCGTCGGCGGCCCGGCCGGACCCGTCGCCGTTGCCGGCGGCCACCACCACCACGACGCCGTCCTTCACCAGCGCCCGCACCTCCTTGTCCAGGACCGCCGAGGGCGCCCCTCCGAGGCTCATGTTGAGCACCGCCGGCTGCCCGGCTCGGTGGTTGGCCAGCACCCATTCGAGGCCGCGCAGCACACTGCTCGCCGTACCCCGTCCTTGGCAGTCGAGGACGCGGACCGCGACGAGACGGACCCGCTTGGCCACGCCGAAACGAACCCCGCCGATCGCGCCGGCCACGTGGGTGCCGTGCCCGTTGCAGTCGGTGGCGGCACCGCCGTCGACCTCATCGACACCGGTCACCGCGCGACCTCCGAGGTCGCGGGAGGACAGCCTGATGCCGGTGTCGACGACGTACGCCGTCACGCCCTGACCGCTCGCGGTCCAGTGGTAACGGCCGTCAAGGGGCAGGGTCCGCTGGTCGATGCGGTCCAGTCCCCAGGGAGCCGGGGTCTGGACGGCCGCGCGAGCGGGGGTGGCGAGCAGGAGCACGGGGAGCAGGGGAAGCAGCAGGACGGCAAGACGGCGCACGAGGACCTCCGGTGAGTGGAGGCCTCACCGTGGTCGTGCGCCAGCCCTTGCGGAGCCCCGGCGCCGAAGATGTGGACGGACGCGCGCGGTGTGGAAACTAGGCCCAGCGCTCGGTGCGCCGGGTCTGCAGCACCTTGTCGAGGCGGGTGAGGAGCAGCAGCCGTCCGACTGTGGCCGGCACATCGGTCAGCACCAGGGTGCGCCCGGCCCGTTGGGCGCGGCGGTGGGCGCCCACGAGAACCCCGAGACCGGTCGCGTCGACCGCCTCGAGGGCCGCCAGGTCCACGACGAGCTCGCCCACACCGCGATCCACGGCCTGCGCCAGCGCGTTGCGCACGTCGGCGGCGACGTGGACGTCGAGCCTTCCTGACAGGGCAACGAGCGTGCCGTCCTTCACGTACAACCTCCCCAAGCGATGCAGACCGTTACGAAGAAGACGCAAGGAAGCACCGTGGCGTTGCCCAAGTGTGATCACGATCACGTCACAACCGCTGGTGCCACGCCGGGCAAACGCAGATGTGTCCTGGTGAGCAGGTCCGGGTCGCGCTTCGCAGGCAAGCGGCGGATACTGCCAGGGTGCCCGCCGTCTCGAGCTTCGTGGCGCCGCTCGTCGCCGCGGCGGCGCTCGGCTTCATCGTCCTGATCTGCCGCTGGGTGTTCTCGACCGACCACCGCACGTCCCAGGGGAAGCTCCCGACGGACGGCGACTACGGCCTGCTCGCCCCGGTCGCCACCGTGCGCACCCGTGCCGACGCCGAGATGCTGCAGGAGATCCTCCTGCACGCCGGGGTCCGCGCCGGCATCTCGGAGGAGGCCGACGGGCTGCAGGTCCTCGTCTTCAGCAAGGACCTCCCCCGCGCCCGCGCCCTGGTCGCCGCCTCCTAGCCGACCACCGGAAGGGGGTGGGGTCAGAACAGCGGGTCGGGGCCGCGCTCACGGCGCACGTCCGCGCCCAGCGTGACCAGCGCCTCCGCGAAGCCCTCGTAGCCGCGGTCGATGTGGTGCGCCTCGTGCACCTCGGTGACGCCCTCCGCGACCAGCCCGGCGAGCACCAGGGCCGCGCCCGCACGGATGTCGTGGGCTGTCACGGGAGCGCCGGACAACCGCTCGCGGCCACGGACGACGGCGTGGTGCCCATCCGTCCGCACGTCCGCGCCGAGCCGGGTCAGCTCGTTGACGAACATCCAGCGGGCCTCGAAGACGTTCTCGGTCACCATCGCGGTGCCCTCGGCGACCGCGTTCAGCGCCAGCACCATCGGTTGCAGGTCAGTCGGGAAACCCGGGTACGGCAAGGTCACGACGTCCACCGCCCGGGGCCGGCACTCCATCCGCACCCCGAAGCCGTCCGGCGCCGGCGTGACGGCAGCACCGGCCGTGACCAGCTTGTCGAGCGCGTTCTCGAGGTGGTCGACCCGGCCGCCGCGGACGAAGACGTCACCTCGGGTGAGGCACGCCGCGACCGCCCAGGTGCCGGCGACGATGCGGTCGGGCAGCGTCTCGTGCGTCGTGGGAGACAGCGCCTCCACACCCTCGATCTCGAGCGTGGAGGTCCCGATCCCGCCGATGCGAGCGCCCATGGCCACCAAGAACTCGCAGAGGTCCACCAGGTCGGGTTCGCGTGCGGCGTTGTCGATGGTGGTCGTGCCCTTCGCGAGGACCGCGGCCAGCAGCAAGGTCTCCGTCGCGCCGACACTCGGGAAGTCCAGCCACAGCTGGGTGCCGGTCAGCCGCGGGGCCTCGGCCACCAGGTAGCCGTGCTCGATGGCCGCGGTGGCGCCGAGCTTCTGGAGGCCGGCGATGTGCATGTCGAGCCCACGGGAGCCGATGGCATCTCCCCCGGGCAGCGCGACCTTGGCCTCTCCGCACCGCGCCAGCAGCGGGCCGAGGACGGTGATGGAGGCCCGCATCCGTCGTACGAGGTCGTAGTCGGCCTCGTGGCCCGGACGCTCAGGGACGTCGATCCGGACGGTGGCGCCCGCACGCTCGACCCCGCAGCCGAGGCGGAGCAGCAGCTCGCTCATGATCGAGACGTCGAGGATGTCGGGGACCTGGGTGAGCGTGGTCCTGCCCTGGGCCAGCAGCGAGGCAGCCATCAGCTTCAGGACGCTGTTCTTGGCGCCGGTCACCTGGACCTCACCGGCAAGGCGTGCACCGCCGGCGACTACGAAGCGCTCCACGTCATGACTCTAGGTCGATGGCACGCAACCCTTCGGCGCCGGACGGCGTCCCGTCCCGCGTCAGGGCATCTGAGCGAGAGGATCTGCCCTCTGCCCCGCAGCCTCCTAGGCTGCGGGGCATGGCCGTGCACCTCACCCGCATCTACACCAAGACCGGCGACGACGGCACGACCGCTCTCGGCGACATGAGCCGGGTGAAGAAGACCGCCCCGCGGCTGACCGCCTACGCCGACGTCGACGAGGCCAACAGCACGATCGGCGTCGCCGTCGCCCTGGGCGGGCTGCCGGAGGACGTCGCGGTGCTGCTCCGCCGCATCCAGAACGATCTGTTCGACGTCGGCGCGGACCTGTGCACACCGATCGACCCGGACCCGAAGTACCCGCCGCTGAGGGTTCTCCCCGAGTACACCGCCCGGCTCGAGGAGGCCTGCGACCTCTACAACGAGCGGCTCCAGAAGCTCTCCAGCTTCATCCTCCCCGGGGGAACACCGGGCGCGGCGCTCCTGCACGTGGCGAGGACGGTCGTACGGCGGGCCGAGCGGGCCGTGTGGGCGCTGCTCGAGGAGGACCCCGACCACACCAGCATGGAACCGGCGCTCTACCTCAACCGGCTCTCGGACCTGCTGTTCATCCTGTCCCGGGTGGCCAACCCGGACGGCGACGTCCTCTGGAAGCCCGGCGGCGAGCGCTGACGTGAGGCATGCTCTGTTCCTGCCGATCTTCGACGGCCTCTCGGACCCGCGGGTCGTCGCCTCGGTCGCGGCCGACGCCGAGGAGGCCGGCTGGGACGGCGTCTTCGTGTGGGACCACATCGGCTACCGCGAGGGCGTCGAGCTGGTCGCTGACCCCTGGGTGACGATGGCGGCGATGGCCTGCGCGACGTCGTCGGTGCGGATCGGCCCCATGATCACGCCACTTCCCCGGCGGCGTCCGGTGAAGCTGGCCCGGGAGGTCGCCACCTTGGACCGGCTGTCCCAAGGCCGCGTGGTCCTCGGGGTCGGCATCGGGGGCGACGGCGCAGGTGAGCTGAGTGCGACCGGCGAGGAGCTCGACGACAAGGTGCGCGCCGCCATGCTCGACGAAGGGCTGGACGTGCTGACCCAGGCCTGGACCGGCGAGCCCCTGCACCATCGCGGCCGTCACTACGTCGCCGATGGCATCACGTTGCGGCCGACCCCGGTCCAGGATCGCCTGCCCATCTGGGTCGCGGTCCGCTACGGCAGGTCCGCGCCACTCCGCCGGGCCGCCCGCTTCGACGGCGTCTTCCCCATCGAGATCGACCACCCCGACAAGTTCGCCGAGACCCTGGCGGCCCTGGACCGGCCGACGGACCGGCCGTACGACGTCGCGGTCGGCGCGCAGGACGACACCGACCCGCGGCCCTACGAAGGGCTCGGCGCGACCTGGTGGATGCGCGGCTTCTCGCCGTACGGCATCACTGAGCGGACGGTCCGGGACGTGCTGCGAGCCGGCCCGCTCCGTTCGTAGCGTCAGCTAGGCCGGAAGCGTGGCGCCCGGCGGCCGGGCCTCCAGCCACGCGAGGAAGCCGGTCAGCGCCGAGCGGTCCAGCGCGATCTCGACCTGGCCGCCCGAGGACAGGAGCTCGACCACCTGGGCGCCCTTCAGCAGCGCAAGCGACTCCGGTCCCTTGGGAGCCCGACTGGCCCGGACCCGGAGGTCGCGCCGTGACAGGGTGCGGCGTGGCCGGGGGCTGAGCGAGAAGACCCGGAACCACTGCAGGTCGTCGCCGACGAACCGGCCCACCCCCAGGACCCACCCCCGGCCCTGGTTCCTGGGCTTCAAGCGGAAGGAGAGCTCGATGGCGCCGCCGCCGCGGGACAGGACGCGCCGCCGCACGCTGATGCTCACGAGCAAGGCAAAGCACACCAGGACGATCCCGATGAGGACTTCGGCGGGCAGCACGGGTCGGGGTGCGGATGCGCGCTGGCTAGGCCGGGGCGCTCTCGCCTGGCAACGTCGCGGACTCTGCCAGGATCGTCACGCCTTCGTCTGTGACCGAAAGGAAGCCGCCCGAGACGTTGACGGCGAGCTCCCCGCCGCCGGCCTGCTGGATGCGGATGTCGTAGCCCTCCGCCAGCTGGCCGAGCACCGGAGCGTGGCCGGGAAGGATCCCGATCTCACCTTCGGTGGTACGCGCGACGACGGAGTCAGCCTCGCCGCTCCACACCTCGCGCTCGACCGAGACCAGCTCGACGTGCAGCGCCACGACATTCCTCCAGGCAGGGTCCTCGACCGGGTCCCCGGCGTACCCAGAATCCTAGCGGGGCGGCGTTCGCACGTAGGAGGCGGCTGCCGCTGCCTCGCGTCCGCTCAGCTGCACACGTCGGCCGCCCTGTCGAGCAGACGCAACGAGAGCGGGTACGGCGGAAGCCGGCGCAACGACGAAGGCCGGCCACCTCGGGAGGTGGCCGACCTTCGTCGTACGCGCGGTGCGCTAGGAAGCGAGCTTCTTGGCGTTGGCCTCGACGTCCTCGAGGCCACCGCAGAGGAAGAACGCCTGCTCCGGGATGTGGTCGTAGTCGCCCTGGGTCAGCTTCTTGAAGGCGTCGATCGTCTCGTCGAGCGGGACGAACTTGCCGGGCTGGCCGGTGAACTGCTCGGCGACGAAGAACGGCTGCGACAGGAAGCGCTCGATGCGACGGGCCCGGTTGACCAGGACCTTGTCCTCCTCCGACAGCTCGTCGATGCCGAGGATCGCGATGATGTCCTGCAGTTCCTTGTTCTTCTGCAGGATGCGCTGGACCTCACGGGCCGTGTTGTAGTGATCCTGGCCGATGTAGTTCGGGTCCAGGATGCGCGACGTGGAGTCGAGCGGGTCGACGGCCGGGTAGATCCCCTTCTCGGAGATCGCGCGGTTGAGGTTCGTCGTCGCGTCGAGGTGCGTGAACGCGGTGTGCGGCGCCGGGTCCGTGATGTCGTCGGCGGGCACGTAGATCGCCTGCAGCGAGGTGATCGAGTGCCCACGCGTCGAGGTGATGCGTTCCTGCAGCACACCCATCTCATCAGCCAGCGTCGGCTGGTAACCCACGGCGGAGGGCATGCGGCCGAGGAGGGTCGAGACCTCGGAGCCGGCCTGCGTGAAGCGGAAGATGTTGTCGATGAACAGCAGCACGTCCTGCTTCTGCACGTCGCGGAAGTACTCCGCCATCGTGAGAGCGGACAGGGCGACGCGGAGTCGGGTGCCCGGCGGCTCGTCCATCTGGCCGAAGACGAGCGCGGTGTCGTTGATGACCCCGGACTCGGTCATCTCACCGAACAGGTCGTTGCCCTCGCGGGTGCGCTCCCCGACCCCGGCGAACACCGAGACGCCGGAGAACTCCTTGGCGACGCGGTAGATCATCTCCTGGATGATGACCGTCTTGCCGACCCCGGCACCGCCGAACAGGCCGATCTTGCCACCGGACACGTAGGGCGCCAGCAGGTCGATGACCTTGATGCCGGTGGTGAACATCTCGGTCTTGTTCTCGAGCTGGTCGAACGCCGGACTCGGACGGTGGATGGGCCAGCGCGTCTGGATGTCGAGAGACTCCTCGGACACGTCCATCGGCTTGCCGAGGGCGTTGAAGACGTGGCCCTTGGTGACGTCCCCGACGGGCACCGAGATCGGCGCGCCGGTGTCCTGCACCGGGGCGCCGCGGACCAGGCCGTCGGTCGGCTGCATGGCGATGGCGCGCACGAGGTTGTCGCCGATGTGCTGCGCGACCTCCAGCGTCAGGGTGAAGGTCTCACCGCCCATGGTGCGGTCGACGTGCAGCGCGTTGTAGATCTCCGGCATCTCGTCGGGAGCGAACTCCACGTCGACGACAGGGCCGATGACGCGGGCGACCCGTCCGATGCCACCGGGGGCCGGATCAGCAGCCTCGGTGGCTGCATCTGTTGTGATGGTCATGCGGTCACTCACTCCCTGCCGAGGCGAGCGCACTCGCGCCGCCGACGATCTCGCTGATCTCTTGGGTGATCTCGGCCTGACGGGCCGCGTTCGCCGCTCGGGTGAGCGACTTGATGAGGTCTTCTGCGTTGTCCGTGGCGGCCTTCATGGCCCGCCGGCGGGCGGCCGACTCCGACGCCGCAGAGGCGAGCAGTGCCGCGAACACGCGCGTCTCGACGTACCGCGGGAGCAGCGCGTCGAGCAGCGCCTCCGGACCGGGCTCGAACTCGTACAGGGGCAGCGGGCCGTCCACCGGCGCCTCGTCGGTCTCCTCGACGATCAGCGGCAGCACGCGCACCGCGATCGGCGCCTGGGTCAGGGCCGAGACGTACTCGGTGTAGACGATGTGAATCTCGTCCACGCCGCCGTCAGCCGTGTCCTTCACGAACGCCTCGATCAGGGTGTCCGCGACCTTCTTGGCGTCCTCGTACTTCGGCTTCTCGGAGAAGCCCGTCCAGCTGTCCTCGATCGGGCGGCTGCGGAACTTGTAGAACGCCACCGCCTTGCGCCCGACGAGGTAGTTCAGCGGCTCCTTGCCCTCAGAGCGCAGCAGGCCTGCCAGGGCCTCGGCCGCCTTCATGGCGTTGGAGCTGTAGCCGCCGGCCAGACCGCGGTCGCTGGTGATGACGAGGATCGCCACCCGCTTGGGTTCTGGCTTCTCGTTGACGAGCGGGTGGTCGATGGTCGACTGCGACGCCAGCGCCGACAGCACGCGGGTGATCTCCCGCTCGTAGGGGCGGGCAGCCTTGACGTCTGCCTGCGCCTTGGCGATACGGGACGCGGCGATGAGCTCCATCGCCTTGGTGATCTTCTTGGTCGACTGCATCGCCTTGATGCGGCGACGGTAGACGCTGAGCTGCGCACCCATGGCTAGTGCCCTGAGGTCTCAGCGGGCTTCGGCTTGTGAGCCACGATCTTCTCCTGACCCACGGTGCCCTTGGCCATGGGGTCGACCGGCAGGTCCTTGATCAGCGGCGTGCCGTCGCTGATCTGGAACTGCTTGCTGAACTCCCCGACGGCCTTCTTCAACTGCTCGATGGTTTCGTCCTCGAGCTTGCCGGTCTGCACGATGGCGTCGTAGATGCCTGGGTAGGAGCGACCGATGAACTCCAGCAGCTCTGCCTCGAAGCGACGCACCTCGTCGACCGGGACGATGTCGAGGTAGCCGTTGGTACCGGCCCAGATCGCCACGACCTGGCGCTCGACCGGGTACGGCGAGAACTGGCCCTGCTTGAGCAGTTCGACGAGGCGCTGACCGCGGTCGAGCTGGGCCTTGGAGGCCTTGTCCAGGTCGGACGCGAAGGCCGAGAAGGCCTCCAGCTCGCGGTACTGGGCCAGGTCGAGACGCAGTCGCCCGGAGACGGCCTTCATGGCCTTGATCTGGGCGTTACCACCCACGCGGGACACCGAGATGCCAACGTTGATGGCGGGCCGCACACCGGAGTTGAACAGGTCGGACTGCAGGAAGATCTGACCGTCGGTGATCGAGATGACGTTGGTCGGGATGAAGGCCGAGACGTCGTTGCCCTTGGTCTCGACGATCGGCAGGCCGGTCATCGAGCCGCCACCGAGCTCGTCGGAGAGCTTCGCGCAGCGCTCGAGCAGGCGGCTGTGCAGGTAGAAGACGTCACCGGGGTAGGCCTCGCGGCCCGGCGGGCGGCGCAGCAGCAGGGAGATGGCGCGGTAGGCGTCGGCCTGCTTGGACAGGTCGTCGAACACGATGAGGACGTGCTGACCCTGGTACATCCAGTGCTGGCCGATGGCCGAGCCGGTGTAGGGAGCGAGGTACTTCAAGCCGGCCGGCTGGGAGGCCGGGGCGGCGACGACAGTGGTGTACTCGAGCGCACCGGTCTCCTCCAGGCGACCGACGAGCTCTGCGATCGTCGAGCCCTTCTGGCCGATGGCGACGTAGATGCACTTGACCTGCTTCTTCGGGTCGCCGCTCTTCCAGTTGTCGCGCTGGTTGATGATCGCGTCGAGCGCGACTGCGGTCTTGCCGGTCTGGCGGTCACCGATGATGAGCTGGCGCTGTCCGCGACCCACGGGCGTCATGGCGTCGATGGACTTGAGGCCGGTCTGGAGCGGCTCGGTGACCGGCTGGCGCTGCACGACGGTGGGGGCCTGCAGCTCCAGGATGCGGCGACCCTCGGCGACGATCTCGCCCTTGCCGTCGAGCGGGTTGCCGAGCGGGTCGACGACGCGACCGAGGAAGCCGTCGCCGACGGGGGCTGACAGGACCTCACCCGTGCGGCGGACCTCCTGGCCCTCCTCGATGTGCATGGCGTCGCCGAGGATGACGCAGCCGATCTCGCGCTCGTCGAGGTTGAGCGCCAGACCGAGGACACCGCCTTCGAACTCGAGGAGCTCGTTGGTCATCGTGGCCGGCAGGCCCTCGACGCGGGCGATCCCGTCACCGGTCTCAAGGACCCGCCCGACCTCCTCGCGCGTGCTCTCCGGCGTGTACGACGAGACATAGCGCTCGATCGCGTCGCGGATCTCCTCCGGCCGGATGCTGAGCTCCGTCATGACCCCTGCTCTCTGTTCATCTGGTCGAGCGTCACTTGTGCTCTGAGTCTTTAGTGCTGTGAGTTACGGGCAAAGTTCGTTAGGCGAGGCGGCGGCGGGCCGTAGCCAGCCGATGCCGGGTCGAGCCGTCGATGACCTCGTCGCCGACGTGCACGACGACGCCGCCGATCACCTGCGGGTCGATCTCGATCTGGAGCTGCACCGGGCGACCGAGTTGCGCGCTCAGCGAGGCGGCGAGCCGCTCGCGCTGGGCGTCGTCGAGCGGCACCGCGGTGGTCACCGTGGCCAGGGCGCGCGAGCGGACGTCGGCAGCGAGCGCGGAGTAGTCCTCCAGGCCGTCCTCGAGGGTGCGTCCACGAGGCGTGAGCACGAGCGCCTGCACGATGCGCTTCGTGGCGGGCCGCACCTTGCCCTCCAGCAGCCCGTCGACCAGCGCCTGCTTGCGGTCGTCCGGCAGCGCCCGGTCGGTGAGGACCGCACGCAGCTCAGGCTCACGGGCGACCGTGCGGGCGAAGCGGAACAGCTCGTCCTCGACCTGGTCGAGCGAGCCGTCGGCCTCGGCGGCGAGGAACACCGCGGTCACCGCGAGCACCTCCAGCGCATCGACGAGGTCGCGCGACGAGCTCCACCGCTGGGTGACCGCCTCCTTGAGCAGCCCTAGTGCGAGCGGGTCGAGCTGGCCGCCGAGCAGCTCGTCGGCCAGCTGCTCCTTGGCCCGCCTGTCGAGCGAGGGGTCACCGAAGGTACGGCGCAGGTGACCCTCCCGGTCGAGCAGCCGTACGACCGCGAACAGCCCCTCCGCGATGCTGCCGAGACCGGCACTGCCTCCAGAGTCGGCGAGCTCGGTCCGGACCGCGGTGAGGCGCTCCCGGACCGCGACGAGGGCCTGGCGGCTGGCTCCCTGCATCAGGCAGTCCCCATCATCTGGCAGTCCCGCTGCTCTGGCTCTGCTCCAGCTCGTCGAGGAAGCGGTCAACGACGCGGCGCTGCCGCTCCTCGTCGGCGAGGGACTCGCCCACGATGCGCTCGGACAGCTCGACGGCGAGGCGTCCGATCTCGCTGCGCAGCTGCGTGACCACCAGCTGTCGCTCGGCCGTGAGCTGCTCCTCACCACGAGCGATGATCCGAGCGGCGGTCTCCCGCGCCTCGGCCGTGAGGTCGTCGATGATCGCCTTGCCCTGCTCGCGGGCCTCGTCGCGGATCCGCGCCGCCTCGGCGCGGGCCTCAGCGAGCTGCGCCCTGTACTGCTCGAGCGCGGCGTTGGCCTCCGCCTGCGCCTCTTCGGCGCGCTTGATGCCGCCCTCGATGGCCGCTGTGCGGTCGGCGTAGGCCTTCTCGAACATCGGGAAGACCTTGGCGCGCAGGAACAGGAACAGCAGCGTGAAGGCGACGAGCCCCACGATGATCTCAGCCGTGTGGGGCGCGAGAGGGCTCGGCTCCGCCGCGGCCGGGGCCGCGATGACCGCAGACGTGACGGTGGAGAGCACGACTGCTACTTGAGGGCGAAGGCGAGACCGATGCCGATGATGGCAAGGGCCTCTGCGAGGGCGAAGCCGAGGATGGCGATGCTCTGCAGCATGCCGCGCGACTCCGGCTGACGTGCCACACCGCTGATGTACGCGGCGAAGATGAGGCCGATACCGACGCCCGGACCGATGGCGGCCAGGCCGTAACCGATCATGTTCAGGCTGCCGTTCACGGTGCCATTCATTGCTGTCCCTTTCGAAAGGTGGTCATACCTGGGAGTACGCGAAGAGATGGACGGGCTAGTGCTCGTCCGCCAGTGCGCCGCCGATGTACAGGGCGGTGAGGAGCGTGAAGACGTATGCCTGCAGCAGCTGGACGAAGCCCTCGAAGAACGTGAGGACGATGCTGCCGAGGATCGAGACGGAGCCGGCCGCAATACCCACGACGCCGCCGTAGTCCTTGAGGAGGTACTCACCGCCGAGCACGAACAGCAGCAGGACAAGGTGGCCGGCGAACATGTTGAACGTGAGTCGCAGCGTGAGCGTGAGGGGGCGCACGATGACGGTCGAGAAGAACTCGATCGGCGCCAACAAGATGTAGACCGGCCACGGGATCCCGGCCGGAAACATCATGTCCTTGAAGTACTTCACGAACCCGTGCTTCTTGATGCCGAGGTAGAGGTACGTCACCCAGGCGATGGCCGCGAGCACCAGCGGGAAGGAGATCCGGGCCGTCGCCGGGAACTGCACCAGCGGAATGATCCCGGAGATGTTCAGGATGGCGATGAAGCTGAACAGCGTCGCGAGATACGGCACGAAGCGCATGCCGTCGTGCGAACCGATCGCGTCGAGCGCGATGTCGTTGCGGACGAAGCCGTACACCGACTCCCCGACGAACTGGCCCTTGCTGGGAACGACTGAGGCGCGCCGGGCGGCCAGGTAGTACAGCGCACCGACCACGAACGTCGCGACGATGACGATCAGGACCGGTTTCGTGAACCAGGACTGGGCACTGAAGATGCCCGGGAACTCGAAGTCGCGGGTGCCGGGGCTGACGAAGCCGTCGCCCTGGGCCAGCCGTGCACTGCCGGCGGCGAGCAGCATGCTCACGACGTCCCTTCAAGTCGGGTGGGTGCGATCACCAGGCCGACCCGGCGGCGATCACGACCTACCATAGCGAAACCAGATTCCATACAGCGCGGTGCAGGTGCCGAGCAGCAGACCAACCATCACGAACAGCTGGTTGTGAAGCCACTCGCTGACGAGATAGCCCGCACCCCCCCACACGACGACACCCGAGATCAGCAGCCCGGAGGCCGCCCAGGCGTCGTTGTGCGCCTTGCGATCAGCGTTGCGATCAGGGGTGAAGTCGCGCGCTGGTTCAGCACGATGTCCCCGCTCGTCAGACGGTTCCGGGGAGCCGCTCGACGGGTCTGAGGACATTTGCGTATCACCCTAGCGGAGGGCCGGCGTGACGGTTGCAACGGGGCTGTCAGGTAGGGATCAGAGCTCGAGCGTGGGCTGGTGCCGGCGCCGGGTGGCGAGCACGACCTGCGTGCCGGTCCAGACCACGGCGCAAGCGATGACCGTTAGTCCCATCACCGTGCTGTCGACCGATCCCGACGCATCCGCGGCGGTGAGCACGGCGACTGCCACCACCAGGCGGAGCGCGTAGGTCATGCCCAGCACGAGGAAGCCGAGCTTGGCCCGCCCCTCGGTCCCGTCCCCGGCCACCACGAGAGGCAGCGATCCGGCCGACAGGAAGATCAGCACCAGCACCGTCCCGACGGCCGCGGACAGCGGCCCGTCCTCGCCGACGGCTGCAGCACCGACGAGCGCGGCGACGAGGCCCGCGAAGACGGTCGTGAGGGCGGCGATCCGTTGGCGGCGGCCGAGCCTCATGACGGGGGCGGTGCCGAGCGCAGCCGCGGCAGGTTCAGCGCGACCAGGCCCACCACCGCGATGCTCGCGGCCACCCCGAACACGGTGAGCGCCCCTGTGAGCGAGACGGCGACACAGCTGAAGGCCAGTAGTGCCGTCCAGAAGTACATGATCAGCACCGCGCGGGTGTGGCTGTGGCCGATCTCGAGCAGCCGGTGGTGCAGGTGCATCTTGTCCGGTGAGAAGGGGCTCCTGCCGGCACGGGTCCGCCGTACGACGGCCAGGATGAGGTCGACGAAGGGCACCGCGAGGACCGCGAGCGGCAGCAGCAGGGGCAGCAGCACCGGGAAGGCCGCCTTGGCAGGCAGGTTGGAGTAGTTGAACTGCCCCGTCAGGGACGTCACCGAGGCGCTGAGCATGAGCCCGATCAGCATCGATCCGGAGTCGCCCATGAAGATCCGGGCGGGGTTGAAGTTGTGCGGCAAGAAGCCCAGGCAGGCCCCGGCGAGCACGACCGCGATGAGGGTCGGGGCGCTGATCCGCTCCTGGGCGACGCCCGAGGTGACGCGGCCGCTGGCGAGGCTGTAGGAGAACGCGAACAGCGCCAGGGCCGCGATCGCCCCTACGCCGGCCAGCAACCCGTCGAGGCCGTCGATGAAGTTGACGGCGTTGACGGTCAGCAGCACGAGCAGGACGGTCAGCGGGACACCCTCCGGACCGAGCAGGACCGCACCGGTCCCGGGAAGGGTGATCGTGAGCAGCTGCAGGCCGAGCAGGACCATCACGCCGGCCGCCACGGTCTGGCCGGCGAGCTTGGTGATCGCATCGAGCTGCCAGCGGTCGTCGACGAAGCCGAGCAGCGTGATGATGCCGCCGGCGATGACGACGGCCTGCACGTCGGAGTACTTGAAGATCGACGACAGCGCGGGCAGGGAGTGTGCCACCAGGAAGGCCGCGCAGATCCCGCCGTACATCGCCAGACCGCCCAGGCGCGGCGTCGGGATGGTGTGGACGTCCCGGTCCCGCGGCTCGGCCATGGCGCCGATCCGGATCGCGAACCTGCGCGCCAACGGCGTCAGGAGCCAGGTCACCCCGGCGGCGACGCACAGGACGAGCAGGTACTCGCGCACCGAACGAGGCTACCGGCTATCGGTCTCAGACCGCGTCAGGCCGCGGATATGCCGGGTGCGCCCCGACAAGGGTCGCGACACCGCGACGGAGCTCCTCCGCCGCCGAACCGCTCTCATCGCGGACGGCCCGCCCGATCAGGCCGGCGATCTCCTTCATGTCGACCTCGACCATGCCCTGCGTCGTGACCGACGGGGTGCCGACCCGGATGCCGGAGGCGACGGACGGCGGCTGCGGGTCGTAGGGGATGGCGTTCTTGTTGAGCACGATCCCCGCTGCCTGGCAACGGGCCTCGGCCTGCGCACCCGTGACGTCGATGCCCTGCAGGTCCAGCAGCGCCAGGTGCGTGTCGGTGCCGCCGGTGACCGGGCGCATCCCCTCCGCCGCGAGGCCGTCGGTGAGGGCTTGGCTGTTGGCGATGACCTGGCGGGCGTAGGCGGCGTACTCCGGCGTCGACGCCTCCTTGAGGGCCACCGCCTTCGCCGCGACGGCGTGCATGAGCGGCCCGCCCTGCATCATCGGGAACACCGCCTTGTCGAGCTTGGCCGCGTGCTCCTGCTTGCAGACGAGCATGCCGCCGCGTGGTCCGCGCAGCACCTTGTGGGTGGTGAACGTGACGACGTCGGCGTACGGCACCGGGCTGGGGATAGCGCCGCCGGCGACGAGGCCGATGAAGTGCGCCGCGTCGATCATGAGGATCGCGCCGACCTCGTCGGCGATCTCCCGGAAGGCCTTGAAGTCGATGAGCCGCGGGATGGCCGAGCCGCCGGCGATGATCATCTTCGGCCGGTGCTCGCGAGCCAGGTCACGGGCCTGGTCGTAGTCGATGTCCTCGGTGTCCTGGGCCACGCCGTAGTGGACGGCGTTGAACCACTTGCCGCTGAACGAGACCTTCGTGCCGTGCGTGAGGTGGCCGCCGTGCGGCAGCGACATCGCCAGGACGGTGTCGCCGGGCTCGAGGAAAGCGCCGTACACGGCGAGGTTGGCGCTGGCGCCGGAGTGCGGCTGGAGGTTCGCGTGGTCGGCACCGAACAGGTCCTTGGCGCGCTGGATGCCGATCTCCTCGGCGACGTCGACGACCTCGCAGCCCCCGTAGTAGCGCTTGCCGGGGTAACCCTCGGCGTACTTGTTGGACAGCGTCGAGCCGAGCGCGGCCAGCACGGCCGGGCTCGTGAAGTTCTCAGAGGCGATGAGCTGCAGCCCCGCGCGGAGGCGGGTGAGCTCGTCAAGCACCACCCCTGCGATCTCGGGGTCGGTCTGCTGAAGGTCGTCAAAAGAAGGACCCCAGAACGTCACGGCAAGCTCCTCGAGCTGGTGGCGGGCGGAACGCGTCAGCCTACCGCTGCCGCCCGGTCGCCCCTCGGCAGCCGGCAGCTGTTACCGGGCAGACGTGGACCCGCTCAAGCCGGGCCCTGCAGGTCCGGGAGCACCTCGCGGAGCTCCTCGAGCGACACGGCCCCGGCGCGCAGCACGGTCGGGACCTGGCCGGTCAGGTCGACGATGGTGGAGGACACGGGTGCGCCGGTCCCGCCGCCGTCGAGGTAGACCTCCACGGCAGTACCGAGCTGGCGGGCCGCCTCGGCGGCGTCGGTGGGCGGCGCCAGGCCGCTCCGGTTGGCACTCGAGACCGCGAGCGGACCGGTCTGCGCCAGCACTGACAGCGCGATCGGGTCCAGCGGCATCCGCACCGCCACCGTCCCCTTGGTGTCGCCGAGGTCCCAGGCGAGCGTCGCGGCGTGGCGCATCACCAGGGTGAGCCCACCGGGCCAGAAGACCTCAACCAGCTCCCGGGCCGCCGGAGGCACGTCGTCGACGAGACCCTCGAGGGTGCGCAATTCCGGCACCAGCACGGGCGTCGGCATGTCGCGGCCGCGGCCCTTGGCCTCCAGCAACCGGGCCACCGCCGCCGGGTTGAAGGCGTCGGCCGCCAGCCCGTAGACGGTGTCGGTCGGCAGCACCACCAGCTCGCCGCGGCGGAGCGCGGTGACGGCGGCGTCGATGCCCATCGGGTTGCCGTGCCGGCAGTCGTAGGTGGTGCTCATGCTTCCCCCTGTGCGTGTCCCCAGCGTGCAGTGACGAACCGGTCGCGTCCTGTGAGGTCCGGGTGGTCCTGGACCTCGGCCCATCCGCCGGCGGCCTGGAAGACCCCCGGCGCCGACCGGCCCTGCCGGTCCGAGTGCTCGACCACCACGAGGCCGCCCGGCTTGAGCAACCTGCGGGCCGCCTGCTCGACCAGCCGGACGACGTCGAGCCCGTCCGTGCCACCGAACAACGCCAGCTCCGGGTCGTGGTCGACCACCTCGGGATCGATCAGGTGCCGCTCGTCCTCAGGGATGTACGGCGGGTTGCTGGCCACCAGGTCGACGGTGCCGTCGAGCGCCGGCAGCGCAGCTTCCGCGGAGCCCTGGTGCAGGTGCACCTCGGGGTCCCCTGCCCGCACCCGGTTCGCAGCGTTGCGACGGGCCCACAGCAGCGCTCCGGGGTCCCGCTCGACGGCGTGCACCACCGCGCCCGGCACCTCGTTGGCCAGCGCGAGCGCGATGGCGCCGGAGCCGGTGCAGAGGTCGACGAGCAACGGGGACTCCCTGTCCTTGACGGCCTCAACAGCCCAGTGCACGACCGACTCGGTCTCCGGCCGCGGCACGAACACTCCCGGACCGACCTCGAGGTCGATCCAGCGGAACCCGACCGACCCGGTGAGGTGCTGCAGCGGCACCCGAGAGGCACGGCGGGCCACCAGGTCGCCGTACACGGCCTGGTCGATGTCATCGACCAGGAGCAGCTCCGACGGCTTCGCGAGCCCGAGGACGTGTACGGCGAGCGCACGGGCATCGTGCTCGGGGCTGGCGACACCGGCCCGCTGCAGGGTGTCGGCGGCCTCGCGGACGGCCGTCTGCAGGCGGGTCAGGGGTGCTCCCCCTTCAGCGCTGCCTCGTTGTCGGCGTCGACGAGGGACTGGATGACGGGATCGAGGTCCCCGTCGAGGACCTGCATGAGGTTGTTGGCCTTGTATCCGCTCCGGTGGTCGGCGACGCGGTTGTCGGGCCAGTTGTAAGTACGGATCTTCTCGCTGCGGTCCATGGTGCGGATCTGTGACCCGCGGGTGGCGCTGTCCTTGGCGGCCTGCTCCTCCAGCGCGAGCGCGAGCAGGCGAGCACGGAGCACGCGCATACCCGCCTCGCGGTTCTGCAGCTGGCTCTTCTCGTTCTGCATCGACACCGTCACCCCGGTCGGGAGGTGGGTGATGCGGACGGCCGAGTCGGTGGTGTTGACGCTCTGCCCGCCCGGGCCACTGGAGCGGTAGACGTCGATGCGCAGGTCGTTCTGGTTGATCTCGACGTCGACCTCCTCGGCCTCGGGCAGTACGAGCACGCCGGCAGCGGAGGTGTGGATGCGGCCCTGCGACTCGGTGGCGGGCACCCGCTGGACGCGGTGGACGCCGCCCTCGTACTTCAGCCGGCCGTAGACCGGGTTCTCCAGGTCGCGGGACTTCACCGCGATCTGGATGTCCTTGTAGCCACCCATCTCGCCCTCGGTCGCGGACACGACCTCGGTCTTCCAGCCCTGCCGCTCCGCGTAGCGGGTGTACATCCGGACCAGATCGCCGGCGAACAGCGCGGCCTCGTCCCCGCCCTCCCCGCCCTTGACCTCGAGGATCACGTCCTTGACGTCGGCCGGGTCCTTCGGGATGAGCAGGGTGACGATCTTGGCGTCGAGCGCGGCGATCTGGTCCTCGAGCTCGGCTGCCTCGACGTCCATCTCGAGCTCCCGGGCGGCCTGCAGGTCCTGTCGCAGGATGTCGCGTGCGCGCGCGGTCGCGACGATCGGGCCGATCTCGGCGTAGCGACGACCGAGCTCGCGCGCGACCGTCTGGTCGGCGTGCACGGCGGGGTCGGCGAGCCGTGCCTCGAGGTCGGCGTGCTCGGCCAGCAGGTCGTCGAGCGGGTCAGCCATGGGGGTCCTTACGTGTCCTGGAACGGCAACGGCGCCCGCCCCTCTGTGAGGGACGGGCGCCGCAGGGTCGCTACTTGGAGCGCTTGCCGAAGCGCTGCTCGAACCGGGCTACCCGGCCACCGGTGTCGAGGATCTTCTGCTTGCCCGTGTAGAACGGGTGGCAGGCCGCACAGACCTCGGCGCGGATCTCCGCGCCGGCCGTGCTGCGCGTGGTGAACGTGTTGCCACACGTACACGAGACGGTCGTCTCCGTGTAGGTCGGGTGGATTCCAGCCTTCATGGTGGTGCCTCTCGGTCGGGGAGCCGCCGGGTCGTGCTACCACGGGAACCGGTGCTCTGTTGTGGACCAGTGTGCCAGACCAGCACACAGGAGTTCCAACACTCACCGCACCCCCGGCCTTCCCGCAGCTCTTGCCGGGCGCCGCACCACCACCAACCGGCGTGATCCTTGATGGGGGCCGGCGTTGACCGCGGGTGCCCAGCCGCGTACGACGAAGGGCCGGGGCACCCGAAACGGTGCCGCGGCCCTTCGTCGTACCGGCGTCTAGCTGGCGTTCTCGGTCTGGTCGACGGTGGTCTTCTGGATCTGCATGAGGAACTCGACGTTCGTGCGGGTCGACTTCATCTTGTCCAGCAGCAGCTCGAGGCTGGCGCTGGTGTCGAGGGCGTGCAGCACCCGGCGCAGCTGAAGGACGATCCGCAGCTCCTGAGGAGCGAGCAGGATCTCCTCCTTGCGGGTGCCCGAGGCGTCGACGTCGATCGCCGGGAAGATGCGCTTGTCCGCGAGGCGACGGTCGAGCTTGAGCTCGGCGTTACCGGTGCCCTTGAACTCCTCGAAGATCACGGTGTCCATCGCGGAGCCGGTCTCGACGAGGGCGGTAGCGAAGATCGTCAGCGAGCCGCCGTTCTCGATGTTGCGGGCGGCGCCGAGGAAGCGCTTGGGCGGGTACAGCGCCGCCGAGTCCACACCACCGGTCAGGATGCGGCCGGAGGCCGGGGCACCGAGGTTGTAGGCGCGCCCGAGACGGGTGATCGAGTCCAGCAGGACCACCACGTCGTGGCCGAGCTCGACCAGGCGCTTGGCCCGCTCGATGCTCAGCTCCGCGACCGTGATGTGGTCCTGCGGCGGCCGATCGAAGGTGGAGGCGATGACCTCGCCCTTCACCGAGCGCTGCATGTCGGTGACCTCTTCGGGTCGCTCGTCGACGAGGACGACCATGAGGTGGCACTCGGGGTTGTTGGTCGTGATCGCGTTGGCGATGGACTGCATGACCATCGTCTTGCCCGCCTTGGGCGGACTCACGATCAGGGCGCGCTGGCCCTTGCCGACCGGCATCACCAGGTCGATGACACGGGTCGTGAGGATGCTCGGGTCGGTCTCGAGGCGCAGGCGGTCCTGCGGGTAGAGCGGCGTGAGCTTGGTGAACTCCGGCCGCTTCCGGGCCTCCTCGATGTCGAGGCCGTTGATGGTGTCGAGGCGGACGAGCGCGTTGTACTTGTCCTTGCGCTCCCCCTCGCGCTGCTGCCGGACCGCACCGGTGACGGCATCGCCACGGCGCAGCCCGTACTTGCGGACCTGCTGCAGGGACACGTACACGTCGTTGGGGCCGGTGAGGTAGCCGGAGGTCCGGACGAAGCCGTAGTTGTCGAGGATGTCCAGGATGCCGCCGATCGGGATCAGGACGTCGTCCTCGCTGATCACCGGCTCCGGCTCGTTGCCGAAGCGCTCGCCGCCGCGCTGGCGGTTGCGACCACGGCCGCGCTCGCGGAAGCGACCGCGCCGCGCGCCGAACTCATCCTCGTCCGGGCCGCCCTGACCGCCCTGGCGGTCAGGTTGCTGACGGCTCTGCCGGTCCCCTTGCTGCCGGTCGCGGGTCTGCTGGCCGTCACGCTGCTGGGGTTCGCGGGTCTCCTGGGACTGGCGGGGCTGGTGCGGCGCCGCCTCTCCGGGACCGCCGTCGGTGGAGGCCGCATCAGGGTCCTCGCCGCGGGCGATGGCCGCAGCGCGCTCCTGCCGGCGGGCCTCACGCTCGAGGAAGCGCTCGCGGCCGCGGTCGACCCGCTGCGGGCGGTCCTCATCGCCCTCGGTGCGGTGCTCCCCGTCCTGGCGGGACTCGGGGACAGTGTCGCCGGCGGTCTCGGATGTGGTCTCGGCGCGCGTCTCGGGTGTCACGTCCGCGGGAGCCGAGACCTTGGCGGTCCTGGCGGCCCTTTGCGCCTTGACGGGGGCGTCCGGCTGCGTCGCAGCAGCGGCGCCGACAGCGCCGTTCTGGCGCTCTTGGATGGCTTCGATGAGCTGGCTCTTGCGCATCTTGGCGGTGCCGGTGATGCCCAGGTCGCCCGCGAGGGACTGGAGTTCGGGGAGCACGAGCGAGGAAAGCCCGCCGCCCGAGGTTGCACGGCGGCGCACCTTCGGTGCGGTGGCCGTGTCTGCCTGCTCCGGAGCGGCGCTGCCCACAGCGGAGGCCGCGGGCAGCAGGTCGGTTGTGTCGGTCAAGGAGAGTCCTCCAGGTGGGCCGCCGGACCGCGGAGGCGATCTGGCGGACGGGGGGTGCGCCGGCCGGGGCCGGTGGACCTCGGGCCCGTGGGGGCCGAGGTGCTCGGGGGGGCGTACCCGCGTGCGGCCTGCTCGGTGGGAGCGGCGCTCGCGGGGCCGGTACTCGGTGCGGGTCAGCCCGATTCAGTGCCACTCGTCGGACTGTTCCGACGGGCATGGAGAGGGCCGGAGCAGATCGTCAGCGTCCTCGAGAGGGCTTCCGGGTGGTTGCTCGGCAGCGAGCACACAGGCCACGGGGCGTCTGGTGCACGCACAGGGTAACTGCCACCGTGCACTAGGGGCAACACAGCCCCTTCCCCGCGTGTTCCCGGGGGCTCAGAGCGGCAGGATCACGGCGCCGGTGGGCTCGACCGCGAGCGGTACGACCTCCCAGCCGCGCTGCTGCCGAGCCGCGACGGCGGCGGCGGTCGCGCGGGTGGTGAGCGCGAGCACTGCAGGGCCCGCACCGCTGATGACCGCCGGAACGCCGTCGGCGCGCAGCCCGGCCACCAGAGCCGCGCTGCGTGGCATCGCGGAAGCCCGGTAGGCCTGGTGCAGGCGGTCCTCGGTGGCATCGAGCAGCAGCTCAGGGCTGCAGGTCATTGCCAGCGACAGCAGCGCCGTCCGCGCGGAGTTGGCCGCGGCGTCCGCATGCGGGATCTCAGCGGGTAGCAGCCCGCGGACCTTCTTGGTGGAGGCCCGCGACGAAGGGATGAACGCCACCGGCGCCAGGTCGGGGTGGACGTCCACCCGGTGCACCCGGACCGTGTCCGCCACCGTCCACGCGAACGTCAGCCCGCCCCGCAGGCAGGCAGCGACGTTGTCGGGGTGCCCCTCGATCCGGGTCGCGAGCGCGAGCGCCGCGTCGTCGTCCATCGTCTCCTCGCCGCCCAGCACCAAGGCCCGCGCCGCTACCACGGCGGCCACGATCGCGGCCGAGGACGAGCCGAGTCCGCGGGACTGCGGGATGCGGTTGGCGCAGACGACCTCGAGCCCCCGCGGTTGGCCACCGAGCTCGGCGAACGTCGCGCGCAGCGACTTCACGACCAGGTGCCGCTTGTCACGTGGCAGGTCGTCCGCCCCCTCGCCCGCGACGTCGACCGACAGGCCGGAGTCGGTGACCCGCACCACCACGTCGTCGTAGAGGCCGAGGGCCAGGCCGGCGCTGTCGAAGGCGGGTCCGAGGTTGGCGCTCGTGGCAGGCACGCGCACCCGAACCGGTGCGGCGCGGAAGGACGGCACGTCAGGCTCCAGTCTCGAGAGGGGTCCGGCGCAGGTTACGGGTCCCCGTCAGCCACACGGCCGCGTACGCCATCGAGGCAGCCCCGAAGGCCCCGACCAGGAGCCGCGTGCCGACGGCCTCCGACAGCAGCCCGGCCACGACCTGGTTGAGCGCGATCACCAGGGTCACGATCATGAAGTCCGCGCTCGAGATGCGTCCCAGCACCCGGTCCGGGACGCGCTGCTGCAGCCCGTACGTCGAGATCGTCCAGTTGGCTCCGCCCCCGAGGTGGGCGACGGCGACCAGCAGCACCGCGACCCAGAACACGGGCGCAGACGCGACGATCACATAGAGCAGCCCGCACGAGGTCATGGCAGCGGCCAGCACCCACCACATCGCCGCCCCGCCCCGCCCTCGCCGGCCCAGCAGCAACGGACCGATGAGCGCGCCGACGCCACGCGCGGCGTAGAGCAACCCGATACCGGTCGCGCCGACGTGGAAGACGTCGACGGCGAGCAGCGGGAACAGGACCAGAGCACCGTTCGCGAACGCCACCCCCGGCTTGGCCGCGAGCAGCGCCAGCACGGACCGGTCGGAGCGGGCGAAGGTCAGCGCCTCGTGCAGGGCATCCCGAAAGCCCGGGTGCTCCCCGGTCTCCCGCTGCTGCTGGAACGGCACCCGGCAGCGCGCGACCAGCAGCGCCGAGAGCACGAAGCTCACGGCGTCGATGACGAAGCAGGTGCTCGTGCCGAACAGGGCTGTGGCGATCCCGCCGAGCGCGGCGCCGACGGCGAGCATCGAGCCCCAGGCAACGCCGTTCATGACGTTGGCGAGGGCCAGGTCCTGCGGCGGGACGAGGTTGGGTGTCGCCGCCGCGGTGGCCGGCGTCGCGAACGCCTTCGCCGCCGCGATGCCGCCGACCGCGACGACCGCGACCCAGACCGTCGAGCGGCTGTCGACGGCGAGCAGGAGCAGGGCCAAGCCGGCGCAGAGGCCCTCGCACACCACGATGATCCGGCGCCGGTCGAGCCGATCGGCGAGCGTCCCGGCGTACGGCGAGAGCAGGGCGAAGACGGCCGTGTCGGCCGCCAGCACGAGACCCCCGGCGAGGCCGCTGTGGGTGAGGTCCCGCAGCAGAGCCAGCAAGGGGATCAGGGCGAACCAGTCCCCACCCGAGGTGACCAGCGAGGACAGGAAGACCCGCCGGAAGTCGCGGTTGCGGCGCAGCAGGTCGAGGCCCGCGCCCACGTCAGCTCCTCCCGCGAGTTGTCAGCCCCACGAGGGGTCAGGCGCCCACCAGGGGCTGACAACCCGCGCAGGCGAGCAGGTCACAGGCCGAGCGCGGCGGCGGCCGCCTCCGCGGAGGCGGCGACGGTGACCGGCTTGGGCGCGCCGGCGATGGCCCAGTCGGGGTCCTTCAGGCCGTTGCCGGTGACGGTGCACACGATGCGCTGGCCGGGGTCGATCGTCCCGGCGGCGTGGGCCTGCAGCAGGCCGGCCACGGAGGTCGCGGACGCGGGCTCGACAAACACCGCCTCCTTCTGCGCCAGCAGCTTGTAGGCCGACAGGATCTGCCGGTCGGTCACAGCCTGGATGTCGCCGCCGCTCTCATCGCGAGCCTCGAGGGCCTGCTGCCACGACGCCGGGTTGCCGATCCGGATCGCGGTGGCGATGGTCTGCGGGTTGTCGACCCGGACGCCGGTGACGATGGGCGCGGCGCCGGCGGCCTGGAAGCCCAGCATCCGGGGTGCACCGTGACCGAGGCTGCTGGCGTACTCCTTGTAGCCCCGCCAGTAGGCCGTGATGTTGCCGGCGTTGCCGACCGGCAGGCAGTGGAGGTCGGGGGCACCACCGAGGACGTCGCAGATCTCGAAGGCGGCCGTCTTCTGGCCCTCGATCCGGTACGGGTTCACGGAGTTGACGAGGGTGACGGGGTAGTTGTCCGACAGGTCGCGGCACAGGTCGAGGCAGTCGTCGAAGTTGCCCTGGACCTGCAGCAGCCGGGCCCCGTGGACGAGCGCCTGGGCCAGCTTGCCGAGCGCGATCTTGCCGTCGGGAACGAGGACGGCACAGGTCATCCCGGCGCGCGCGGCGTAGGCCGCAGCCGAGGCGGACGTGTTGCCGGTGGACGCGCAGATGACGGCCTGCGAGCCCTCCTCCTTGGCCTTGCTGATGGCCATCGTCATGCCGCGGTCCTTGAAGGACCCGGTCGGGTTGGCGCCCTCGACCTTGAGGAAGACCTCACAGCCGACGAGCTCGGACACGTGGTACGCCGGAACCAGCGGAGTGCCACCCTCGAGGAGCGTCACGACGGGCGTGGCGTCGGTGACCGGCAAGCGGTCCCGGTACTCCTCGATGAGGCCTCGCCAACCAGCCCGTCCAGCCACCGTCGTCATCGGTTCTCCCCGTTCACGCTGTGCCGCCTCCCCCGCTTCACGCTTGGCCCTCCACCCTCATCACGCTGGCGACCGCCCGGACCACATCAAGGCCGCGCAGCTCCTCGACCACTGCCTGCAGGGCCCCGTCGCGGGCCACGTGCGTGACCACGACCAGCGACGCGTCGTCGCCGTGCCCCTCCTGGCGCACCGTCCGGATCGACACGTCGTGGGCGCTGAAGGTGGTGGCCACCGCGGCCAGGACACCGGCCTTGTCGGTCACGTCGAGGCTGATGTGGTAGCGAGTGACCACCTCGCCCATCGGCCTGACCCGCAGGTCCGCGTACGCCGACTCCCCGGCGCCGCGGGCGCCCGAGAGGGTGTTGCGGGCGACCGCGACGAGGTCACCGAGGACTGCGCTGGCGGTGGGCGCTCCCCCGGCCCCGCGACCGTAGAACATGAGCTGGCCGGCCGCCGCGGCCTCGACGAACACCGCGTTGTAGGCCTCGCGCACGCTCGCCAACGGATGGCTGCGGGGAATCATGGCGGGGTGCACCCGAACGCTCACGCCGTCGCCCTCGCGCTCGGCGATCGCGAGCAGCTTCACCACGCAGCCCATCGCCTTGGCGCTTGCGACGTCGCCCGCGGTCACGTCGCTGATGCCCTCGCGGTGGACGTCGGCGGCCGTGACCCGGGTGTGGAACGCCAGCCCGGCAAGGATCGACGCCTTGGCTGCCGCGTCGAAGCCCTCGACGTCGGCGGTCGGGTCGGCCTCGGCGTAGCCGAGCGCGGTGGCCTCGTCGAGCGCCTCGGAGAAGCCCATCCCGAGCTCGTCCATCCGGGTCAGGATGTAGTTGGTGGTGCCGTTGACGATGCCGATGACCCTGCTGATGTCGTCCCCGACGAGCGACTCGCGCAGCGGCCGCAGGATCGGGATCGCACCAGCTGTGCTGGCCTCGTAGTAGAGGTCCGCACCGCCCTCGAGGGCGGCCGCGTGCAGCGTCGCGCCGTCCTCGGCGAGCAGGGCCTTGTTGGCCGTGACGACGCCCTTGCCGGCCTTGAGGGCGGAGACGAGCAAGGTCCGGGCGGGCTCGATGCCGCCGATCACCTCGACGACCAGGTCGACGTCGTCGCGCGCGACAAGGGTCGCCGCGTCGGTCGTGAACAGCGTCTGGTCGACCTCGAGGTCGCGGCGCTTGGAGAGCCGACGGACGGCGATCCCGGCGATCTCGAGCGGAACTCCGACCCGGGCGGTCAGGTCGTCGGCGTTGCGGTGCAGCATCCGCACGACCTCGGACCCGACGGTGCCGCAGCCCAGCAGCGCCACTCTCAGTGCCTTGGCCATCAGCGCACCTCGACCGGGTCGTAGACCGTGCTCGTGCAGCAGCTGCAGGTGCGGCCGGCCGGCTCCGGCGCCTTCAGCGCCCGAGCCTGTCGTACGAGCGCTCCCAGCCCCACCGCGACGACCAGCAGGTACGGCGTCTCGGCGGCCCACCCGAGCGGGGCCAGCGCGAGGCCGAACACCACCAGCAGGCCGAGCAGGGCCGCGACGAACAGGGCGGCGAGGCGGGTGCTCATGCTGCCCTTCACCCCACGTCCAGGGCGAGCAGGTCGTCCTCGGTCTCCCGGCGCACGATCACCCGCGACACCCCGTCCTTGACCGCGACCACAGGGGGGCGCGTCACGTGGTTGTAGTTGGACGCCATCGACCGGTGGTAGGCCCCGGACGCCGGCACGGCGACGAGGTCACCCGGGACGAGATCGGCCGGCAGCGGCACGTCGTGCACGACGATGTCGCCGCTCTCGCAGTGCTTGCCGCAGAGGGTCACGTTCTTGGCCTCGGCAGAAGAGCACCTCGACGCGAGGACCGCGGTGTACCGGGCGTCGTACAGCGCGGTGCGGATGTTGTCGGACATGCCGCCGTCGACGCTCACGTAGGTCCGCAGGCCGGGCAGGTCCTTCACCGTCCCGACCTCGTAGACGGTCACCGTGGTCGGCCCGACCACGGCCCGTCCCGGCTCCACCACCACCCGGGGTACGGCGAGGCCCGCGGCCGCGCACTCCCGCTCCACGATCGCGCGCAGCCCGGCGGCGTGGTCGGCGGGGGTCATCGGGTCGTCGGCGGCGGTGTAGGCGATCCCGTGGCCACCGCCGAGGTCGAGCTCGGGCAGCTCGAGGCCGTGCTCGTCGCGGATCGCGGCGAGCAGCTCGACCATCCGGTGCGCAGCGAGGGAGAAGCCGTGCGTGTCGAAGATGTGGCTGCCGATGTGGCAGTGGATGCCCGCCAGCTCCAGCGCGGGCAGGGTGACGGCCCGGCGGCAGGCCTCGGCCGCGGCGCCGGAGGCGAGGGAGAACCCGAACTTCTGGTCCTCCTGACCGGTCTGGACGTACTCGTGGGTGTGCGCCTCGACCCCGGGCGTGACCCGGACGTAGACCCGCTGACGGGTGCCTGCGCGGTCGGCGACGGCCGCCAGCCGGACGATCTCCTCGAAGGAGTCGACGACGACGGTGCCGACACCGGCGGCGACGGCCCGCTCCAGCTCCGCGACCGACTTGTTGTTGCCGTGGAACCACAACCGGCCCGGGGGGAAACCGGCCGCCAGCGCAACGGCGAGCTCGCCCCCGGTGCAGACATCGAGGCCGAGGCCCTCCTCCGCCACGATCTTCACGACCGCCTTGGACAGGAACGCCTTGCCGGCGTAGGCGACGTCAGCGCCTGCCGGCCAGCCGTCGAACGCCGCCCGCCACTCGCGGCAGCGCGCCCGCAGGTCCTCCTCGTCGAGGACCAGCAGCGGGGTGCCGTGCTCGGCGGCCAGGTCGCGAACGTCGATCCCGCCGAGCTCGAGGGCCCCGTCCGCGCCACGGGTCGCCGTACGAGGCCAGACACCACCGACGAGATCGGTGAGCGCCACGGGCGTCGTCGAACAGGCCTGGGCGGTCACATCCGCTCCGGCGCGGTGACGCCCAGCATGCCGAGGCCGTTCTCGAGGACGGTGCGGGTCGCCTTCCACAGCAGCAGCCGGGGCGCCGTGGTCGGCTCGGCGGGTGCATCTCCCTTGGGCAGGACCTGGCAGTCGTCCCAGAAGCGCTGGGCGCTCTTCGCGACCTTCTCCTCGAGGTAGCGCGCGACCCGATGGGGCTCGCGCAGCTCGGCGGCGGTGGCCACGACGGCCGGGAACTCCGCGAGGGCGAGCAGCAGGTCATTCTCCCGTGGGTGCGTCAGCAAGGACAGGTCCGCGTCGTGGTCGACCGTGAAGCCGAGGTCCCCGGCGTTGCGCAGGACCGAGGCCGCCCGGGTAGCGGCGTACTGGACGTACCAGACCGGGTTGTCGCTGGTCTGGCGCGACCAGGCGTCGAGGTCGATGTCGAGCTGGCTGTCGGCGCTGGACCGGGCCAGGGCATAGCGCGCCGCGTCGACCCCGATGGCCTCGACAAGGTCCTCCAGCGTGATGACGGTGCCGGCCCGCTTGCTCATCTTGAGCGGCTCGCCGTCACGGACCAGGTTGACCAGCTGCCCGATGAGGATCTCGAGGTTGACGCCTGGGGTGTCCCCGAAGGCCGCGCACATGGCCATCATCCGGCCTATGTAGCCGTGATGGTCAGCGCCCAGCATGATCACGACCCGGTCGAAGCCGCGTTCGCGCTTGTCGAGGTAGTAGGCCAGGTCGCCGGAGATGTAGGCCGGATCGCCGTCGCTCTTGATGACGACCCGATCCTTGTCGTCACCGAACTCGGTGGTGCGCAGCCAGACCGCGCCGTCCTTCTCGTAGATGTGGCCCAGGGCCCGCAGCCGCGCGACAGCCCGTTCCACGGCGCCGGACTCGTGCAGCGCGTTCTCATGGAAGTAGACGTCGAAGTCGACCCCGAAGTCGTGCAGAGAGGCCTTGATCTCCTCGAACATGAGCGCCACGCCCCGCTCGCGGAAGACCTCCTGCGGGTCGTGCTGCTCCAGCACGTCGGGCACCTGCTCGGTCACCCGCTGGGCAATCTCGTCGACGTAGGCGCCGCCGTACCCGTCCTCGGGAGAGGGCTCCTTTCGGGCGGCGGCGAGCAGCGACCGCGCGAACCGGTCGATCTGGCCGCCGTGGTCGTTGAAGTAGTACTCCCGCGTGACCTTGGCACCACTGGCCTGCAGGAGCCGGGCGAGAGCGTCGCCGACGGCCGCCCACCGCACGCCACCGATGTGGATAGGGCCGGTCGGGTTGGCACTGACGAACTCGAGGTTGACGGACTCACCGGCGAACCGGTCGTTGGTGCCGTACGACGCGCCGGCGATCAGGACCTGCTTGGCGACCTGGCCGAGCGCATCACCGGACAGCCGGATGTTCAGGAAGCCAGGACCCGCGATCTCGACGCTGTCGATGCCGTCGGACTCCCTCAGGCGCGTTGCGAGGAGCTCCGCGACCCTGCGCGGCGGCAGCCCGGCGGGCTTGGCGAGCTGGAGCGCGATGTTGGTCGCGTAGTCCCCGTGGTCCTTGACCTTGGGCCGCTCGACCCCGACCTCGTCGGGAACCGCGACCGCGAGCTCGCCGTTGTCCACGCTGGCGGCTACGGCCGCACGCACGGCGTTCTTGAGCTCGGCGGGGGTCACGTTCTGAGGTTACAGGGGCCGTTCCACCTACTATCTGCGGCGCTGCTGCTCCGCGTACCCGTACGACCACGCCCTGACCACACCGGATGGATCTTTGATGGCCAAGCGCAACGACCCCGTCTCACGAGCACGTGGGCGCAAGCCCGCCCCCGTGAAGAAGCCGTTCCCGATGGGATTCGCGGTGGGATGCGTCGCCCTGGTGGCGGCCCTCGGCGGGATCGTCGCCTACGCCGTGGCCAACCAGGGGATCGGCGACAAGTCGAGCCTGAAGTACGCCCAGAGCCAGGTCTCGGGCATCCAGAACACGTCCGGCCTGGCTCGGCAGCACGTCGCGGGCACCGTCAGCTACCCGAACAAGGCCGACACGCCTCCGAACGGCGGCAACCACAACGTGAATCCGGAGTCGTGCCAGGTCTACACCCAGCCGATCGCCAACGAGAACGCCGTCCACTCCCTGGAGCACGGCGCGGTCTGGGTCACCTACAACCCGACGACGGCCTCAGCGGCCGACATCGCCACCCTGAAGACCCTCGTCAACGGCAACCCCTATCGGATGCTTAGCCCCTACCCGGGCCTCAAGTCGCCGATCAGCCTGCAGGCCTGGGGCGAGCGGGTGCTCGTGAAGAAGGCGTCCGACCCGCGGGTCAAGCGCTTCCTCGACTTGTTCACCAGCGGTCCACAGGCTCCGGAACTCGGCTCGCCCTGCACCGGCACGACCGCGACCGTCCCCCAGGCCAGCGCCTCCCCCTCGCCCACCAAGTAGCCGAGCCCGTGACGGCGGGGACCTCCTCGGCGCCGCAAGAGCAGGTGTGGGGGCGTGAGCCTGGCTCCGCACCCTCCGCCGTACCTCGCGCAGCTTTGCGGAAGTTCCGCCGTACCCACGCCCGGTAGAACATCCGCGAAGGTCAGGCGGAGACCTCGGGCAGGCCGGCCAGCCGTCGTACGGTCGCGATGAGCTCGTCAGGGTCGAACGGCTTGGTCAGGTAGGCGTCGACCCCGATCCGGCTGCCGCGTTGCAGGTCGGCCTCCTGGGCCCGTGCCGACAGCAGCACGACCTTGATGCCGGCGGTCTTCGGGTCGGCCCGCAGTCGGCTCGCGGCCTCCCAGCCATCGAGCCTCGGCATCATGATGTCGAGGGTTACCACGTCCGGCTTGACGTCCTTGACCTTGTCGAGGCAGTCCTGGCCGTCGAACGCGGTGGTCACATCGAACCCCTCGAGCTCGAGGTTGACCGTGATCAGTTGGCGGATGACGTCGTCGTCGTCCACCACGAGGACGCGACCGAGGCTGCTT
>JAOPVP010000098.1 GCA_025966135.1 Frankiales bacterium
TTCTTCACCACCAGGCGGTCGGCCACCTGAGGGTGCTGCACGACCCAGTTCTTCACCTCGAAGAACTTCTCGCCGATGTGGGGCGTGTGGTCGGGGAAGCGGCTCTCGAGCGTGCGGCCGACCATCCCGCGGATGATGCGGTCCTCGTCCACGCCGTCGCGCTCGACGTTGAGCGTCTCGACCGTGTGGCCGTCGCGGATGATGGTGATGGAGTCGGAAATCTGCTCGATCTCGTTGAGCTTGTGGGAGATCATGATCGACGCGATGCCGCGGCTCTTGAGCCCAAGGATCAGATCGAGCAGGTGCTGCGAGTCGGCGGCGTTGAGCGCCGCGGTGGGCTCATCGAGGATGAGCAGCTTCACGTTCTTGTTGAGCGCCTTGGCGATTTCGACGAGCTGCTGCTTGCCGACGCCGATGTTCTTGATCTGGGTGTCAGGGTCATCCTCGAGGCCAACGCGCGCGAGCAGTTCCTTCGCGCGGTTGCGGGCCTCCACCCAGTTGATGACGCCGAACCGTCGCGGCTCGTTACCGATGAAGATGTTCTCGGTGATGGAGAGCTCGGGGATGAGCGCGAGTTCCTGGTGGATGATGACGATTCCCGCGGCCTCACTCTGGCCGATGTTGCGGAAACGGACCGGGCTGCCCTGGTAGATGATCTCGCCCGTGTAGGTGCCGTAGGGGTAGACACCCGAGAGCACCTTCATGAGGGTGGACTTGCCTGCGCCGTTCTCGCCGCAGATTGCGTGGATCTCGCCCGCGTGCACGGAGATGGAAACGTTTTCGAGGGCCTTCACACCAGGAAACTCTTTGGTGATCGAGTTCATTTCGAGGATGGTGGGCTTCACCTGCTCAGCGGACACCATCGGCGACCTCCCTGTCGGCTGCAGTCGCGGGCTGTGACTGCGTCGTGAATAGTTAAGCGGGAACGAGCCTTGGCGTCAACTAGTTAACGCAAGCGCAGATAACGATCCCATTGCGAAACTGTGGCTCTCCGGCTGGTGGAGTACCAGCGCGGCCGCTCCGAGTGCTTCCGCCTTGTCGCCGAGCGACGACATGACGAGGGTCGTGGCATCCTGCAGCACGGGAAGCGAGAAGCGACGGAGTCCGCGACGGATGGGGCCGAGCAGCAGCTCGCCCGTGTCGGCGAGGGGGCCGCCGATGACGATGGTCTCGGGGTTCAGGAAGTTCGCGATGTTGGCGAGCGAGCGCCCGATGGCGATGCCGGCGTCTTCGAGGACGTGCAGGACGGCGCGGTCGTTGTCCAGCGCCCGCTCGACGATGTCGGCAGCGGTCGACGCTCGCCCAGGTGATCGGCTGAGCACCTCGAGCATCATCGCCGTGGAAGCCACGGTCTCGAGGCACCCGCGGTTGCCGCACCGGCACAGCAGCCCGTGGTCGAGAATCTGGGTGTGCCCGATCTCACCGGTGACGCCGATGCTGCCACGGAACTGGACGCCGTTGATGATGAGCCCGGCGCCGATGCCGGTCGCGATTTTGACGAAGACCAGGTTGGAGGTTCCCGCGTGGGGACCCCACGTGACCTCGGCGAGCGCACCGAGGTTGGCATCGTTGTCAAGATATACCGGCACTTTCAGGCGCTTTTCCAGCGCCTCGCGGCTCGCGCCCGCCCACTCTGGCAGCACGTTGCCCTCGGCGATCTGGCCGGTCCTGGCGTCGATCGAGCCCGGGATACCGACCCCAACGCCGATCACGGCGGATCTCGGCAAGCCGACTTCCGCAAGCATGGTGGCGAGGAGGGTGGCCGCCGCATCGAGGCCGAGCTGGAAACTCTGGCCGAGCGGGCTCTCGATCACTCGCTCTTCGATGAGCTGGTAGTCGAGGCTCGAGACGATCACTCGGGTGTGCGTGCGGCCGAAATCCATGCCGACCGCGACGGCTCCTCGCCCGGCCAGACTGACCGAGAGGGCCCTCCGACCGGAGCTGGTGACCTGCTCGGTGGTGACGAGTCCCTTGTCGGAGAGGACGCGCACGATGTTCGAAACGGTGGCCGTCGAGAGGCCTGTCTGGCGGGCAAGCCCGGCCTGCGTGTCGGAGCCACTGGCCAGCAGGGCGGCGATGATTCGCTGCTGGTTGGATTGACGAAGAGCGGATTGCGATCCGGGTTTCGCTTCGGGCACCCGGATCCTCTCGTCATGGGGAGGCATGTACGCATCATCCTGTACGGGGGTCATGCGGTCAAGAAGTTAACGCGTGATGACGTCAGATCGTTGCAAACGCGCGAACCGGGAATGTGCCGAAGCCTTCAACTAATGGAGGCGTCGCCGTGAATCGGCTGCCGGACGCTGGCAACTCCCCCAGCCGGGTCAGGTGCTCGACAACATGGATGCCCCCTGCAAGGAGCCCGGAGTGCGCGGGGCGCTCGCCCCCGGACTCGGTGTCGTCGATGTTGAGCGAGTCGATGCCGACGAGCGTGACCCCCTGCTCGACCAGGTAGCGCGTGCCCGCCTCGGTGAGGAAGGGGGCGCCCGTGGCGTACTCGGGCAGCCCGAAGAAGCGGTCCCAGCCCGTGTGCAGCAGAACGGCTTTGCCGCGGACATCGCGGTCCCAGAAGACGGACTCCGGGATGCCGCGTTCGGCGGCATCCTGCAGGTGGAAGACCTCCGTGGGGAGGTCAACGAGCGACTCGAGCGACAGCGCGGAGAGGTCTGCGCCGCCCTCGTAGCGGTGCCACGGGCTGTCGAGGTAGGTGCCCGTGTTTCCGATCATGGTGATCACGTCCATCGCGAACTGCGTGCCCGGGGCGTACTTTGCTCGCGAGTCTTCGCGAGTGAGAAATGGAGAAATGGTCGGCGCGGGGAGGCCGGGGTAGGTCGTCAGGCCCTCCCGGATGACGTGGCTGAGTTCGACCAGCCGCCGCGCCTGATGGATTTCGGCTGGCGACGGCGCGTTGACGCCGCGCGTGCCCCGGTGTTGCTCCTCCACGAGCTGAAGGTT
>JAOPVP010000099.1 GCA_025966135.1 Frankiales bacterium
GGACTACCCGCTGCTCGCGCAGGTGCAGGCGCTGATGGGCGAACTGCCAACGCGCCTGCGCATGGACGGCCTCTGCATCACCCTCGCCGAACACTGGGTGGGAGCCGCCCGCGGCTACTCCAACGTCATGGGCATGATCGTGTCGACCGGGATCGGCGGCGGCCTCATCCTGGATGGCCTGACGGTGCCAGGGCCGACCGGCAACGCCGGGCATATCGGCCACATCGAGGTCGGCGGTTTCAGCGACCGGTGCAAGTGCGGCGGAATCGGATGCGTCGAGGCAGTGGCATCCGGACCCAAGAGCGTCGCGTGGGCTCGGTCCGAGGGCTGGACAGGAACCACGGGCGAGGACCTCGCGGCCAGCTACGCCGCGGGGGATGCCGTGGCCATCGCTGCGGTCCGCAGGGCCGGGCGCGCGATCGGGCAGGCCATCGCCTCCGCGACCTCCCTCGACGACCTCGACATCGTCGCGATCGGTGGCGGCTTCTCGCACGTCACGCCCGACCTCTTTGACATCATCCGCGACGCAATCGCGGAGCGGGCCTCGTTCGGTTTCGTCACTAAGGTGACGGTGGTGCCCTCCGCCCTGTCCGGCGAAGGGCCACTCATCGGCGCCGCAGCGCTGCTGCATCGCGCCGAGCTGGTTCCTTAGCCCCTAGGGGCGTACTGGCAGTTCCTGCAGCGACCAGGTGTTGCCGTCAGGGTCGGCGAAGTAGACGAAGCGGCCCCATTCGAGCGTGATGGGGGCGGATGCCGCGACCCCGCGGTCGAGGAGCTCCTGGTACGCGGCATCCGCAGAACCGATCACGATCTGCAGTCCGCGCAGCGACCCCGGTGCCATGTCGGTGAGGCCGACCCCGATGCAGATGGAGCAGGCGGATCCCGGCGGGGTGAGCTGGACGAACCGCAGCTCGGGGGAAACGACCACATCGTGATCGATCACGAAGCCGACCTGATTGGCGTAGAAGTCTCGCGCGCGGTCGACATCGCTTACGGGTACGGGGATGAGTTCGAGTTTCCAGTCCATGGTCTACTTCCGTTTCGATCGGAGCTAAAGGGGAACGAAATCAACGGTAGGAGGCATTCAGGACGTTTTCTGTCCTGAATAGCGAAAGAATGATCTTGTGGCCGAAAATCTTTCCCGCGTGCTTGCGCTTCTCGGGTTGCTCCAGACGCACAGGCAGTGGCGGGGCAGCGAACTCGCCGCGCGCCTCGAGGTGACCGAACGGACGCTGAGGCGTGACATCGACCGCATCCGCGAGCTGGGCTACTCGGTCGCGGCGTCGCGCGGCCCCGCCGGTGGTTACCGGCTGGAGTCCGGCGCCACGCTGCCGCCCCTGCTGCTGAGCGAAGAGGAGGCGGTGACTATGGCCATCGGGCTGCAGCTCGCCGCGTCCGAAGGCCTGGACGACGGACAGCAGACGGCGCTGACGGCGCTCGCCAAATTCGAGCAGGTGCTTCCCTCCGCTGCGCGCGCCCGCGTGAATGCGCTCGGGACGAGCGTCACGACGGCCGCCGCGGGTCGCGCCGCGGCATCCCCCGCCCTCCTCGGGCAGCTCGCCCTCGCCTGCCGCGACGGTGAGCGCGTTCGCTTCCGGTACCGCGCGCACGGAGCCGAGGAAACCAGCAGGTCGGTCGAGCCCTCCTCGCTCGTCGCTGCCGACCGCGGCTGGTACCTCATCGGCTGGGATCGCGACCGGGACGCCTGGCGCACTTTCCGGCTAGACCGCATCAGCGCGGTATTCCCCACGGGGGTGCATTTCGCGGCGAGGCCACTGCCGGCGGCGAGCGCCGCCGAGTTCCTCGCTGCCTCCGTCGAGTCGGTGCAGTCGCAGGTCACAGCCGACGTGCTGCTGCGGATGCCGCTGGCCGACATGCGCGAACAGTTCGCCAGCTGGGCAGTCGGCGCTACTCGCGTGGACGACCTCACCACCAGGTGGCCCGTCACCGCCCGATCGGTGCCACAGCTGGCCGGGCTGCTCGCGTGGATCCCGCCGAGCGTCGACTACGAAGTGGTGGCGACTGAGGAGGTGCTCGCTCAGCTGCGCGGCCACGCCGCCCGCATGGCGAGGGCAGCGACGTCCCAGTGACCGCCCCTAGCGCTGCAGGTCGTCCTCAAGGTACCTCGGGCGGATCAGCAGGATACCGCTGCCGATCCCCGCGACACTGACGACCAGCAGGAAGACGACGGGAACCGACCAGCCGCCGCTGGCCTGGTGCAGCGCGCCGACCACCAGGGGGCCGAGTGCACCCAGCACGTAACCGACGCCCTGAACGAAGCCGCTGAGGGCAACCGACCCCTCGTGCGTGCGCGTGCGCGAGTTGATCAGGACGAGCGCGAGCGGGAACAGCAGCGGGCCGAGACCGACGAACACGACCCAGAGGACCGGCGCGGCGGCGGGCGCAAACAGCAGCCCGAGGTAGCCCGCGACGAGAAAGCCGACTCCGACGAACACGAGGATGCCGACGTTCCGCATCCGTGACGCCAGCGCGGGAACCGCGAGGGCAGCGGGGAAGCCCATGATCGCGTACAGCGACAGCAGGGCGCCGGCCCCG